>JANNPZ010000018.1:0-60796 GCA_031400505.1 Paracoccaceae bacterium | reverse complement strand
CCCCCTCAGTCAGAACAGTTGTCGCCTGCACTACTTTTGAAAGTATACCCTGAGGCGGGCGGGACAGGATGACGGGTTGGCGTATTCACCGGAGAGGAAGGCAGCGGTTCTGACGAAGATGCTGCCGCCGAACAACATGCCCTTGGGCCAGTTGGCCAAGGAAGAAGGGATCAGCCAGGCGACGCTGGCGAAGTGGCGGGCCGAGGCGCGGGCGAAGGGGCAGTTTCTGCCCGATGTCAATGCCGGGCCGGAGGGCTGGACCTCGCGCGACAAGCTTTCGGCGGTGATCGAGACGGCGTCGATGAACGCGGCAGAGCTTGGCGAATACTGCCGCCGCCGGGGCGTCTATCCTGAGCAGCTCGGCGTGTGGCGCGAGGCCTGCGAGCGGGCGAACGACTGGGAGCGTGCGGCGACGAGCCGGATCTCGCGCGAGACGAAGGACGACAAGAAGCGGATCAAAGAGTTGGAACGGGATCTGGCGCGCAAGGAGAAGGCGCTGGCGGAAGCTGCGGCGCTGATGATCCTCAGAAAAAAGGCCGAGGCGATCTGGGGCCGCGGAGGCGAGGACGAATGACCTCCACCCCGGATCGCCGCGACATCGTTGCCTTGATCGACAAGGCCATGGCGGCGGGCGCGCGCCAGGCCGCCGCCTGTGCCGAACTGGGCCTGAACGCACGCACCCTTCAGCGCTGGACGGGGCCGGAGGGGGCAATCTGCGACGATCGCCGCCCCTTTGCCGAGCGCCCCGAGCCTGCCAGCAAGCTGAGCGATGAGGAGCGCGACCGCATCGTGGCAACCTGCAACGTCCCGGAATTCGCTAGCCTTCCCCCCAGCCAGATCGTGCCGCGGCTGGCCGACCAGGGCATCTGGATCGCTTCGGAATCCAGCTTCTACAGGGTGTTGCGCGAACGCGGCCAGAACCATCGCCGCGGTCGAGCCCGACCGGCCACCCGCCGCAAGCCACCCACCAGCTTCGAGGCGAAGGCCCCGTGCCAAGTCTGGAGTTGGGACATATCGTGGCTGCCGGGGCCGATCGCCGGGGCCTTTTTCTATCTCTATCTCATCGTCGACATCTTCAGTCGGAAGATCGTCGGCTGGGAAGTCCATGACCGCGAGACGGCCGACTTCGCCGCGCAGGTTCTGGAGCGCGCAATCTGGGCTGAAAAGTGCCTCACCGGCCCGTTGGTGCTCCATGCCGACAACGGCAGTCCCATGAAGGGTGCAACAATGAAGGCCACCATGGAGCGGCTCGGCGTCATCGCGTCGTTCAGCCGACCGCGGGTGTCGAACGACAATCCGTTCTCCGAGGCGCTGTTCAGGACCTGCAAATACGTGCCCACCTGGCCCGACCGCGGCTTCAAGACGATAGACGCGGCGCGGACCTGGGTTCAGGGCTTCGTGCGCTGGTATAACCTTGACCATCGCCACAGCGCGCTGCGCTTCGTGACACCCGATCAGCGTCACCGCGGCGAGGATTGTGCGCTGCTCGCAAGCCGACATCAGGTCTGCGAACTGGCCCGAGCCGCCCGGCCCGAACGCTGGTCAGGCCCGACGCGAAACTGGCAGCCCACAGCCTCCGTCTGGCTGAACCCGGAACGGCCGAATGCCAGGTGCGGAGGCCATGGGTCCGACGGCGCGCTCCCCGATGAAGTTGGCGGCGGCGGCCCCATGGTCGGACCAGCCAAACGCGCAGCCTAAAACGAAACCAGGCGACAACTGCTTTGACAAACACCGCCAGCAAGCCTGCGACCGAGATATCCTCGTCCAGCCCCTCCCAATGGATGCCAAAGGCCGAAACCGCAAACCTCTCCCGCGCCCCGTTGCCGAAGGGCGGGGTTCACCCCGCCGCTCCCACCCCAAACCGCCCGGACGGAAGACCGACGTTTACAATACGCAAACCCGACGCGCGCATCATCCGTAGGGCGGGGTTCACCCCGCCGTTCCCCGCCGGATCAACGCACTTCGTATGCACAGGGGGTGTACAGGGGGTGACAGGGTCGGGACTGGCGTTGCGGCGGGCGGTGGATTAACCTGCCGTCAAACAGGTGTTGCAAAATGAAAATCCTCGACCCCGATCATCCGTTCTTTGCCCCGCGCTGGCGGCGGTGGGTGACGGTGTTGTTTCCGCTAAGCTGGGCGGGGGTGGAGTTGTATTTCAACTCGCCCGGCTGGGCCGTGCTGTTTGCGGCGGCGGGGGTTTATGCGGGCTACATGTTGTTGTGGCGCAAGGGGTGACCCCCTAACAGCGGATCGAGCCGCGCATCTCTCCGCTGTCGCCCTGCAAGGTGGTTTCGTTGAGGCGGCAGCCCGTCACCTCGGGGATCAGGGCGATCATGGTGGCGCGGATTGCCTGATGCTGGCCCCGGGCGGCGTAACCGAGCCTGATCACCTCGACCCGTTTTTCGGTATGAAAAACAGTGTATTGGCGGTCGTCGCGGGTGACATCGGTACGCGTCGCCCCAAAGAAATCTGGCGCGGGCTGCGCACCGCAGGCGGTTAGCAGAAGGAATGGGAGGATGAATTTCATGTCCTCCACCGTGACGGTGATTGGTTAAGGGCGCGTTAATCTTGCCCAATAATCGGCATGCACCCCCTGTACACCCCCCGTACACCCCCTGTGCATACGACGATGCGCAAAGGGAATTGCCGGCGGCCGCCAAGTGTGGCATGGTATTTCTTACGTTTCGTACAAATTGGACATAACCATGATCACCGTCTCTGTCTCGGAAGCCCGCGAAAACCTGTCGGACCTGCTGGGAAAGGTCCAGTACGGGCGGGAGGATGTGACGATTGAACGCCACGGCAAACCGGTTGCGGTGATGATCTCGGTCGAGGCGATGGCGTATTACGAGGCGCTGGAGGATGCGGAACTGGCGAAGATGGGCGAGGCCGCATATGCCGAGTATCTTGCCGACCCCAGCAAGGCAATTTCGCACGAGCAGCTTTGGGCCGAGATCGAAGCGGCTGACGCAGGCGAATGACGGCCTATCAGATTGAGTTGTCGCCGCAGGCCATGAAGGACCTGCAGCGGATCACGGACCGGCGGCTGCATGACCGGATGACCGATGCCATCGCCACACTCGCGGCGAACCCGCGCCCGGCGGGGTGCAAGAAGCTGGTGGGGGAAGTGGACCAGTGGCGGATTCGGGTGGGCGACTGGCGCGTGACCTACCGGATCGAGGACGGGCGGTTGGTGGTGCTGGTGGTGACAGTCGCGCCGAGGGGTGGGGGAATGGTGGGGCGGAACCCCACCCTACCGCTCGCTATCTTACTAAATATATGACCAAAGTAATAACCCATAACGCGAGCTTAAAAATCCAAAAAAATCTTAGGGTCTTTGGAATTGAAAGAGCAAAATCGCTGCCTTGGTCCGTTTTGTGTCGATCCCTGTTTCGCAACATTGCATACTTCGTAAGTTGCGGGACGATGCTGGGATAAAGGTGTCCATTTACCTGATTGAACTCAATCCACATATCTTTTGCCCAGTGAAGCGAGTCTCGGGACGATTTAATGCCCCGATAAGAATAGTGGCAAACCACGAGCCCAACCGCTGAAATTGCAATCAAGATCAGAATTACAATCAAAACAAGAAGTTCTGCAAAAATGGGAACGGCCTGAATAGTAGCATTTTGACCGACAGCGGCAACATCAAAGGACTTAGATACAAGAGAGGTCATACTGGAAAAGAGAAAGACAGCCGCCGCGAGAAGGAATGCCTGAAAGGACAGAGTTAAGTTTAGTCGGGTGAAAGTTATTCCGTCTTCACGGTCAATTTCTTTTCTTGCATAGTCATAGTAAGTAACAAACGCTGCCAATCTCTTTTCGGGATCGGGAATGATGCTAGTGAGTGGAACCATATCATAGGGACCGTCCTTCATTTTTCTTCTTAGACGCGCGCGAAGATGTTCCTTGTAGGCGGCCTGTCTTTCCCGCATGTGTCTTAGTCGAGCCAGAAAGCGCCACCATTTAATTGACTTACCTTCGGCTAAATTTTTTTCAATTCTCTCAGAGTGAATTAGGTTCTTCACACGTATCCCCTTCCAAAGTCTATTTCCAAAACCAATAAGGCAGCCTTAGAACGCAGGTCTACTCGCATCAGATCCCAACTAGTTAACAATATTCCCTCACCCATCCATCTTCAACGCCGCGATGAACGCTTCCTGCGGAATCTCCACCTTCCCGAACTGGCGCATCTTCTTCTTGCCGGCTTTCTGCTTCTCCAGCAGCTTTTTCTTCCGGGACGCGTCGCCGCCGTAGCACTTTGCCGTCACGTCCTTGCGCATCGCGCTCAAGGTCTCGCGGGCGATCACCCTCCCCCCAATCGCCGCCTGGATCGGGATCTTGAACATGTGCCTCGGGATCAGGTCTTTCAGTTTCTCGACCATCGCGCGGCCCCGCATGTCGGCGCGGTCGCGGTGGACCATCATCGACAGGGCATCGACGGGTTCGTCGTTCACCAAAATCGACATCTTGACCAGATGATCCTCGCGGTATTCGGAGATCTGATAGTCGAAGGACGCGTAGCCTTTGGAAATGCTTTTCAGGCGGTCGTAGAAGTCGAACACCACTTCGGCCAGCGGCAGGTCGTAGACGGCCATCGCGCGGTTGCCGACATAGGACAGGTCCATCTGGATGCCGCGCCGTTCCTGGCAGAGCTTGAGAATATCACCGAGGTATTCGTCGGGGACCATGATGGTGGCCTTGATGCGCGGCTCGTCGATGTGGTCGATGTAGGTGAGGTCGGGCATGTCGGCGGGGTTGTGCAGGTCGCGCACCTCGCCGTCTTTCATGTGCAGGTGGAAGACGACCGAGGGCGCCGTGGTGATCAGATCAAGGTCGTATTCGCGTTCGAGGCGGTCGCGGATCACCTCGAGGTGGAGGAGGCCGAGAAAGCCGCAGCGAAAGCCGAAGCCGAGGGCGGCGGAGGTTTCCATTTCGGAGGAGAAGGAGGCGTCGTTGAGCGAGAGTTTCTCGATCGCGTCGCGGAGGGGTTCGAAATCGGCGGCGTCAACCGGGAAGAGGCCGCAGAACACCACGGGTTGCGCGGGTTTGAAGCCGGGCAGGGGCGTGTCGCAGCCGCGCCGTTCGTGGGTGATGGTGTCGCCGACGCGGGTGTCGCGGACCTGTTTGATCGAGGCGGTGAAGATGCCGATCTCGCCGGGGCCAAGCTCGTCGATGTCGACCATCTGGGGTTTCAGGACGGCGAGTTTGTCGATGCCGTAGACGGCGTTGGTCTGGATCATGCGGACGCGGTCGCCCTTGCGCATGAAGCCGTCCATGATGCGGACCATGACGACGACGCCGAGGTAGGCGTCGTACCATGAGTCGACGAGCATCGCCTTTAGGGGGGCGTCGCGGTCGCCTTTGGGGGCGGGCAGGCGGGTGACGATGGCCTCGAGAACGTCGGGGATGCCGAGGCCGGATTTGGCCGAGATCAGGATGGCGTCGGAGGCGTCGAGGCCGATGACGTCTTCGATCTGCTGGCGGATGCGGTCGGGTTCGGCTGCCGGAAGGTCGATCTTGTTGAGGACGGGGACGATTTCGTGGCCGGCGTCGAGGGCCTGATAGACGTTGGCCAGCGTTTGCGCCTCGACCCCTTGAGAGGCGTCGACGACCAACAGCGAACCCTCAACGGCGCGCATGGAGCGGGACACCTCATAGGCGAAATCGACGTGACCGGGGGTGTCGATCAGGTTCAGGAAGTAGGTCTTGCCATCCTTCGCTGGATATTCGATCCGCACCGTGTTGGCCTTGATCGTGATGCCGCGTTCGCGTTCGATGTCCATCGAGTCCAGCATCTGGGCCTTCATGTCGCGCGCGGCGACCGTGCCCGTCATCTGGATCAGACGATCGGCGAGGGTGGATTTTCCGTGGTCGATATGGGCCACGATCGAGAAATTGCGGATGAGATCAAGCTGGGTCATGGCCGCGCTATACCCTGTCTGCATGAAGGCGGGAAGGGGGAAGGATTTCAGGCGATTGCCGGGTTCGGCCAAAGGCATCGCCATGCCCCGCTACCGTATGTAGCGGGGCGTGGCGGCGGGTACTGCCACCCCTTGGGACGTTTGGCAATTTGTCGCGCAACTGTTTCTTTGCATTGAAAAATCGCGTGCGAATCGTCATAATCATGCCACAAAATGACCCATTGACCGGATGGTTCCCCGACGGGGCCACGGGATGGGCAGTGAGGCATAGATGACCAAGACCCCCTTCGTGCTGGTAACGCTGGTTGCCGCGATCCTTCCCCTGATGGCCCAGGCCGGCCCTATCGAATCCGCCTGCAACCGGTCTGACCGGCAGGCGGCGAACCGCAGCTTGTGCAGTTGCATCGGGCAGGTCGCCGATTTCACCCTGCGCGGTGGCGATCAGAAACGGGTTGCCAGTTTCTTCAAGGATCCCGACCGCGCGCAGGACGTCAAAATGTCGCAAAGCAACAGCGACGATGCGTTCTGGGACCGCTACAAGGCGTTCAGCGAACAGGCCGAGGCGTATTGCGCGGGGTAGTCAACTTGCGGCGCGGTTTTTGACTTCGGCTATGGCCGCCTCCCAACTGGGGCGCGCCGGACGGTGGTATGATCCGGGCGGTGCCAACGCGCGCGCTGCGACATGGGAGATACCGAGGGCACCAAGGTAGGCTTGTGCCTTGTTCCCGAACCCGATCACCACCGCCTGCGGCATCAGAGCGATCTGGCCAGCAAGATAGCGTTCTGCGCAGGTCCGATCCTTGCGGCCGCCGATTTCCTTGTGAACCGAACACAATCTGCCCTCGGTCATCCAAACCCGCCGCAACTGTGATGTAAAGTCCTTTCCGGGCACGATCTGATCCAAGAACCAGCGAATGTTGCGATGAAACTGATCTTGCGAGGTTGCGATGATCCGCCGGGTTTCGGAGACGGTTGCGGCCAGCAAGTCACCGGGGCGCAGGGATAGATCATAGTAGTCCGTCGGGTAGACGCCACCTGGCTCCGCAAACACCATGATGGCCTGCACCTCGCTCAACGCGCCTGTCGCCCCCAGGAATCCGCGCGGGACGTGACCGGTTGGGGGGTCCCAGACCGCCTCGGGGCATGTGCCGAACGCGGCGCAGGGGCTGAAGGCAGGCAAGAGCAACTTTTGCAGGGCCGGGTTCGGCAGCGATGTTGTCATCGCCTCACACCCCCAGACACCACCGCATCACCGCCTTTTGCGCGTGCAGCCGGTTTTCGGCCTCGTCGAAGACCACGGAATGCGGGCCGTCCATCACGGCGCTGGTCACCTCGTCGTTGCGGTGGGCGGGCAGGCAGTGCATGAAGAGGGCGTCGGGTTTGGCCTTGGCCATCAGGGACTTGTTCACCTGATAGGGGCGCAGCTGGTTGTGGCGGCGTTCTTTCGCGGATTCGGGGTCGTGCATGCTGACCCAGGTGTCGGTGACTAGCAGATCAGCCCCCAGTACCGCCTTTGCCGGGTCGCGTTCAACCGTGACGCGGACCCCCTTTTCGCGGGCAAAGCCCACGGCCGAGGCGTCAGGTTCCAGGGTTTCCGGGCCGGTGTAGGTGAAGTCAAAGCCGAACTGGCCCGCGGCATGCAGAAACGACGCGCAGACGTTGTTGCCGTCGCCGGCCCAGACCACCTTTTTGCCGGCAATCGGCCCGCGGTGTTCTTCGTAAGTCATCACGTCGGCCATGATCTGGCAGGGGTGGGTGCGGTTGGTCAGGCCGTTGATGACGGGGACGCCGGCGTATTCGGCCATTTCCAGCAGCGTCGCCTCTTCATAGGTGCGGATCATGATCAGATCGACATAGCGCGACAGCACGCGGGCGGTGTCGGCGATGGTTTCGCCATGGCCAAGCTGCATTTCCTTGCCCGAGAGGACCATGGTTTCGCCGCCCATTTGCCGGACGCCGACATCAAAGCTGACGCGGGTGCGGGTCGAGGGTTTCTCGAAGATCAGGGCGACCATGCGGCCCTTGAGGGGTTGGTCATCGTCGGGCGTGCCTTTGGGGCGGCCAGCCCGTGCGGTTTTCATCGCGTGCGCGTTGTCGATCATGGCGCGCAGGTCGGGGGCGGTGGTGGTGTGGATGTCGAGGAAATGTTTCATGGGATCGGGCTTTGCTGACAGGGCGGAACCGGGGGCGCGTCGCCCCCCAGACCCCCAGAGGATATTTAGGAACAGATGATGGGGCCAAATTTGTGGGGGGTCATGCGGCCAGAGCCGTGGCGGTTCGGTCGAGCCGGGCCAGCGCCTCGGTGATGTCGGCGTCGGGGATGTTCAGCGCGGGCAGCAGGCGCAGCACGTTGTCGGCGGCGGCCACTGTCAGCAGGTGTTGGGCATAGGCGGCCTTGACCACGTCTGTCGGGGGGAGTTTGCATTTCAGGCCAAGGATCAGGCCCTGGCCGCGCACGGCCTCGAACACGGTCGGGTGGGAGGCTACGAGGCCTTCGAGGCCCTGACGGAAGCGCGCGCCTTTGCGGCTGACCTCTGCCAGGAAGGCGTCGTCGATCAGGTCGAGCACGCAGGCCGCCACGGCGCAGCCAAGGGGATTGCCGCCGTAGGTTGATCCATGCGTGCCCACCACCATGCCGGACGCGGCGGCTTCGGTGGCGAGCACTGCGCCGATTGGGAAGCCGCCGCCGATGCCCTTGGCGACCATCATGATGTCGGGGGTGATGCCGGACCATTCATGGGCAAAAAGCTTGCCCGTGCGGCCCACCCCACATTGCACCTCGTCGAAGATGATCAGGGTGCCGGTTGCATCGCAGAGATCGCGCAGGCCCTTTAGGCAGGCATCGGGCAGGGTGCGGATTCCGCCTTCGCCCTGGATCGGTTCGATGATGACCGCCGCCGTCTGGTCGGTGATGGCGGTGCGCAAGGCGTCGTGGTCGCCCCAGGGCAGTTGAGAGAAGCCGGGCATCAGGGGGCCGAAGCCCTTGACCATCTTTTCCGCACCAGACGCTGCGATGGCCCCGGTGGAGCGGCCGTGGAAGGCACCTTCAAAGGCGATGATCTCGGTCCGGGGGGTACCTTTGTCAAACCAGTATTTGCGGGCCATCTTGATGGCCAGCTCACACGCTTCGGTGCCGGAATTGGTGAAGAACACCGTATCGGCAAAGGTCCGGTCCACCAGCGCCTGTGCAAGGCGTTCCTGTTCCGGAATGCGGTAGATATTTGAGACATGCCAGAGTTTGCCCGCCTGTTCGGTCAGCGACTGCAACAGCGCCGGGTGCGCATGGCCCAGCGCGTTCACCGCGATCCCTGCGCCAAGGTCGAGGTAGCGCGTGCCATCTTCGGCGGTCAGCCAGGAGCCTGTGCCCGAGACAAAGGCCATCGGTGCGCGGTTGTAGGTGGGCAGGACTGGGGAGATCATGACGGGACCCTTGGGATGATGCACCACAGACGTAGGCCGATGGTCGCGCTGGTGTCAAATGAAAGGAGGCCCTTGATGCGGGCCAGACAGAACCTGCGCCTTAACGGCGTCGGGGCAGCGAGAGAGGGCGCGTCCGACAGGTCATTCGACACCCTTACGACAGCGCGCAGAAAAATCAAGGCGATTTCGGGCCGCCGGTCAGCCTGCGCAGACCTCGGCCAGCATCCGGATCACGGGCGGGTAGAATGCCGCATCATAGCCATGGGCGTCTTGCAGCACCGACAAATAGAGGCCGACGGTCCCCGTCACCATGTCCACCAGCAGATATTGTCCGCCATAGCCGCCATGTCCGATCCAGCGGCCATTGGTGTTGGTTTGGTTGGAATAGCGCAGATGGCCACGCGGGGCCGACATCGGAATGCCACCCTGCAGCGTTGCATCGAAGAACGCAGCATCGCCGACCTGCGCCCCGTTCACCCCCGCCCCGCGCCGCGCCAAAAGAAGGCCATAGCGCGCGAGATCACGCGCGGTGATGCACATTCCGCCGTTCATGAAGGGAAAGCCGGTGCGATCGGTTGCCATGTGCAAGGCGCCTGCCAGCCCCGCCGCATCCGTTATGTCGGCGAGCCAGGCGGCCATCGGGCGACCCTGCGCCTCGGCCACCGCCGCGAGAACATCGGTGTTGGCGCTGCGGTAGAGGTAGGCCCCGGTGCGGTTGACGGTATCGGTGGCGCCTTCGGCAAGGCCTATGGTAGCGAGGAAGTCCTTGTTGGCAGGCTCGGCGCCAGTCGGCAGGCGCATTCCCGTTGCCGCTTCGTGCAGAAAAACCGAGGCCTGCGGGTTCTGGTAATCCTCGTCATAGTCATGGGTCACATTCATGTTCAGGACGTCCTGCACCGTAGCCGAGGCAAAACCCGGCCCGATCCATGGCAGGCAGTCGCCCACCGTCTCTGACAAGGCCAGCCGCCCTTGCGCCACCAGTTGTCCGATGACGAGGTTCATCAGCGTCTTGGTGATCGACTGCACCGAATGGGGCTGATCGGGGGTGAAATCGGGGGCGTAGCGTTCGTAAAGCACCCGGTTGCCGCGCGCGATCACCATGGCGGAAAACCACGGGCTGGCCGTCAGTTGTGCCACGTCGGCGCGCTGCGGGATCGACAGGTCGGCCTCAAGGCTCAGGTCCAGCACAAGGCCCGCACGATACGCCTGCACATAGCGGCAGATGCGGTGCAGATTGTGAAAGCCGTGGCGACGGTGGGCGGCCGAGTTCCAGCGGGGCCGCGCATCAACGCCTACGGCCAGATCGGGATTGGGGTGGCTGTGCATGGCATCTCCTGTCAGGGCGAGCCCGGCATCGGATCGGGCGCAATTACCGCAACAATGCCGTGATTGTTTCCAAATTAAAGCAAATTTCAGCAGTATTTCAGCCGTCAGAGGCGCAAATCCGCGCCCCCTGCCAGAGGCCCACCATGCCAACGACGTGGAATGCGATCTATCTGGGGCAGACCAGCAGCCTTGATCCGACCGAAAACAACACCACGGCGGAAAACGCGGGCCTGCTGGTGGGGCAAACCTTTGGTGCGCAGGGCACGCCGCTGTCGCAGGATGTCGTCACGATCAACACCACCGACCGTGGCGGTACGGCAGGGGTACTCGATCAGGACAACCGTGCCTCGAACGACCGGATCACCTATGACATCGGCGCAGGCGCGCAGACGGTCAATTTTGACGCGGCCGTGCAGTACAACGCCACCCTGACCTATGACAACGGCAGCACCTTTACCGGCACCTTCGTCATCATTCAGGACAGGGACGGGCAGATGTTTCTGGTGCCGCCGTTGACCTTCGGCCCGGAATTCGCCGCCTTGCAGGCAAATCCGATCAGGTCACTTCAGGTAAATTCGGTGGTGGGCGACACGTTCTCGGGGCTTACCCAAGACCGGCCAAACCCCGCGTTCCTGACATGCTTTGCCTCGGGCACCTTGATCCGGACGGCGCATGGCGCACGACCGGTAGAAAGCCTGCGCGCCGGCGACAGGGTGTTTACCAGTGATGACGGCATGCAGCCACTGGCTTGGGTCGGCAGGCAGACGGTCGCGGGCGACGGGCGGCACGCACCGATTCGGTTTCGCAGCGGGGTAATGGGCAACACACGTGATCTTCGGGTTTCGCCCCAGCACAGGATGCTGGTCACCGGTTGGCAGGCCGAACTTCTGTTCGGAACAAGCGAGGTGCTGGTACCGGCCTGTCATCTGGTCAATGACCTGACCATCCGGCCCGATCCGGTCGCGCAGATCACATACCATCATATCCTGTTTGATTGCCATCAGATCGTACTGGCAGAAGATTGCCCATCCGAAAGCTTCTTTCCTGGCGATACGACGATGGCCGCCTTGGACGCTGCAACCCGTGTCGAAATTTTGTGCCTGTTTCCCACACTTGCAACCGCCAAAAATAGTTACGGCTCTACCGCGCGCATGGTTGTGCACAGCGCAGAGGCATTGGCCTTGCGTCGCCTTTGCGCAGAAAGCCCCGTGCTGCGGCATTGACCGCCGCGGCACTGCGGCAGTTCGGCACTGCGGCGGCGACGCTTGGGCAGCAGTGCTTGAACTCTGCCTTTGGTCCTTGTAACGTCTGGCGTCCCGTCCGATCACGGCGGAGTTGTTCTTGCCCGGAGAAGATGATGTCCTGGACCGACGAGCGCGTCGAGACGCTCAAGAAGATGTGGGCCGAAGGCCAGTCCGCCAGCCAGATCGCCAAAGAGCTGGGCGGCGTGACCCGAAATGCCGTGATTGGCAAAGTTCACCGTCTGGGATTGTCGAACCGTGTCGGCCCGGGTGGCGTGGCCGAAGCCGATGACGACGAGGCGGCGCTGTCGGCCAGTGCTGCCGACCCGGTGCACACAGACCCGATCGACCCGCCCCGCCAGACCGAACCGCGCCCGATGGACCCGGTTCGTGACGCGGCGGCCGAACGCCCCGCATTGGCGAGCGCACAAATGCCCGCCGGCACGGTTGCCGTGACCCCCCTGCCGGTGCGCAAGGCGATCATCCCTGCGGGCCAACCCCTGCCACCGCAGCCCTCTGCCAACGAGATCAGCCCCGAAGCGCTGGCATCCGTGCGCGAGGTTGAAAAGCGCGCCAAGCGTCTGACCTTGATGGAATTGACCGAGCGGACCTGCAAATGGCCGATCGGCGATCCCGCCACGCCGGATTTCTGGTTCTGCGGCCTGCCGAGCCTGCCCGGCAAACCCTATTGCGAGGCCCATGTCGGTGTCGCCTTCCAACCGATGAGCGCGCGACGCGACCGGCGGCGCTAGGGCGGACGCATCCGCGCGGTTTGTGTTTGGCAAACCGCGGCGGGGTATGGACCAACATCCGCAGGGTGATCGCCTGAACTATGCCGGCTGCGCGGGACGCCGGCGGCTTTTCCTTGCGCACTCTATCGGCTATACCCCGCGCATGCCGCAAAATCCGCCCTCCCTTCGCCCCGACCTCGCCCGCGCACAGGTGCCCGACGTCCGCCCCACCCGATCCGATGGAACTGGCCAGCCAACCATCGGCATGGTCAGCCTTGGCTGCCCCAAGGCGCTGGTGGACAGCGAGCGGATCCTCACCCGCCTGCGCGCCGAAGGCTATGCAATCTCGTCCGATTATCAGGGGGCGGATGCGGTGATCGTGAATACTTGCGGTTTTCTCGACAGTGCCAAGGCCGAAAGTCTGGAAGCAATCGGCGAAGCACTGGCTGCCAACGGGCGGGTGATCGTGACGGGGGTGTCTGGGGGCCGAGCCGGAGTATATCACGGGCGCACACCCAAAGGTCTTGGCGGTGACCGGGCCGCATCAATACGAGGCGGTTCTGGATGCCGTGCATGCAGCGGTGCCGGCCAAGCCCGATCCGTTCATCGACCTTTTGCCCGCATCGGCCGTGTCGCTGACGCCGCGGCATTACAGCTATCTGAAAATCTCGGAAGGCTGCAATCACAAGTGCAAGTTCTGCATCATCCCCGATATGCGCGGCCTGTTGCAGTCGCGCCCCGCCCATGCCGTCATCCGCGAGGCGGAACGGCTGGTCGCGGCCGGGGTCAAGGAACTGCTGGTGATCAGCCAGGACACCAGCGCCTATGGGCTGGATCTGAAACATGGGATCGAGCGCGGCCACCGGGCGCATATCACCGATCTTGCGCGCGATCTGGGGGGATTGGGGGCCTGGGTGCGGCTGCACTATGTCTATCCCTATCCGCATGTGCGCGACCTTGTGCCACTGATGGCCGAGGGGCTGGTGCTGCCCTACCTCGACATTCCCTTTCAGCATGCCGATCCAGGCGTCTTGCGGCGGATGGCGCGGCCTGCGGCGGCGGCGCGCACCCTGGATGAGATTGCAGCCTGGAGGGCGGTGTGCCCCGAGATCACTTTGCGATCGACCTTCATCGTCGGCTATCCGGGCGAAACGGAGGCCGAGTTTCAGGTCCTGCTGGACTGGATGGATGCGGCGCAACTCGACCGGGTCGGGTGTTTTCAGTATGAAGACGTCAAAGGCGCGCGGTCCAACGCGCTGCCTGACCATGTGGCCCCCGAGGTCAAGCAGGAACGCTACGAGCGGTTCATGGAACGGGCGCAGGCGATTTCCGAGGCCAAGCTTGCGGCCAAGGTCGGGCAGCGGCTGGAGGTGATCGTGGACGAGGTGGACGCCGAGGGTGCTACGTGCCGGACCATGGCCGATGCGCCCGAGATCGACGGGAACTTGTTCATCGACGACGGTTTTGACACGCTGCGCCCGGGGGATCTGATGCGTGTCGAGGTCGAAGAGGCGGGGGAGTATGATCTTTGGGGGCGCAGGGTGTGACTTGACTGGGAGGACGCAAGGAGCGCAGGCTTTGCGTCAGTCAGGCCGACAGGAGAACCCGATGACCGACACGCCGCGTGTTGCGCAAAAAGCGCCCTACCCCATCGATCTGGAGGCGGGAAAGACATATTTCTGGTGCAGTTGCGGGAAGTCCGGGTCCCAGCCGTTCTGCGACGGATCTCACAAGGGAACGTCGTTCAATCCGACGAAGTTCACGGCTGAGACAAACAAGACCGCCTGGCTGTGCGGCTGCAAGCAGTCGGCCAAAGCACCGCTCTGCGACGGGACACACAAGGCGCTGTAGATGCTCGCTGCGCGGACCTTGACGGGTTGGGCATCCGGTTGACGGGCTGGCGCAGGATCAGCAGTCACAGGGCGGTCCGGTCTGGCGGCGCTATGGGCTGCGATGCCGGCGACATTGGGGGTTTCACACCCCCAAACCCCCGTGGGATATTTGTGCCAAGGTGAAATGGGGGGGGCGCGATTAGTCGAAGGTGCCTGTCACCCGGCCAAACAGCATGAACGCGCGCGCGGTCCGCGTTTCGGCGAGATCGGCCAGGTCGGCGTCGCCGGCATTTCTTTCGAAATCGGCGAATGTCTTGTCGAACGTGCGCAAAAAGTGATGGCCCGCGTCGCGAAACACCGTGTCTTCGCGCATCCGGCTGCCGGTCAGCGCGAGGGCCGCGCGGTCGCGGATGCCGCCAAGGCCTGCGACGGCGCGGCCACGCTCGCCTGTTGCGAATTTCCGCCACAGTTCGGGTCGGGCCCGGTCGGGACGAAGATCGTCCATGTAGATGCCTTCCTGGCTGAGCAGGGTCAGCACGTCCTGGGCGGCGCGGATCAGTTTGGCCACCGTGCGGTCTTCGAGCGCCAGCCGCAGGGCACGAAAGCCGTCCTTGTCGTCGGGGTTTTCAGGAAACTGCAAGGCGCGGATGAAATCGGCTACGGAGAGCGGTGGGCGCAGATCCTCGGCCGGTGTTCCGAGCGCCAGCCGGGGCTGTTCGGCCATTGGTTCGGGGCGGGGGGCGGCGAGCGCCGCCTTGCGATCCGCCGATGGCACGGTCAGCATCGGATCGCGGCGCGAGGTAAATATAACAAGCGCGGATTCTGTCGACTTGGTAGAGACCGCGATTTCGTCGATCTTGCGCTCGACCGACGGCTTCAGGCCGGCTTGTGTCTGCTGGGCAGCCAGGTAGGCATGTCGCATCGCATCGACCGTTGCCTGCAATCGCGCGGCTTCGGTTCGCAGGGCGCGGACCGAGCGCAAGGTGGTCACCGCCGCCCAGATCAGCGCAAGCGGCAGAAAGACGATCAGCAACGTCAGCACGAGTCCGAGCGAGCCCACATCCTGCGGCCCCGTCACCAGAAAGGCCACGACAGCCGCCACCCAGATCAACGACAGGCCGCCTGCGACCAGTTCGGTCGCGGTAAAGCGGGCATCACCGTCGTGACGGGCGTAAAGCGAGAGGTCCAGTGGTTTTTCGGTTTGGTCGGGCATGGAGCTGTTCCGTGGCGCCTCCGGTTTCAGATATACTGGATGCTGAGCACTTCGTAGCTGCGTTGGCCACCCGGGGTTTTGACCTCGACGCTATCCCCTTGGGATTTTCCGATCAGCGCGCGGGCCAAAGGCGATCGGACGTTCAGTTTGCCCGCCTCGATATCCGCCTCGGGTTCGCCGACGATCTGGTAGGTTTTGCGCTCGTCGGTCTCTTCGTCGACCAGCATGATCGTTGCGCCGAATTTCACCGAGCCCGACAGCTTTGTCGGATCGATGACCTCGGCCAGCGACAGGATCGCCTCGAGTTCCTTGATGCGGCCTTCGATGAAGGACTGTTTTTCGCGCGCGGCATGATACTCGGCGTTTTCCGACAAATCGCCATGCTCGCGGGCCTCGGCAATCGCGCGGATCACGGCGGGGCGTTCCTGCGACTTCAGAACCTTCAATTCGTCGTCCAGCGCGGTAAAGCCGCCGCGCGTCATGGGTATCTTTTCCATCGGTCACTTCGTGCAAATGAGAAGGCCACGGCCCGGGCAGGCCATGACCTTGCGCCACAACTTCCATACCCTGATCCGACGGGGGGGGCGATTGCAAGAGGTTATGGCGGGAATAAGCGGCGGCTTGTCGCAGTGGCAGAAGAATCTTGCGCCGAGACCGTTGCTGCCCCAAATGATGTGGCGTCATGGTTGACCGGGGCGGGACCTTGGGGCAATGACGCAACAGGCCCGTCTGGGTGCGATCGTTTGGGAGGTGACCATGCCGCAGGATATCGTGCGCGAAGCGATGGAATATGACGTGGTGATCGTGGGGGCCGGGCCGTCGGGGCTGTCGGCGGCGATCCGGCTGAAGCAGCTAGATGCCAACCTGTCGGTGGTCGTTCTGGAAAAGGGGTCCGAGGTCGGGGCGCATATCCTGTCGGGGGCGGTTCTGGACCCGGTGGGGCTGGACCGGCTGTTGCCTGACTGGCGCAACATGGGTGCGCCGATCACGGTGCCGGTGGTCGAGGACAACTTTTACATGCTGGGGCCAGCCGGAAAGATCAGAATACCGAACTGGCCTATGCCCGCCCTGATGAGCAATCACGGCAACTACATCGTCAGCATGGCCAATGTCTGCCGCTGGATGGCGCAGGTAGCCGAGGGGCTGGGCGTCGAGATTTTTCCGGGGTTTGCGGCGTCTGAACTCGTCTATGGCGACAAAGGCGAAGTGCGTGGCGTGGTGGCGGGCGAGTTTGGCCGCAACCCGGACGGCACGCTGGGGCCGTCCTATGAGCCGGGGTTGAACCTGCTTGGCAAGTATGTGTTCCTTTCGGAAGGGGTTCGGGGCTCTTTGGCCAAAGAGGTGATGGCCAAATACGACTTGTCCAAGGGCAAGGATCCGCAGAAATTCGGTCTGGGGATGAAAGAAATCTGGGAGATCGACCCTGAAAAGCATCACAAGGGCCGGGTCACACATACGATGGGCTGGCCGCTGGGGGCTAAGGCGGGCGGCGGATCTTTCATCTATCATCTTGATAACAATCAGGTCTACGTAGGATTCGTGGTGCATCTGAACTATCAGAACCCCCATCTTTATCCCTATATGGAATTCCAGCAGTTCAAGCATCATCCCATGGTCGCGGATCTGCTGAAGGGCGGCAAACGCGTGGCCTACGGCGCGCGTGCGATCAGCGAGGGCGGCTGGCAGTCGATCCCCAAGATGGTGGCGCCGGGGGTGGCGCTGCTGGGGTGCACTGCGGGGCTGGTGAATGTGCCGCGGATCAAGGGCAACCACAACGCGATGCTGTCGGGGATCGATGCGGCGGAGGCGGCTTTTGTTGCCCTGAACGCCGGGCGACAGGGTGACGAGTTGACCCAATACGAGGTGCTGGTGCGGGGCGGGGCAATTGCGGCGGACCTGAAGAAAGTTCGCAACGTAAAGCCGCTGTGGTCGAAGTTCGGACTGATGGCCTCGCTTGTTGGCGGCGGGTTCGACATGTGGACCAACAGCCTGTTCGGGCTTTCGGTTTTCGGCACGCTGAAACATGGCAAGTCGGATGCCGAAGCCACGGGCAAGGCGCGCGATCACAAACCGATCGACTATCCCAAACCGGACGGCGTGCTGTCCTTTGACCGGCTGACCAATGTGGCGTTTTCGGCCACGAACCATGACGAAAATCAGCCGGCGCATTTGCGGCTGCGCGATGCGTCGATCCCGATCCGGGTCAACCTGCCGGACTATGCCGAACCCGCACAACGCTATTGCCCGGCCGGAGTTTACGAGGTGGTGGCCGAGCAGGACAAGGATGCGCGTTTCGTGATCAATTTCCAGAACTGCGTGCATTGCAAGACCTGCGACATCAAGGACCCGTCTCAGAATATCGTCTGGACCACGCCGCAGGGCGGGGGCGGGCCAAACTATCCGAACATGTGAATTGGCATGACGATGTCGCGTGCCGAAGTGCTTGATTGGGTGCAAGACCGGCTCGGCCGGGAACTTGCCCCGGACGCGCAGGCCGATCTGCTACGAGAAACCGGGCGCGAGGGGGCGGCAGAGGCCTTGATCGCAGACTTTGCCGTGCGCTTCGAGGTCGACATGACCGGCTATCAGCCCCAGATGCACACGCGCCGCGCCAATCAGCTGCTGCGCCCGGATTGGCCGTTCCCGGCACCGCCGCCCCATGGTGTGGCAGTGCCGCTGTCGGTCAGCCTGTTGCACCGGGCTGCGGTGGCGAAACGCTGGCCGGTCCGCTATCCGGTGCTGCCGGTTGCGCGCGATCTTTCGCTTGCCAACGTGCCACTGTTGATGACTGGGCTGATTGCGGCGACGCTGCTGGTCCTGTGGGCCGTACCGCGCCTTTTCTGATCGGAACCGCGCCGGTTCACTGCTATGTCACGCGGATTTGCGCGCAAACATCATTGCGCCCCGCCGCAACGACGCAGCACTGATTGCCCTTCCCGCGGGGCCGCATTAGCGTGCATCCATCCAGCAAGGAGCTTTTTCGCATGGTCCGGGTGTTTCGCGTTCTTCCGTTGGTTGCGGCAATGCTGGGGGCACCTGCCGCCGCACAGGACGGAGACGCAGGGTCGTTTCTGGCGGCGCGCGTTGCCGCCGCGCAAAACGACTATCGCGAGGCTGCGACATGGTTTTCGCGTGCCATGCTGGCCGATTCTGGCAATCCCGAATTGCTGGAGGGCGCAGCGATCGCGTTCATCAATCTGGGGCAGATTGATCTGGCGGCTGACATCGCAAAGCGTCTGCTGGATCTTGGCGGGCGCAACCAGACGGCCACGCTGGCCCTGATTGCCCATGCGGGCAAGGCGGGCGACTTCGACTTGCTGCTGGCCGACGCAGATCGCGGTGAAACGCCGGGGGCGCTGCTGGATGGATTGGTGCGGGCCTGGGCAGAACTGGGGCGCGGGCGCATGTCCGAAGCCCAGGCAGGCTTTGACCTGTTGGCCAAAACCAAAGGCCTGGAGCCGTTCGGGCTTTATCACAAGGCACTGGCACTGGCGTCGGTTGGCGATTTCGAAGGCGCCGACGAGATCATGTCGGGTCGGGCGGCAGGATCGTTCAGTGTGACGCGGCGCGGGTTGATTGCCCATGTGCAGGTTTTGAGCCAACTTGAAAACAACGCCGAAGCGCTGGCAGTCCTGGATCGGAACCTGCCACCCGGGCAGGATCTTGAGGTCGACGATCTGCGGCGCAGACTGACGGCCGGAGAACCGGTGCCCTTTGACATGGCGCGCAATGCGACGGACGGGTTGGCAGAGGTGTTCTTTTCGCTTGCATCCGCGCTGAACGGCGAGGCGCAAGACGGCTATACCTTGATGCACGCGCGCATTGCCGCGCACCTGCGACCCGATCATGTTGACGCGATCCTGTTGACTGCGGCCCTTTTGGAGGCACAGTCGCAATACGATCTTGCGACCGAAGCCTATGCGCTGGTCCCGGCAGACAACCCCGCAGCCTATGTCGCAGAAATCGGGCGGGCCGATGCAACCTATGCTGCTGGCCGCAAGGAAGCGTCGATCGAAATCCTGCAAGCGCTGGCCCGAAACAAGCCCGAAATTCCGGCCGTGCTGGTGGCGCTTGGCGACGGTTTGCGCCGTGAATCGCAGTTTGACGAGGCGACAAAGGCCTATAGTTCGGCAATCGTGCTGGTCTCGGAACCCTCAGCGCGGCATTGGTCGCTGTTTTTCAGCCGGGGGATCTGCCACGAACGCAGCGGCAACTTCGCAGCCGCTGAGGCCGATTTCCGCAAGGCGCTGGATTTGAACCCCAATCAGCCGCAAGTGTTGAATTACCTTGGCTATTCGCTGGTGGATCGCGGCGAAAAGCTGCCCGAGGCTTTGGGGATGATCGAACGCGCAGTGGCGGCACAACCCGAAGGTTACATCCTTGACAGTCTTGCGTGGGCATTGTTCCGCCTTGGACGCTTCAACGAGGCATTGGCCCCGATGGAGCAGGCATCGTTGCTGGAGCCGGTGGACCCGGTCGTCACCGATCATCTGGGCGATGTCTATTGGGCGGTCGGTCGCAGGCTGGAGGCACAGTTCCAGTGGCGGCGCGCGCTGTCGTTCGGACCTGCTGAAAAAGACGCGATCCGCATCCGGCGCAAGCTGGAAATCGGCATGGATGCTGTTTTGGCAGAAGAGCAAGCCGGCGGAGCGCCGGTGATCGAGGCGCAACCCTGAATGATCACCGATCTGGCGCGGGCCAAGATCAACCTATGCCTGCACGTAACGGGTCAGCGCGGTGACGGCTATCATTTGCTTGACAGTCTGGTGGTCTTTGCCGACGTGGCAGACAGGATAACGGTGGCGGCGGCGGACAGTCTGGCCCTGACGTTGACGGGACCGTGGGCGAGATCCCTGCCAGAGGGCAATGACAATCTGGTTCTGCGGGCAGCACGTGCCATGAAGGTGTCGCAAGGGGCGTCGATCACGCTGGACAAGCAGTTGCCGGTCGCGTCGGGGATCGGTGGCGGGTCTGCGGATGCAGCCGCCACACTGCGCGCCCTGTCGCGGCTTTGGGGCGTCAGGCTGCCGTCGGCGGCCGATGTTCTGGCGCTTGGGGCGGATGTGCCGGTGTGCCTGGCAAATGTTGCAGCACGGATGGAAGGGGTGGGCGAGGTGATCACCCCTCTGCCCTATCCGTTGCCCGATGCATGGCTTGTGCTGGCCAACCCCTGCGTCGCGGTAAGCACGCCCGACGTTTTCCGCGCCCTGACGCGGCGCGACAACCCGCCATTGCCGCGCGACCTGCCCCGGATGCGGGGAATTGCAGAGTTGGCGGCATATCTGGGCATGCAGCGCAACGATCTGGAACCGGCCGCACTGCTGGTGGCCCCAAGGGTGGGGCACGTGAAGGATGCCTTGGCGTCGCAACCCGGCTGCCTGCTGGCGCGGATGTCGGGGTCGGGGGCCACATGTTTTGGCCTGTTTGCCGATCCATTTGGGGCGGCGGCGGCTGTCTGTGCCTTGCGCCAGGCCGAACCGCACTGGTGGGTGGCCTGTGGCGCGATGACTAGCTGATGCGCGCTACCACAAAATCAGCAAGATCCTCCAGCATGCTGCGCAAAGGAAGATCGGGCAATGCCCCAAGCGCCGCCCGCGCCTTGCCGGCGTGGTACAGCGCATCGGTGCGGGACGCCTCGATTGTGCCGTGGTGCAGCATGATCGACATCGCGTGGTCCAGATCTCCGTCCTGCTGATCGCCGCGTTCAATCACCCGTTCCCAGAAAGCGCGCTCTTGCGTCGACGCCTGCGCCACCGCCTTGATCACCGGCAGCGTCAGCTTGCGTTCGCGGAAATCATCCCCGGTGTTCTTGCCGATGACGATCGACGATCCACCATAATCCAGCAAGTCATCGACGATCTGAAATGCCACCCCCAACGCATCGCCATAGGTGAACAGGGCCCGCACCTGATCTTCGGGCGCGCCCGCAATCACGCCACCCACTTCGGTCGCCGCCGAAAACAGCGCCGCCGTCTTGCCGCGCACCACCTGCAGATAGATCGCCTCGGTGGTGGCCAGATCCTGTGCGGCGGACAGTTGCAGAACTTCGCCCTCGGCAATCGTGGCGCTGGCATTGGCCAGAATGTCCATCACCCGCAGCGACCCGGTTTCCACCATCAACTGAAAGCTGCGCGAAAAGAGATAGTCGCCGACAAGAACCGAAGATTTGTTGTCCCACAGCAGGTTGGCCGTCGGCCTGCCCCTGCGGCGCGAGGATTCGTCCACCACATCGTCATGCAGCAGGGTGGCGGTGTGGATGAACTCGACCGTTGCCGCCAGATGGACATGGAAAGGGCCTTCGTAGCCACACAACCGCGCTGCGGCAAGCGTCAGCACCGGGCGAAGCCGCTTGCCGCCAGCTTCGATCAGATGCGCGGTCACTTGCGGAATGCGCGGCGCATGGTCTGATGCCATCCGGTCGCGGATCATCGCAGCGACCAGTCCCAGATCGCCGGCAAGTGCCGCCACCAGACGGTCCAGCGGATTTTCCGGTTGCGTGTCCAAACTCATCCCCATCTCCGCTCGACAGACACGTGCGGGCTGCCTACATCTGCGTGATGCAAGAACTTCTGCGCACCACCGACCCCACTGTCATTGCCTTCGCACAGGCCCTGCTGTCTGGCGAGGATATAGCGGTGTTCGACATGGACGTCCACATGAGCGTCCTGGACGGCAGCCTAGGCATTTTGCCGCGCCGGCTGATGGTGCGGGACGCAGATCTGAACGCAGCCCTGAGGGTGCTGCGCGATTTTGACATTCCCACGGGGCGTTAGGTGTTTGCCGGGTCCGAGGTGACCGATGACGCGTTCCTGTGCGGCCGGTTGCACTTGCTGCAACCGGCAAAGGGATATCGGGCGGCGACCGACCCGGTACTGCTGGCAGCGGCATGCCCTGCCGAGGCGGGTCAGACGGTGCTCGATCTTGGTTGTGGGGTGGGGGCGGCGGCGCTTTGCCTCGCGGTACGGGTGCCGGGGGTGATCGTGACGGGGCTCGAGGTGCAGCCGGATTATGCCGAGCTTGCCCGGCGCAATGCGGTGCGCGCCTGCGTGACGCTGGACGTGGTGACGGGCGATCTGCTGCAGATGCCCGCAGCGCTGCGCCGCGGGTTCGATCATGTCATCGCCAACCCGCCATATTACCCGCGCGGCGGCACGCCGTCGCCGGTGCCTGACCGCGATCTTGCGATGCGGGCAGAGGTGCCGTTGGCGACTTGGGTTGAGGCTGCAACGCGCCGGTTGCATCCGGGTGGCTGGCTGACACTGATCTGCGGGACGGACGGATTGCCTGTGGTGTTGTCGGCGCTGACGCCGCGCATGGGGTCGGTGGCGGTGTTGCCCCTGGCACCGCGTGACGGGCGGGCGGCGCTGCGCATCCTGGTGCGGGCGCGCAAGGGTGGGCGCGGCGCATTTCGCCTGCTCGCGCCGTTCGTGCTGCATCACGGGGCATCGCATGACGGGGACCGCGAAAGCTATTCTGCCCAAGCAAGCGCCGTTCTGCGCGATGCGCAGTCTTTGTCGGCGGCGTTCAGCTAAATTCGAGACATCGAGGTAGCCCGGTTTGTGAAGACTTCGTGACAAGTCCTGCAACTCGTGCTTGCATGAGGTATCGGCAACCACAAAAGGAGAGACGACGTGACCATCGCTTCGCATCTGACCGAGCTTCGCAAGAAGCACGAGCACCTTTCGGAAACCGTGGAAAGGGCACAACGCAATCCGGGTTCGGACGCGCTGAAGATCGCCGAGTTGAAAAAGCAGAAGCTGAAGATCAAGGAAGAGATTTCGCGTCTTTCGCAGGCGTGACGCCAAGGCTGGCGCGGGCGGCCAGCACCGCCCCGCCAGTGATCATCAGGGCAGACAAGAATAGGGTCAGCGTCGCCTGCGCCCGCCCTGCCGCGATCAGTGCCAGCGTTGACAGCACCGGGGCGGCATATGATGCCACCCCCAGCATCTGGATGTCGCCGCGCTTCATGCCGATGTCCCAGGTGAAGAATGCAAGACCGACCGGGCCGATCCCAAGCGCCACGATCGATAGCCAGCCTGTTGTTGATACAGGCCAAGCCGTTGTTTCAAATATCAAATGTGCCAACAAAGATAGTCCGGCCGTGGCAAGGCAGAAGACCGTCACCGTCTCGGTTGGAACCGAGCCGAGGCTGCGGCTGATCACCGAATAGGCCGCCCAGGTCAGCGCGCACAAAAACGCGAGCCCCAGTCCCGGCAGGGCCTCTGCCGTCACGGTCCCACCGCCCTGCACCACGATCAGTCCGGCACCAGCAAGGGCCAACCCTGCGCCGACCACATGCATGGCGCGCAACTTCTCGCCCGGCAACAGACCGGACAATAGCACGATGAACAACGGCCAGAGATAGGCAATCAGCCCGGTTTCTGCCAAAGGGGCCAAGCGAAACGCGCTGAAATACAAGGCGTGATAGCCGAACAGGCCAAGGGTCCCAAACAGATACACCCGCAACCGCACGTCCCGCAGGACGCGAAAGCCAGCCCCCGTCAGCACCCATACCAGCCCGATTGCCCCACCAACACCGAAACACAGCGCATTCAGCAGAAACGGCGGCACCGGGGCGGACCCCAGGGTCAGCACCGCAAGCGACGACCACATTGCGACCGCGCTGAGGCCGATCAGAGTGGCGCGGCTGCGGGTCATGAAATCCTCGAAAGGTAGGCCGGAGGCGAAAACCCCCGGCCGCTAAGGTCAAACCACAAACTGCCCGCCATTGGCGCTGATGGTCGATCCAGTGATGAAACCGGCATCATCCGAGGCGAGGAAGACGGCGATTCGCGCAATCTCTTCCGGCTCGCCCAGACGGCCCACTGGGATCTGCGGGATGATGCGCTCGTTCAAGACCTTTTCGTCGATGGCGCGGACCATTTCGGTGCCGATGTAACCTGGGCATATCGCGTTCACCGTAATCCCCGCCCGTGCGCCCTCGGCCGCCAGGGCCTTGGTGAACCCCAGATCGCCCGACTTGGCCGCCGAATAGTTCGCCTGCCCCGCCTGCCCCTTCTGACCGTTGATCGAAGAGATGTTGATCACCCGGCCAAACTTCGCGTCGCGCATGCCGTTCCAGATCGGATGGGTCATGTTGAACAGACCCGACAGGTTGGTGTCGATCACTTCGCGCCACATGGCGGGGGTCATCTTGTGGAACATCGCGTCGCGGGTGATCCCGGCGTTGTTGACCAGAACGGCAATCGGGCCATGATCAGCCACCACGGCGGCGATCCCTGCCACGCAGGCGTCATAGTCCGCGACCGACCATTTGTAGGCCGGAATGCCGGTTTCTGCCGTGAAGGCCGCTGCCGCCTCGGCATTGCCGGCATAGTTTGCGACGACGGTGTATCCCGCCGCCTTCAACGCCACCGAAATCGCCGCACCAATGCCGCGCGTGCCGCCCGTTACCAAAGCCACCCGTCCCATTCTGTCCTCCTCCAAGGTCATTGTAATAGTCTTAGGTTGTGGAAAAGCCGCGCGCAATATTATTGCGCGCGGCTTGGGTCATTTTTCGATCAAGCGCGTTCGAGGCACATGGCAACGCCCATGCCGCCGCCGATGCACAGGGTTGCGAGACCTTTTTTCGCGTCGCGCCGCGCCATTTCGAAGATCAGAGTGTTCAGGATGCGCGCGCCCGACGCCCCGATCGGATGCCCGATGGCGATCGCGCCACCGTTGACGTTCACGTTCGCCGGATCCCAGCCCATGTCCTTGTTCACGGCGCAGGCTTGCGCGGCAAAGGCCTCGTTCGCTTCGACCAGATCGAGGTCGGCGGCCTTCCAGCCAGCCTTTTCCAGCGCCTTGCGGCTGGCGTGGATCGGGCCGACGCCCATGATCGCAGGATCAAGACCGGCGGTGGCATAAGACGCGATGCGCGCCAGAACGGTCAGCCCGCGCTTGGCCGCCTCTTCCGCCGACATCAGCAGCACGGCTGCAGCACCATCGTTCAGACCCGAGGCGTTTCCGGCGGTCACCGAGCCGTCCTTGGCGAAGGCCGGGCGCAGTTTGGTCATCGCATCCAGCGTGGCCCCGTGGCGGATGTATTCATCCTGATCGACGGTAATGTCGCCCTTGCGGGTTTTCACCACGAAGGGGGTGATTTCATCGGCGAACTTGCCGGCCTTCTGCGCGGCTTCGGCCTTGTTCTGGCTGGCCACGGCAAATTCGTCCTGCATCGCGCGGCTGATCTGCCACTGGTTGGCGACGTTTTCCGCCGTCTGGCCCATGTGATAGCCGTTGAACGCATCCCAAAGCCCGTCGCGGATCATGCAGTCGATGAAGTTCAGATCGCCCATCTTCTGCCCCGCGCGCAGATGTGCCACGTGCGGCGACAGCGACATGCTTTCCTGCCCGCCTGCAACGACGATAGACGAATCACCCAGCTGGATGTGCTGTGCGGCCAAAGCCACCGCGCGCAGACCCGAGCCGCAAACCTGGTTCAGCGACCACGCGCTGGCCTCTTGTGCAAGGCCTGCCTTGATATGTGCCTGGCGCGCGGGGTTCTGGCCCTGCCCGGCGGTCAGAACCTGACCGAGGATGGTTTCCGAAACTTCGGCCTTGTCGATGCCGGCACGGGCCACGACAGCCTCGATCACCGCGGCACCAAGGTCATGGGCCGGTGTGGCGGCGAAAGCCCCGTTGAAACTGCCGACAGCAGTTCGCGCAGCCGAAACGATCACAACATTGGTCATTCTGGAATACCCCTTTGATGGCCATATCGGGGCAGGCTCCTCCCGCTCCGCTCAGCTACAACGCCTAGGGTTGTTCTGTAAAAAACGCAAGAATTCGGTCTGCATAGCTGCGATGCAAGTGTGCCGTGGCAGAAGGCGCAAGGATCACGCCGTCTTGCGCTGCTGGTCTTCCCAGACGGGTTTCACGGTCGGGGCGCCAAACAGGTATCCTTGCAGGCAATCCACCCCAAGGCTGCGCAGGTGTTCTGCCTCTTGGGTCGTCTCGACGGCTTCGGCGACGGTAAACATGTCGAAATGCTTGCCGATCGAGATCAGCGCGGCCGTCAGGGCGGCATTGTCGGGGTCGCGATCGATGTTGCGGATGAATTGCGCGTCGATCTTCAGGATGTCAAAGAAGAAGTCCTTGAAATAGCGGATGGCCGTGTACCCGGAACCGAAGTCATCCAGTGCAAAGGCAATTCCCTGCCTTTGCGCATCTTCCATGAAAGCGATGACAAGCTCCGGCACCAGCATGGCAGAACTTTCCGTGATTTCCAGGATCAGCCGTTCACCCACGGTCGGGCCCAGACCAAGCCCGCGTTTCAGGATGCGATTCCAGCGCGGATAGCCGATGCTGCGGGCCGACATGTTGACGGAAATCCGCAGATCGGCATGCCGGGCAAGCGCACCCAACCCCATTTCCAGCGCGGCACAGTCGATTTCCCGGCCAATCTCATGGCTTTCCACCGCGTCGATGAAGTCTCGCGCCGGGATCACCCGGCCTGCCGGGTCCAGCACACGGATCAGGCCTTCGTGAAAGGCCACCCGCGACGGGTCACGCGACAGAACCACCGGTTGCCAGGCAAGCCGCAATCGGCGCTGATCTATCGCTTCGCGCACCATCTGCATGGTGGCACGGTCAATCTGCGAGATCGCCGCCCCGAGCGGACTGGCCAGCCCCGGCCGCGCGTCGAGTGTCCGCTTTTCCTGCATTGGCATCATTTGCGATCCCCACGGCACAAGCTGCTTTGTCCGAACCTCGACAGATTGCGGCCACATCGGTAAATAAGCTGTAAAGTTTCGCATTTTGTTCTATTTTTATGGGGTCACGATGACCAAAGACAGATGCCCGTGGTGCGGCACCGATCCGCTGTATGTCGCCTATCACGACACTGATTGGGGCGAGCCCGAATACGACCCCCGCGCGTTGTGGGAAAAGCTGGTGCTGGACGGGTTTCAGGCCGGGCTTTCTTGGATCACGATACTGCGCAAACGCGAGACCTTTCGCGCAGCCTTTGCCGGGTTCGATCCGGAAATCGTCGCACAGTATGGCGAGGCGGACGTTGTGCGTCTTTTGGCCGATACCGGCATCATCCGCCACCGCGGCAAGATCGAGGCGGCGATCACCGGCGCAAGGGCCTATTTGCGGATCGAGGCCGACACAGGTTTTGCGCCGTTCCTGTGGCGCTTTGTCGGGGGCGCGCCGCAGATCAACAGCCCCTTGACCCCCGCCGATGTGCCGACCGAAACCGAGGCATCCCGCGCGATGGCAAAGGCGTTGAAATCGCAGGGGTTCAAGTATTGCGGGCCGACGATCACCTATGCGTTCATGCAGGCGACGGGGATGGTCAACGACCATCTGACAACCTGCCACCGGCACCCTTCTTTCGCCGCCTGAGCCGATTTTCAGTCCGCACGCGACGGAATGCGCCCGCCCTGGCGTAGAAGGTTTGTCGTTGCGGTCCTTTGCGGCCCTTCGGCGATCCCTTTGGTCATACAGGACACCGCCATGACCCGAACCGCCCTTGTTTGCTGCCTGATGACCGCCCTGACCACCGCGCCGGCGCAAAGCGATGACATGCCCGAACGACTGCCGGTCGGTGACGGCAAGGTGTCGTCCACGCCAAAGGTCGGCCATGTGATGGCCTGCAACCAGAACTTCCGCAGCGGCGGCGCGCGCCATGTGGGCGACTGGTATGACGGCAAGACCTGGAGCCCGTCGGAAAAGCCGCATGTCGAGGGGCGGGTGGCGTGGCCCGATGCGCAGTTTGACGTGACGGCGTCGGCGGATGCGCTGAAAGTCACCGGCAACGGCCTGCCGGTCGGCCAGCTTACCGGCAGCTTTCCGATCCAGAGGTCGGACCCAGCCTATGCATATGACACCAACCCCAACCCGATCCTGCAGATCGCGCTGGATTTCACGATCCCCCGCGCGCCCCGCAAGGCGGCCGAGCCCGGATGTCTGTCGATGGGGATGATCGGGTTCACCACGACGGGCGTGGCACTTTACAATGCGCTGGATGATGCCGGGCTCGATGCTGCGGCGCATGAGGTTCAGGACCTGTGCAATGGCCATCCGCAGGGAAAGGGTCAGTATCACTACCACAACTCCTCTCCCTGCGTTCCGGGGGCCGACAGGAATGCGCATGTCGGCTGGGCGCTGGATGGCTATCCGATCCTCGGGATGCGGGATGCGGGGGGCGCGTTGTTGGACAATGCCGACCTTGACGCCTGCCATGGTCGGGCAGAGCCGGTCAGCATCGGCGGGCTTACCTATGACTACGCTTATCGGTTGACTGCCGAATATCCATACATTCTGGGATGTTACACCGGGCAGGTGCTGCCCGCCACCACCGCGTCGATCCGCGCACAGATGGGCCCGCCGCGCCAGCAGGTCGGACGCGGGCAGCGTCACCAGCCCTAGGCGTCGCCAGTCCCAAGCGTCACACGGGCGGCGTCAGCGCGCCATCAACTGCGTCAGCGCCGCCAGCGCCTCGGGCGCGTCCCATTCGGCGTCACCGATCAGCCGCGCCACTTCGCGCCCCTCGGGATCGACCAGAACCGTCACCGGCAGGCCGAGCACGGCCATCGAACGCGCAAGCTCGGATGTGGGGTCGCGCAGGACGGGCAGACCCTCGACACCGGCCTCGGCAAAGAACTTCTGAATGCCCGTCACCGAGTTGCGCCCGGTGGCCACCGGAACCACGGCCAAGGCCGGCATGGCCACTTGAAGCCGTGCGAGCGCCGGCATTTCCGCCCGGCATGGCGCACACCAGGTGGCCCAGAAGTTCAAGAGCACCCACCGACCCCGATATTCATCCATCGAACGTGGGGCATCTGCGGCGTCGAGAAGGGTGGCAGCCGGCAGCGGCGTAAGCTCGACCAGCGCCAGTTTCTGCATATCCCCTTCGAAATCCGTCTGGGCGGCGCCAGAGTTTGCACCCATCATCAGGGCAGTATAAAGAGCCGCGAGTACCAGTTTCCGCATCATCCCTCCGAAGGGTTTCCCATATGTCCAGCGACCCTGTCAGCCCGCCCGCAAACACCATGTGGGGCGGGCGGTTTGCCAGCGGACCCGATGCGATCATGACGGCGATCAACGCGTCCATCGGGTTCGACAAGCGGCTTTACGCACAGGATATTGCCGGGTCGCGCGCCCATGTGGCCATGCTGGCCGCCACCGGCATCCTCAGTGGTAGCGATGCGGAGGCGATCGGGGAAGGCCTGCTCACGGTGTTGTCAGAGATCGAGGCGGGGCGGTTCGAGTTTCGCGCTGATCTGGAGGACATTCACCTGAACGTGGAAAGCCGCCTGAACGAGTTGATCGGGCCAGCGGCGGGGCGTCTGCACACCGCGCGCAGCCGGAACGACCAGGTGGCGGTCGATTTCCGGCTGTGGGTGCGTGATCAGTGCGATGCGGCGATTGCGGGCTTGCAGGCGTTGATGGCCGCGTTTCTGGCGCAGGCCGCGGCGGGGGCGGATTGGGTGATGCCGGGGTTCACGCATCTTCAGACCGCCCAGCCGGTGACCTGGGGGCATCACATGCTGGCCTATGTCGAGATGCTGAACCGCGATCTGGGCCGGTTTCGCGATGCCCGCGCGCGGATGAACGAGTGCCCCTTGGGGGCTGCGGCACTGGCGGGCACGTCGTTTCCCATCGACCGCAGCATGACCGCAGCGGCCCTGGGGTTTGACCGGCCGACGGCCAACAGCCTTGATTCGGTGTCGGACCGCGATTTCGCACTGGAATTCCTGTCGGCCTCGTCGATCTGCGCGATGCACCTCAGCCGCTTTGCCGAAGAGTTGGTGATCTGGTCGAGCGCGCAGTTCCGCTTTGTCCGGCTTTCGGATCGCTGGACGACGGGCAGCAGCATCATGCCGCAAAAGAAGAACCCCGACGCGGCGGAACTGCTGCGGGCCAAGCTGGGGCGGATATTGGGGGCGACGGTGGCGCTGTTCACCGTGATGAAGGGCTTGGCACTCACCTATTCCAAGGACATGCAGGAGGACAAGGAGCAGGTCTTTGACGCCGCCGACACGCTGATGCTGGCCTTGGCTGCGATGACCGGAATGGTGGGCGACATGACAGCCAATCGGGATGTTCTGGCGCAGGCGGCAGCAAGCGGGTTTTCCACGGCGACCGATCTTGCCGACTGGCTGGTGCGCGTGGCGGACCTGCCGTTCCGCGAGGCGCATCATGTGACGGGCACGCTGGTGGCGATGGCCGAGGCCAAAGGTTGCGATCTGCCCGATCTGTCGATTGCAGAGATGACATCCGTGCATTCCGGCATTACCGAAGAGGTCTATTCCGTGCTTGGTGTCGAAAATTCGGTCGCGAGCCGGGTCTCTTACGGCGGAACCTCGCCCATCCGGGTTACCGAACAGGTGGCGCGCTGGCAAGTCGTTTTGCGGCAGGGCAACCTTGCGTAAGATCGCGGAGATGCGGATGCGACGGCTTTTGATCTTGGGCATGCTGATGCTGACCGCTTGCGGTGGCGTGACCTCCCTGCCGGGCCCGTTCTGACTTCAGCAGGCCTGCAACACCGCTACAATCAACCTCGAAAAACCCCAATCTGACAGGATTTGACGGATGCGCCCACTTCTTCTTGTTGCCTTTCTGACCCTGGCTGCCTGCGGGGCAGATGGCCCGCCGGTGGCACCGAACCCCGAGGCATCATTGACCATCACGGGCGAGGGCGCCATCGGCGTCTCGACCAAGATCAACTGACATCCGGTTGCCCGGCGCGGCGTTTCTGCTACATCAAGTGGACAAAAAGGGCGGACCCGGGGCATGGACCATTTTCTGTATCGTGATGGTCATTTGCATGCCGAACGCGTGCCGGTGTCGGACATCGCCGCTGCGGTAGGCACGCCTTTCTATGTCTACTCCACTGCGACGCTGACCCGGCACTATCAGCTGTTCACCGAAGCCTTGTCGCCGCTGCCGCATATGGTGTGCTTTGCGATAAAATCGCTGTCGAACATCGCCGTACTGAAGGTGTTGGGCGATCTGGGGGCGGGGATGGATGTGGTGTCGGGGGGCGAGTATCTTCGCGCCCGGGCCGCTGGTGTTCCGGGGGATCGGATCGTGTTTTCCGGGGTCGGCAAGACCCGCGCCGAGATGCGGTTGGCGCTGGAAGGCGGCATCCGGCAGTTCAACGTGGAATCCGAACCCGAATTGCGTGCGTTGTCCGAAGTCTGCGTCAGTATGGGCACCACGGCCCCGATCACCATCCGGGTGAACCCGGATGTCGATGCAAAGACCCACGAGAAGATCGCGACGGGAAAGAAGGACAACAAGTTCGGCATCCCGATCGACCGCGCCCCGGAGGTCTATGCCGAAGCGGCATCCCTGCCCGGTCTGCAGGTCATCGGGATCGACGTGCATATCGGCAGCCAGTTGACCGACCTTGCACCCTTCGAGGCCGCCTATCTGAAGGTCGCGGATCTTACGCACCGCTTGCGGGCCGAGGGGCATTTGATCACCCGGCTGGACCTTGGCGGCGGCCTTGGCATCCCCTACAGCCACAGCAACGAACCGCCCCCCCTGCCCCGCGACTATGGCGCATTGATCAAGAGGACGGTCGGCAATCTGGGCTGCGAGATCGAGATCGAGCCGGGGCGGCTGATTTCGGGCAATGCGGGGGTGCTGGTGGCGCAGGTGATCTATGTCAAGAACGGCGAGGACCGCGACTTCCTGATCCTTGATGCAGCGATGAACGACCTGATCCGGCCTGCGATGTACGGCGCGCACCACGACATTCTGCCGGTGATCGAACCGGCTCCGGGCATGGACCAGCAGGCCTATGACGTGGTCGGCCCGGTCTGCGAGACGGGCGATACTTTTGCGCGCGCGCGCATGCTGGTGGCGCAGGCGGCGGGAGATCTGGTGGCGTTCCGTTCTGCCGGGGCTTATGGCGCGGTGATGGCGTCGGAATACAACACCCGGCCGCTGATCCCCGAAATTCTCGTAAAAGACGATCACTTCGCCGTCATCAGGGCGCGCCCGACCTTTGACGAAATCCTGCGGCGCGATACCATTCCAGTGTGGTTGTAGAGTTCATCGGGCCAGGATCAGCGCATGACCATCAGTGACCCTGCCTCTGTCCTTGGCCGTCTGGAACGGCCACTTCGGTTGACCTGGGCCGGGATGTGGGTCGAGCGGGTGGTGCGTGCGTTCTGGCCGTTGTGGTCGGTTGCCCTGGCGACGCTTGCCGTGTTGTCCTTCGGGATACAGGATCACGTCGGGCTGGAGGTTTTCTGGTTCGGGGTCCTGATCATTGCGGGCGGCCTTGTCTGGGGGCTGGCCTACGGTCTGCGCCGGTTTTCGGCACCAACGCGCACCGATGCCTTGGCCCGGCTTGACAGCCGGCTTCCCGGCAATCCGATCGCGGCGCTGCGCGACGTTCAGGCAATCGGCGCGCAGGATCCTGCAAGTCAGGCGGTCTGGGCCGCCCATCGTGCACGGATGGCAGCGCGCGCTGTGGGTGCAAAGGCGGTGGAACCCGATCTGAAACTGGCAAGCCGCGACCCCTATGCGCTGCGCTATGTTGCGCTGACAGCCCTGGTTGCGGCTCTGCTGTTCGGCTCGGTCTGGCGGGTGGCGTCGGTGACCGGCATGGGACCCGGACGCGAAGCCCTGGCCAGTGGCCCTGCATGGGAAGGCTGGGCGCAGCCCCCGGCCTACACGGGCAAGCCGACTTTGTATCTGAATGACATCACGGCCAAAGAGCTGGTCCTGCCTGAGGGGACACGTATCCAGTTGCGGCTTTATGGCGCGCCGGGCGATCTTGTGCTGGCCGAGACCGTATCGGGGCGCACCGAGGGGCCACCGGCATCCGACCCGGTGCAGGATTTCGTGGTGACGCGGTCCGGCGACTTGTCGATCAAGGGCGACGGCGGGCGGGACTGGAAGATCACCGCAACCAAGGACATCGCCCCGACTGTGGTGCCAACAGGTGAGATCGGGCGCGAAGCGGATGGTCGGTTCAAGCAGACTTTCGACGCTGTGGATGACTATGCGATTACGTCGGGTCAGGTGACGGTCGCCCTTGATCTTGCAGCGGTAGAGCGGCGCTACGGGCTGACCCTGCCGCCAGAGCCGGTCGAGCCGGTTGTGCTGGATCTGCCATTGCCGATTTCGGGCGACCGGGCAAAATATTCGGAAACCCTGATCGATGATCTGTCAAAGCACGCCTTTGCCAATCTGCCGGTCACGATGGTCTTTTCGGTGACGGATGCGGCGGGTCAGACGGGTCAGGCCGAACCGTTGCACGTGGTCTTGCCGGGGCGGCGGTTCTTTGATCCGCTTGCAGCAACTCTGATCGAGGCGCGCCGCGATCTTTTGTGGGCGCGCGCCAATGCCGCCCGCACGGTTCAGGTGATGAAGGCCGTCACCCACCGCCCTGAAGACCTGTTGCGCAATGAACGCGCCTACTTGCGGCTGCGCGTCGTGCTGCGGCAACTGGACGCAGCAGGGGCAGGTTTGGCGGTCGCGGCCCGCGACGAGATGGCCGAAGAGTTGTGGCAGATCGCACTTTTGATCGAAGAGGGCGACCTTGCCTCGGCCCGAGAGAGATTGCAGCGCGCGCAGGACCGGCTGGCAGAGGCGATCGAGAACGGAGCCTCGCCCGAGGAAGTCGACGAGCTGATGGCCGAGATGCGCGAGGCGCTTGACGACTACATGCGCCAGTTGGCCGAAGAGGCCGAACGCAACCCCGACAGCCAGATGTCGCAGCAGCAGGGCGGCATGACCATGAGCCAAGACCAGTTGCAGCAGATGCTGGACGAGTTGCAGCGTCTGATGGAAGAGGGCCGCACGGCGGAAGCGCAAGAGTTGATGGAGCAACTGCGCCAGTTCATGGAAAACATGCAGATGGCGCAGGGCCAGCCCGGTCAGGGTCAGGGACAGGGCGGCCCGGGTCAGCAGGCAATGCGCGACCTGAACCAGACGCTGCGCGACCAACAGGGCCTGTCGGACGAGGCGTTTCGTGATCTGCAAGACGGCACCGAAGGCAACGAGGGGCAGGAGCGTGGCGACCAACCCGGTGACAAAAGCCTGGCCGAGCGCCAGCAAGAGCTTCGTGACCGCCTGAACGAGATGCGCAACGGCCAGTTGCCGGGTGAAGGCACCGAAGAGGGCGAGGAAGGTCAGCGCCAGCTCGACCGGGCCGGCCGCGCGATGGAAGAGGCGGAAGATGCCTTGCGCGACGGCGACCTGCCCGGCGCGCTTGACCGGCAAGCCGAAGCCATGGAGGCAATGCGGGACGGAATCCGCCAGTTCGGCGAGGCGATGGCAGACGAGCAGCGCCAGCCCGGACAGGGGCAACAGGACCGGGCGGATGGCAGCGCCGATCCGAATTCGCAAGTCGATCCATTGGGACGCGAACCCGGGCAGTCCGCACGGATAGGGTCGGACCGCAACATGCTGCAGGGCGAGGATGTTTACCGCCGCGCGCAGGATTTGCTGGAAGAAATCCGACGCCGTTCGGGCGAGCAGGCCCGCCCCGAAGGCGAGCGGGACTACCTGCGGCGGTTGCTCGATCTGTTCTGAGGCCGAGTTGTGGCCGCCCGGCCGGGGGACTTTGCGCCCCCCGGACCCCCTGCAGGATATTTTTTGAACAGATGATGAAGGTGGTGTGGCGGAGGCCCCCCGCGTGCCATCAGCGCAGCGGCATGCAGATTTCCGTGATCAGGGCGTCGGGTGCTGTTTCCATCGGGCTGTTCAGATAGACCTCGAATGACGGGCTGTCCGCGGGTTCTTCGCCCGAAGCGGGCAACCAGACCGAGTAAAGCTGGTCATAGGCGGCTGGCAGCCCGGCATAGGGACCGGTGTAGGTCAGCACCGCATGCCGGCCGGCGGGTAGCCTTACGTCTTGCAGCGGATCCGCCAGGGTGGCCTGGTCTGCAAGTTCAAAGCCCGCATGGCTGCGCAACTCGGCAGGCGCAACCGACGCCGGGTCGTCATAGAACACCCCGACCATCTTGCCGGCATGGGCGAAAAGGCCGCGCGCGGCCATGCTTGCCGAGAGCTTTTCGAAAGCGCGACCGATTTCGTGATAGGGGCCGGTGTGGGCCATGGCGGCCAGGCGGCGCTGCGGCAGGGATTGGATGGCGATGGGATACATGGTGATCTCCTTTGGGATGGCGGTTGGCGGGAAGGGGCGCAGATTGCCCCGGCTGCGGAAGTCGGAAGGAGAGTTGCCATAGGCATCGGTAAAGGCACGGGTGAAGCTGGCCAGATTGGGATAGCCAACCGCCCGGGCGATCTTCGGCAACGACCCGTTCCCGTGCAGCAAGGCAACTGCCGCGCGGTGCAACCTGATCCGCCGCACGGCTTGCGCGACGGTTTCGCCTGTCACCGCGCGAAACACCCGATGCCAGTGAAAGCGGCTCATCGCCGCGACATCGGCGAGCGCATCCAGCGACAGATCGCCCGCCGGATGATCATGGATGTGGTCAAGTACGCGATGCATGCGCTGTTCATGGTTGCTGGTCATTTTGCACTCCGGTCTTCCGGTTTCCTTGTGCCATCTCTCTGTCTCACAAATCTTGCCGAGTTGCATTGCCCGCCCGTCACAGCCATATAGGCCCGGACCGGATCGCGGAGCTTGCCATGAACTATCTGGAATTCGAAAAGCCTTTGGCCGAGATCGAGGGCAAGGCGGAAGAGTTGCGCGCCATGGCGCGAGGCAATTCAGCGATGGATGTCACCCGCGAGGCAGAGGCGCTGGACCGCAAGGCAGAAGCTTTGCTGCGGGATCTGTACAAGGATCTGACACCCTGGCGCAAATGCCAGATCGCACGCCACCCGGACCGTCCGCATTGCAAAGACTACATCGAGGCGCTGTTTTCGGAATACACGCCTTTGGCCGGGGACCGGAACTTTGCCGAGGACCACGCGGTGATGGGGGGCCTTGCGCGGTTCAACGACATGCCGGTTATGGTGATCGGGCATGAAAAGGGCCATGACACCAAGACCCGGATCGAGCGGAATTTCGGCATGGCGCGGCCCGAAGGGTATCGCAAGGCGATCCGGCTGATGGACATGGCAGACCGGTTTCGCCTGCCGGTGATCACGCTGGTCGACACGCCCGGCGCCTATCCCGGCAAGGGCGCGGAAGAGCGGGGGCAAGCCGAAGCGATTGCGCGGTCTACGCAGAAATGCCTCGAAATCGGGGTGCCGTTGATATCTGTGATCATCGGGGAAGGTGGTTCAGGGGGGGCGGTGGCCTTTGCCATGGCGAACCGGATCGCGATGCTGGAGCATTCGGTCTATTCGGTGATCAGCCCGGAGGGATGTGCTTCGATCCTGTGGAAAGACGCGGAAAAGATGCGTGAGGCCGCCGAGGCGTTGCGGCTGACGGCGCAGGATCTGCAGAAGCTGGGCGTGATCGACCGGATCATCAAGGAACCGCTTGGCGGCGCACAGCGTGGACGCCGCGAGACGATCGAGGCGGTGGGCAAGGCGCTGGAGGCGATGTTGAAGGATCTGTCGGCCAAGAAACCGGAAGTTCTGATCAAGGATCGGCGACAGAAGTTCCTTGACATGGGGTCCAAGGGGCTGGCGGCCTGACACTGGAACGCGCTGCACCTGCGCGGCATTCTTAGGACAAAACCAGAAAAAAACCCGTCTTTGGACAGAGTTTTTTCATCAATTCTGGTCATGACCATTTCCGTAACCTACGGGCAGGGCGGTCATGACGCAATCGAACATCATCACGAACGGCGGCTTTGATCTGGGTAACACTGGATGGACCGGGACGGATCTGGAGACCAATTTCGCCGAAGGTGCGTATCTTGGGAACGGTTCGACAAACCGGGTTGCCGAACTCGACGGTTTCGGGAACCAGACGACGGTTATGCGGCAGACCGTTAACATCGAAAACCCGCTGGACACCGATTTGACGTTCCAGTCTGCCTTGCGCACGGCCTCGTTGTCCAATGCGGGGCAGGAAGGTTTCCGCGTCGATATCCTGAACGACCTTGGGCAAGTCATTGCCACGCAGACTTTTTTGACAACAACGGCCACCTGGACGGCCTATTCGATGCCTGTAAGCTTCCCGGCTGCCGGGAGTTATACGATCCAGTTGACCGAACTGGGCGTGAACGACAGCCTGGGCGCGATCATCGACAATGTGTCGATGCTGGTGTGCTTTACGGCGGGGACCCTGATCGACACGGCAAGCGGGCCAAGGGCCGTCGAAGGTCTGGAACGGGGCGATTTGATCTGGACAAAGGATGCCGGATTGCAACCGCTGCGCTGGATCGGGCAGCGGCGGGTCAGTCTGGCCGAACAGCGCGCCGATCCGTCGTTGCGCCCGGTGGTGTTTGCGCCCGGATCGCTGGGGGACGGGCTGCCGCATCGGAGCATGGCCTTGTCGCCGCAGCATCGCCTGTGCCGAGGCGGCTGGCAGGCCGAGTTGCATTTCGGCCATTCCGAGGTTCTGGTTCCGGCCCATGCATTGATCAACAACGACACGATTTGGCAGTCCATGCCGGACAAACCTGTGAGCTATGTGCATTTTCTTCTGGACGGTCATCAGATCGTGCGGTCGGATGGTGTGCTGACCGAAAGTTTCTTTCCGTCAGCTTTGGCCTTGACCGGTCTGGACGGTGCGGCGCGGGCCGAGGTGTTGCGGCTGTTCCCGTGTCTGTCTGGCGATACCCGCGCCTTTTGGCACACGGCCCGGCCGGTTTTGCGACCTTGCGAGGCGCGCATGGTCGCCTGATTGCAGCCGGCGGGGTCCGGCGCGGTGCGTCACCACATGGATTTCTTGGCCCGTTCGGCCCAGTTTGCGTCATAAGCCGCGCCGTCGAACTGATCCCCGGTGGCATCCCGCAACATGTCGCCCACCGTCGGCAAGCCTTCGTTTTGCGGCCCTGATGTCCACAAGGCAGATCGGATCAGTGCGCGGGCGCATTGCGAATAGACCTCGGCAATCCGGATCACGATCACGGTGCGGGGAGTCAGATCGCCCCTTGCAAACCGGGCGCGCAAGCTTGTGTCTGCAGTAAGACGCGCCCTGCCGTTGACGCGCATCGCCGTGTTCGACCCCACCACAAGAAACATCAGGCTGACCCGGCCATCAGTCACGATGTTGCGCAAACTGTCGATGCGTTCGTTGCCCTTCCAGTCGGGCAGGGCCAGCGTTTGATCGTCCAGCACCAAAACCACCGGGCCTTCATCGCCACGCGGGCTGCCATCGGTGCCCGCAAGGCCCACCGTGGTCAGCACGCAAAACCGGCTGCGTTCCACATAGGCGCGGTAGCTTGGGGTCAGACGCAGTGTCACTTTGACCCGCGCAGGTTCCGACGGCTGGCCGTACAGTTGCAACAGGTCGGTTTCGCTTGCAATCCAGTCCATCATGCCACCGACGTGAAACCGACCTCGGCCATAAGGCTGTTTGAACATGCCTCGATCCGGCCTTCAAGTTCCGCCATGAAGGCGGCCTGGTCAAGCCCGGGCTCTATCGGCGGCAAGAACTTTATCACGGCCAGTCCCGGTTTGCGCCAGATGCCGTGGCGCGGCCAGAACAGCCCGACGTTGGTTCCAACCGGCACGCAGACCTGACCCAGTTGCGCATAAAGCGCCGCAGTCCCGACCTTGTAGGGTGCCGCCACACCCGGCGCGATCCGCGTGCCTTGCGGATAGATGATCAGCTGACCCGGGCGCGCCATCCCCGCTGCAACGGAATCAACCATCGTCTTGATTGCCTGGCTCCGTTTGCCGCGATCCACGGGCACACAGCCGATCCGCAGCGCATGCCACCCGGCAAGCGGGACGTAAGCAAGCTGCTTTTTCATGATGAACCGAGGTGCATCCAGTACGGAAAACAGGATGATGCTGTCAAAGAACGACTGATGTTTCGATGCGATCAGCACCGCACCTTTGGGCACATCGCCCCGGACTTCGGACCGCAGCCCCACGATCACGCGCGCAGAAAACCGGATGTAGCGGCAGTAGGCCTGCATCCAAAAGAACGATCCGCCGCGCCAGAACAGGCAGATCGGCGAAAAGACCAGCATCATTGCGATCATCACCAGATACATCTGGGCAACAAACAAGGCGGCGCGAAGGGTCTGCATCATGTCAACTCTCGCAACTTGGTCAGCGCCGCCATCCGGGTCGCCACAAAGGCTACCAAGCCTGCCAGGGGCGGCAGCAACAGCGGCAACAGCCAGCCTGCTCCTTGATACCCAAGGCCCGTCAGGAACCCGCCCGCAGCATCGGCGCGCGGCAGCAGGGCCACGCCGATCATCCCCGCCACGACCCCAGCCGAAGCCCCCCAGAACGCCCGCAGGGTGAACCGCCGGACAAAGGCCCGCGCAATATAGGTATCGCGCGCGCCGACCAGCCGCAGCACCCGGATAACCTGCGCATTCGCAGCAAGTGCCGTGTTGGCGGCCAGCGTGATCATCGCCGCCACCACTGCGCCGATCAGCGCCATTGACAGCCAGCCCAGCAGTCGCAGCCGTTCTGCCGCCTGGACCAGCGGTTTGCGCCAGCGGGTGTGGTCGTCCAGCACCGCGCCCGGCGCCTCGGCCGACAGTCGCAGCCGCAGGCCATCGCCGTCATATCCGGCAGCGGTTTCAACCACCTCGATCAACTGCGGCAGTGGCAGCGCGTCAATCGGCAGATCGGGCCCGAACCAAGGGGCCAGAAGCGCGCGCTGTTCCTCGAGCCCAAGCGCGCGCGCCGAGGCGACCCCCGGCGTTGCTGCCAGAACGGCCAGAGCGGCGTCGATCTGCAGGGTCATCTGATCTGCGGGGGCAGAGATGCGAACAGTCGCGGTGCGTGCCAAAGTCGTTTCCCAACGATCCGCCAGTCGTCCCGCTGCCAGCGACAGGGCCAGCGCAAACACCGCCAGAAAGGCCATGGCGCCGGCGACGAGCCCGGTCAGCCGTGCCGCAGCCCCCGAAGGTGGGACGACCCGTTCGACCTGCGGATCCGACGTTTTGGACAAAGGCAGTTTCACAGGTCAGAACCCGCCAGCTGGATGCGCCGTTTCGAGATGCGCAGCACCCGTGCCGAAACCTGTGCCTTGGCCTGTCGGATCAGGTTCAGATCATGGGTGGCCACCAGAATGGTCTTTCCCATCTTGTTCAGCTCGACCAGCAGGGTCAGCAGCCGCAGCGACATGTCCCAGTCCACATTGCCGGTCGGTTCGTCGGCCAGGATGACGTCCGGCCCCATGATCACCGCCCGCGCCAATGCGGCGCGCTGCCGTTCTCCGCCCGACAGCGACGGCGGCAAGGCAGCCGCCAAATGCCCGAGGCCGACCCAAGCCAGCAGATCCGTCAGATCCTGCGCGGGCCCCGTGCGTCCGGCCACGGTCAACGGCAGGTTCACATTGGCCGCCAAGGGCAAATGATCCAGGAACTGGCAGTCCTGATGGACAACGCCAATCCGGCGGCGGGTCAATGCAACATCGTCGCGTGACAGGCTGCGCACGTCGCGGTCAAACAGGGTCAAGTGGCCGGCCGTAGGCAACAATTCGGCATAGCACAACTTCAGGAATGTCGATTTTCCCGACCCCGACGGTCCGGTCAGGAAATGGAAAGATCCCGGTGCCAGGCGCAACGTCACTTCTGACAGCAATTCACCGCCGCCATAGTTGTAGGCTGCACTGTCAAACGCGATCACGCAGGATTGCCCCTTGTTCATACACCGCCCGCACCTTCGCCGATGCGGGGCGCGGATTCAATCGTTGCTGTTCATGTATTATCCACAAAGACTTGGAACTTCCGGCCATCGTTGCTAGGATTGTTAACGGGCGCAAGGAAATGCCGGGAGTATGTAGATGCGGCTTGTATGCCCAAACTGCGATGCGGAATACGAAGTCGACGCCGCTGCTATTCCTAGTGCGGGTCGGGATGTTCAGTGTTCGAATTGTGGCACGCTGTGGTTTCAACCCTCTCCGGCAGCCGAGGCGGCATTCGCCGAAGAAACCTCCTTATTTGACGCGCCGGAAACCGGTTCGGTTGCGCAGATCGATGGCGCCACGGCGCAATCAGCCCCTGCAGCGGTCCCGGCAGATGAAATGCGCGCAGGCAAGGATCATGCAACTGATGCAGCAAAGCCGCGCGGTCTGGACGATGCAGTGGTTGCCGTGCTGCGCGAAGAGGCGGAACGTGAAGCCGCAGCGCGCCGCGCGGAAGCAAGCCAGCCGATCGAGACGCAGACCGAAATGGGATTGGCACCTGCAGCAGCGCAGAAGCCTGCCTCGCTCAGCGCGTCGGCAGAACGGATTGCCATGATAAAGGGCGTTGAGCCCGAACCTCGTGCAGCCCATCGCACACAAAGCCGCCGCGAAATGCTGCCAGCGATCGAAGAGATCAATTCGACCCTGCGCGCCACGTCCGAACGGCGCAAGGCCGAGCCTGCGTCCTTTACCCAAAGCATGCCTGCGCCACGTCCGAAATTTAACAGCTTTCGCAACGGGTTCATACTCATCTTGCTCGTCGCGGCCATCGCCTTGGTCACCTATGCCATGGCCCCACGCATCGGCCAGCAAATCCCCGGCCTTGCCGCAACCATGACCGGCTATGTCGAGACCGTCGATAGTGCGAGGATGTGGCTGGATACGGTGATGCAACAGGCGATTTCCGTGCTGCGCGGGTTGTCAAAAGATCAGACCGCCTGATTCTTGCGCAGTGCACAATTGGCCAGGCGCGACGTATCTGTTTTGGAAAGACATATCCGTTTTCGAAAAACAGCAACGCCCCGGACCATGGCCCGGGGCGTGCATCCTCCCTTTTGCTGTGCGGGACCTCCTCTTCCCTGGTGCACAGCGCGGGTGTTCTTTTGCAGTCAGCCTTCAAATGCGGCGTTGTCTGCCAAAATGTGACCTTTTTGTGATCACTCTGTCAACGGTCTTGCATCAGACACCTGCGATCATTTCCGATTGCCGGACCACCACTTCGGACTGCTTGATCGAGGCGATATCCACAAGCCGCCCTTTGTAGACGGTAGCGCCTTCACCGCGCGCCTTGGCCTCGGTCATCGCGGCAAGAATCTCGCGGGCTTCGGCAACGGCGGCTTCCGACGGCGTGAATACCTCGTTTGCGAGGGCGACTTGTTTGGGGTGAATGGCCCATTTCCCGACCATGCCCAGCGTCGCCGACCGCCGCGCCTGCGCGCGATAGCCTTCGTCGTCACTGAAATCGCCGAACGGGCCATCGACCGGCAGGATGCCATGGGTCCGGCAAGCGGCAACAATGGCAGTCTGCGCCCAATGCCAGGGGTCCGACCAGTGCCGCGCGCCGGCTTGCAACATGTAATAGTTTTCCTGAGTGCCGCCGATGCCTGTCGTCTGCATCCCCATGCTGGCGGCAAAATCGGCAGCCCCCAGCGACATCGCCTGTAGGCGCGGGCTGGAAGCTGCGATTTCCGCGACATGGGTGATGCCGGCGGCTGATTCGATGATCACCTCGAAACTGATCGGCTTGGTCCGGCCCTTGGCGCGCTCCACAGCCGTCACCAGCGCATCGACGGCATAGACATCGGCAGCACAACCGACCTTGGGGATCATGATCGCGTCCAGCCGGTCGCCCGCCTGCTCCAGCAGATCGACAACATCGCGGTACCACCACGGCGTATCCAGCCCGTTGATTCGCACTGACAGATATTTGCGGCCCCAGTCCACCTCGCGGGTGGCGGCAATCACGTTGGCGCGCGCGCTGTCCTTGTCGGAGGGGGCCACCGAATCTTCGAGGTCGATGTTGATGACATCGGCCGCCGAGGCCGCCATCTTGGAAAACACCGCCGGGCGCGATCCGGGGGCGAACAACTGACACCGGTTCGGGCGGGCAGCGGGGGCGGGTTGCAAACGGAAAGACATATCTGCCTCGCAAGGATATTTCAGGATTTCTGTATGCAGAGTTATATTCTTGCGCAACCTTGCGCAAGCCGGGATTTCGCAGGTGCAGCATTGACAGCCGGTTTTCAAACCCGCTTTGATCTGAAACAAAGACCGATGATCACTACAACGCTTGAAACCTTTGCCCTGAGCCAGCCCTTCACCATCGCGCGGGGGTCAAAGACCGACGCGCATGTGGTCACGGTGCGCATCGCGCGGGGCGGCAAGGAGGGCTGGGGCGAGGCGGTGCCTTACGCCCGCTATGGCGAGACGCCCGGTTCGGTCCTGGCACAAATTGGCGGCCTCGACCCCTCCATCCGCCGCGTGGACCTGCAAACCGCTCTGCCCGCCGGGGCTGCGCGCAACGCGGTCGATTGCGCGCTGTGGGATCTGGAGGCGAAAACAGGCGGCCTGCGCGCGTGGCAGTTGGCAGGTCTGCCGCAACCGTTGCCCCGGATCACCGCCTATACGCTGTCGCTGGACACGCCCGCCGCGATGCGCGTCGCAGCCGCCCTGAACGCCCATCGCCCGGTCTTGAAGATCAAGCTGGGCACGCCCGACGACATGCCTCGGCTTGAGGCGGTGCGGACAGGTGCCCCGAAAGCCACGCTGATCATCGACGCGAACGAAGGTTGGACACCCGAGGTCTATACCGATCTTGCCCCGCATCTAATCCGGCTGGGTGTCGCGTTGGTGGAACAGCCGCTGCCTTCCGGGGCGGATGACATGCTGGCCGAGATTACGCGCCCCTTGCCGGTTTGCGCCGATGAGTCGTGCTTTGACCTTGCCTCGTTGCCCGGGTTGCGCGGCAAGTACGATCTGATCAACCTGAAGCTTGACAAGACCGGCGGGCTGACCGAGGCGCTGGCGACCCAAAAGAGGGCGGTGCAGATGGGATTCGGGGTGATGGTCGGCTGCATGGTTGGCTCTTCGCTGGCCATGGCGCCTGCGACACTGCCGGCGCAGACCGCTGCTTGGGTCGATCTGGACGGGCCGCTGCTTTTGGCGGCTGACAGGGACAGACCGCTTCGTTACGATGCGCAAGGCGTGCATCCGCCTGAAGCAGGATTATGGGGATAGTGCGGTTCACGCAGATTTGCGGTGCGCCGCAAGGACCCGCCGGGCAATGTGCGCAGATGAATGATGGGACATCCGATGCGCGCATTGATTGCCATGTTTTGTTTGCTTGCCGCCCCGGTTTTTGCCTGCGGCCCTGATACCGACTGCATGGTGGGCTTGCGCAGCTATCGGCTTTATGTGCCTGCCGGGCTGGCGGATGCACCGACGGGGGCGCTGCTGTTTGCACATGGCTACAAGGGCAGTGCGGCAGGCGAAATGCGCAACAAGGCGCTGCGCGCCATGGCAGATGATCTGGGGGTGGCGCTGGTGGCGCTGGATGCGGGTGCGGTTGACTGGAAACTGGCCCACACCCCGCAAGAACCCGGCAGGATCGAGGCGCAGGAGAAGGGCTATGTTGCCGACGTGCTGACCGATCTGAAAACCAGGCTGCCGCTGGACACGGCACGTACCGTGATGGCCGGGTTTTCCGCGGGGGGGATGATGACCTGGACCATGGCGTGCGAGATGTCGGACGATTTCGCGGGGTTTGTACCAATGTCGGGCACGTTCTGGGGGCCTGAACCTGCGACCTGCACGTCACCATCGGCCAATATCGTGCATATCCACGGCACCCGCGACACCACGGTTCCGCTGGGGGGGCGCGCGATCGGCGAAACACGGCAAGGTGATGTGGCGCAGGTTCTGGCGATGTATGCGGCCTACGGCGACTACCGCGCGACTGAAACCGCCGCCGCCCCCGAAGGCATGACCTGCGCACGTTCAACCAACCCTGCGGGCAAGCTGCTGGAGTTCTGTTCGTTTGACGGCGGCCATGATGCGAACGTCAAACGGCTGCATTATGGCTACCTGCGCGTAACGGGTGGCGCATGACCGGGCTCTATTGACAGCGCAAGCCTGGTGTCGCACTCCGCTTACGGTCATCTTCAGGAGCCGCCCCATGTCTCGCACCGTCTATGTCAATGGCCAGTATCTGCCGGAAGGCCTTGCAACCGTGTCGATCTTTGACCGCGGGTTTCTGATGGCAGACGGGGTCTATGAGGTGACTTCGGTGCTGGACGGCAAGCTGATCGACTTTGACGGGCATTGCGCGCGGCTTGGCCGAAGCCTCGCGGAACTCGACATGGCGGCACCGTGCAGCGACGCGGAACTGCTGACGCTTTTTCGCGAACTTGTTGAACTGAATGACATCACCGACGGGATGATCTACCTGCAAGTGACACGGGGCAACCCGGGCGACCGCGATTTTGCCTATCCCGCCGCAGAGACCAAGCCGACGCTGGTTGCGTTCACCCAAAACAAACCTGGCCTGGCGAATGCGCCGGCAGCAAGGATCGGCTGGAAGGTGATTTCGGTCCCGGACCTGCGCTGGGGGCGGCGCGACATCAAGACGACGCAGCTTTTGTATCCCGCGATGGCCAAGATGATGGCCAAGGCTGCCCTGGTCGATGACAGCTGGTTCGTGCAGGACGGCACGGTGACTGAAGGCACGTCGAACAACGCCTACATCGTCAAGGGCAACCGGATCGTCACGCGCCAGCTTTCGCACGACCTGCTGCACGGCATCACCCGCACGGCCATCCTGCGACTGGCGGCCGAGGCGCAGATAGAGGTTGAAGAACGCCCCTTCACGATTGCCGAAGCGCAAAGTGCCGACGAGGCGTTTGTCACCTCGGCCTCGGCATTCGTCATGCCGGTCGTGCAAATCGATGGCGTCGATCTTGGCACCGGCGCGCCGGGTGCCATCACGGCCCGGTTGCGCGAAATCTACATCGACGAGATGCGCAAGACTGCCATCTGATCCTAGATTATCGGGTCCGCGTCCGTGCTGGTGTCGTCCGCGGGACTGGCATCGGCATCGTCGTCAGTTGCGCCATCCAGTGCAAATCCGCCCAGCAGCATCAGGGGCAAGGCCAGCAACATCAGGAATTCCATTCGGACCTCCACGTTCAAGGGGTAAAGGCTAGGGCCCAATCCGCGCCAGTGTCAATTTATTGACCTGAAAATGGGTTCACTGTTCGGTCAATCGGCGCGGACCGGCGGCTGAGTGTGGATTGTTGCCAGATCAGCCCTTGGTTGGCGGATCGCCCCCGACGTTTCGCGCGTAAGAGATGGCAAACGCTGCTTGCTGTGCCGCATCTGCCGCAGTCTGGTTTTGCTTGACCCAATCGACATAAGGCATGCCATAGACGATCTCGCGCGCCTGATCCTTGGTCATGTCGATCCCTTGGTCCTCTGCCGCCTCCTGATACCAGCGGCTCAGGCAGTTGCGGCAAAACCCGGCCAGATTCATCAGGTCGATGTTTTGAACCTCGGGCCTCGCGACCAGCAGATGGTGCATCAACGCGCGAAACGCGGCGGCTTCCAGGGCGGTCTGCGTGGTGGCATCAAGGTCGGTCATGGCATCCTCCGTCCAGCAATCATGCCGCCAAAGCCCTGCCCTGTCACGCCCCTATCCGGTCGCCGATTGCAGACTGAGCGACCCTGCGACGATCTGGTTAGACAGAACGCCCTCCAGATAGGCGACCAGTTCCCCATCCAGCAAGACCTCCAACCCGTCATCGAACCTGTCGTTGCGGAAGGTCAGCGTTCCATCGGCCGGACCTTCCACCAGAACCTCCAGCGTCTCGACCGTCGGATCGAAATCAAGAATTGTCGTCACCTCTTCACCGTCGCGGGTCAAGGAAACGAAGATATCTACGCCTTCGTCGCCCCGCATGATGTCGCCATCGTCCCCGATCACCGTGTCGTCCCCCGCGCCGCCATAGACGAAGTCAAGGCCCCCTTCGGTCGGTGATCCGTTCAACACCCCGGTCAGCACCCGGTTCACGTCGTTATCAGTCAGGTCGTCGCCCAGAACGTCACGCAGTTCCACCTCCAGATCGTCGGTATCCAAATCTGCAAAGTCTTCTGCCGTCAGGTCGCCTTGCAGGTCCAACCCGGTGACCAGATCATCACCGTCGCCGCCAAGCAGCGTGTCCGCGCCCGACGACCCGAACACCACGTCATCATCGTCTCCGCCCGCCAGAAAATCACTTCCCGCGCCACCGATCAGCAGATCAGGCCCGGCCCCGCCATAAAGCTCATCCTGACCCCAGGCACCCAGCAGCAAATCCCCGTCCGCGTCCCCGAACAGCGAGTCCGGCCCGGTTTCACCAGCCAGCACATCCATACCCGCCCCGCCTTCCAGGATGTCGCCGCCGCCCGCGCCCAAAAGCAGATCATCGCCCGCCTCACCAGAAATCGACGTCCCGGCGTCGCCGTCGCGCAGAACCTCGTCCTCGGGATTGCCTATGACAACGGGGGGCTCATCGTCGTCATCATTGTCATCGTTCGATCCGAAAACCCCGAACGCGAGCAAGGGCAGCAACCCCAGCAACAAAAGTTCCATCGCTTCCCCCACACATCTGCCGCCTTAAATCCGGCGCATTCGTTTCAAATGTCCAGATATCTCCGATTCGTCAAAGAAATCCGGTAACTGTGCGTCGCATCGACACAATCGAGACGTTCAGCGGGCAGTGTTCACTGCTCCACCTTCTCCAAAGCGTGCTGCAAGTGAACGGCAAGACGCTGCGCCCAGTACTGTTGCCCCGCCTCATCGTAGATCAGGTCATTGCGAACCTCGACCAGCGTGTTCAGCCGCCGCGGCTGCAACGCATGCTTGTCGATCGCATCGCCCGGCAGATGGCCCGCGTAGGGTTCGTTGTCGCCCACGCACAGGTCGGCCTCCCCCTGCAACGCGGCAATCAGCGGGCGCGACAACCGCCCGTCCAGATGCGAATAAAGCACCCCCACCTGCCAGGGCCGCACCGGACGCCCCTGCAGACAGGGCGTGAACGAATGCACCGCGACAATCACCGTATCCGCCTGCCGCGCCGCCAATCTGGCCAAGGCTTGATGATAGGGCCGATAAAGCAGCGCCAGACGTTCTTCGATCTGTGCTGGTCCGGCATGTCGGTTGGCCGGGATGATGGTGCCGTCATACAGTTTGCGCACCAGGGTCGGGTCTTCTTCGCCACGGTTCGGGTCGATCACCAGTCTGCTGAAGTTGGAACAGATCACAGGCGCATCCAGCGCCTCTGCCAACGCGCAGGCCACTCCGGCGGCGCCGACATCCAGCGCGATGTGGCGCGACATGTCGGCAAGCCCGATGCCCAGATCCCCCTCTGCCACCCAGTCGGGTACCCGGTTGCTGGCGTGATCGCAGGTGATCAACCACCGACCCGGCCGATGTTCACCGATGATGCAAAATGCGTCGGTCACTGAAACTCCACTGCTTTCTCGTCGTGCAATTGTTCCAAAGTCCGTTTATCCCGCTGGACAGGAAACCGCCAGTTGCCCAACAGGCTTCTTTGGGCAATAACGTCAGCGGCCCTTCATGACATCAGACCTGCGACGAAAAGGAATAAGGCATGAGACGCCTTCGGAACGTAAAGATCGTGGCCACGCTTGGCCCCGCTTCCAGTGACTATGCGACCATCCGCGCGCTGTTCGAGGCGGGCGCGGATGTGTTCCGGCTGAACATGTCGCATGGCACCCACGACGATATCCGCGCGCGGCATGTCATTATCCGTCAGGTCGAGACGGATGTTGATCGACCGATCTGCATCCTCGCGGACCTTCAGGGCCCCAAGCTGCGCGTTGGCACCTTTGCCAATCCGGCGGGAGAGGAGTTGGTTGAAGGTGCTGCGTTCCGGATGGATTTGTCGAGCGTGCCGGGCGATGTGAACCGCGTGAACCTGCCGCATCCCGAAATCTTTGCGGCGCTGGAACCCGGATCGTCATTGCTGGTAAATGACGGCAAGATCCGTTTGTCGGTCAACACCTGCGGCAAGGATTTTGCAGACTGCACTGTGCAGGTCGGAGGAACGATTTCCAACCGCAAGGGCGTCAATGTGCCGGACGTTGTGCTGCCACTGGCCGCCCTGTCTGAAAAGGACCGCACGGACCTGGAGTTTGTGTGCGAATTGGGTGTGGACTGGTTGGCCCTGTCTTTCGTGCAGCGCCCCGAGGATGTGATCGAGGCGCGCACGCTGGCACGCGGGCGCGCGCTGATCCTGTCCAAGATCGAAAAACCGGCCGCGGTCAAAGCCTTTAACGCGATCCTGCAAGTGTCGGATGGCATCATGGTCGCGCGCGGCGATCTGGGCGTGGAGCTTCCCGTAACGTCGGTGCCGCCGATCCAGAAACGGCTGGTGCGGGGCGCACGGGCTGCCGCCAAGCCGGTGATCGTGGCGACCCAGATGCTGGAATCGATGATCGAATCGCCGGTGCCGACGCGGGCAGAAGTGTCGGATGTGGCAACCGCGATCTATGAAGGCGCGGATGCGATCATGTTGTCGGCAGAATCGGCCGCCGGTCGCTATCCGATCGAAGCCGTCACTACGATGAACAACGTGGCACTGTCGGTCGAAAAGGACCCGACCTACCTGCAGGTGATCGAGGCCAGCCGCGTTGTGCGCCGCGAAACGATTGCCGATGGCATCGTGGTCGCCGCGCGCGAAATTGCAGAAGCCACCAATATCAAGGCCATCGCCTGCTTCAGCCAAAGCGGGACAACGGCGGCACTTGTGGCGCGCGAGCGGCCTCGCGTGCCGATCCTGGCGCTGACGCCGTTGATGTCGACCGCGCGGCGCATGGCGCTGACCTGGGGGCTGCATTCTGCGATCACCGAACCGCAGGACCGCTTCAAGGGCGCAGTTCTGGCCGCGGTGAAAATTGCGCGCGACCATGGTTTTGCGAGCGCCGAAGACATGATCGTGGTCACCGCAGGCGTACCGTTCAACGTCAAAGGCACCACGAATATTCTGCGCGTCGCACCTTGTGATGAACGCTTGATCCACAGCGTCGATCCCGGATAAGCTTCTTGTACTAAATAGAGGGGCGGAACGTGGATACAGACCTGCTGCTTGTTATCGGCGTTGTGTTGTCTGGTCTGGCCATTCCTGCATTGCTGGCGGCATTCTCTGAAAGCCGCCCGCCCAGGGCCGGGGCAATCATGGTGTTGATCGGCGGCATCCTGATCGTGGTGGCGATCAGTCAGAACACGCGCAGCTATACATTTGGCGAGATGCCGGACCTGTTCATCAGGGTGATCGGTCGTTACCTGAACTAACACGGCGCTGTCACATCCCCCCTTGCACTGCCCGCCAGCGCGCCCTATACGGCAGCGCTTGGAATACCCCCGTGCGGCTGGCCAAAGTGGCATGCCAAGCCGCACCTGACACGATGGAGATCGAAATGCCCAAGATGAAGACCAAGTCGGCGGCCAAGAAGCGCTTCAGCTTCACAGCCTCCGGTCGGGTGAAGGCCGGCGTTGCCGGCAAGCGCCACGGCATGATCAAACGCTCGACGAAATTCATTCGTGACGCTTCGGGGACCATGCTCTTGAACCCGTCCGATGCGAAGATCGTCAAGAAATACATGCCCTACGACCGGTAAGGAGAGCACCCCATGTCCCGCGTCAAATCCGGTAAAGTCACCCACGCCCGTCACCGCAAGGTGATCAAGGCGGCGGCTGGCTATTACGCCGCCCGTTCGACCAACTTCAAGACGGCCACGCAGGCCGTTGACAAGGCCCAGCAATACGCCACCCGTGACCGCAAGACCCGCAAGCGCAACTTCCGCGCGCTGTGGATCCAGCGGATCAACGCCGCGGTGCGGATGTTCGACCCGGCCTTCACCTACTCGCGTCTGATCGACGGTCTGGCCAAGGCCGGTATCGAGGTGGACCGCAAGGTTCTGGCCGATCTGGCCGTGCACGAGCCCGAGGCGTTCAACGCCATCGCAGCACAGGCCCGCGCGGCGGTTGCTGTCGCCGCCTGATCTGGCCAACCGCATGGCTGATGAAACCCGCACCGCAAGGCTGCGGGTTTTTTCATGGCACGGACCTGCGCTTGCATTCCGCGCCCTGCCCCGCTAGCTAAACCTCGCACACCAAAGGGGCTGTCATATGGACGCGCTGAAAGCCAAGTATCTGACCGGCATCGCAGCGGCTGCCGACGAGGCGGCGCTGGAGGAAATCCGCCTTGCCGCCCTTGGCAAGAAGGGCGAGATCAGCGCGCTGATGGCGACCCTTGGCAAGATGGACCCCGAGGCGCGCAGGGCCGCCGGGGCCGCGATGAACGTCCTGAAAGACGAGATTGACGCCGCGTTGCGCGCCAAGAAGGCCGCCCTTGCCGATGCCTCCCTTGACGCCCGCCTGCGCGCCGAATGGCTGGATGTGACGTTGCCCGGCAGGCCCCGCCGAACGGGCACCATTCACCCGGTCAGTCAGGTGATGGACGAATTGACCGCGATCTTTGCCGACATGGGCTTTGCCGTCGCCGAAGGGCCGCAGGTCGAAACCGACTGGTACAACTTCGACGCGCTGAACATTCCGCCCGAACACCCCGCGCGGCAGGAACATGACACGTTCTTCCTGCACCGCGCCCCCGGCGACACCCGCCCGCCGCATGTGCTGCGCACCCACACGAGCCCGGTGCAGATCCGGTCGCTGATGGAACAGGGCGCGCCGATCCGGATCATCGCACCCGGTCGGGTTTACCGCATGGACATGGACCAGACCCACACCCCGATGTTCCACCAGATCGAGGGGCTGGCGATCGACCGCGACATCTCGATGGCCAATCTGAAATGGGTGCTGGAAGAATTCGCCGCCGCCTTTTTCGAGGTGGACAAGGTCGAGGTGCGGTTCCGCGCCAGCCACTTTCCGTTCACCGAACCTTCAGCCGAGATCGACTTTCGCTGTTCCTGGGTGAATGGCCAATTGCGGCTGGGCGAAGGCGACAGCTGGCTGGAGGCGGGGGGCTGCGGCATGGTCCACCCCAAGGTGCTGCGCGCGGCGGGGGTTGATCCCGACCAGTGGCAGGGCTTTGCCTTTGGTCTGGGGATCGACCGGCTGGCGATGCTGAAATACGGCATCCCCGATCTGCGCGCGTTCTTTGAATCCGACCTGCGCTGGCTCAGGCACTATGGGTTTGCCGCACTTGACATGCCCGATCTTGCGGGCGGGTTGTCGAGCTAAGGTTCGGACTGCCGCTTGGCCCGCAGTTTGGCGAAATAGTCGATGCGTTTTTTCAACTCGCGCTCAAACCCCCGTTCGGGGGGGGTGTAATAGACCGGGCGCTTCATGCCGTCGGGGAAGTAGTCCTGCCCGGAAAACCCCGCCTCGGCGTCGTGGTCGTAAGTATAGCCCGCGCCATAGCCGATCTCTTTCATCAGCCGGGTCGGCGCGTTGCGGATGTGCAGCGGCGGCGGCAGGCTGCCGGTTTCGCGCGCGGCATTGCGGGCGGCCTTGTAGGCCACATAGACCCCGTTCGATTTCGGGGCCAGGGCCAGATAGACCACCGCCTGCGCCAGGGCCAGCTCACCCTCGGGGCTGCCCAGACGTTCATAGGTCTGCCAACTGTCAAGGCACACCGCCTGCGCCTGCGGATCGGCCAGCCCGATATCCTCGACCGCCATCCGGGTGATGCGGCGGGCCAGAAAGCGGGGGTCTTCGCCCCCCTCCAGCATCCGCGCGAACCAGTAAAGGGCTGCATCCGGGTCGGACCCGCGCACCGATTTGTGCAGGGCCGAGATCTGGTTGTAGTGTTCCTCGCCCGACTTGTCGTATTTGGACGCCCGCCGCATCAGCCGCGCCGACAGGGCCGCGCGGTCAAGGGGTTTGTCAGCTTTCCACGCGGCGACCTGCTCGATCAGGTTCAACAGGGCGCGGCCATCGCCGTCCGCCATCTCGATCAGGGCCTCGCGCGCCTCGCCCGTCAGCGGCAGGGCGCGTTGCAATTCCTGTTCGGCCCGTTGCGCGAGGCGTTCAAGATCGGCAAGGCTGAGCCGTTCCAGCACGATCACCTGCGCGCGGCTAAGAAGGGCTGCGTTCAACTCGAAAGACGGATTTTCGGTGGTGGCCCCGACCAGCAGGATCGTGCCATCTTCCATATGCGGCAGGAAGCCGTCCTGCTGTGCCTTGTTGAAGCGGTGGATCTCATCGACGAACAGCAGCGTGGCCTTGCCGTTCTGACGGCGCAGCTTCGCCGCCTCGAACACGCGGCGCAGGTCCGGCACGCCGGTGAAGATCGCGGAAATCTGCACGAAGGTCAGATCGGTTTCATCCGCCAGAAGCCGCGCGATGGTGGTCTTGCCCACCCCCGGCGGCCCCCACAGGATCAGCGACGACAGGCTCCTGGCCGCCAGCATCGACCCCAGCGGGCCATCGGGCGACAGCACATGCCCCTGGCCGATCACGTCGTGCAATTTGCGCGGCCGCAGACGGTCCGCCAATGGGCGGGGCGCGTCGGGAGCAGGTGGTTCGGGAGTGTCGAACAGATCGGGCATGGCGCGCAAACTACGCGCCATGCTCGGCCAAAGAAAGCAGGATCATGCTCGCGGTCTGCGCCTGCCTTTACCAGTCACGACGGAACCCTCAGTGCAGGGTCTGGCTGAAGTCCATCAGCACCACCTGATTCTCGATCCCGTCGATCTCCATCACCGGGCCCATGGCCTTCATCTTGACGCCAACCCGGTCTGCCCAACGCGGCCAGGTCGCAGCCAGCAATGTCAGACAGTGGGTCGCCCCCAAGGACCGCACCGAATCACCCAGTTGCGCGATCAACTGTGCATGTACCCTGCGGCGGATCGACGAGGGCACGTCGTGGCTGACAAACAACCGCGAACTTTCCCAGATATGCGGCGCGACAGGGGCGTCGTCATAAAGAAGATGCGCCGGGATCGTATCCAGAAGCCCCCGCTGCGCGTCGCGGATCATATAGCTGTAGATTCCGCAGTTCGTGGTCGTTGGCGTCAGACGGTTGCCCGCCAGAACCTGCCCGTCTTCATCATGCACGACAACCCAACGGCTGGCTGGTGTGTCATATTGGTCGTACTCCATACCCATAGCCTCGGGCAGGTTCCATTTGTTGTGTACGATGAAAAGCTCGCGCCGCGCGCGAAGCATGTTCGCAAACAGCTCGCCATGGTTGTGGATGTTGGCAAAAGACAGCGTTGTGGTCTGCATAGGATCCTCCTGCAGGGTGGGTGGTGGTCGTCAACCTTGCAGGGAGAACGGACTAGATCAGGCGATAGTCCTTTGCGCGCTGAATAGCCTCTGCCGTGGTCCGGGCCATCAGCCTTATGCGCACCGAGGTGATCCTCGCCTTCAACGCACTTTCAGAGATGCCCAGTTTAGCGGCAGCAGCGGCGAATCTGTCACCCCCTGCAATACATTTCAAAGCCTCGATCTGCGCGCGGGTCAGCTCTTCGGGCGGTTCGGTCATCGCGTGCAGCCGGTGAATAATCACAGCAGCGGCAGCAATTTCATGATCCGTGAATTCCCGGTCAGCCCGAGCAATGGACGCAATACTCCGCGATTTGATCGGGCCATGCGCCACAGTTGCACCATAGCGCAGCCCATAGCGGGCGGCCTCAGCGAACAGACCGAACGGGTCCGGCAGGCTGGGGTCGCTCCACCGGATGGAGCCGGTGGTGCTGAACCCCCAAGCGGTTACCGGATCGCGCAGCACATAGCCATTTTCGGTATAGTGGTCGATCCAGACCTGATCGTAGGTCTGATAGGTAAACAGCGGCGCGGTAAACCGGATGTGCAGACCAACGAAATACCCGGCAGGAGCGAGCATGGACAACTGATGCAACTCTACATCGATACCTAGTTTTACAGACATGTCTTTTTCGACTGCTCCCGATTCTTCCTCAACCTTAAATTGACTGATACCGAGGTACCACTCTCGTTTGGTTAATATCCCCCAGTTTCCCCCCAAGTGTTTGCAAAAAATGAAAAAGCCCGCTTGCGCGGGCTGATTCCTGCACAGATCCCGTCAGATCAGTCCTCGGATGTCTCGAACGCGGCCGTGCGGGCGTGATCCGCTGCACCTTTGGCGGATGTGTCGCGGTCGACGAATTCGATGATCGCCATCGGCGCCATATCACCAAAACGGAACCCGGCCTTCAGCACCCGGACGTACCCGCCCTGGCGTGTCGCATAGCGCGGCCCGAGAACGGCAAACAGCCGCTCGGTGTGGATGTCTTGTTTCAGGGCCGCATGGGCTTGACGGCGCGCGTGCAGATCGCCGCGCTTGGCAAGCGTGATCAGCTTTTCAATTATCGGGCGCAGTTCCTTGGCCTTGGGCAGGGTAGTCTTGATCTGTTCGTGTTCAATCAGCGACCCTGCCATGTTGGCGAACATTGCCTTGCGGTGTTCATGGGTGCGGTTCAGCTTGCGATAGCCACTAGAGTGACGCATGGGGTTTCCTAACGTTTGTTTTGCTTTGTCCGGCGGGGCCTGCGTGCGACCCCGCTCACCTTGGGCTTTCGCCAGTCATTCCCCGGCAAGTCCGGGCATTGTCGCGTAGGTCGGGGTTTACCCCGACTCTTAGAATTGGTCCTCGAAGCGCTTGGCCAGATCCTCGATGTTCTCTGGCGGCCAGTCTTCGACTTCCATGCCCAGGTGCAGGCCCATTCCCGACAGCACTTCCTTGATTTCGTTCAAGGACTTGCGGCCAAAGTTCGGCGTGCGCAGCATTTCTGCTTCGGTCTTCTGGATCAGATCGCCGATGTAGACGATATTGTCGTTCTTCAGGCAATTGGCCGAACGCACCGAAAGCTCCAGCTCGTCCACCTTTTTCAAGAGCAGCGGGTTGAACTCGAGCCCTGCGTCGATCTCGCCCAGCTTGGCCGATTCCGGCTCGTCGAAATTTACGAAGATCGACAACTGATCCTGCAGGATGCGCGCGGCATAGGCCACGGCGTCATCCGGGGTCAAGCTGCCGTCGGTTTCAACCTTCATCGTCAGGCGGTCGTAGTCGAGAACCTGGCCCTCGCGGGTCGGCGTGACTTCATAGCTGACCTTCTTGACCGGCGAATAGATCGCGTCGATCGGGATCAGGCCGATCGGCGCATCTTCCGGGCGGTTCTTGTCGGCGGCGACATAGCCCTTGCCGGTGTTGACCGTCAGTTCCATGAACACGTCCGCGCCGTCATCAAGGTGGCAGATCACGTGTTCCTTGTTCAGCACTTCGATGCCATTCGTTTCCGAGATGTCACCGGCGGTCACCACACCCGGACCCTTGGCGGAAATCGACAGCCGCTTTGGCCCTTCGACATCCATCCGCAGGGCCACGCCCTTGAGGTTTAGCACGATGTCCGTCACATCTTCGCGCACACCCGCCACGCTGGAAAATTCGTGCAGCACGTTGTCGATCTGGACGCTGGTGATCGCCCCGCCCTGCAACGACGACATCAGCACACGCCGCAGCGCGTTGCCCAACGTCAGACCAAAGCCGCGTTCCAGCGGCTCGGCGATCACCGTGGCGGTGCGTTGTGCATCCGGCCCCGACTTTACCTGCAATTGCGTCGGTTTGATCAGTTCTAGCCAATTCTTGTGGATCATGCTGTCGCCTCCATTCTTGCCCGCTGCCCATGTCCCGTAAGCGGCGAACGCCCGAGGTTCCGGATAAATACGAAAACCAGGCCGCGCAAAACCTGCGCGGCCTGGCAGATACTTTGCAACTTATACGCGGCGACGCTTTGGCGGCCGGCAGCCGTTATGGGCCAGCGGGGTCACATCGCGGATCGAGGTGATGTTGAACCCGACAGCGGCAAGCGCGCGCAAAGCCGATTCGCGGCCTGAACCGGGACCTTGCACTTCGACTTCCAGCGTTTTGACGCCGTGTTCCTGCGCCTTCTTGCCGGCATCCTCGGCGGCCATCTGGGCGGCGTAAGGTGTCGACTTGCGCGACCCCTTGAAGCCCATGGTGCCCGACGACGACCACGAAATGGCGTTGCCCTGCACGTCAGAGATCAGGATTTTGGTGTTGTTGAACGAAGAGTTCACATGCGCCACGCCAGCGGCAATATTCTTGCGCTCTTTTTTCTTGGTGCGGGCGGCTTTGGTATCACGTGCCATGGGTGCCCCTCCTTATTTCTTCTTGCCAGCGATGGCTTTGGCGGGGCCCTTGCGGGTACGGGCGTTGGTATGGGTACGCTGACCGCGGACCGGCAGACCTTTGCGGTGACGCAGGCCGCGGTAGCAGCCAAGATCCATCAAACGCTTGATGTTCATCGAAACTTCACGGCGCAGGTCGCCCTCAACCGTGTAGTTCGCGTCGATATGCTCGCGGATCGCCAGCACTTCGGCGTCAGTCAACTGGTTGACGCGACGGGCCTGATCGATGCCAACTGCGGTGCAGATCAGGTCCGCAATATGCGGGCCGATTCCGGTGATATAGGTCAGGGCGATTGGAACCCGCTTTGCAGTGGGGATGTTGACGCCAGCAATACGTGCCAAACGTGTCTTCCTTTTGGTTGCGGTTCCGTAATGCCAGAACCTTTTTTCACAACTGCACCCCAAACCGGTTGCCCGGGGCACGCTCTCTCGATGCAGGGGATTCCCGAATGCAAGAAGATTCCCTAGTGGGACGCCGTGCATTATGGGCTTTTGCCTCGGTCGTCAAGGGCACCTTGGCGTTTCTTAGTGCCTGTCAAGAACTTTCGCCAGGTTGCCGGCGACAACTTCAATTTCGGCCAGCGCATCGACCACGTGCAGCTTGTCCTTGGCATAGTAATAGCCAAGCAGCGGCGAGGTTTTCTTGTAGTATTCCATCAGCCGGGTCTTCAACGCCTCTGCCGTGTCATCCGCCCGACGCCGCAGATCATGCGCGCCGCATTGGTCACACGCGCCTGCAACCTTTGGCGGTGCCGTCGTGCTGTGATAGACAGCGCCGCACGCGCCACAGGTCGTCCGGCCCGTCACACGTTCGGCCAGGACCGCATCATCGACCTGCAATTCGATGACGGCATCAAGCCCCTGCCCAACGCGCTGCAACAGGTCGCCCAAGGCATCAGCCTGTTTCAAGGTGCGCGGAAAGCCGTCAAAAATGAAGCCGCCCTGCGCCGGGCCGCGCAGCTTCTCTTCAATCAGTCCGATCACGATCTGGTCCGTCACAAGATCACCCCGATCCATGACCTCTGCAACCTTGCGGCCCATTTCCGAACCCGAGGTGCGGGCCTCGCGCAGCATGTCGCCCGTCGACAGTTGAACCATCTGACGCTGATCAACCAGACGTTTTGCCTGAGTACCCTTTCCAGCGCCCGGCGGGCCCAGCAAAATGATGTTGCGCATCTTCCGCCCCTAACGCCGTGCCGGTGGCGGCTTTGGCCCCGTGCGTTTCTTGCCGCGCAGCTGCGACTTTTCAATCAGACCTTCATACTGATGCGCCAGAAGATGCGATTGGATCTGGTTGATCGTGTCCATCGTCACCGACACCACGATCAATACCGATGTGCCGCCGAAATAGAACGGCACGGCAAACTGGCTGCGCAGCACTTCGGGCAGCATACAAACCGCCGCCAGATAAGCCGATCCAAGTACCAGAACGCGGTTGACCACGTATTCCAGATATTCCTCGGTCTTCTTGCCTGGACGTATGCCGGGGATGAAGCCGCTTTGGTTCTTCAGGTTGTCCGCGACCTCGTCCACCTTGAACGACACGTTATAGGTGTAGAAATACGCGAAAAACACGATCATTGCAGTGAAAAACAGCAGGTTGAGTGGCTGGCCTGGCCCGAAATAGGCAAGAATTGTCGACATCACCCCGCCGCCCGACTGACCCGAGAAGGTAGAAAACGTTGCCGGCAGCAGCAGCAGCGACGAGGCAAAGATCGCCGGGATCACCCCCGCCGGATTGACCTTGATCGGCAGATGCGACGAGCCGCCGTCATAGACCTTCATCCCTACCTGACGGCGCGGATACTGGATCGAGATCTTGCGCAGCGCGCGCTCCATGAAAACGACAAAGGCAATCGTTGCCACCACCAGCACCAGCACGCCCAGGATCACCGGAGTCGAGATTGCACCCGACCGGCCCTGGCTGAAGAATTGTGCGAGTGCCGCCGGAATTTCGGCAATGATGCCGACAAAGATGATCAACGAGATGCCGTTGCCAATGCCGCGCGCGGTGATCTGCTCGCCCACCCACATCAGGAACATCGTGCCGCCGACCAGCGTGATCACGCAAGACAGCTTGAAGAACAGCCCCGGATCATGCGCAAGCCCGCCGGCCTCCAGCGAGGCCGCAATCGCCCAGCCCTGAAACACCGCCAGAAACACCGTGCCATAGCGGGTGTACTGGTTCATCTTTTTACGGCCCGAGTCGCCTTCTTTCTTCAACTGCTCCAGCGCCGGAACCATCGATCCCAAAAGCTGCACGATGATCGAGGCCGAGATGTAGGGCATGATCCCGAGGGCAAAGATCCCCATCCGGCTGATCGCCCCGCCGGTGAACATGTTCAGGATGCCGCCGATGCCGGCCCCTGCAGCGTCCATGAATTCGCGCAGCGCCAGCCCGTCGATCCCCGGCACCGGGATGTAGGTGCCAAGGCGGTAAACCATCAGCAGCAGGATAGTAAAGAATATCCGCGCCCGAAGGTCCGTCGCCTTGCCAAGCGCACCCCAACTGAGGTTCGCCGCCATTTGCTCTGCTGCAGATGCCATATCCGGTCTCTTTCAAGAACAGCGCCGCCTGACCATCTTCCGGTCGGCGGCGCGGGAAAACGTTGATTGGATGTAAGCCGTCCGAAGGCTGCTCACAACACTTTAATGCGCTTACGCCGTTTTGCGGACCGACTTGCCGTGCGGTGCCAGCACCGGAGCCGTCGTCAGCGTGCCGCCCACGGCTGCAACCGCCCCGATCGCTGCTGCCGATGCGCCGGTGACGTGCAGCTTGACTGCTGCGGTGATCACGCCCTTGTTCAGGATGCGGATGCCGTCCCGCTTGTGCCCGGTGATGCCTGCCGCGATCAGAACGTCCTCGGTGATCTCGGCGCTGACATCAAGCTTGCCCGCATCGACGAATTTCTGGATCAGGCCGAGGTTGATCACCGCATACCGCATCTGGTTCGGCTTGTTGAAGCCGCGCTTGGGCAGGCGGCGGTACAGCGGCATCTGCCCGCCTTCATACCAGCCGATGGCCACGCCCGAACGGGACTTCTGGCCCTTGATCCCGCGCCCTGCGGTCTTGCCCTTGCCCGAACCCGGACCACGCGCCACGCGCTTTTGCTTTTTGGCGGCACCGGGGTTGTCGTGCAGTTCATTCAGTTTCATGTCGCTTCTCCTTTACCGGAACTGCGGGCCCAAGCGACTGGACCTGCAAACGCGGTTTCATACATAGGCGGGGTGAACCCCGCCCTACGGATATGCGGTAG
>JANNPZ010000091.1:0-147526 GCA_031400505.1 Paracoccaceae bacterium | reverse complement strand
CGCCAGCCGTCCCTTGGCCGCCCATTGCGCCATGCGGGCGGATGTGCCGGTGCCGCAGGGGCTGCGGTCAATCGCCTTGTCGCCGTAAAACACCGCGTTGCGGGCGGTGGCGTTGGGTTGGGTGGGTTTGCCGGTCCACAGGATATGACTCATACCCCTGATTTCGCGCTTTTCAGGGTGCTGGAAGTCGTATTTTTCGTTCAGTGCGCGGCGCAAAAGCGGGCTCCAGCGCAAAAGGTCACCCGCGCCCACGTCTGCCATATCGGCAATCGCCTCCTGCGGATCGACGATGGCATAGAAATTGCCGCCATAGGCCACATCGACCACAACCTCGCCAAATCCGTCCACCATCACGGACAGGCCTTCGGCGTGCAGATAGCCCGGAACATTGGTCAGCCGGACCTCTTCGACATACCGCCCCTCTTGTACGTAAGTCACGTCCACCTTGCCCGCAGGCGTGTCGATGGACAGCTTGCCCGGAACGCGCGGGGTGATCAGCCCGTTCTCGATGGCCATGGTGATGGTCCCGATCGTGCCGTGCCCGCACATCGGCAGGCAGCCCGAGGTTTCGATGAACAGCACCGCCACCTCGCAATCAGGCCGCGTGGACGGATAGAGGATCGTGCCCGACATCATGTCATGCCCGCGCGGCTCGAACATCAGGCCTTTGCGGATCCAGTCGAACTCGGCCAGGAAATGCGCCCGCTTTTCCAGCATGTTGGCCCCGACCAGCATCGGCCCACCGCCCGAGACCAGCCTGACAGGATTGCCGCAGGTGTGACCGTCAATGCAGGAAAATGTATGGCTTGCCATGGGATCAGAACCTTTGCGGAGAAAACGGTTTAAGGTCAATTGCAGGCGGCGCGCCGGTCAGAAGGTCCGCCACCAGACGGGCGGTGCCCGCAGATTGGGTCAGGCCAAGGTGGCCATGCCCAAAGGCGTGCATCACCCGGGGCGAGCGGCGCGAAGGGCCGATGGCAGGCAGGCTGTCGGGCAAGGACGGACGGAACCCCATCCATTGCACGCCGCCTACGGGGTTCAGGCCGGGCAGAAAGGCCTGCGCACGGCGCAGCATCGCGTCGGCCCGTTTGAAATTCGGCGGCAGCCTCAGACCGCCCAGTTCCACCGCGCCGCCGATCCGCAGGCCTGTGGACAGCGGGCTGGCCACAAAGCCATGGCCGCCGAACGTTACCTGCATCCGCAGATCGAAGGCGCCCGGCGGCAGGGTGGTGTTATAGCCCCGCTCGGTTTCCAGCGGGATCCTGTCACCAACCCCGCGCGCCAACAGGTGCGAGAATGCCCCCGCCGCCAGAACCACTTTGTCCGCGGTCAGCGACGCGCCGTTCTGCAGCCAGACCGTTACACCGGTATCGATCGGGTCAAGCCCGGTCACTTCGGCCAGATGAACCCTGCCCCCTTTGGCGCAAAAGCGGTCGGCGAGGGCAAGGGTGTAAAGTCGGGGGTCGGCAATCGAATACCATTCGGGGGTGAAGGTGCCATGGGTGAACCGCGCCGCCAGACCGGGCTGCAGGACGGCCATCTCGGCGGCATCCAGATGGTCAAAGGCGATCCCGTGATCGGTGCGGGCCTGCCATCCGGGAAGCGATGCGGTGAATTCGGCGTGGCCCTCGTAGACCTGCAGATTGCCCGCACGGCGCAGCATTGCGGCGGTTCCCGACAGGTCCAGAAACGGCAGAAGAGCAGCCTTCGAGACGTCCATCAGCGTGGTCTGGGCCTGCGTGGATCGCGCCACCTGCGCCGGGGCGCAGGCGCGCCAGAACCGGTACATCCACGGTGCTATCCGCAGCGCATAGGCCGGGGGGATAGACAGCGGCCCAAGCGGGTCCAGCAACCATCCGGGGGCCTTGCGCAGGATGCCCGGCGAGGCGAGGGGCAGAATGTCGCTGAACGCAAAGGCTCCGGCATTCCCCGCCGATGCGCCCGCCGCAGGCCCGGTCCGGTCAACCACGGTGACCGACAGCCCGCGAGCTTGCGCCGCAAGAGCGACCGAGAGGCCGATCACCCCCGCGCCGACCACGATCAGATCAACCTGCGGTGTCATGCGGGTCTTTCGGGGTTCATCACGGTGCTTCCGGCCGTTGGACCACTACCCAAGGCACCGCGCGACGACACCGCCCTGCTTGCTCCACTCGGCAAACCAAGTGTTGAACAGCGCATACTGCGCGTCGACATAGCCGCGCTGGCTTGCGCTGAGCTCGTCCGTTTCGATGAAGTGCAGCGCATATTCGCGTTCACCCTGCAACAGCAGCATGTATTTGAAATACAGCACAAGATCCGGGCCTTCGTCGAACGACGACAGCACATGAAACGCAGCCTCAAGCTCAAGCGCCTTTGCCCGCGCCTCGACATCGCCCGCAGCGGCAGCAAGGCAGAGGTTGTATAGCGTCAGAACCTCGCGCGGCATCACGACGCCGATGCCGGTGATCGCCCCCACGGCACCGCAGTTGACAAAACCGTTCACCACACCGGTATCGACGCCGACCATCAGCGTGATCCCCTCGGCCGAGGTGATGAATTCGCCCGCATAGCGCATGTCGGCCGGGCCGCCGAATTCCTTGAAGCCGACAAGGTTGGGATGTTCGGCACGCAAGGCGTTGAAAAGGTCCGCCTTTGTGGTGAAGCCGTAGTAGGGGCTGTTGTAGATGACGGCGGGCAGGTCGGGGGCCGCCGACAGGATCGCCTTGAAATGCGCCCGCTGTGCCACCGCTGACGGGCCGCGCGACAGCACGCGCGGGATGACCATCAGCCCATGCGCGCCGACTTGCGCCGCATGCCGGGTGATCGCCACGGCCGAAGGGGTGTTGATCGCCCCAGTGCCGACGACGACCTTGACGCCCGCCCGGACCAGCCGTTCGACCCCCTCCATCCGTTGTGCGTCGGTCAAAAGCGGCCAGTCGCCCATCGAACCGCAATAGACCACCGCCGACATTCCCGCGGCGATCAACTCTTTGCCTTTACGGACCAGCGCGTCAAAGTCTGGGGTGCGCTCGGGGGTGCAGGGGGTCAGCAGCGCCGGGATGACGCCTGAAAAGATTTCGGCCTTCACGTGAACCTCCTGTTAAAGCGACGATTGCCCGCACGGGTCCAACATCGAATCGGTCCCTGGGATTGTTCTTGATTCCAATAATACAATTTGTATATTACGTGTCGACAAAAAACATCAGTGGCTACAAGTCGATGTGTTGCCGCTTGTCGCGGGACAGAAGTTTCTGGATCTGCAGGACAATCTGATCGGCATGGGCCTTGGCCAGACGGTCCGACATCTCCACATTCCGCGCCGTCACGGCGGCAACCAGACCTTCATGCTCGGTGATCGCCGAAACTGGTGGGTGATCGTTGAACGACTGGTAATACATCCGCATCAGCCGCCGCCCGTCATCCAAAAGCCGCACGAACAGCCCCAGATAATAGGGGTTGCGTCCGGCCTCTGCGATGGCCGCGTGAAAATCGCGGTTGGTAGAGATCATCCCCAATGCGTCATGGCGGGCAAAGGCTGCGGCAAAGTCGTGCTGTCGGGCGCGAACGATCTCCAGATCCCCCGGTTGCCAGTTTTGCGCGGCAAGACGGGTGGTGACCCGGTACATCAAAGTGATCGCATCGAAAAACGTGTGTAGATTAACAAAGTCGATGTTCGAAACGATGGTCGAGCGGTTGGGCAGCGTGTCGATCAGACCTTCGGTGGCCAGCCGCGCCAGCGCCTCGCGGATCGGGGTGCGCGACAGTTCCAGCCGGTCCGCCAGCTGAACCTCGTCGATCATGCTTCCCGGTGGCAGGGTCAGGTCAAGAATTTCAGACCGGAGCAGGTCATAGGCCTTCTTGACCCCGGACCCGCGCCTGCGTTCGGGTTTGGCGATGGCGGTGTCATCCATGATCTGTTCCCTTGAACTCGAAAGCATCTCTACGGGTCCGATAAAGGCAGAGCAACTCCCCCCTGCCCAAGGCGATGCAGCATTGCCTGCTCGTCCGCTGTAAGGGAGATGCCATACGCCTCGGACGCCGCCCGCGCGGCATAGCGGCGCTGCGAGGGCAAACGCGCGCCCTGCCCCAGCACCGCGTCGAACAGGCTTTCGGCGCGTGACAGGTCCACCCCCCCGCGCGCTGCGGCAAAACGGTCCGGGCAGAAGGCCAGGATCAACTCGCCATGGCGGGGGGCGACAGTGGTGGTGCCAATGAAGGCCAGCGCCTCGGGGCTGGTCAGATCGCCGATCATCACGCCGGCCAACAGCTCGATCATCATCGAGATGGCCGAACCTTTGTGCCCGCCAAACGGCAGCATGGCACCTTGCAGCGCGGCGGCGGCGTCACGGGTCGGCGCACCGTCGGCGTCGACCGCCCAGCCTTCAGGCAGCGGTGTGCCCGCGATGCGGTGCAATTCCACCTCGCCCCGCGCGGCGACGCTGGTGGCGAAATCAAAGACAAAAGGCGGGGCTTTCGCGCGGGGCCAGCCGAAGGCGAAAGGGTTGGTGCCCATCAGCGGCTTTGTCCCCCCGGTGGGGGCCACGGTGGCATAGCTCGGACACATGGCGATGGCGGCAAGGCCAAGGTCGGTCAACGCCTCAACTTCGGGCCAAAGCGCCGAGAAATGCGTGCAGTCGTTGATCACCAGTGCCGCAAGCCCCAGCGTCTTGGCTCTGGTAGCCAAAGCAGGCGCGCCCAATTCGAACGCCGCATTGGCAAAACCGCGCTGCGCATCGACGCGCACGATTGCGCTGTCGTCCTGCACTAGGCGCGGCACGGCGACAGGGTTCACCTTGCCCTGCCGGATCGTGCGCAGGCAGCCCTCGATCCGGTAGATGCCGTGCGATTTGCACCCGTCGCGTTCGCCCGCCACGATCACCCGCGCCAGGGGGGCGGCCTGCAAGGCCGACAGCCCGGCGGCCAGAAAGATCGCCTCGACATCTCGCATCAGGGCCTGAGGGGCAAACATAGCTGCGGTGGACATCGGGCACTCCTTTGGCCGGGGTCGCGTGGTCTGGCGTGGTGGTGCACCTGCGCTCGTCTGCCCGAGTTGGCCAGAAGATCGCTGAACAGGCAAGACGGGCAAAGGGGGCGGAACAGGCGTGAGTATACAAAATGTATATTTTCGATATTTTTGCTTGTGCCATGCAAAACCGAAGAAGATAGTTTGAAAGAACGGTCGTTCGAATCGAAAAACAACAGCAACAACGGGAGAGTTACAGATGAGAGCATCCATCCTTCTGGGCAGCCTTCTTGCGGCAACCAGCCTTGCCTCGGCCGCCTTCGCCGACAAGCTTGACGACATCATGGCGTCGGGCGTCTTGCGCTGCGCGGTTGTTCTGGATTTCCCGCCGATGGGGTCGCGCGATGCCGATAACAACCCGATCGGGTTTGACGTCGATTATTGCAATGATCTCGCAGCCGCCCTTGGCGTCACCGCCGAGATTGTCGAGACCCCCTTCCCCGACCGGATTCCGGCGCTGGTGTCGGGCCGGGTCGATGTCGGCGTTGCCTCGACCTCTGATACGCTGGAGCGGGCAAAGACCGTCGGTTTCACCATTCCCTACTTCGCCTTTACCAACGTGGTCCTGACCCGCGAAGGCGCTGGAATCGAGAAATTCGAAGACATGAGCGGCAAGACCGTCGGTTCGGTCAGCGGCACCTTCGAAGGCATCAAGCTTGAAGAAAACATCAAGGCCTGGGGCGCAGGTGAATTCCGCCCCTATCAAAGCCAGGCCGATGTCTTTCTTGCCTTGTCACAAGGGCAGATCGACGCAACTGTCGTAACGTCTACCGTGGCATCCGCGATCGTGGCGGGTGGGCAGTATAAGGGCCTCGTGATCAAGGGCGACGCGCCCTACCCGGTTGACTATGTCGGCCTGATCGCACTGCGTCAGGAATTCGGCATGCTGAACTACCTCGATCTGTTCATCAACCAGCAGGTGCGTTCGGGCCGCTATCAGGAACTTTATGACAAGTGGGTCGGCGGCGCGGCACCCGATCTGACAATTGACGGCGTCTATCGTTGACCCCCTGACAGCAGAACGGAATGGAGGGCGGCGTGCCCTCCATTTTCACATGTACCTTCTGCGGTGAGGAGCCGTCGGGATGTTCAATTATACCTTCCAGTGGCGACAAGCCTTTCAAAAGCTGCCTCTGCTGCTGGATGGAGCCGTGGTCACCTTGCAGATCGCGCTGCTGTCCATGGCCATGGGCATAGCCTTTGCGGTCATCCTGGCAGTTGCGCGAAATTCGGGGTCGCGGTGGGCGTCGGTCCCGGCGGCCGCATGGGTCGAGGTGTCACGCAACACGCCGGCCCTGTTCCAGATCTACATGGCGCATTTCGGGCTTGGGTCTTTCGGCATTCACCTGAGCCCCTATGTGGCCCTGCTTGCCGGGATCACCTTCAACAATGCGGGCTACCTGGCCGAGACGTTTCGCGGCGCTTTGCGCGCCATTCCGGGCACGCAACTGCGTGCGGCACGCTCGCTTGGCATGCCGGTGGTGCAGGCATTCCGGCTGATCATCATGCCGCAGATGTTTCGCATCGCCTTTCTGCCAACCACCAACCAGATGGTCTGGGCCATCCTGATGACCTCGCTTGGCGTGACGGTGGGGATGAACAGCGACCTTGCCGGGGTTACGCAGGACATCAACGTGCGCAGTTTCCGCACGTTCGAGATTTTCGCGATTGCGGCAGTGATCTATTATCTGATCGCCAAGGCCGTCACGATTGGCGCACGCCTGTTGGCCGCGCGTCTGTTCCGGTATTAGGGGGGCGCCGCCATGTTTGACACCGCCCTGACCCTGAACGACCTGATGTTCCTGCTGAAGGGTGCCGGCATGACGCTGGCGGTCACCTTCTTTGCGGTCACCGGCGGCACAGCTCTGGGTTTGATGTTCGGCGTGATCCGGGCCCAGATCAGCGTCTGGGCTGCCTTGCCGCTGACCTTTGTGCTGGATGTGTTCCGGTCGGTGCCTCTGCTGATCCAACTGGTGCTGGCCAATGCGTTTCAGGCGATTGCGGGGCTGAACATGCCGACCTTTGCCACCTCGTGCATCGTGCTGGCGCTCTACACTTCGGCCTATTGCACCGAGATCGTTCGCGGCGCGATTGATGCCGTGCCGATGGTCACCCGCCGGGCTGCGCGGTCCTTGGGGCTAAGCTGGGGGCAGGACATGCGATATGTCGTGTTCCCGATGGCCCTGCGCGTCGCCCTGCCAAGCTGGATCGGCCTGACCCTGGGGGTGATGAAGGATTCCGCACTGGTGTTGTGGCTGGGTCTAATCGAACTTCTGCGATCAGGCCAGATCCTGGTAACGCGGTTGCAGGAACCCATGTTCATCCTGATTGTCGTCGGCGTGATCTATTTCCTGATGAGCTATCCAATTGCCCGTCTGGGCGGCCAACTCGAAAAACGGTGGCGTGAAAATGATTGAGGTCAAAGGCGTCCATAAATCCTTCGGCACGCTTGAGGTGCTGAAGGGCGTCAACCTTACCGTGGACAAGGGCGAGGTCGTGTCGGTGGTCGGCGGATCGGGTTCGGGCAAAGCAACGGTTCTGACCTGCATCAACGGGCTGGAGCCGATCAACGCGGGCTCGGTCCTGGTGGACGGGGTCGAAGTTCACGCCAAGTCCACCGACCTGAACAAGTTGCGCCGCAAGATCGGCATCGTGTTTCAGCAGTTCAACGCCTTTCCGCATCTGACCGTGCTGGAAAACGTCACCCTTGCCCCGCGCAAGGTGTTGGGCATGACCAAGGCCGAAGCCGAGGAAATTGCGGTCAAACAGCTGACGCATGTGGGTTTGGCGGACAAGCTGGCGGTCTATCCGGGCCGTCTTTCCGGCGGGCAGCAGCAGCGCATGGCCATTGCGCGCGCACTTGCGATGTCGCCCGCCTATGTGCTGTTTGACGAGGTGACATCGGCGCTTGACCCGCAGCTTGTGGGCGAAGTTCTGGATACGCTCAAACTTTTGGCCCATGACGGCATGACGATGATCTGCGTCACACACGAAATGAGCTTTGCCCGCGATGTATCTGATCGCGTGGCATTTTTCCACAAAGGCGTTCTGGCCGAGATTGCCCCCCCGGATCAGTTTTTCAACGCTCCGCAACACCCCCAGACAAAAGAGTTCCTGTCCAATGTCCGGTAGCTGGAGATGACCGGCCAGGCCGTCATTTCCGGGCGGGCCTCGGGCGCGGTTCTCGCCTGCGCCGAAGGCCTCAGCTTTTGGGGCGGGGTTGATCCGCTGACGGGCATCGTGATCGACGCGCATCACCCGCTGTGCGGTCAATCGATTGCTGGCCGGGTGCTGGTCATGCCAACGACGCGCGGATCGTGCAGCGGCAGCGGCGTGATGCTGGATCTGGCGCTGAACGGCATTGCCCCTGCGGCATTCGTGTTCCGCGAGGCCGAGGATGTGGTCACGCTTGGCGCGATGATTGCGGGCAGGATGTTTGACCGGCCCGTGCCCGTCGTCCGGCTGGGGGCCGAGGCGTTTGCAATGGTGATTGCCGCCCAAATCGCCACGTTGACAGACGGCGCGCTGATCGCGGATGGGGTTGTCTTGCCGCTGGAACCCCTCGCCGTGGCAGAGTTGGCACTGTCGCCCCAAGACCGCGCCATGCTGGATGGCGAAGGTGGCCCGGCCTCGCGCATCGCGATGGAGGTGATCTGTGCCATGGCGGCGCTGCAGGGTGCCGCGGCCCTTGTCGATGTGACCCAAGGCCATATCGACGGCTGCATCCTTGCCAACACAGCCAACCTGCGTTTTGCCGAAACCATGGCTGATATGGGCGGGCGCGTTTCGATCCCGACGACGATGAATGCGATCTCGGTCGATCACGGCAACTGGCGGACCCAAGGCGTGCCCCCCGATTTCGGCCTGCGCGCCGCCCGTCTGGCAGATGCCTATGTCAAAATGGGCGCGCGCCCCACCTTCACCTGCGCGCCGTATCTGCTGGAAACCGCGCCAAAGGCGGGCGAGAACATCGGCTGGTCGGAGTCCAACGCGGTGATTTTTGCCAACACCGTGCTGGCCGCGCGGACCGTCAAACACCCCGACTACCTTGATCTTTTCATCGCGATGACCGGGCGCGCACCCCTGTCTGGCGTCTATCTGCCCGCCAACCGCGCCGCACGCCGCCGCATAGATATCGACCTGCCGACCGGCCATGATGACGCGCTTTGGCCGATCCTGGGCTATCTGGCGGGTCAACTTGCGCCAGACCGCATCCCCCTGTTGACCGGGCTGGAGGCGACCAGCCCAAGCCACGACGATCTCAAGGCGATGTGCGCGGCCTTTGGCACCACCTCTGCCGCCCCCATGTTGCATGTCGCGGGCCACACGCCAGAGGCCGCGGATTTTGCCGAACCTGCCGACGTGGTCACCGTCACCCGCGCCGACCTTGCGCGCGTCTGGCATGATCTGAACCTCGGGCCGCAAGCGATTGATCTTGTGGCCTTCGGCAGCCCGCACTTCTCGCTGACCGAATGTCGCGCGCTGGCGGACCTTGTTACTGGCCATCGGGCGACGGGTACCGAGGTGATTGTCACCGTCGGGCAGGACGTGCTGGCCCGCGCCCGCGCCGAAGGCACGCTGGCGCGGCTGGAGGCATTTGGCGCGCAGGTGTTCCCCGATATCTGCTGGTGTTCGATCACTGAGCCGCTTTTGCCCGCAAAGGCCCGCAGCCTGATGACCAATTCCGGCAAATACGCCCATTACGCGCCAGGCCTTTCGGGGCGCGAGGTGCGGTTCGGATCCCTGGCAGATTGCGCGGAAACGGCGCGCACCGGGCTTGCCCCCGACGGCCCCCCCGACTGGCTGAAAGATGCGTAGCAGCAAGACGATCCACGTGATTTCGGCCCATGCCGAGGGAGAGGTCGGCGACGTGATCGTGGGCGGCGTCCAGCCGCCACCGGGGGCGACGCTGTGGGAACAGTCGCGCTGGATTGCGCGCGACCAGACCCTGCGCAACTTCATGCTGAACGAACCACGCGGCGGCGTCTTTCGCCATGTGAACCTGCTGGTGCCGCCCAAAGACCCCGAGGCCTGCGCCGCCTTTATCATCATGGAACCGGAAGACACGCCTCCGATGTCGGGATCGAACTCCATTTGTGTGGCCACGGTGCTCTTGGACGCCGGGATCGTGCCCATGCAGGAGCCCGAAACCCACATGATGCTAGAGGCGCCGGGCGGCCTGATCCGGGTGCGCGCCGAATGCAAGGATGGCAAGGCCGAACGCATTTTCGTGCGGAACCTGCCCAGCTTTGCCGCCGATCTGGGGGTGGCACTACAGGTCGAGGGCCTCGGCACCCTGACAGTCGATACCGCCTATGGCGGCGACAGTTTCGTGATCGTCGATGCGGCAGCACTTGGCCTGAAGCTGGTGGCGGAAGAGGCGCATTTCATCGCCAGAATGGGCGTGAAGATCACCAACGCCGCCAATCAGCAGTTGCGCTTTCACCATCCGCAGAACCCCGACTGGACGCATTTCTCGTTCTGCCTTTTCGCGGGCCCCGTCATCCGGGATGGCCATGCGCTGCGCGCCGGATCGGCCGTGGCCGTGCAGCCCGGCAAGGTGGACCGCTCACCCACCGGCACGGCCTTGTCGGCCCGAATGGCAGTGCTGCATGCCAAGGGCGAAATGGGGTTGGACGACCGGCTGACCATTGTGTCGGTCATCGGGTCCACGTTTCAGGGGCGCATTCTGGGCACGACATCGGTTGGCGATCGCGCCGCGGTCATCCCAGAGATCTCGGGGCGCGGCTGGATCACCGGCATGCACCAGCACATGCTGGACCCAAGCGACCCCTGGCCCGAAGGGTATCGGCTGTCTGATACCTGGGGCGCGCGGTAACGCGTAACCGGCTTCGAGTGGTGCCGCCGGGTTCAATGCTCGGGAAAGAAGCAGGCGGCCTGATGGTCATCGCCCGCAAGGCCCGGCCGTTCCGACCGGCAGCGGTCTTGCGCCTTCCAGCACCGTGGTGCAAAGGCGCAGCCGAGCGGCAGGCTCAGAGGCGACGGCAACTCACCCTCCAGCTTGATGCGGTCCTTGCGCGCCTTGGGGTTGGTAGACGGTGTCGCCGACAAAAGCGCCTTGGTGTAGGGATGGCGCGGGGCCGCGAACAGCTTGGTCTTGGGGCCGATTTCAACCGGTCGGCCCAGATACATCACGATGATGTCGTCGGCCATATGGCGCACGACGGAAAGATCATGGCTGATGAAAAGATAGGCCAGCCCAAGCTCGTCCTGCAAATCGACCAGCAGATTGAGGATCTGGCTCTGGATCGACAGGTCCAGCGCCGAGACGGGTTCATCCAGCACCAGAACCTTTGGGTTCAGCATCAGCGCGCGCGCGACCGCAATCCGCTGACGCTGGCCGCCGGAAAACATATGCGGATAGCGGTCGAAATGTTCTTCGCGCAGGCCGACCTGACGCAGCATCTGGCGCGCCTGTTCGGTACGGTCCGCCGCTGAAAGGTCGGGCCGGTTGATCTTCAGCGGCTCTTCCAGGATAGCCCCGACCCGCTGGCGCGGATTGAGCGAGCCGTAGGGATCCTGAAACACGATCTGAACCGACGTGCGCAAACGTGCAAGGTTCTCTGGCACCGCCGCAATGCCGTTGATCGAGAACGTGCCTTCGGTCGCAGGCTCGATCATGCTGATCACCCGCGCAAGGGTGGATTTGCCGCAGCCGCTTTCGCCGACGACGGCAAGCGTCTTGCCGGCCTGCACGTTGAAACTGGCCCCTGACAGGGCGTGCACGATGCCGGGTCTGGACAGCAACCCACGTTTCACCGTGTAGTCGCGGCTCAGGCCCTGCGCGGAAACCACGGGCCCGGTCACAGCGCCACCAGAGGTGCTGCGACAAGCGGATAGTGGCACCGCGCAAGCCCAAGGGATGCCGGCGAAGGTGCCGGCGCTTCGGTCTTGCAGCGCAAGTCGCCAAACTGGCAACGCGGCGCGAAGAGACACCCGATGGGACGATCGAACTGCCCCGGCACCACGCCCGGAATGGTGGGCAGGTGTCGCCCGGTGGCGCGTTCGGGCAGGGCCGCCAGCAGCGCCGCCGTGTAGGGGTGATGCGGGGTTTCGAATAGGGCGGCGACGGCCTGTTCCTCGACCTTCTGGCCGGCGTATTGCACCGCGACCCGTTCTGCCGTTTCCGCGACCACGCCCATGTCATGCGTGATCAGGATCAGCGCCATGCCGGTGTCGCGCTGAAGCGTTGTTAACAGATCAAGGATCTGCGCCTGAATTGTCACGTCAAGCGCTGTCGTGGGCTCGTCGGCAATCAGAAGCTTCGGGCGGCAGGCAATGGCCATTGCGATCATCACCCGCTGGTTCATGCCCCCTGAAAGCTGGTGCGGAAAGCAGCTTAAGCGGTCTTCTGGCGCCGGAATGCCGACCATCTCAAAGAGCTCAAGGGCGCGGGCATGGCGTGCCTTGGCGTCAAGCCCCATGTGCTGGCGCAAGGCCTCTTTGATCTGGAACCCTGCGGTAAAACAGGGGTTGAGCGAGGACATCGGTTCCTGAAAGATCATCGCCATGTCGCGGCCGACTATCTTGCGACGCCCGGCGGCGGTAACCGCCCGCAAGTCCTTGCCGCCAAAGGACATCACATCGCTGGTCACCCGGGCGGTCCAGGGCAGCAGGCCCATCAGCGCCAGCATGGCGACCGACTTGCCTGACCCACTCTCCCCGACAATCGCCAGAACCTCGCCCGCGTCCACCGTCAGATCGACCGCGTCAACGGCCCGGAACGCGCCCGTGGCGGTCGCAAACTCGACTGTCAGGTTGCGGATTTCCAGCAGCGCCATGGTGTCAGCTCCGCTTCAGCTTGGGGTCGAGCGCGTCCCGCAGCCCGTCGCCCATCAGGTTGACTGCAAGCACCGTGATCAGGATGGCAAGCCCCGGAAAGGTAACGACCCACCAAGCGCGCAAAATGAACTCGCGCGATTCCGCCAGCATGGTGCCCCATTCTGGCGTGGGCGGTTGCGCCCCCATGCCCAGAAAACCCAAAGCCGCCGCATCGAGGATCGCATTGGAAAACGACAGCGCGGCCTGAACGATGATCGGCGACAGGCAATTGGGCAGCACCGTCACGAACATCAGCCGCCCCAGCCCGGCACCCGTGACCTTGGCCGCAGTCACATAGTCCTTCGTGCGTTCCGAAATGACCGATGCGCGGGTCAGCCGGACATAGTGCGGTTGCAGCACAAGCGCGATGGCGATCATCGCGTTGGTCAGGGACGGCCCCAGAATTGCCACCAGAACCAGCGCCAGCAGCAGTGACGGAAAGGCAAGGATGATATCCATCACCCGCATGATCAGCGTATCAAGCCAGCGCGGCGCAAAGCCCGCGACAAGCCCGAGTGCGATGCCCCCCAGTGCTGACACGGCCACCACCACGATGCCGACATAGAACGAATAGCGCGCGCCGTGGATCAGTCGCGACAGCAGGTCCCGCCCCACGGCATCCGTGCCCAAGGGAAAGGCAAGGCTGCCGCCCTCCTGCCAGAACGGGGGTTGCAACAGATGATCACGAAATTGCTCGATCGGATCATGGGGTGCGATGACATCTGCCAGCACGGCCATGGCCACGAACGCCGCGAAAAGCCAAAGGCCGAACACTGCTCCGCGATTTTCGCGAAAGTAGTACCAGAACTCTTTCAGCGGGCCGGGCCGGGCGGCAGTGATGGTCACGGGATCTGCCATCAGCGGTTCCGGATCTTGGGGTTGAGGTAGCCGTAAAGCATGTCGACAGCCAGATTGACGATCATCACCATCAGCGCGATCAGCAACAGCCCGCCCTGCACAACCGGATAATCCCGCCGGAAAATGCTGTCGACCATCCATTTTCCAATGCCGGGCCAGCTGAAGATCGTCTCTGTCAGAATGGCCCCGGCCAACAGCGTGCCGACCATCAATCCGATGACGGTCACCACCGGGATCAGGGCGTTGCGCAAGGCGTGTACACCGTTGACGCGGGGCAAGGAAAGGCCCTTGGCCCTGGCGGTGCGGATGTAATCCTCGCTCAGCACTTCCAACATGGCAGAGCGTGTCTGCCGCGCGATCACGGCCAGCGGCTGGGTCCCCAGAACGATTGTGGGCAGGATCAGATGGCTGACCGCCGAGCCGAACGCCCCCTTCTGACCCGACAGCAGGCTGTCGATCAGCATGAAGCCGGTCACGTCATCGAAATAGTACTGCAGGCTGATCCGCCCCGACACCGGCGTCAGCCCCAACCAGCCCGACATCACGATGATCAGCAACAGCGCCCACCAGAAGATCGGCATCGAATATCCGACAAGTGCCGTCGACATAAGGGCGCGGTCAAAGAACTTGCCGCGGTTGACGGCGGCGATCACCCCGGCCGGCAGACCAAGGGCAACCGCGAAGATCATCGCGCAGATCGCCAGTTCCAGCGTTGCCGGAAACAGCGTGAAAAACTCATCCCAGATCGGTTTCTTGGTCACAAACGAATTGCCCAGATCCCCGTTCAGCACCGACCACAAGTAGTCAGCGTATTGCGTCAGGATCGGGCGGTCGAAACCGAACTGCTTGACCAGTTCCGCATAGCGCTCGGGTGTCACGCCGCGTTCGCCTGCCATTGTGGCGATCGGGTCGCCCGGCAGCATGCGGATGAAGGAAAACGAGACGAGCGTGACCCCGAAGAACGTGGGGATGAACGTCAAAAGCCGGGCAAGCACATAGCCAAACATCAGCCGACCACGGTGAGGGTCTTTGGATAGGTGGTCAGCGACCGGTTGCCGCTTTGCGTCACCAGCATGTCATCCTCGATCCGCACGCCGAAAGCACCAGGTTTGTAAAGGCCCGGCTCGTTGGTGAAGACCATACCCGGTTCCAGCACCTGCATGTTGCCACGCATGATATAGGGCGCCTCATGCACGTCACGGCCCAGCCCGTGGCCGGTCTTGGTGCGGATCCGGTCGGCAAAGGGCGAGGCTTCCATCACGGCAGTCACCGCATCGTCGATGGCATGCGCGGTCACGCCGGGGCGGGTTGCGGCATGGCCCGCCAGATTGGCGCGCAGGACGGTGTCATAGACCTGCTGTGCCTCGTCGGTCGCGTGCCCCACGAACACGGTCCGGGTGATGTCGGCACAAAAGCCGCCCTTGCGCGCCCCAAAATCCAAGAGCAGCGCATCGCCGGGCCGGATCGCATAATCGGCGCGGGCATGGGCATGCGGGCGGGCGGAATTGTCGGCGGCGGCCACGATCGGGCCAAAAGCATGTTCCTCGGCGCCGTGCGAAAACAGCGCAATCGTCAGCAGTCGTTCGACATCGGTTTCGAGCATGCCGGCGCGCACCTGATCCAGCGTGTCGGCCAAGGCCGCTTCCGACACCCGGATCGCGTCTTGCAGGGCTGCAACCTCGGCCGGGGATTTGTGCAGGCGCAGGCCGGATATCTGCAACTCTGCGTCAAGGATGCGCAATCCGGGCCAGGCTTTGGTCATGGCATGATGCACGAATACCCGCATCACCTGCCCCTCGACTGCAACAGAAGTCATCGGGAAATGCATGGCAAGGGCAGCAAAGGCCGCGTCGTATCCGGTCTGGTCGCGCCAGTCGAACACTTCGCCTTCGAACCCGATCAGATCGAACGACCGCAATTCAAGGTTGGGTACCAGCGCCGCAGGATTGCCGGTCCGGGGGACCACGACGATCAGCGGTCGTTCATGGCTGTGAAAATTCTTGTCGTACAGGCGCACGAAGTTCGGCCCGGGCACGATTGCCACAGCATCGACACCCAGATCAACGGCAATCCGCCGGAAATCGCGGTAACGGTCGGTCATCAGGGGCACCGGTGTCTGTGGGTTACGGCAGGGAACCTGCCGGATAGCCGGGGGCGCGACATCACGGCCGCACCCCCAAAGCCGTTACTCGACGATATCCACGCCGGTAAAGAGATGCAGGCCAAGCGGATTCATGACATAGCCCTTGACCGACGGCAGCATCGGCATGAACACCACCGAATGGGCAATGGTGGCCCAAGGCGCCTGATCCTTGAAAATGACCTGGGCCTCTTGGTAAAGTCTGGTGCGTTCTGCCGCATCCGAGGTGATCTTGGCTTTCTGGATTAGCGCGTCGAATTCGGCGTTGCACCACTGCGCCCGGTTAGAATTTCCGACCGCGTCGCAGCCCAGAAGCACCGCGAGGAAGTTGTCCGGATCGCCGTTGTCGCCGGTCCAGCCCTGAAGCAGTGCCCCGTCGCGGTCCAGCGCCTTGCCACGCTCCAGGTACTCGCCCCATTCATAGGACACGATTTCCACCGTCACGCCGATCTTGGCGAAATCAGCCTGCATCAGTTCGGCCATGCGCCGCGCGTTCGGGTTGTAGGGGCGCTGCACCGGCATGGCCCAGATCTTCATCGAAAGATCCTTGACGCCCTCGGCCTCGAGTGCGGCCTTCGCGGCGGCGGGGTCATAGACATCATCCACGATCGCATCGTTGTAAGACCACATCGTCGGCGGGATCGGGTTCTTGGCAACCTGCCCCGACCCTTCGTAAACCGCCGTGAGAATGGCCTGCTTGTCGATGGCCATGTTCAGGGCCCGGCGCACCTTCGCATTGTCAAAAGGTGCGACTGTGGTGTTGTAGGCAAGGTAGCCCACGTTCAGGCCTTCCTGCTCCATCACCACCAGACCGGTATCGGCCTTCATCGCGGCAAGATCGGCCGGGCTTGGATAGACCATAATCTGGCATTCGCCGGCCTTCAGTTTTTGATAGCGCACGGCGGCATCGACCGTGATGGCGAAAACAAGATTGTCTAGCGGCGATACGGTGCCCCAATAGTCGGGGTTTGCGGCAAAGCGTACGACTGCATCTTTCTGATAATCGACGAACTTGAAGGGCCCGGTTCCGATCGGAAGCTGGTCCAGCAGTTCTGGCGTGCCCGCGGCCAGCATGGCATCCGCATATTCCTTTGACACGATCGACGCGAAATCCATCGCAAGGTTTGCGATCATCGGCGCTTCGGGACGGTTCAGAACGAACTTGATGGTATAGTCGTCAACCCGGTCGATCTGCTTGATCAGGTCGGGCATCGACATCGAATTGAAATATTCCCAAGTGCCGCCCGAAACCGTGAAATACGGGTCAGCTGCCAGACGCTGGCGATCAAAGCTGAAGATCACGTCATCAGCATTGAAATCGCGGGTCGGCGTGAAGCTGTCGTTGGAATGGAATTTCACGCCCTTGCGAAGCTTGAAGGTGTATTCCAGCCCGTCGGCGGACACTTCCCAGCTTTCCGCAAGCGCGGGGTTGATGACGGTCGTGCCATTCTCGAATTCGACCAGCCGGTTGTAGACGGTCTGCGATGAGGCATCAAACGACGTGCCCGCCGTGTGCAGTGCCGGATCGAATCCTTCGGGCGAGCCCTCGGAACAAAAGACCAGAGTCTTTGCAAAAGCCCCGGTGGTCAGCAGCGCTGCCATCACAACGGTGGCAGCGAGTGTGCGTTTTAGTGACATGATTGGAAAGCTCCCCAGATTTTTGCCCGGCAAAATAGCTATTGCCTGGAAGTAGAGCCGGGACGGCCCCCGTTTGCAATCCTTTTCGGAGTGACCGCCGATTTCGGCTTCATGGGCCACATTGACCCTTCGCGGTTTCGTTCCGGTCACGTGCGGGAAACACGCGCCATCAAGGAGACCGGATATGGCACCAGCTTTCACGGGTTGGTCTTTGTGCCGGATGCACGGGGTGTCGTACCATCTCTGGTCCCGGCTGCGGGATGTGGCAGCATGGCGGGCGAAGAACAAAGACAGCAGTGATCCGCCACCTCGTCGCGGAACTGGCCCGGATCTCCGGCAAGAACTGCTACGATCTACCGGGGGTGCGGGATATCCTTGCCCCCTGCGGCCTTGCACAATTGCTGCACGGGCCAGCACGTCAGCCTATTTGTCAACGTCTACGGATCTGCAGGGGGGCAGCGGTCGTCCAGTTCTACAGACTGCGTTTCCCGATCGCTCCTCAGTCGCAGCCAATCCCAAAGCGCCTGGACCGGCGGGCGGGTAAAGTTGCGGGTCCAGCATGACATGTAAAGCGGCACAGTCTTTGTCAGGCCGGAAGGACAGGCCTGCACCAGAAGGCCATTGCGCAATGCCAGGCCGGCCTCACGCGCAGTCGCAAGACAGACCCCGAGGCCAAGTTGCGCCGCTTGCAGCATCTGCGCCGTATCCGAGAAATTGTAGCCCCGAGAGAACTCAGTCCGGGCAGAGCCTGCGGTCGTGAACCACGCCTGCCAGTCGTTCAGCGTCTCGTCATGCAAAAGCGGCGCGGTATCAAGCCTTCTGCGGTCCGGCATATCCGGCAGACGCGCGGCGAGTTGGGGCGCGCACAGGGGGATCAGCGCATCCTGGGCCAAAAGCAATGTTCGCGCACCCGCGTCCGGCCAGGGCAGCGGCCCAAGAACGATGTCGATTTCTGCCTCTTCGGGCATCTCTGCCAGGTCCGATGTATGCACCCAAGGGTCGATCCAGGGGTGGGTGTCACGCAACTGCGTCAGCAAAGGCAGAAACCAGCCGGTCGCAAGCGCCGCGGACATCATCACGATGACCGATCCTGGCTTGGAATATGCGTTCAGCCGCCGCACGCCGTGGCGCAACTCCTCCAGCGCGGATTGCGCGGTGATCAGGAAGTCACGTCCGGCATCGACCAGTTCTATTCGCCGCCCGATGCGACGAAACAACGGTTGGCCAAGGTGATCTTCCAGCACCCGCACCTGATGGCTGATGGCCGACTGGGTGATGTTCAATTCCTCTGCCGCCCGAGAGAAGCTTTGCAACCGGGCGGCGGCCTCAAAACCGATCAGGGTGGAGAGTGGGGGAAGATTGCGATAGCTACTCATGAGTGATTTCGATTGAATGGATCAAAATTTGGCGTTTTGACAATTGTAATGCTCATCTTATCCTCAGGTCCATACCCTTTTGCCCCGAGGATTCCATGACCCGCCAAGACCCGGCACAGCACCCCGCCAGCCCGAAATCCCTTGGATTCCGGATGCCTGCCGAATACGCCCCCCACAAGCGGACCTGGATGATGTGGCCAACCCGCGCCGAGGTCTGGCCGGACATGGCAGCCACCAAGCGCGACTATGCGCTGATAGCGCAGGCAATTGCCGAGTTTGAACCCCTGTGTATGGCCGTGCGCCCCGAGGATGCCGCCGAGGCGCGCCGCATGCTGCGCAGCGGGATCGAGTTGTTCGAGGTGCCGCTGGATGACAGTTGGGCGCGCGATGCCGGTCCGAATTTCGTGGTGGACGCGCAGGGTGACAAGGCCGCCAGCCTGTTCACCTTTTCCGCCTGGGGCCACAAATATGCACCGTTCGACAAGGACGCCGCTTTTGGCGCGGCGGTGGCGGCGCGCGAAGGGATGCGGGCGTTCAAATCCCCGCTGCTGGCCGAAGGCGGCGGCGTGACGGTTGATGGGATGGGCACGATCATCACCACCGACACTTGTTTTCTGAACCCCAACCGCAATCCGACATGGACGCGGGACGAGGTCACGCAGGAGTTGCTGGAGACGCTTGGCGGCGAAAAGGTGATCTGGCTGCCCGGAAATGCGGATGAAACCGAAACCGACGGCCATGTCGATGGCATCGCGGTGTTCGTGGCGCCGGGCGTGGTGCTGATCGAGGGCGCGGATGACCCCGCCGATCCATGGCGCCATATCAAACAGGCCAACATCGACGCGCTCAGCGGTCAGACCGATGCGCAGGGGCGCGAGATCCGGATGGTGACGATCCCCGAAGCCGAGGAAAGCTGCATCATCGGCGAGAAATTCTGCCGGTCCTACGTCAACTGCTATTTCGTAAACGGCGGCGTCATCATGCCTGAATACGGCACCCCGAACGACGCCATCGCCCGCGACATCTTCCAGTCGCTGTTCCCGACCTACCGCATCCGCGGCGTGCACATTCCCAACATCTGCCTTGGTGGCGGCGGCATCCACTGCATCACCCAGCAGGAGCCGGCATGACCGCCCTGCCCCCCCATGCCTTCACGGCTCAAGGCAGCATAGGACTGCATGTCATGGCGGCGATGGCGCATTTCGGCACCTCTCGGCTGTCAGAGCGCGAGGCCGAGGTGGCGCAGTTGATCCTGCAAGGTCATTCATCCAAGGTCATCGCGCGGATGCTGGGCAACAGCCCGGAGACGGTGAAGGTGTTCCGCAAGCGCATCCACACCAAGCTGGGGCTGGCAACCTCGGCGGAGCTGTTTTCGCTGTTTCTTGCGGCGCTGTGTGCCGCCCCCCATGGCTCCACCGACGACCCGTTGATCCACCTGAACTGAGGCCTTGTTCATGATGACCCGCCGTTCCCTGTTCCGTTCTGCCGCCGCTGCCGGTAGCCTTTCCCTGTTGCCACGCGGGGCCTTTGCTGCGGGTGCCGGGTCTTCGGGGTTTTGGTATCCCGAGGAAACCGATCCGCACGAACGCACCTATCTGCAGTGGCCGGTGAACCCCGCCGTGCATGATGACCCGGATTTTCTATTTGATCTGCAAGGCACTATTGCCGATATCGCCAGCACGATTGCCGAATTTGAACCCGTGGTGATGCTGGCCGCGGCCAAGTATCACAAGGCAATCAGAAAGCTGGTCTCCGGTCAGGTGGAATTGTGGGACATCCCCACCGATGACCTTTGGGCACGCGACAGCGGGCCGTCGTTCGTCATCGATGGCAAAGGCGGGCTGGCGCTGACCCAGTTCAATTTCAACGGTTGGGGGGCCAAGCACGTTCACGGCAATGATGGCTTGGTCGCCACGCGCGTGGCCGAACGGCTGGGCCTGCCGGTGTTCGATGTAGGGCTTGTCGGAGAAGCGGGCGGCGTGGAAACCGACGGACACGGCACGCTGATCGCGCATGAAAGTTCATGGGTGAACCCCAACCGCAACAAGGGCAGCAAGCCGCAAGTCGAGGCGATGCTGCTGGACACCATGGGCGCGCGGAAAGTGATCTGGGCCCCCGGCATCAAGGGCGCCGATATCACCGATTACCACATCGACGCGCTGGCCCGTTTCGTGAAGCCCGGACAGGTGCTGATCCAGATGGGAGAAGAGGTTGACGCAAGCGACCCTTGGTCGGTGTCCGCTTTTGAAACCCGTGAAATTCTTTCCAACGCGACCGACGCCGAGGGGCGCAAGCTTGACCTCGTGACGCTGCCCGAACCTTGGGACATCAGGGTGGACAGCCCCGATTTCGTGGCATCCTACGTCAACTACTATGTCTGCAATGGTGCGGTGATCGCGGCAGAATTTGGTGACAAGGCGGCCGATGCCCAAGCCGCCGCCATTCTGGCCGATCTTTACCCCGGCCGCGAAATCGTCATGCTGAACACCGATGCTTTGGGCGAAGTGGGGGGCGGAATCCACTGCGCCACCCATGAACAACCCAAGGTCTGACATGCTGAACTGGCTGACACGACATTCCGAGGCGCTGGAGGGGCTGGGCGGCCTTGCCACCGCCTTTGCCACCGTCACCGCGCTGATCGTCATCCCCTACCAGATCAGCCAGTCCGACCGCATCCAACGCGACCAGACCGCACGCGAGATTTACCGCGAGTTCCTGAACCTGACGGTGCAAAAGCCGGAACTGGCAAATGCCGATTTCTGTGCGTTGAAAGACCCCAAAGAACAAACTGCCTATGCGGCCTATGTCGAATACCTGCTTTATACGTCCGAGCAGATGATCGACACCTCTCCCGACTGGCGCAGCACCATGGCCAGCTATCTGGAAGACCACATGGCCTATCTGTGCAGCGAAGGGGTCTGGGACGCGCAATCCCCCGATATCAAGGATCTAGTGGCGGAGCTGGCGCTGACCTGTGAAGCGGAGGTGAAGTGCGGGTAGGGGTGTAAACTTGGGCTAGAGTCTGCTTTGCGGGACGACGCGGACTTTTGTGTCTAGGCGGCCATTTTCCTTAGTCGTCGAATAAGCCGGTCTTGAAGCCGTCAATGGTGTGCGTGTTTTTCCGTCGCCAGTAGTCCTCAAGACCGGCGCTACCCAATCCGGCATAATAAGGCACAAGTTCTTTGGACGCCCGGTCGCCCGAATAGGTCATAAATGGCACACCGGTGCCACAGGATGTCTGGACTGCGTCGATCGAAATGTCGAAGATCTGTCGACTACCTGCCAATTCGGGAAAGGACGCGAGAGCATCGTTCCACCCGAGGTCTCGCGGATGTAGGACGTTCGCCTGCCCGTAAATGCGCAATATGAGGGCATCGCCTTCGAAAGCACAAAACATCAACGTTATGCGGTTGCTTCTTCGCAAATGCCCCGCAGTTTCATTTCCGCTGCCGGACAAACTCAGCCACCGAATGTGGTTGTCGTCAAGAACGCGGAGCGTATCTGCACCCTTCGGGGAGAGATTGACGCGACCATCCGGCGCTGCCGTTGCCACAAAGAAGAGTTGTTGGCGCTCGATAAACGCCCTGAGTGTTCCGTTCAGCTTCTGTCCAAGCGCCATGTTATGTCCTCTGACCCAACGATCAGAACTTAACATGAACATCGAGGTGTAACAACGACCGAAATGGGCCTAATGCAGCCGACAGACCTATATAGCTAACTGTTCCCTCCTGCTCTAGGTTTGGAACGGGGGGCGGCCTGTACCGCCCCCTTTGCGCCTCATGCCGCGTCGTGACGGCTGATCAGCCCATAGGTTTCCGGTCGCCGATCCCGCCAGGTGCCCCAGCTTTGGCGGAAGGCACGGGTGGCCTCAAAGTCGATCTGAGCGATGAGATACGTCTCGTCCACCTTGTTCGCCTCGGCCAGCATCGCCCCCGTGTGGTCGGCGATGAAGGACGATCCGTAGAACGTCATCTCAAGGTTCGGCCCCTTTTCCAGCCCGACCCGGTTTGACGCCACAACCGGCACCATATTGGCCGCCGCGTGGCCCTGCATCGTGCGCTGCCAGTGGCCTGATGAATCAATCTCGGGGTAGCCGGGCTCAGACCCGATGGCCGTCGGAAACAGCATCACCTCGGCCCCGAGAATCGCCAGCGACCGTGCGGTTTCCGGAAACCACTGGTCCCAGCAGATGCCGCAGCCGACGCGTGCAAAGCGGGTTTCGAACACCTTGAAACCTGTATTGCCGGGGGTGAAGTAGTACTTCTCCTCATACCCCGGCGCATGCGGGATATGGGTCTTGCGGTAGTTTCCCATCACCGTGCCGTCGGCGTCAATCATCGCCAGCGAGTTGAAGAACGTGTTCCCCGCCGCCTCGTAATAGCTGATCGGCAGCACGACCCCCAACCGCTTAGCCAGCGCCGCAAAATGCTGCACCGCCCGGTCGGATTCGAGCGGCTTGGCATAGCGTTGAAAGCCATAGTCCTTTTCGATGCAGAAATAGGGGGTCTGGAACAGCTCCTGCAGCAGGATGATCTGCGCGCCATCCTCTGCCGCCGCGGTCACCTGTTCTTCGGCCTTCTGGATGTTGTCATCCAGATCCCAGGAACAGGCCATCTGCGTGGCGGCCAGTGTCACGATTGCCATTTGAAACTCCTTCAGTTCATTAGTTTGGTCCAGACCTTGTCGATCAGGGCCGTAGCCGCAGGCGAGCAGGTCGGGATGAATTCGGGGGCTGGTGCATCCGCCGGAGGGTTGATTTCGGGGGCGCTGGCCAATGCGGGCTCGATGAATGCCTCGGACCCCTTGATGCCGTTGGAATAGCGCGCGTAGTTGGTGATCATTGCGGCGTTTTCCGGTGCCATGACGAAGTTGACCCAAGCCTTGGCGTTGTCCATGTTCGGCGCGCCCTTGGGCACGGCGACATTGTCCATCCAGCCGGTGTAACCCTCTTTCGGATAGACATAGGCGATGGTGGGCTTTTCATCGCGCGCCCGCATAGCGTAGCCATTCCAGCTCATCGACACGACGGCCTCGCCCGATACCAGCGGCTCCTTGGTCTCGCTATCGTAGGATTTCACCCATTCCTTCTGGGTTTCCAGCAGTTCCAGTACCCGCTTCATCTCATCCGGGTTCTCCGAACAGCGCGGGACGCCCAGATAGCGTTCGGCCATGTTGATCACATCGTTCATGTCGCGCAGCATGTTGATGCGACCCTTCACATCCTCCGCCGGGTCAAACAGCACGGACAGCGAGGAATAATCACCCTTGACCACGGCAGTATCCACGGCGAACGCGGTCGAGCCCCAGGCCCAGGGGGCGGAGTATTCACGCTTGGGGTCCCAATAGACCTCGCGCCATTTGTCATCGACATTCGCAAAGTTGGGCATGGCGAAAACATCGATCTTTTCGACCATGCCTTCGGCGATCAGCACCTGCATCGTGGCATCGCCCGGCACGATGATGTCATAGCCCGCACCCCCGGCGCGCAGCTTGGCGATCATCGTCTCCATGCTGTCATAGCTGTCGATGTGGACCTTGACGCCGAACTCGGCCTCGAACTTGGCCACGAGGTCTGGCGGCGTGTATTCACCCCAAGTGTAGATGAACAGATCCCCCTCGGCGAAGGCCGGGGCGGCGGTCAACAAGAGGAGGGCAAGGGCGCGCATGGGGATTCCTTTCAGGTTTGTTTGCGGGCGATCAGGCCCGAGGTGATGACGACAAGGGCAGAGGCCGCGACCATCAGCGACGACACCGCGTTGACCTCGGGCGTGATGCCAAGGCGCAGCATCGAATAGATGTGGACGGGCAAGGTGGTTGATCCGGGGCCGGACAGCATTGACGAGATGATGAAGTCGTCCAGGGAGACGATGAAGGCCAAGAGCCAGCCCGAGATCAGCCCGGGGGCCAAAAGAGGCAGGGTGATCAGCCGGAACCGCGTCCACGGACGGGCAAAAAGATCGGCGGCGGCGGCTTCAAGGCCTGCGTCCATGGATGTCAGCCGCGCCGTGATCGGCAGGTAGGCGAAGGGAATGCAGAAAGTGGTATGGGCAATGACCAGCGACCCAAAGCCAAGCCCCAAGCCCACCGAGGAAAAAAAGATCAGGCTGGCTATGGCGGTGACAATCTCGGGCACCATCAGTGGGAAGTTGAGCACCGCATAGGCGGCGGCCTTGCGGCGCACCTTCATCCGCACCATCGCCAAGGCTGCGGCGGTGGCCATAACCGTGGCGACACTGGCGGCGATCACGGCCAGCAGGACGGAGTTCAGCGCCGCCCCGGCAATTTCCTCATTGGCAAAGACGGCCCGATACCACTGCCACGACAGCCCATCCAAACGGCTGATCGACCGACCGGAGTTGAAGGAGTAGAGCACCAGAAAGAGGATCGGCGCATACAAGAACGCCACCGCCAGGGTTGCCGTCAGGCCAAAGCCCGGCAGGTTGCGAATGTCCTTTGACCGGGTGTCAAGCAGCGCCATCACGCCTCCTCCCGTGCGGCACGGCGGGCAACGATGAACAAGGCTATCAGCGTGACGGCCATCAGGATGGTGGAAAGTGCGGCACCAAAGGGCCAGTTGCGGCTGCCCTGAAACTGCATGCCGATCAGGTTGCCGAGCATCAGCGTCTTGCCACCGCCAAGGATGTCGGGTGCAAGGTAGCTGCCGATGCCGGGGATGAAGACCAGCAGCCCGCCCGCAATCAGACCGGGCCGCAGGATCGGCAGGACGACCGCAAAGAACGCGCGGCGACGGTTCGCATGCAGGTCATAGGCGGCCTCCAGCAGCGAAAAGTCGAACCGCTCGATCGCCGCGTAAAGTGGCAGGATCATGAAGGGCAGGAAGGACGACACCAACCCCAAGCCAATGGCAAAGCTGTTGTAAGCCAACGGGAGTGGCCCGTCGGTCAGGCCAATGGATTGCAGCGCGCGGTTGATCGGGCCTTCATCCCGCAGGATCAGCAAAAGCGCGATGGTGCGTACCAGCAGGTTGACCCAATAGGGGACCGTCACCAGCATCAGCCACAGCGACTTCTGCCCCGGCGGCCGGGTGGCGATGAACCACGCCGTCGGCAATCCGACGATCAGGCACAGCAGCGTGGCAATCCCAGCTTGCAGCACCGACCGGCCAAGGATTTGCAGGTAGTCAGTGTTGAATGTCAGCGTGTCATCGAAAATGTCGCGCTCGAACAGCAGCCGGAAATAGGCCTCGGCGGACGGTTCCCAGATCACCCCGCCGTATTGCGCTGGCGTTAGTATGGAATACAGCGTGGTGATCGCGATGGGCAGCACCATGAAAATCAGGATGGTGCCCAAGGATGGGGCCAGCAAAAGGCGGTGCAGTTTCATGACGCCAGCACCCGGATCGCGCCGGGTTCAGCGCGCAAACAGACCGCCTCGCCAGGCGTGAAATCCTGGGCACCGCGCAAACCGCCGCGCGGCAGGGTGACGTGCAAGGGCACCGTCGCACCTTCCAGCCGGAACGAAAGCTCGTTGCCCATGTAGATGCGCTCGGCCACCCGAAGCGGTCCCAGATCCCCCGGTTGCTGCAGGTCTGCTGCCAGGATCGCCAACCGTTCCGGCCGGATCGCCAGTGTCACCTCGGCACCCATGTCCCCTAAGGCCGGAACCACGCCCAGCCCCTCGGCCTCGGCCCCCCGTGCGCCAATCCGCGCCGGGATCAGGTTCGCCCCGCCGATGAAATCCGCCACAAACCGGTTTGCCGGGGCCTCGTAAATCTCCTCCGGACGCCCCAACTGCTGCACCCGGCCGCCCTGCATCACCGCAATCCGGTCGGACATTGCCAAAGCCTCGTCCTGATCATGGGTGACGAAAACAAAAGTGATGCCGGTTTCGCGCTGCAGCGCCTTCAGTTCCGACCGCATCCGCTGGCGCAACTTGGCATCCAAGGCTGACAGAGGTTCGTCCAGCAGCAGTATCTTCGGCCCCGGTGCCAGTGCGCGGGCCAAGGCCACCCGCTGTTTTTGCCCACCCGAAAGCTGGTCCGGGCGGCGATGCTCCATCCCGTCCAGCCCCACCAATGCGACCATGCGTGCGACGGTGGCTGCAATCTCGGCCTTTGGTCGCCCCAACATGCGCAGCGCAAATCCCACATTCTCCGCCACCGTCAGATGCGGGAACAGTGCATAGTTCTGAAACACCGTATTGACCGGACGATCCTCGGGCGGAAGACCCGCAACGTTGCGCCCGAAAATCGCAATCTCTCCAACGGTCGGCTGGTCGAACCCGCCAATCAGGCGCAAAAGCGTGGTCTTTCCGCAGCCCGAAGGCCCAAGCAGGGTGAAGAACTCATTTGCCCGGATCGTCAGATCAATGCCGTCAAGCGCCCGGTGCGCCGACACCCCTTTGCCATAGGTGCGGCCAAGCCCGGTCAATCGGCATGCGTCTCCTTGATCCTGCAAACCCTGACCTCCACAGGCTGATGCCTCAGTCCCGAACGTTGCCTGGAATTCCCGGACCTGTCTTGTCACCATGAAAGGGTATGTACCGCCACGAAGGCGCTGCTGATGGTATGAGCATTGCTTCGCACGTATTCCAAACCCGACGTTTGGCCCCACGGCTAAAGTCAATAATCCGCCTTCACGCAGCCCGCCGAGCATGCACAGGCGAGCGCCGCTGCCTTGCGCTGATTGTTCATGAAATGAACCACCGGGTTTACCGGAAGGCCAACCTCTCGGCGGACTGCCCGCTTAGGAACAGACACATAACAAGAAGACCACCAAACCGATTGCGACAAAACCGCCGCCCATTTTCTTGATCCGTGGGGGGTGGGCTCTGTGCACCTGTCGCGGTTTGGTGCCGCTCCTTTGATAGCGTAATGTGCAGCAAAGGAGATGAGCCATGGGCACAGGCAGGACGGACGGATTTCGCAAGGATGCGGTGCGGATCGCGCTGACCAGCGGGCTTTCACGCAAGCAGATTGCTGATGATCTTGGTGTCGGGATGTCGACGCTGAATAAATGGATCACAGCGCACTGCGACACGGATGTGGTATCGGTTGAGGATCGCGAACTTGCGCTTGAGAACGAACGGCTCCGGCGCGAAAACCGCATACTGCGCGAGGAGAGGGACATCCTAAGAAAGGCCACCCAGTTCTTCGCGAGCCAAGAGCCGTGAGGTTTCGGTTCGTCGAGGAACATCGCGGCGGCTTTGCAACGGATCGGTTGTGTCAGGTTATGAACGTCAGCCCGCGCGGTTTGCGGGCCTTTCGTAGCCGCCCTGCCAGCCGCAGGCAGCACGCAGACATGGTCGTTCTTGCCCACATCAAGGAACAGTCGCGCCTGAGCCTGGGCAGCTATGGCAGGCCCCGGATGACGGAGGAGTTAAAAGAGGTCGGGGTAGATGTTGGTCATCGCCGGGTCGGGCGGTTGATGCGTGAGAACGGAATCGTCGTTGAAAGAACACGTAAATTCATGGCGACCATCGACAGCGATCATACTTTCAACATCGCTGAACCTCCTAGATCGCGACTTCGCAGCGGTTTGGCCGAACCAGAAATGGTCGGGTGACATCAGTTACATCTGGACCCGCGAGGGGTGGCCGTATCTGGCTGTGATCCTAGACTTGCATTCGCGGCGCGTCATCGGCTGGGCCGTCAGCAACCGCATGAAGCGCTACCTGGCGATCCTGGCGCTGAGGATGGCCATTGCCTTGCGGGCACCGCCCAAGGGCTGCATCTTCCACAGCGTCCGCGGCAGCCAATACTGCTCCCACGATTACCAGAAGATCCTGCGTGAGCATGGGTTCGGGGCGTCGATGAGCGGCAAAGGCAACTGCTATGACAATGCCGCTGTTGAGACCTTCTTCAAGACAATCAAAGCCGAACTGATCTGGAGGCGAACATGGGCGACACGCGGACAGGCGGAGACAGCCATCTTCCAATACATCAACGGATTCCATAGCCTGCGCCGTCGGCTTTCAGCATTGGGAGGCAAAAGTCCCTTGGCCTTCGAGCGCAAGGTGGCCTAAACGAGCACTTGGAGCGGCACCAAACCGCGACAGGTGCAGTTCGAAGCCATCGCAGACCCGGAGGTTAAGGTTCTGACCCCCGACGACATCATGGACGGCCTGTTGCCCGCAGGTCCGACTGTGGTTTACGATGCCGATGGCTATTACATGGGCGGTGTCATCGCCGAAAAGCTGCGCGCGGCAGGGTTGGAGGTAACGCTGGTCACCCCGCACAACCTTGTTTCCGTTTGGGCCGAAAAGACCGGCGAGGGGTGGCGCGAGCCGGGGCATCTGATGGGCCTGGGCATCGGGCTGATCACTGCCCATCGGCTAGGCTGATTTGACGGGCAAACGGCAACGCTGACCTGCGAGCATTCGGGGCGAGAAGAGATGCTGCCCGCGACGGGGCTTGTGCTTGCAGGCCAGCGCGCCCCGGTGGATGACCTTTACACCGCCCTGCGCTACGGGCCAGATGGGCTGCACGCCGATCTGCCCTTTACCTTTACCCTGACCCGGATCAGCGACTGCGAGGCCCCCGCGATCATCGCCGCCGCCACCTATGCCGGCCACCGCTATGCACAGCTGCTGGACCGGGCCGTGGATATCGATCTGCCGCTACAGCATGACAAGGTTGATGTGGGCCTGGTGGCAGCTTCGCACTGGGCGGGGGCCGCCGAATGACACGCCGGGGGGGGTGGGCTTCAGGACTTTCTGTCACGATTGCAGTGATCGGGGGCACGATCTGGACCTATCTGCCTCATACTCCGGACCTTGCCGCCAGTTGCTCGTCTTGCGATGCACGCCATCAGCATCTGGCCGCCAAACGTGGCGGTGCTGCGAAACCCGTAGCCGCCGCCCTGCCCCCTTCTGTTGCAACCGGAGTGACCGAATGCCCGATTTCACCTCCGCCGAAGCCCTGGCGGTTGCCTTGTCCGCGGTTCTGGGCGCCCCTCGTGAGCAGGGCCCGGTTCGGTTGCCGTGCGCGCGCCCAAAGCCAAACCAGCGCGGCTTTCCCGACCGTCTGACCCTGACCCGCGCCGTGGGGTCTTGGGCGACTTCGAAGCTGCGCGCCCTTGGCTGGTGCTGGAGGACGGCAGTCCCGATCCGCGCAATCAGGTCAGCATCATGTCCTCGCGCGTGCTGGATCTGGTCTGGCGCGACAGGAACCCGCGCAATCATACCGGTGACAACATCGCCTGCGATTTGGACCTCAGCCATGCCAACCTGCCCACCGGCGCGCTGTTGCAGGCGGGCACCGCTGTGCTGCGGGTCAGTGACGAGCCGCCGATGGTTGCGTCAAATGGAAGGTCCGCATGGGTCGACCCGCCTATGACTGGACCCGCGCCAATCCAACACTCCGCTTGCGCGGCGTCTATTGTTCGGTCGAACAAGATGGAGGGGTCAGCCTCGATGACGTCATCGTGCGACTTTGACGAAACTCGCGGTTGTCCATCATTCTCGCAACCTCGGTCGCCGCGTAGCCAACCAATGCCCGCAGCCTGCTTGCGTCGGGTCTGAAGTTGCCGGCCAGTGGGACGGCCTTTTCGGTTTGGCGCTTGACGGTCAGCCGGGTTTTCGGGCCGAAAGGTGGGTCGGGCAGTGTTCGCCACTGTCCAGAACCGGGATGATCTTGGTCCAGATGCCGATGTTGTGGTCAACAAAATCTTGCCCCACCACCTTGGCGGCGGCGGCCCCGACATCGCCTTTCAGCCGCTCCAGTTCTTCGCAGGCCCGTTGGCGGTACCAGGCATTGCGCGACGATGTCGTGCCATCTGCAAAGCCTGCCGTTGCCATGGCGTCAAGATAGCGCGCAGGGGTGGACATGCCGAAATCCAGCCCTTCGATGGCAATATAGTCGGCCATGATCGGGCTGATCTGATCGGTTCCGATCAACCAGTCCGACGCCAAAAACCACCCGCCCGGCTTCAGCACGCGAAACACCTCGGCCATCAGGGCGTGTTTGTCGGGGATGTGGACGATGCTGTCCTTGGAAAACACCACATCGAATGTGCCGGACGGAAAGGGAAACGGGCCGGGTGCCACCTTGACCAGACCGATTCGTCTGTCCAGCCCTTCGCGGGCAATCAGCGCACGGGCATGGGTTAGGACCGGGTCTTCGACATCCAGGCCGGTGACATACCCGGCACCGTGCTTGCGCACGAGCGCGATGTCGATCCCCCCCGCCCCGCAGCCGATATCCAGAACCGATTTGCCGGTCAGATCGTGGGACCCTATCACGCGGGCAACCTCCTCTGGACCGCCGGGCGACAGGAATCCGATGCCCCATATAGCTTCCAGCATCGCGATCATGCGGGGGGGATAGTGATCTTCGCTCATCGGGTGCCGCCTGTCGTCAGGGATGGTCGGTTGCGGGATCGTAGTGGTGATGCACGAAGGCCAGCTTGTGCCCGTCCGGATCACGCACATAGGCGACGTAAAAGCTTGGCTCATAGCCTTCGCGGGTGCCGGGTGGGCCATCATCGCTGCCGCCGTTCTGCACGGCCATCGCGTAAAGCGCGCGCACATGCGCCGCATCGCGCGCCGGAAGGGCAAAGGTCAGGCCGTTCCCAGCGCTGGCCGGGCGGCCATCGAAGGGCGGGCAGATGTAAAAGCCAAAGCCGCTGTCATAGTCGCTGCCCCCCCAGCCGACAAAGGTCTCGCCGAGGTCGGGCACGGCGGGATGGCCAAGGCTGGCCATGATCGGCCCCCAGAAGGCGGTGGCGCGGACGATGTCGTTGGTGCCGATGGTTGTGTAAAGAAGCATGATGTCACCAGTTTTCGGCGCGCCAGACTTCTGCTCCCTTGAACAGGGTCAACAGCACGCGGGTTTGCGAGATTTCGGTGGATGGACAGGCAAAGATATCGCGATCAAGCACGATCAGGTCGGCAGAGAAGCCGACGCGAAGCATGCCGGTATGGTGATCGCGCCAGCAGGCCCTTGCGGCGTTGACAGTATAGCCCTGCACGCATTCGGCAATTGTCAGGGCCTGATCGGCAAAGAACGGTGCCTGCGGATCATCGTCCATGGGTTTTTGCCGCGTGATCGCGGTTTCGATGATCTCGAACGGATTCAGCGACGAAACCGGCCAGTCCGACGACAGGCACCAGTCGGCCCCTGCATCGAGCAAGCGGCGAAACGCATAGACATCAGGCCAGCGATTCTGCCCGATCATGGCGAGCGACGGGTCGGAATAGGGTGGCTCAAAGCGTGCCCAAAGCGGCTGGACATTGGCGGTGGCAAGGCCCTGCAGGCGGCCCGCGTCGGCCTTGTCCACCAGTTGCAGATGCGCAAGCTGGTGCTGCGCGGGCCAGGGGCCGTTGGCCGCACGGGCCGCCTCCAGCCCGTCTATCGCCCGACGGGCGGCGGCATCACCGATCACATGCACATGGATCGCAAAGCGCGCGGCATCCAGCGCCGTCATCAGCGCGCTTGTCTGCACTGCCCCGAACATGCAGGGCGCGTTGCCGCCTTGCACATCGGCGTAAGGGTGCAGATTGGCCGCAGTGCGATTCTCATAGACCCCGTCCATGAAGAACTTGGCCGAATGCACATGGAAATCAGGGCCGGGATGGGCGGCGCGCATAGCGCAAAGCCGCGCCAGAGCCGTGTCAGGCGTATCGGCCTCGGTCACCAACGCCGTGCCCGCAACCCGCAGGGTCAGCGTTCCCTCGGCCACGCCACGGGCATAGATCCGCTCCTCCATGGCAGAGACGCAGGCATCCAGAACCCCGGTGATCCCATGCTGATTGGCATGGGCTTGTGCAGCCCGTAGACCCGCCATCCGGTCGTCGTCGGTCAGATCTGGCAAGCGCGCCGCGACGATGGGGATGACCTCTTCATGCAGCATGCCCGTGGCCCGCCCTGCGGCATCGCGGACGATATGGCCATTGGGCGGGTCGGGCATGTCCTGCACGCCCGCCATCTCCAGCGCCCGGCTGTTGAGACAGGCGTTGTGAAACGAATTGTCATGGATCATCACCGGCCGGTCGCTGACCGCGCGGTCTATGACCGCTGCCGTCAAGTTGTCGTCGCCAAATACCCCGGCCTGCCAGCCGGAGCCCAGAACGATCGGCATCTGCGGTTGTGCAGCCGCATGGGCGCGCAGCGTCGAGATCAACTCCGCCTCGCTGGTCACATCGTAAAGATACGCCGCCGTAGCGATGTTGATCCCGCCGGACAGCAAGTGAATATGGGCGTCCTGAAAGCCGGGCAGCACCAGCCGCCCGCCTGCGTCAATCTTGTGCCCCGCCTCGGGCGGGGTGCCTTGCCCAATGGCTGCGACCTCGCCCCCGCGCAAAAGTGCCCATGTGGCATCGGGCGCGGTCGGGTCCATGGTGCGGATGCGGGCATTGTGGATCAGGGTGTCAGCCATGCGGGGTTTGCTCCAAAATGGCCCAGTCATCGGCGTCGATCACCACTGCGGGCCGGTTCACATCGCATGTCCAGACGTACAGGCACAGGAATGGCACGGCCCCCACTCGCGTCAGATGCGGCTGATGGGCTGGGTTCCAGACTGGGGAATGCGCCGGTTTGGTGATCAGCGGCCGGCCGGGGCCAAAACGCCAGCCATGCGGGCCGGTCAGCGGGGCGTAAAGCTCGGGCGCGGGATGCTGGTGATCGCGGTAAAGCACTCCGGGCGCGATAAGGAACAGGCCAAGGTCGAAATCCGAGGCTGCAAAAGGCGATGCCTCGCCAAGGATCGACGCAAAGGCATGACCCCTGCGAAAGAACGGCCCGATCTTGTCGGGCGGATAGTCTTCATAGGTGATCCAGTTCAGCGCACTTGCGGCAGCGCCAATCGCCGCCGCAAGGTGGGTTTGTGTGCTCCCCACCGCCGCAAGGGCGTTCGGCAGCCACCGCTCGACCACGGCATTACCTCGCGACCGGATCACCTGTTCTGTACCGGGATCCTCTGGCAGCCCGGCCCGCACTTCGGCAGCACCTGCGTGATCCAGCGCGATCAGATATGCGCGTGCAAAGGCGTAAAGCGCGCGAAGCGGGCTTTGCGGGGCCAACGGCGCGGGTTCAGGCAACCCCTCCTGCCGCAACAGGGCGCGCGGGTCGGCTCCGTCATGGGCCGAGGCGATGCGGTAAACCTCCAGCACTTCGGCGGAGATACGGCCCTGCCGCCAAAGCTCCATCGCCGCACCATAGCGCACCCGCCCGGACCCGGGCAGGCCAAGGGCTGCCTCCAGATGGCGGCTCGGGTCAGTCATTGCTGCGATACGCCAAGCGTTCCTCCAAAGCGCGGCGGCGCTCGGCCCGGTTCATGATGATACCGGCTGCGACCACGCCAATTCCGACCGCCAGCACCATCAGCGTGGCCAAGGCGTTGATATCGGGCGTGACGCCCAGCCTGACCTTGGACCAGATCAGCAAGGGCAGCGTTGTCGAGCCCGGCCCGGTCACGAACGAGCTGATGACAACGTCATCCAGACTGATGGTAAACGCTAACAACCAGCCCGACAGGATCGCGGGCGAGATCACCGGCAGCGTGATGTCGAACATCACCTGCCAGGGGCGCGAACCGAGGTCCATCGCCGCCTCTTCGATCGCGCGGTCGGATTGCGACATGCGGGCCTGAACGATGGTTGTCACGAACACCATGGAAAAGGTGATATGGGCCAGCGTGATGGTGGTAAAGCCGCGCTGCCCGGGCCAACCGACCCAGTCGGCCATCAGGATGAAGAACATCAGCAGCGAAATGCCGGTGATGACCTCGGGCATGATCAGGGGCGCGGTCACCAGGCCGGAAAACAGGGTGCGACCCCGGAACTTGGTGTATCGCGCCAGAGTGATTCCGGCCATCGTTCCCAAAATCGTGGCGAAGCAGGCCGACACCAGCGCGATCTTCAAGGACAGGATCAGCGCATCAATCACCGCCTCGTTGCGGAACAACGACACGTACCATTTGGTCGAAAACCCGCCCCACACGGTCGCAAGCCGCGAGGCGTTGAAGCTGTAGACCATCATCGACAGGATTGGGATGTAGAAGAACGCAAAGCCAAAGCACATGACGCTGATCAGGAAGGTCGGTGGGCGCTTCATCGGGCCTGCTCCGCCTTTGCCTGTGACCGGTTGTAGATCATCGTTGGGATCACCATCAGGATCAGCAGTGCCACCGCCACCGCCGAGGCCATCGGCCAGTCGCGCGCCTGACCGAATTCATCCAGGATGATCTTTCCGATCATCGGCTGCGAGGCATTGCCAACCAGCGACGGGATCACCAACTCGCCCGCGGCGGGAATGAACACCAGCATCCCGCCCGCCACGATGCCCGGCACGGATTGCGGCAATGTCACGTCCCGAAACACCTGAAAGGGGCGGCTGCCCAGATCCATCGCCGCCTCGTCCAGCGTCGGGTCCAACCGTTCCAGACTGGCATAAAGCGGCAGGATCATGAACGGCAGATAGGTGTAGACCATCACCAGAATGACCGCAAAGTTCGTATGCATCATCGGCACCGATTTGAGGGCCCAAGAAAGTGGCACCAGAAAGTTCCAGGCATCGGTCAGCAAACCGTTGAACCACGAATTCTTGCCCATCAGGCCCATCCAAGCATAGACTCGCAGAAGGAACGAGGTCCAGAATGGCAGGATCACCATCATCAACAGGATGTTGCGCCAGCTTCTGGAAACGCGGGTCAGGCCAAGCGCCATCGGATAGCCGATTAGAAGACAAAAGATCATCGCCACAAAGGCGTTCACCACCGACGTCAGGAAGGCACGCAGGTAAAGCCCGTCCGACACCACGCGGGAATAGGGCTCGAGGTTGATCCATGGTTGTTCACCGCCAAACGAAAACGGCGGGGCGGTGGGGGTTTTGGTGGCAACACTCATGGCCACAACGATCAGAAACGGCAAAAGAAACATCAGCAGCAGCCAGACATAAGGCGTGCCGATCAAGAGACCCACCCAACCGTTGGCATCAAACCACCGTTGAAAGCGCGCCCTGGCCATCGCTTAGTCCACCAGCACGATGGCCGAGGCCGGATCAAACGCCACCCAGACCGCATCATCCCAATCGACAACCCGCGCCCCCTCGTCACCGCGCCGCGTGTTGACGGCATGCGCCTGCACCAGCCCCCCGGGCAGCGTGACCCTGTACAGGCTGTCCTTGCCGAAATAGGCCAGATCCTTGACATGGCCGTGAAAGGTATTCGGGCCATCGGGCCGCTCGCGAGAAAGCGCCATCTTCTCGGGCCGGATGGCCAGCGTTACCTTTTGCCCGGGCGTGGCGACCGGAACATTGCGCGCGATCACCTCTCCGCCAAGGCCAGGCACGCCAAGCCGCAGAGTGCCGCCTTCCCGCGCCAGAACCGTTGCCTCAAAGCTGTTGACCGACCCGATGAACCCGGCCACGAACGTGCTGACCGGGAATTCATAGATTTCGGTGGGATTTCCGACTTGTTTGACCTGACCTTTGTCCATCACGGCAATCCGGTCGGACAGGGTCATCGCTTCTTCCTGATCGTGGGTCACGACGATGAAGGTGACGCCGGTGCGGGCCTGAATTGACATCAGTTCGAACTGGGTATGCTCGCGGAGCTTTTTGTCGAGGGCGGCCAGTGGCTCGTCCAGCAGCAGAAGCTTCGGCTGCCGCGCAAGGGCCCGGGCCAGGGCCACGCGCTGTTTCTGGCCACCCGAAATCTGGTGCGGCTTGCGGTGACCGAACTCTGTCAACTGCACCAGATCCAGCATCTCGGCCACGCGCGCAGCACGGTCGGACCTGGACAGGTTTTTCTCGTGCTTGAGCCCGTATCCCACATTCGCAGCCACCGTCATGTGCGGGAACAAGGCATAGGACTGGAACATCATGTGCACCGGGCGCTCCCAAGCGGGCACCTGCGCCATGTCGCGACCATCCAGGTAGATGCGCCCCGAGGTGGGTTCCTCGAACCCGGCAAGCATCCGCAGCAATGTGGTCTTGCCGCAACCAGAGCCGCCCAAAAGCCCGAAGATTTCGCCCTTGGCCACGGTCAGGGACACATCCCTGACCGCCTCGAACGCGCCAAAGCTTTTCGACACGCCATCTATCTGCAAGAACGGTTCGGCCACTTCCGCCGACATGCTTCAGCCGCCCGTCTTGATTTCGGACCATGCCCGGTTCAAGTCCGACTCCTGCTCGGGGGTTTGCGGCAGCGGCGTGTAAAGCCGCGCGATCGCCGTGGCATCGGGATAGACCGCCGAATCGGCCAGGATTGCCGGATCGACGAAGGGTTTTGAGGCCAGATTTACATTGCCATAGCCGGTAAAATTCGTGCACGCAGCGATCACTTCGGGGCGCAGCAGGTAGTCGATGAAGCGATGGCCATTGTCGACGTTCGGCGCATCGACGGGCATGGCCCAGACATCAAACCATGCAGGCGCGCCGGTCTTTGGCACAAAGTACCCAAGGTTCATCTCGATCCCGGCCTCGGCCGCACGCGCCTTGGCCACGCCATAGTCGCCCGACCAGTTGTTGACCATGCAAAGCTCGCCATTCGGGATGGCGGTCAGGTAGTTGGCGTTGTCAAAAGTCGCGATGTAGTCGCGCACAGGCTTGACCGCCTCGACCAGTTTTGCCCATTCAGCCGGGCCTGCCGTATTCGGGTCAATCCCGAGGTAGCTCAGGATCATGAAGCCGATGTCATTCGGGCTGTCCAAAAGCGAAATGCCGCAGTCGGCAAGGAGTGCGGCATTTTCAGGCTTCAGCAGCAGATCGAGCGATTCGAGATCGGCGTTCGGAATGCGTTCCTTGACCATGTCGGTGTTATAGGTCATGCCGACCGACCCCCACATATAGGGCACGCAGTACTCGTAATTCGGGTCATAAAGCGAGAATGTCTTGAGGATGTCGGGGTCAAGATTGCCCCAGCCGGTCAGCTTGGCCCGGGAAAGCTTTTGCAGGACGCCCGCCTCGATCGAGCGCGGCAGCCCCTGACCATAATGCAGCACGACATCATAGCCGGTGGAGCCTGCAAGCAACTTGGCCTGCATTTCTTCGGCGCTTGCATAAAGATCATAGACGACCTCGATGCCGGTCTCGGCGGTGAAGTCGGCAATCGTTGTCTCGCCGATGTAATCCGCCCAGTTGTAGACGTTCACCACGCCCGACTGTGCCCAGGACGGGCGCACCCATGGTGCAGCAAGGGCGGCCGTGGCCCCCAAAAGGGCCTGACGACGGTTTACTCTCATGGCATTTTCCCCTGAAGCAATTTTCATTGATTTTCCAGTCAGGTTATACCTGAACCTTGGTCTTGCAATACAAATCGGCGTTGATCTCGGCCATCCGGTCTTCGGGTGGCGGTGCGTCCAACGACATGACCGGCATGAGGCTGCGCAGGCCGTCATGGTGGCGGCGCAGGCCATATTCCAGATCCGACAGGTGAAACCCCTCGAACGCGTCCGACTTCATCGACTCGTTCGACCAGATCTGCAGCTGCTGATCCTCGGCCGAGGTTTGCCGGTCGATCCGGAAAGCCAGATAGCGCGCCAGCCTGGCATTGCGGGACTCGTTCGCCCAGCGGTACACCCGCCCGGTCAGTCGCGTCAGGCCCACAGACAGCGGGATGTCATGGTAGAACTGCATCCCCTCGGGAGTGACGGTAAAGACCTGATTGGGAAACAGTCCATAATAGGCCCAGGCCTTTTGCAAATGCTGCGGCAGATCGGGCCGGGGGGGCGAGGCTTTCACATACTGCCGCACCGACCAGCCCTTGGCCGGCACATCGCCAAACCAGCCGATCGACATCGACAGCCCGTTCTCCAGATGGTGATCGCGGTAGGTGCGGCCATACAGGTCTTGCAGGCCCGGATGGGCAAGGGCCACGTGATAGCCTTCGTTATCCACGTCGCGGACCGATTTCCAGTTGACGGGCAGGTCGGTGGACCAGTCAGGCACCGCGACGGGAAGCACGGATTTTAGGTCATAGGCCGCGAAATCGGCGTCAAACGGGGCCAGCAGGGTGGAAATGTCAGGCTGCGGGCCGGGGCCGAACCGCAGGAAAATGAAGCCGTGAAAGCTTTGCATCTCGATCGGTTTCAGCCCGAACTCCTCGCGGTTCAACGCGCCGAACGCCTTGGGCTGCGAGGCCCCGCGCAACGTGCCGTCAAGGTTGTAGACCCAGCCATGAAACGGGCAGACGACGGACCCCTTGCAACTGCCTTGCGCCCCATCCACCACCCGCGCGCCCCGGTGGCGGCACAGGTTGTGGAACGCCCGCACCACGCCGTCCTGCCCGTGCATCACAACCGCGCGTTCGCCCAGCAGATCATAAGTCAGCCAGTCGCCGGGGTTGGGCACATCGCAAGCGTGACCGACGACCTGCCAATGGGTCATGAACAGCTTCTCGCGTTCCAGCGCGAAAAGGGCGGGCGAATGGTAGGTCCACGCAGGCAGGCCACGGCGGTCCCAGTCATTCGGGATAGGGATAATCGGGTGAGGAAGTTCGGTCATAGGGTACCCTCCATCTCTGCCCGGATCCATTGCTGAAACCGGTAGATTTCGTATTCCTCGGGCATCAGCCGGGCTGACGTGAAGGCGGGCGAGGCCATGCCGCGCTGGTTCATCTCGGACGCGGCACCGTCTTGCGTCATCACGATCTTGGCAAAGGCCGCAACGCTACCTGCGTCAAAGCCCGGCTGGGCCAGCGTTTCGGGCGTGAAAAACCATTCGGCGATCAGCCGTGTCTTGCCGGGCCCCATCGGCACAAGGCGGGTTGCCCGCACATAATCAAGGTGCGCGACGATGTAGGCCGACGGCCAAAGCGTGGCAAAGCTATAGCCTACCCGCGCTTCATCTGCCGTCAGCCCGTCAAAGGCCGTGCCGCAGAGCTGGCCGTCCATCGACCATGTCTTCGCACCTTCGCGCAGGTTTGACTGGGCGGGCGCATTGTCGGGCACCCAATCGAGTGCCTCATTCGCGCCCATGATGCCGCGGCGGTAGACGGGCACCAAATCGCAAAGTTCGGGGTGGATGCCGGGGCAGTGCAGGCATTCGGAATAGTTTTCCCAGAAGCTTTTCCAATTGCACGCGATGTCATGTTCCCAAGTGTGGCCGGTAACCAGCCGGTCCATCGGCCAGTTGTCCAGCGTGCGAAGGCCGACATCGGACCAGATATCACCCGGATCGGCCGAAAGGTTCAGGAACAGAAAGCCGTTCCAGATTCGGCTTGCCACCAGGCGCAGGCCATTGGCGGCGCGATCAAAATCATCGGTGGGGATGGCGTGCGCTGTCGAGACCAGCCGCCCGTCCGAGGCCGCAAAGGCAAAGGCGTGATAGGGGCAGCGGATCAGCTTGCCCACGTCTTCCTCGTCCTTGACGCAAAGCTCGGAACCCCGGTGCGGGCAGGAGTTGTGCCAGGCGGCAAGCTGGCCATCGCTGTCGTGCACGACAATCACTTGTGCCGCGCCCACCGGTACACGGCGCATCTTGCCGGTGGGGAAATCTGATACCCGCCCGACCATGACCCATTGCAGGGCGAAGATCGTCGCCATTTCCCGGTCATACCAACCCTTGTCGAAATAGGCCGCCTTGGGCAGGCCTTCGGGGCAATGGTCAAGGCGTGGGGAAAGGGGGTGGCGGGTTTGGTCATTCATTTCAGAATCTCCCGGGTGGTGTGGCGCGGCGGCGGGGGTGGTTGAAGAACGGGCGCTCCACCACCCGCGCCGGCATCATCAGTTTCTCATAGTGCAGCTCGCGCAGCGCATAGATTTCGGCCCAGATATTGCCGCCCGTGACATACCGCGTCAGCACCTGCGCCATCGCGATGTTCTTCTTCAAGGCGGGCGACCAGATAGCACCAGTGATCACGCCCACTTCGGTCTTCCGGTTGTGGTAAAGGATCGACCCTTCGGCCGAGATATTGCCCCCGATCTCCAGCCCTACAAAGCTCCATTTCGTGCCAGCCGCGCGCTGTGCCACCAGAGCTGCCTTGCCGGTGAAATGGCCTTTGTCCCAGTCGATCATCCATTCCAGCCCCATTTCCAGCGGGCTGCGCAACCGGTCCTCGCGCACGCAGGTATCGGCCGGGGTAAAGTCATTGCCGGTGATGATCAGCCCCGCTTCCAGCCGCGCCATGTTCAACGCGTCGGATCCGATCGGGCGCAACCCATGCAGCGCGCCCGCCTCAAACAGCGCATCCCACAGGGGCAGCGCCAGATCGGGCGTGGTCCACAGCTCATACCCCAGATCGCCTGTAAACCCAGTGCGCGAGATCATCAGGCGGCCCGTGCCAAGGGCATACTCCGCCGTCCGGAAGGGCTTCAACGCGCTGACAACAAACCCCGCCAGCCGCAGGATTTCTGCCGAAGTCGGGCCTTGCAGCGACAGCGCCGCCATCTCTTCGGTCTCGTCCTCAATCGTCACGTCAAAACCAAACGCGCTGTCAAGCAGCCAGTTCAGATGCCGCTCCTGGCAGCACAGCCGATAGCGGTCGGCTACCAATCGAAAGAGCGTGCCGTCGTCCAGCATATGCCCCGCGTCATTGACCCAAGCGGTGTATTGCACCCCGCCGACCGAAAGCTTGCTCACATTGCGCAGGGTCAGCCTGTCGAGATAGGCCGTCGCATCCGGGCCTTCGATCCGGTATTTGATCATTGGCGACAGGTCATAAACCGATGCCGTGTTGCGGATCGCCGAATGCTCCATCGCAAGATCGTCATAGGTCAGAACCGTCGTATAGCCGCCCCAGTTTCCCCACGACCACAGCTTGTTCGCAGCCTCGGTGCGGGCATGGAACGGGGTCTTCAGCAGCGGCGTTTCAAAATGGCGCAGTGTGCTCATCCCTCTGCCTCCATCGCAAGGGCTGCGTTCCAGCCGGGCGTGCACGAAATGCCCCCGCCAGGGTGACATCCGGCCGAGGCGAGCCACAGGCCCGGCACCGGCCCCTTGTATTGCGCGATCCCCGGCAGCGGGCGCAGGAACAGCATCTGTTCGACGCTGAGTTCACCCGCATGCCACTGCCCCCCAGGCAGGCCATAACGGTCTTGGATGTCATAGGGCATCAGAAGCTCGGCTTGCTCCACCAGCACACCGATCCCCGGCGCGTGGGCTTCAAGTTGCGCCAGGCAGGCGGCCAGCATCTGCGCGCGTGCGGCGTCGCGGTCGGCAGGCGCATGGGGGGCAAACTGCGCGATGGCGGACAGCTGATGCTTGCCATCGGTGCGGGGTTCATGCGCCGTGGAGATCACGATCTCCAACCCCGGGCGATCCGGCACGCGGCCATACTTCACCGGGTTGAAGGCGCGCTCCACGTCGTGTTCGGACCCCGCGAGGATCAGGCGGTCCTGCAGGTTGGCGCCCTTGAAATCCGGCAGCGCCCTAAGGATCAGATGCAGCTTGGCCGCCCCGCCGCGCGCCTTCAGGTGGCGGGCGCGGGTGACCAGCCCTGCGTCCAGATGCCGGGGGCCGATCAATGTCAGAAGCGTGGTCTTGGGGGCTATGGACGACACCACGCGGCGCGCGCGGATCTCCTCACCACCCACCAGCATTACCCCGGCGACCTTTTCACCTTCGACGATGATCCGCTCGACCCGCGCATAGCAGCGGATCACCACACCCGCCGCCGTGGCAGCAGTGGCCATCGCGGAACCAAGTGCCGCCATCCCGCCCTTTGGCAGGCCAATCGCCCCCTGCAACCGGCCCGTCTGACCGGACAGGCGCACGAGCCAAGGCAGCACCGAATTGGGCGAACGCGGACCCAGCCAGCCGCCCATTGTGGCCTCGAACGCCAAAGCGCCTTTGAGGCGGGGGTCGGTCAACTCATCGTCCAGCAGGTCATGCACATTGGTCAGCAGAATGCGGCCAAGCTCGCGGAACTCCGCTGCCCCTAGCATCCTTGCGCGCAAGCCGATTATCGCCAGTTTCAGCATTGGATTGCCCACGCCCTTGGCGATGCGCGGCGGGGGCATGTGGTTCAAGTGCGCCAAAACAGCCGCAAAGCGCATCAACCGGGCGCGCAGCGCCGCCCAGGCGATACGGTCGGCCTCGCTGACATCGCCGGAAACCTGGCCCCCTTGCATCCGAAGATGCCGCCCGTCAGGCGACAGTGCCGTCGTTGCCAGATCGGCACCAAGCCATTCCAGCCCATGCCCGACAAGGTTCATCGCCGTTTCGACGCGTGGATCGAGGTTGTAGGACAGATGCGCCAGACCCGCCCCGCCACCGGGGGCAGCGGCAGCCTCCAGCACCAGAACCGCAGCACCCTTGCTGGCCAGCCGGTGCGCCGCCGCCAGACCGTTCGGCCCCGCGCCAATAACGATGCTGTCAAATGATGGCATAAGCATCGCTCATATCTTTAGCAGGCTGCTTCATGTCGCGCAGAATCTCGGCCGCAGCATTCCGGCCCGGCGCCCCCATCACGCCGCCACCCGGATGGGTGGACGATCCGCAAATCCACAAGTCCTTGATCGGGCTTCTGTAATTGGCATAGCCCGGAAGGGGTCGGTTGAAGAACATCTGATCGAAGGTCAGTTCGCCCTGAAAGATGTTGCCTTCGGTCAGGCCCACCTCGGCCTCCAATTCGCGCGGGGTGCGGACCTCGACATGCAGCACCTTGGATTTGAAGCCCGGCGCATAAGCCTCGATCTGATCCAGACAGGCATCGCGGAACCCGTCGCGGTCGGCATCGGTCCAGTCGCGGCCCTCGATCTTGGGGGGCGCGTACTGCACAAAACAGGACATGAAATGCTTGCCGGGCGGCGTCATCGTCGGGTCGATCAGCGTGGGGATCATCACGTCCTGAAACGGTTGGCGGCTGTAGTGGCCCGCCTTCCAGTCGTCATAGGCTGCTTCCATCTTTTCGATCGTGTCGGTGAAATGCAGGTCGCCCTTGATGTTGGGGGCACCCTTGGGCAGGGCGGTAAACTCAGGCAGTCCGTCCAACGCGATGTTCAGCTTGCCTGACGAACCGCGCGTCTTGAAGGTCTGGACGCGTTTCAGGAAATCGCCCGGCAACACCTTGGCCTCGACATGTTTCAGGAACGTCCGCCGCACATCCATGTTGGAAACCACGCGAGACGCCCGATACTCCCGGCCATTGTCCAGCACAACGCCTACCGCGCGGCCGTTGCTGATCAACACCTGATCCACACCCGACCCGGTGATCACCTCGCCACCGGACGCCTTCAGACTGGCCGTTAGCGCCTGCGTGATGCTGCCCATCCCGCCACGGGCATAGCCCCAGGAACCGACATTGCCATCCACATCCCCCATCGCATGATGCAACAGCACATAGGCTGTGCCGGGCGACATCGGCCCCAGAGCGGTGCCGATGATCGAGCCGACCGCCTGATAGGCCTTCATCGCCGGGCTTTCGAAATACTCGTCCAGAAAATCGGCAATCGACATCGTCCAGAACCGCATCATGTCATAGATTTGCGCCTCGGACTGGCCGGTGACCTGTTTGCCGAGCCAGGCCAGTTCCATCAGATCGCGGGGCCGGAACGACGCGAGGTCTGGTGGACGGCGCATCAGCATCGGGCGGATCAGGCGGCAGTTTCGCAGGATGTCGCGTGAGTAGCGGTCATAGGCCTCGGCGTCGCGGGGCGAATGGCGGGCAAACTCGCGCCGGTTCGCTTCGTGGTCGCGGAACATGCCAAGGTAGCCGCCGGTTTCGGTAAACAGCACCCCACCCTCATAGGGAAGGATTTGCAACCCATGCTTTGGCAGTTCCAGATCGCGCATGATCTCCGGCCGGAATAGGCTGCTGACATAGGAACAGTTGGAATAGGTAAAGCCCGGGAACAGCTCGCGGCTGACCGCCGCACCGCCGATCCAATCGTTCTTCTCGACCACCAGAACCTTCAGCCCCGCCCGCGCGAGATAGCACGCCGCCACCAGCCCGTTGTGCCCGGCTCCGATGATCAGCGCGTCATGGGTCATCGCCGGATCAGCCCCCAATCGCGTCCTTGACGGGCACTGCCCGCTCTAGGGTTTCCAGCGTCAGGTCAACTGCCGCTTCGACCGCTTTCAGCGTATCGGTCAGGCAAGTTTCGTCCAATCCGTGCGCTTCGCACATGAACAAAGGCTCGCGGCTGTCAGGCTCGACGATGATGCCAAGGTCATGCAGGAAATACGCCATCTGATCATAGAACGAATAGTCGCTGGTTTTCCACGCGCGATAGTTGTCTGGCGGGACCTCTGCAAAGAACAGGCCGAACATCGACGGATGCCCGGTGTAGGAATGCACGATCTTGCGCGCGTTGAGGATCTGCGAAATCCCCGCTTTCAGCCGCTCGCCATAATTCGCCAAAGTCTCCAGCGCCGGGGTTTCATCCAGAATACGCAGGCATTCCTCGGCAGCGGCCAATGACACGGAATGCGCGGTGTAGGTGCCGCCGTGGCTCGCCCCGCCATAGCGGAAGGTCCGCATCACGTCTTCGCGCCCGGCCACAACCGCAATCGGATAGCCGTTGCCCATCGCCTTGGCAAAGGTGGTGATGTCGGGCACCACACCCATGATGCCCTGTATCCCCGACTTGCCGACGCGGAAGCCGGATTTCACCTCGTCGATGATCAGCATCACGCCGTACTGCGTGCAAAGATCTCGGGCCAGTTGCACATACTCCGCCCGCGCCATGATCGAACAGCAATTGCCCTGAATGGGCTCGATCAGCATGGCAGCCAGCTTGTCGCCGTGCCGCTTGAACATGTCCTCCAGCCGCTGGAAATCGTTCATCGGGGTGATATGAGCCAGTTGCTTGACCGTGGGCGGGATGCCCTTGCCATAGGGCACCAGTTCGGGGTCGGTGTTGGACCCCAGATCCCATTCATCCATGTTCGCCATCCACATGGCGGCATCGAACAGCCCGTGATAGCCGCCCTCGACCAGCAGATACTGCTCGCGCCCGGTATAGGCCCGCGCAAGCCGCAAGGCTGCCATGACAGCCTCGGTGCCCGAGTTGGAAAACCGCACCAGTTCGGCCGCCGGCACCATCTTGGCAATGCGGTCAGCCACGATCAGCTCGCGCTCGGTCGATAGCGCAAAGACGCCGCCCAGCTCCATCCCCCTGCGGGCTGCCGCGTCCACCCGGTCGTCGGCATAGCCCAGGATCGCAGGGCCATAGCCCAGCCGGTAATCGACATAAATGTTGCCATCGATATCCCAGGTCCGCCCACCCTTGCCATGGCTGACATAGATGGTCCGCTCATCGCCCCAATAGCGGAAGGTCGAGGCCACCCCCAAGGGCAAGCGCTTGACCGCGCGCTGGAACTGGGCATTTGAACGGGTCAGGAGGCGATTGGGCAAATCGGGCATGATGTCTTTTCGCTGTAACCACACCCGAAGACGGTGCCCCACGACTGACTGCATTGTCAATCAATTTTTGCGATTGTCCTGAACATCCGTGTCGCTACATACTACCTTCAAACGTAAAGGCAGGCCGATGACCGAAACCGCAACGCCTATCGAAGAACGCCCGCGCCGCACGCAAAGCCGCGATGCGCGACGCCTGCAGGTGATCGAGGCTACGATCCAGTCGCTGGCCGACCGGGGCTTTTCGCGCACGACAGTCACCGATGTGGCCGCCCGGGCCGGGATCAGCCATGGGCTTGTGCTCTTTCACTTCCAGTCCAAGGAAAACCTTCTGGCCGAGACGCTGGATTACCTGGCCGAGGAATATCGGCTCAACTGGCAGGCCGCCCTGGCCGAGGCAGGCCCTGCACCCGAGGCGCGCATCCTCGCCCTGATCAAGGCCGATTTTGCCGAGTCCATCTGCACACCGGCACGGTTGTCGGCCTGGTGCGCCTTCTGGGGCGAAAGCCAGAGCCGACCCTTGTATCAGGCGCGCTGCGGGGCAAATGATCTCTTGTACAACAGCACCCTGGTGGACCTCTGCGCCGAGATGAACGCGCATCACGGATATGCAAGCAATCCGGAACGGACCGCGCGCCTGATCCGCATCATGATCGAAGGTGTCTGGCTGGATTTGATGACGCTTGAGAAGTCGTATTCCATAATAGAGGCCTTTGAAACGGTGATGGTCGGCACAAGAGCTTTTTTCTCAAGGCATTTTCTGGACGTGGTGACAAAAGGAAGTCACAAAACGCTCTGATGGTGGGTCATGCCGGTTTTTGCCAAGCACGCAAGTTTGGCACGAGACCGAATGTCGGACAGGCAAAGGGCGCTGCTAGAGTTCCTCGTGTGGGCAGTCCGTGCTGCGAACAGGCTCAAACCCACGAATAATTGCGATCCTTCGGGGAAGATTTTTGGGATGGGATGGCCTCTGTTGCACAAATCGTCTGATGGCGGGACTGCCCCTGTCCCCGGACGGACTGAGCTGCTGCCGGTTTCGTGGACATCAGGTTAAGCTAGCATAGCGCGGGCCTCGAACTCCATGGGGCTGAGGTCGCCCAGTTTCGAATGCCGTCTGCGCGGGTTGTAGAAGGGTTCAATATAGTCGAACACGTCGGCACGGGTTTCATCGCGGGTCCGGTAGACTTTTCGGGCGGTCCGTTCGGTCTTCAGCGACGAGAAGAAGCTCTCCATCGCCGAATTGTCCCAGACGTTTCCCGCCCGGCTCATCGAGCAGGTGATGCCGTTGTCGGCCAGAAGCTTCTGGAACTGCTCACTGGTGTATTGCGACCCCTGATCCGAATGATGGAGAAGCGCGTCGGCCCTGCCGCGTCGCCAGACGGTCATCATCAGCGCGTCCATAACCAATGACGCATCCCGGTCGGCCTTCATGGACCAGCCGACGGCGCGCCGCGAAAACAGGTCCAGCACGACAGCGACATACAGCCAGCCCTCGGCGGTCCAGATGTAGGTGAAGTCTGCCAGCCACTTCTGGTTTGGCCGGTCGGCCTGGAAGTCGCGGTCGAGGATGTTGTCCGCGATGACCGACCGTTCCCCGTCGTCCTTGCCAATGCCAGGGGTGGCATCCGGGGGCTCTGTCAGAGCAATCAGACCGAGCCGTCCTTGCCCGCTCCATCCTCTATCGAATGGGCACAACTATGCATTCTGTAAATAGAAAAGCCTTGCAGCGCACTTCGCAGGAGACCAGCCGGGCGTCACGAAGCTTATCGTTCCAGAAGATCTGTGGGACCGGGTGCAGACGAAGTTGATCGAAAAGTCAGCCCGCCCGCGCGGACCCGCGGCATCATCGGAAGACGCCACCTCCTCCCCCCTCGGCGGCGCGCTCCGCGACGAGTCCGGCGATCGTCTGACACCGACGCACACTCAGCGGCACGGCAAACGCTTTCGCTACTATGTCTCCAGCCGTCTGCTGAAGGGTGCAGGGATCGCGGATTCGACCGCTTGACGGCTTCCCGCACAGGCGCTTGATGCAACCGTCGCCAACCTCGTCGCGGACCATTTGCAACGCGCTGCAATGGCCCACAAGGTGGTGAGCGCGCCGGATGCGGTGACCACCGAACGGATCGCGCGGGCTGTCGATCCTATCCTCGTAGAACTTCGGGATCTCGAGGTGCGGACGCTGGCTGCCCTCATCGAGACTGTGCGGGTTGGCCGCGATCAGGTTGCCAACCAACTGGACCGAACCGCCTTGGCAAATCGGCTGACGCTGCCCCCCGATGCGCTGGACAACGCGCTGCTGACCCTCAACGCCCCGTTCAGCCTCCGCCGCCGCGGAATCGAGGCCAAGATCATCGCGGGCACTCTTGCCACCACCGCCGATCCCAACCTTCACAAAACGCTTCTCAGCGCCCACGGCTGGCTCGAGGCGTTGAAATCCAACCGGTCGATCGCTGATATCGCCCGTGAGAGCGGTCATTCGGAAAGCTACATCCGCACCCGCCTGCCGCTCGCGCTCCTCTCCCCGCACATCCAGGCGGCCATTCTGAATGGATCGATTGGCCCCGCGATGACGGTGGACTCTGTCGTCCATGCTGATCTGCCCAGCGACTGGGCAGATCAGGAAAAGCGGCTCGGCCTGCCGCCTCGGTGACACTTCCCTGATCCTGGCGGGCAGGTCCCTGTTCGCGCACTGAAATTCCCTGATACGCCGCATTAATTCCCTGTTCGATGCCCTAGGGAATTTCTCTGCCAACCCCCTGATATCTTGTAGATAATGAGGGAGGAAAAACGCAGATTCTGAGCTTTACTACCGAAATTCCCTGCTACAACCAGCATAACAGGGAAACCGCACGCCGGAATTTGGCAAACAGAGACGACCGGTGGAAGCCGGACCCTGGTGCAGGGAAAAGGCAGTCTCAGTTGAAAAGCACCACTCGCAAGCCGCGGAAATCACGCATGAATTCAGCGCGCATTGCTCAGAAGGGAAGATTCCATGGGTGGTTGGCGGATCGATAGGGATTCGAACCCTAGAGACGGTTCCCCGCCTACACACTTTCCAGGCGTGCGCCTTCGACCACTCGGCCACCGATCCGTGAGGGGTTCTGTATATGGGCGCGTGGGGGGGCTGCAAGGGGGAATAGGATCAGAACGGGACGTCGTCCACCTGATGCGCCGGAACGACCCAGCGGGCGACGATCTTTTTCATGCCCGCGTGATCGAACTCGATGTCGAGCTTGTCGCCCTCGACCGCCACCACGTCGCCATAGCCGAACTTCTGGTGGAATACCCGGTCGCCGCGGCCATAGGGCGAGACGGCCTGAAGGTCGATCACCGTGTTGCGCGCCTCGCGGGGCTGGGCCACGGGGCGGGTCGCGGCGCGCTCTTGCAGGCGGCGCCAGCCGGGCGAGTTGTAGACATCGGCCTTGGTCGCGCGGTCTTCGATTGTGCTGCCAAACCCGACACTCGCGGCTGCGCCAAAGCCACCGCCATAAAGGCCGGGGGGGGTCAGGACATCGACATGGGGGCTAGGCAACTCATCGATGAAGCGGCTGGGAAGCTGGCTTTGCCACTGCCCGTAGACGCGGCGGTTGGAGGCAAAAGACACCGTGCACAACGCCTCGGCCCGGGTGATGCCTACATAGGCCAGACGGCGCTCCTCCTCCAGCCCCTTCAGCCCGCTTTCGTCCATGCTGCGCTGGCTGGGGAACAGGCCATCTTCCCAGCCGGGCAGGAAAACGGCGGGAAACTCCAGCCCCTTGGCGGCGTGAAGGGTCATGATCGTGACCTTTTCCGCCGCCTCTTCGGTGTCGTTTTCCATGATCAGGCTGACATGTTCGAGGAAGCCTTGCAGATTGTCGAACTGTTCCAGCGCCTTGACGAGTTCCTTGAGGTTTTCCAACCTCCCCGGAGCCTCGGGCGTCTTGTCGTTCTGCCACATGGCGGTGTAGCCGGACTCATCAAGGATCTGTTCGGACAGCCGGACATGGTCATAGTCTGCAGGCAGGGTTAGCGTATGCCAGCGGTCCACCCCGTCGACAAAGGCGCGCAGTTCCGCCGCCCCCTTGCCGCCGATCAGCTTTTTCGCCAGCACCTCGCGCGCGCCGTCCAGCAGGCTGACCCCTGCCCCGCGCGCAGTGCGCTGGATTTCCGCCGTCGCCTTGTCGCCCAGGCCGCGCTTTGGCGTGTTGACCACCCGCTCGAACGCCAGATCATCCTCTGGCGACACCGCAAGCCGGAAATAGGCCATGGCATCGCGCACTTCGAGCCGTTCATAGAACCGCGGGCCGCCGATCACCCTATAAGGCAGACCGATGGTCAGAAAGCGGTCCTCGAAGGCGCGCATCTGGTGGCTGGCGCGCACGAGGATGGCCATGTCGTTCAGCGACATCGGCCCGGGGCGGCGACCGCGTTGCAACGCCTCGACCTCTTCGCCGATCCAGCGGGCCTCTTCCTCGCCGTCCCAATGGCCGATCAGACGCACCTTTTCGCCGTCGGTCTGATCGGTCCACAGGGTCTTGCCCAGACGGCCCGCGTTGGTCGCGATCACCCCGGACGCTGCCGCCAGAATGTGGGGCGTCGAGCGATAGTTCTGCTCCAGCCGCACCACTACGGCACCCGGAAAATCCTTTTCGAACCGCAGGATGTTGCCCACCTCGGCCCCGCGCCAGCCATAGATCGACTGGTCGTCGTCGCCCACGCAGCAGATGTTGCGATGCCCCTGCGCCAAGAGCCGCAGCCACAGATATTGCGCCACGTTGGTATCTTGATATTCATCCACGAGGATATAGCGAAACCAGCGCTGATACTGGGCCAACACATCGGGGTGTTTCTGGAAGATCACCACGCAATGCAGCAGAAGGTCGCCGAAATCGGTGGCGTTCAGGGTGCGCAGGCGGTCCTGATAGGCCTCATAAAGCTCCGTGCCCCGGTTGTTGTAGGCCGCAGCCTCGGCACTTGGAACGCGGTCGGGCGTCAGCGCCTTGTTCTTCCAGCCGTCGATGATCCCGGCCAGCAGGCGGGCAGGCCAGCGTTTTTCGTCGATGTTCGCCGCCACGATCAACTGCTTGAGCAGGCGCAACTGATCATCGGTGTCCAGGATGGTGAAATTGCTTTTCAACCCCACCAGTTCGGCATGGCGGCGCAGGAGTTTCACGGAAATCGAGTGGAAGGTGCCCATCCACGGCATGCCTTCCGCGACCTCACCCAGCATGCGGCCGACCCGCAGCTTCATCTCGCGTGCGGCCTTGTTGGTAAAGGTCACCGCCAGAATCTCGTTCGGGCGCGCGCGGCCCATGCGCAAAAGATGGACGATACGCGCCGTCAGGGCCTTGGTCTTGCCCGTTCCTGCCCCTGCCAGCATCAGCACCGGGCCATCCAGCGCCTCGACCGCTGCGCGCTGCGCGGGGTTCAGGTCGTTCAGATAGGGCGAGGTCCGCGCGGCCATGGCGCGGTGCGACAGCGGCACCGCCGCCTCGAAGGCATCCTGTTCGTCAAATCCGTTCATCGGTTTCAAGATAGCACGCCCGACTGGGAAGTTAAAGAACTGTTCTCTTATTGTTCGGTTTGTACCTTGGAAAGAAAAAGCCTGATTGTGAAGGAACTCATGCCCTGCCCGGACTATTTCTTGTTTGCGATATAGAGGAACCGCGACAGACGTCCCTCGCCTGCCAGCGTGGCGGTTATCCGCAGAAAGCTTTGCCGTCTGGCGAACCAGACCTTCCCCTCCTCCACCTCCAAGGCTTCTTCCCGTGCCACGCGGGCATCAAGAAGCTGCTGCGCAATGCGCGCGGTGGCAGCCGACGTATCTTCGACGTGTCGCACCACAAAACCCGCCAGTTCCAGCGCCCCCTCGTTGATTCCGGCGGGCACCAAGGCGAAATCGCCCTGCGAGGCGCGAATGTCGAGTTCAGACTTGCCGACCTGCCCCGTCAGCACGGCAGCATCCGTCAGCAAAAGGCTGCCGCCCGGTCTGAGCAGCCGATACCAGTCGGCAAAGGCGGAATTCCGGTTGCGCAGATGCAGGACGGCGTCGACGCAGGTGATCACGTCGAAACCAGCATCCTCAAACGGCAGCGGCAGATTGCAATCGGCCACTGCGAACCGCGCCCCTGCGTCGCCTGCAAGACTTGCGCGTTCCTGCGCCTCGGCAATCGCGGCTTGCTCGATATCTACCCCTGTCAGCCTGCACCCGGTCACCGCCGAGACCGCCAGGGCCGGGCCACCTGATCCGCAAGCGACATCCATCAGATGACAGGATGCCTGCGCCCGGACAAGTTCTGCGATCTGTTCCTGTTCCCCAAGTGTGCGCCAGCCCTGCTGACCCAAATCGGCACCATAGACCTCGCGCCGTATCTCGGCAGCAAGGGCACCGCCGAAACGCGCATATTGAGACTTGTAAAAGGTATCTGGCGCGCGATCTTCGTCCTGCATGGCGGATGCCCCCAGACCCTTGCCCAGCCACAACAGTTTACCGCCTGGGGCCTCGAACGTCACAGATTCTTTGCAGGCGCTCTGCAGGAGAGGGCGCGCAGGCCTTGCGCTGCACCGCAGCGCGCCTAGAGTAATCCGGCCACGCCAACCGGAGCCTGCCCGATGACCGAATTCAAGAAGATCCTGATCGCCAACCGAGGCGAGATTGCCATTCGCGTCATGCGCGCGGCCAATGAGATGGGCAAGAAAACCGTTGCCGTCTATGCCGAGGAAGACAAGCTGGGTCTGCACCGCTTCAAGGCGGATGAGGCCTATCTGATCGGTGAAGGTCTGTCGCCGGTGGGGGCGTATCTTTCCATCCCCGAGATCATCCGGGTGGCCAAGATGTCGGGCGCGGATGCGATCCACCCCGGCTATGGCCTGTTGTCGGAAAACCCCGACTTTGTCGAGGCTTGCGAGGCGGCGGACATCGTGTTCATCGGCCCCACCTCGGCCACGATGCGCGCGTTGGGCGACAAGGCGAGCGCGCGTCGGGTGGCGATGGCGGCAGGCGTGCCGGTGATCCCGGCGACCGAAGTGCTGGGCGACGATATGGACCTTGTCCGCGAGCAGGCGGCAGCCGTGGGCTATCCCCTGATGCTGAAAGCCTCTTGGGGCGGCGGCGGGCGCGGGATGCGGCCGATCAACGGACCCGAGGAACTGGCCGACAAGGTCCGCGAAGGCCGGCGCGAGGCCGAAGCCGCCTTTGGCAACGGCGAGGGGTATCTCGAAAAGATGATCCTGCGCGCCCGCCATGTCGAGGTGCAGATCCTTGGCGACAAGTACGGGCAGATCTACCACCTGTTCGAGCGTGACTGCACGGTCCAGCGCCGCAACCAAAAGGTGGTAGAACGCGCTCCGGCCCCCTATCTGACCGAAGCGCAGCGCGCCGAGGTCTGCGAGCTTGGCCGCCGCATCTGCGCCCATGTGGGGTATGAATGCGCGGGCACCGTGGAATTCCTGATGGATATGGACAGCCAGCAGTTCTACTTCATCGAAGTAAACCCCCGTGTGCAGGTCGAACACACCGTGACCGAACAGGTCACCGGCATCGACATCGTGCAGGCGCAGATCCTGATCGAGGAAGGCAAGACCCTGGCCGAGGCGACGGGCATGGCGCGGCAGGAAGACATCCGCCTGAACGGTCACGCGTTGCAATGCCGGGTGACCACCGAGGACCCGCAGAACAACTTCATCCCCGACTATGGCCGTCTGACCGCCTATCGTAGTGCGACCGGCATGGGCATCCGTCTGGATGGCGGCACGGCCTATGCGGGGGGCGTCATCACCCGGTACTATGACAGTCTGCTGGTAAAGGTCACGGCCTGGGCGCAGACGCCGGACAAGGCGATTGCCCGGATGGACCGCGCCCTGCGCGAATTCCGCATCCGCGGGGTCAGCACGAACATCGACTTTGTCATCAACCTGCTGAAACACCCGACGTTTCTTGACGACACCTATACGACGAAATTCATCGACACGACCCCTGCCCTGTTCCAGTTCAAGAAGCGCCGCGACCGGGCGACCAAGATCCTGACCTACATCGCCGACATCACCGTGAACGGGCATCCCGAAACTGCCGGCCGCCCGAAACCACATGCCGAGTTGCGCACCCCCAAAGCCCCGCCGGCCATTGCCCCCGTAACCCCTGGCACCCGCAATCTGCTGGACGACAAGGGCCCGCAGGCCGTGGCAGACTGGCTCGCCGCACAAAAGCGCGTGCTGATCACCGACACCACGATGCGCGACGGGCACCAGTCTCTGCTGGCAACGCGGATGCGCTCGATCGACATGATCCGCGCCACACCCGCCTATGCCGCCAACCTGCCCGGCCTCTTCTCGGTCGAATGCTGGGGTGGCGCCACGTTCGATGTGGCCTACCGGTTCTTGCAGGAATGCCCCTGGCAGCGCCTGCGCGACATCCGCGCGCATCTGCCCAACGTGATGACGCAGATGCTGCTGCGCGGATCAAACGGGGTTGGATACACCAACTACCCCGACAACGTGGTGCAGGCTTTCGTCAGACAGGCGGCAGTCACCGGCGTTGACGTCTTTCGCGTGTTCGACAGCCTGAACTGGGTCGAAAACATGCGTGTCGCGATGGACGCAGTGGTCAAGTCGGGCAAGGTCTGCGAAGGGGCCGTCTGCTATACTGGCGACATCCTCGACCCGGCGCGGGCGAAGTACGACCTGCACTATTACGTCTCGCGGGGCCGCGAGTTGAAGGCGGCGGGCGCGCATATTCTGGGCCTCAAGGATATGGCGGGGCTGCTAAAGCCGTCTTCTGCCCGCCTGCTGATCAAGGCGCTGAAGGAAGAAGTGGGCCTGCCCATCCATTTCCACACCCATGACACCAGCGGCATCGCCGGGGCCACGGTGCTTGCCGCCTGCGAGGCCGGGGTCGATGCAGTCGATGCGGCGATGGACGCCTTCTCGGGCGGAACCTCGCAGCCCTGCCTTGGCTCCATCGTCGAGGCGCTGCGCCATACCGACCGCGACACCGGGCTTGACATCGAGGCGATCCGCCGTCTGTCGAACTACTGGGAACAGGTCCGCGCGCAGTATGCCGCCTTCGAATCCGGCCTGCCCGCCCCTGCGTCCGAGGTCTATCTACACGAAATGCCCGGCGGGCAGTTCACCAACCTCAAGGCACAAGCCCGCAGTCTGGGTCTAGAAGACCGCTGGCATCAGGTGGCCCAATCCTATGCCGATGCCAACCAGATGTTCGGCGATATCGTCAAGGTCACGCCTTCGTCCAAAGTCGTCGGCGACATGGCCCTGATGATGGTGGCACAAGGGCTGAGCCGCGCGCAGGTCGAGGATCCAAACGTGGATGTGGCCTTCCCCGAAAGCGTGATCGACATGCTGCGCGGTAACCTTGGCCAACCGCATGGCGGCTGGCCGGAAGTCATTTCGAAAAAGGTGCTGAAAGGCGAAGAGCCTTTGCTGACCCGCCCCGGTGCCAGCCTGTCGCCGGTGGATTTCGACGCGGCACGCATCAAGCTTGATGCGGACCTCGGGCTGGGGCTGGAGGAAACCGAAGGCGAAACGGTCGATGCCGAAGACCTGAATGGCTACCTGATGTATCCGAAAGTCTTCATGGACTACCGCACTCGCCATCGCCTTTACGGCCCGGTGCGCACGCTGCCGACGAAAACCTTCTTCTACGGCATGACCCAAGGCGAGGAAATCACCGCAGAAATCGACCCCGGCAAAACGCTGGAGTTGCGCCTGCAGGCCATCGGCGAAACCTCGGACGACGGCGAGGTGAAAGTGTTCTTCGAACTGAACGGCCAGCCCCGGGTGATCCGGGTGCCCAACCGGCTGATCAAGGCCAAGACCGCCGCGAAGCCGAAAGCGACCGAAGGCAACCCCGCCCATATCGGCGCCCCGATGCCCGGCTCCATCGCCTCCGTCGCAGTGACCCAAGGCCAAAAAGTCAAGGCAGGCGACCTCTTGCTGACCATCGAGGCGATGAAGATGGAAACCGGCATCCACGCCGAACGCGCCGGCGTGGTCAAGGCGCTGCTGGTCCATCCGGGCGCCCAGATCGACGCAAAGGACCTGCTGATCGAACTTGAGGTCTGAGACCCGCTTTCATCTTGGTGGAAATATCCTCGGGGGGGGCGCGGTACGCGCCGGGGGGGGGCAGACAGCCCCCCCTTTCACCCTCAGCCCCGCGCCGCCTTCTCGTCCAGCCCGGAAATCCCCTCGCGGCGTGCAAGCTCTGCCAGCACATCCTCCAGCGCCACTCCCCGCGCCGCCAGCATCACCAGCAGGTGATAGACCACATCTGCTGCCTCGCCGATCAACGCGGTCCGGTCGCCCTTGACCGCCGCAATGATCGCCTCGACCGCCTCTTCGCCGAACTTCTCGGCGCATTTGTCCGGTCCGCGCGCAAGCAGCCGCGCCGTCCACGAACTTTCGGGGTCAGCCCCCTGCCGCGATGCCACCACCGCTGCCAGCCGTTCCAACGCGCTCATGTCAGCCTCATCGGAATACCGGCCGCCGCCATATGCGCCTTGGCCTGCGCAATGGTGAACACGCCGAAATGAAAGATCGACGCCGCCAGCACTGCCGAGGCACCGCCTTGCACGACGCCTTCGACCAGATGGTCAAGCGTGCCGACCCCCCCGCTGGCGATCACCGGCACCGACACCGCATCGCTGACTGCGCGGGTCAGGGCGAGGTTGAACCCAGCCCGCGTGCCGTCGCGGTCCATCGAGGTCAGCAGTATCTCTCCCACCCCCTTGGCCGCAACCGTGCGGGCAAATTCGACCGCGTCGATGCCCGTCGCCTGCCTGCCGCCATGGGTGAAAATCTCCCACCGCCCCGGAGAGACCGTTTTGGCGTCGATCGCCACCACGATGCACTGCGACCCGAAACGATCCGCCGCCTCGGCCACCACATCAGGATTTGCCACGGCGGCCGAGTTGAAGCTGACCTTGTCAGCCCCGGCCAAAAGCAGCGCCCGTACATCTTGATGCGTGCGCACACCGCCCCCTACTGTCAGCGGCATGAAACAGGCCTCGGCCGTGCGGGTCACCAGATCGAACATCGTGCCACGGTTTTCGTAGGTGGCGTGAATATCAAGAAAGCAAAGCTCGTCCGCTCCGGTCGCGTCATAGGCACGCGCTGCTTCGACCGGGTCCCCGGCATCGCGCAAGGACACAAAATTGACGCCCTTGACCACCCGGCCATCGGCAACATCAAGACAGGGGATCAGTCGCGTTTTCAGCATAGGGCAAGATTAGCCTGTGAGAGGGGGCGGCGAAAGGGGGGCTCGCCCCCGTCACCCGTTCCGGGCTCACCCACTGAGGATATTTGTGAACAGATGATGTCAGGGCGTCAGCGCCTTGATCGCAGCCGCGAGGTCAATCGCCCCGTCATAAAGCGCGCGGCCCGAGATGGCCCCGGCGATCACGCCGGTGTCGCGGAGTGCCATCAGGTCTGCGAGCGAGGACACCCCGCCGCTGGCGATAACCGGGATCGAGACCGCGCGGGCAAGACGGACGGTTGCCTCGACGTTCGGCCCCTCCATCGCGCCGTCGCGGTCGATGTCGGTATAGATCAGCGCCGCCACACCCGCGTCCTGAAACCGCCGCGCGAGGTCAACCGCCTGCACGTCGGTCTGCGCGGCCCAGCCCTTGGTCGCCACCCGGCCTCCCCGGGCGTCGATACCGACCGCCACCTGCCCCGGAAAGGCGCGCGCCGCCTGCCGCACCAGATCGGGGTCCTCAACGGCCACAGTGCCAAGGATCACCCGCGCCACTCCGGCCTCGAGCCACATCCCGATGGTCGCCACATCGCGGATGCCACCGCCCAGTTGGCAAGGCACCGGCACCGCCGCGAGGATGGCGCGCACAGCATGGCCATTCACCGGCATGCCCGCGAAAGCCCCGTTCAGATCGACCAGATGCAGCCATTCGCAGCCTGCCGCCACAAAGGCGGCTGCTTGCGCCGCAGGGTCATGGCCGAACACCGTCGCGGCCTGCATGTCGCCCCGCAGCAGGCGCACGCAGGCGCCGTCCTTCAGGTCAATGGCAGGGTAAAGGATCATCAACACAACTCCGGACCGGCAGCACCTCTTTTGCACGGGGCCACGGCCTTGCCAAGGCCCCGCAGACCGACGGAAACCGACCTGACGTCACACTTGCAACCCGGCTGATTCGCCGCAAAGACTTTTGGGCATCCAAGGGAGGGATCCATCATGAAAACACTTGCTATCAGTTTCGCCGTGCTGTTCGCCGCCGGCAGCGCCTTTGCCGACCCCGTCGAAGGCATCTGGAAGACCGAGGAAGACGACGGCGCCTTTGCCCATGTCACAATTGGGCCCTGTGGGCCGAACTTTTGCGGCGTCATTTCGCGGACCTTCAAGGGCACCGAGGAATACCAGTCCGAGAACCTTGGCAAAACGCTGGTGATCGACATGGCACCGCAGGGCGACGGCAACTACGAAGGCAAGGTCTGGCGGCCATCCAACGACAAGATCTATTACGGTACGATCGCGTTGAACGGCGACCAGATGGCACTGGCGGGTTGTGTCGCCGGGGGGTTGATCTGCTCGAAGCAGACCTGGACCAAGTTGAAGTAGAAGCAGCTTTCGGGTCGCGTTCCTCGCGCGGCCCGGACATATTGGACCCCGTTGCAAAGGGGGTCCGGATGTCGACAAGAAACTGGTTGCTGTTGGTCGCCCTGTCGCTGCTTTGGGGTGGGTCGTTCTTCTTTATCGAACTGGCACTGACCGGTCTTCCGGTACTGACCATCGTTTGGTGTCGCGTGGCGCTTGCGGCTGCGACCCTTGGTGTAGCGTTGCGCCTGACGGGCGGATCAATGCCGCGCACGGTGGCGGTCTGGTTTGCGCTGGCGGTGATGGGTCTGTTCAACAACGCCATCCCCTTCACCCTGTTCGTGTTGGCGCAGGGTCAGATATCCAGCAGCCTTGCCGCGATATTGAACGCCACGACGCCACTGTTCACGGTAATTGTCGCGCATGTCGCCACCACGGATGAACGCGCAGGCGTGGCCAAGGTCACGGGGGTGTTGCTCGGATTTGGCGGTGTGGTGATAATGCTGTCGGGGGCTGGGGCCAGCGGCGATGTCTGGGCCAATTTGGCATGCCTTGCCGCGGCGATGTCCTACGGGTTTGGTGGTGTCTGGGGCCGCAGGTTCAAAACGATGGGGATTTCGCCGATGACCACGGCGTTTGGTCAACTGACGTGTTCGACCGCAATGCTTGCCCCTGTCTGGCTGCTGATCGACATGCCGTGGTTGCTGCCTGCACCCGGCACAAAGGCGGTGCTTGCGGTGATCGGACTGGCAATCCTGTCGACCGCGCTGGCATATTTGATCTTTTTTCGCATTCTGTCAGTGGCCGGGGCGACCAATCTGTCACTGGTGACATTTCTGATCCCGGTCAGTGCCACGCTGTTGGGCGTCGGCTTGCTGGGCGAGCATCTGCGCGCGGAACATCTGGCGGGATTTGGGTTGATCGCGCTGGGGTTGATGGCGATTGACGGGCGGGTGTTCAGACGACGACCGGCCTAAGGTCGCCACGTCAGGAAATTGCCGATCAGCCGCAGGCCGGTCGCCTGACTTTTCTCGGGGTGGAACTGGGTGCCGATGATGTTGTCGCGTCCGATGATAGCGGTGACTGCGCCTGCATAGTCCACATGGGCCAGCCGGTCGCCTGAAGCTTTCACTCGGTAATGGTAGGAGTGCACGAAATACGCATGATCGCCCGTGGCGATACCGGCCAGAACCGGATGCGCCTGATCGATCACCAGATCGTTCCAGCCCATATGCGGCACCTTCATTGCCGGGCTGTCGGGAATGATCCGCACCACTTCTCCGCCGATCCAGCCAAAGCCGGGAGTGTCGTGATACTCGCGCCCCCAGTCAGCCAGCATCTGCATGCCAACGCAAATCCCCAGAAACGGCACAGCGCGCCGGCGTACCGCATCGTCAATGGCCTCGAAAAGCCCGCCAAAGGACCCCAACGCCAGCCTGCACGCGGGAAACGCCCCGTCACCAGGCAAAACCACGCGATCCGCGCGTTCGACGTCTTCGGGGCGCGACGTGACCAGCACCTCGCCCGCCCCCACCTCGGCGGCCATTCTCTGAAACGCTTTTGAAGCCGAATGCAGGTTGCCCGAGTCGTAATCGATCAGAACGGTCAGGCTCACAGCACGCCCTTGGTGGAAGGCACGGCGTCTGACTGCCGTGGATCAGCCTCGACAGCCTCGCGCAGGGCGCGCGCCACCGCCTTGAACGCGGCTTCGGCAATGTGATGGCTGTTGATCCCGTGCAAACGGTCCACATGCAGCGTGATGCCGCCATGGGTCGCGAATGCCTGAAAGAACTCGCGGACCAGTTCGGTATCAAAGGTGCCGATCTTAGCGGTCGGGAAATCGAGACTCCAAACCAGATAGGGCCGCCCTGACAGATCAAGTGCGCAGTCCACGCGGGCATCATCCATAACAAGCTGAAACCGGCCATAGCGCCGGATACCCCGCTTGTCGCCCAAAGCCTGGCTGACGGCCTGACCAAGCGCGATGCCACAATCCTCGACCGTGTGATGGTCGTCGATATGCAGGTCGCCCGCGGCTTGCAGCGTGATGTCGATCAGCGAATGGCGGGCCAACTGATCCATCATGTGGTCGAAGAATCCGATTCCGGTGGCCGATTGGCTCTGCCCCGTGCCGTCCAGATCGACCGTCACGGTAATTTCGGTCTCTTTGGTTTTCCGAGACACTTTGGCGCGGCGCATGGGGCAAACTCCTTGGCAGATGGGGCCTTATAGGATCTGGAGCGCGGCTTGGAAAGGACGGTGCAGTGGGCCTGTCCTGGCGCAAAGACCGCGCGCCACACAGGGCAGCGGCCTAATGGCCACCAGCGGTTTCATGCTCGGGGCGCCAGCCGGGCACTGAAACGTTCTCTTTCAGCAATATCTCGATTCTGATGCGCTCTTGCGAGGCCAGCACATCACGGCGGTCGCACCTGGCGCGCAAGATGCGGATGGCGCTGCGCACCAGATGGCCTGGGTCTTGGGTGATCAGGGCGTCGATCCTGTCAGCCATCAGGGCCGCTTCGGTAAACGGGGTGCGTTCATGAGCGATGATCAGGGGGCGGCCTTTTGCCCGTTGTCCAGCAAGGATTTCCAGCGCCAAACGAGCCTCGGAATTCAGGACGTAGACGCCCGCAATGTCGGGGTGGCTGTCAAAGCAGCGCTGCAGGATGCGCTGCGTCCGGTCGGCGTCGCCATAGGTTTCGAGCGACGGCAGAACGGTCAGGTGCTGATAGTCGAAATTGACAACCGCGTCAAAGCCCAGTCGCCGCTCAAGACTGTCAAGCGCGTGCATCGTCTCTGCGACCACCAGAAGGGTACCGGCTCTGCGATCCGCAAATCGCCCCATCAAACGACCAGCGGTTGCCCCGGCAGCAAAGTTATCAATGCCAACGAAATTTCCGCTGCTGCTGCCGGTCTGCCCCGAGATGAAACTCACGGCTTCGATCCCCCGTTCGGCCAATCGCCCCATCGCATCACGAACCTGTGGCGACTCTGGCGCCATGATCGCCACACCGTCAACATGGAACGCATCCAATTCCCGTAGCAGATTGGCAATCTTGTGCGGATCGCTTTCATGGATATGCACAACATCGGCCCGGGTCATTTCTGCAGCAAATGCTAGATTGGCCTCTGCGATCCGGCTGACCAACCCCGCCAGGAACTGATCACCGGTCCTGGGCAACATGAACAGCAACCGATAAGCCTTGCCGCGCGCAAGATTCGCAGCGGCCAGGTTGCGGGTAAACCCGATCTTTTCGATAGCCTGAACGACGCGATCAACCGTGTCCTTTCGGACTCCGGTTCGGTCATTCAAGACCCGATCCACAGTCGCAAGGCTGACCCCTGCCGCTATCGCCAGATCTTTTGTCGTTGGCCGCATCGTTGAACCTGTGCTCTGCTTTTTGTGTCGCTGAAAATCCAAGGGCGCGCAATGGAATTCAGGTGCGTACCTCAAACAAAACGCTTGCCTTGAGGTGCGCACCTCAGCTAGCCTTCCGATGCACAGAGTCGCGGCGAGGAGGCTGCGGTCGGCATTGGGGAGGAAACCAAATGAACAAGAGACTGCTTTTGTCGACGGCATCCGTGGCGCTCGCCTTTGGCGTATCCGCCGCGCAGGCCGAAGACCTGACCCTGTGCTGGGCCGCATGGGACCCGGCAAACGCGCTGATCGAACTCAGCAAGGACTACGAGGCCCAGTCGGGCAACAAGATGACTTTCGAATTCGTGCCGTGGACCAACTTCGCCGACCGGATGCTGAACGAATTGAACTCGGGCGGCAAGCTCTGTGACCTGATGATCGGCGACAGCCAGTGGATCGGCGGCGCGGCCGAAAACGGCCATTACGTCAAGCTGAACGATTTCTTCGATGCCAACGGCATCTCGATGGACGCCTTTATCCCCGCCACCGTGCGCGGCTATGCAGAATGGCCCAAGGGCACGCCGAACTACTGGTCGCTGCCCGCCTTTGGTGACGTGGTCGGCTGGACCTATCGCAAGGATTGGTTCGCCCGTCCGGAAATTCAGGCCGAGTTCAAGGAAAAGTATGGCCGCGATCTGGGTGTTCCTGCAACCTATGCCGAGTTGATGGACATCGCCACGTTCTTTGACGAGCGTGAGATCGACGGCAAGACCGTCTACGGTGCCTCGATCTATACCGAGCGTGGCTCGGAAGGCATCACCATGGGTGCGATGAACACGATGTACGGCTTCGGGTTCCAGTACGACAACCCCGAAAAGCCCTACGAGATGGAAGGCTTCGTGAACTCTGAAGGTGCCGTTGCAGGGCTTGAATACTACAAGGCCCTTTACGATTGCTGCACCCCGCCCGGTTCGTCCAACAGCTACATGGGCGAGGCTGTCGATGCCTTCAAATCCGGTCAGGTTGCCTTGCAGATGAACTTCGCCTTCACTTGGCCCGGGTTCCACACCGATGCCACCGTTGGCGGCGATGTGACCGGCTACTTCGCCAACCCGGCAGGTCCGAACGGCGACAAGTTCGCCCAGCTTGGCGGCCAAGGGATTTCGGTCGTGGCAGCATCCGAAAAGCAAGAGGCGGCGCTGACCTACATCCAGTGGTTCGCGCAGCCCGAAGTGCAGGCCAAGTGGTGGCAGTTGGGTGGCTTCTCGGCGCTGCGTGCAGTGGTCGAGGATCCGGGCTTCGTCGCAAGCCAGCCCTACGCGCAGACCTTCCTCGACAGCATGGCGATCGTGAAGGACTTCTGGGCAGAGCCTGCCTATGCCTCGCTGCTGCAGCCGTCGCAGGAACGCATCCACGACTATGTCGTGGCCGGCAACGGCACCGCCAAAGAGGCGCTGGACGGTCTGGTCGCCGACTGGACGGCCGTCTTCGAAGAAGAAGGCAAGTACTGATCTACTGATACGATTGTCGCCCGCTGCTCAAAGCGGCGGGCGACGCGCGCGAGGTTCTTGAGGGCCAACGGAACCTCGCGCATTATCTTCTGGTCGCCCTCGAGAAAGTCCGCACCATGTCAGACCCATTGGTTTCGCGCGTTGGCTTGCCCACGCCCCAAAGATCTGCGCCCGCTTTGGTGCATCGCGTGCGGGGCCTTTCGGATCGCACGCTTGCCTGGCTGTTCGTGGCGCCGACGATCTTTCTGCTGTTGGCGGTGAACATCTTTCCGCTGATCTGGACAATCCGTCTCAGCCTGACCAACTTCCGCACGAACCGGCCCAACAACGCAGTCGAGTTTGTGGGGATCGAGAACTATCGCAAGATCCTGACCGATCCCGATACCTGGGTCACGCTTCAGGCCACCGCGCATTTCCTGATCTGGACCATCATCCTGCAGGTGCTGATCGGCTTTGCCCTGGCCTATCTGATCAACAAGAAGTTCCGTGGCAACGATCTGTGGACGACGCTGATCGTGCTGCCGATGATGCTGTCGCCTGCGGTCGTGGGCAATTTCTGGACGTTCCTCTATCAGCCGCAGATCGGATTGTTCAACTATTTCATCCAGTTCCTGACCGGCACCGACCCTGCCAGCTTTTCGATGATCGGCGATGTCAGCCTTGCCCCCTGGGCCATCGTGATCGTCGATACCTGGATGTGGACGCCCTTCGTGATGCTGATCTGCCTGGCAGGGCTGCGTTCAATCCCGTCCAGCATCTATGAGGCGGCGGAATGCGACCGTGCCAGCAAATGGCGGCAGTTCTGGACGATCACGATCCCGATGGCCCTGCCATTCTTGATGCTGGCAGTCCTTTTCCGCGGCATCGAAAACTTCAAAATGTTCGACCTTGTGGTGCAGCTGACAGGGGGCGGGCCGGGATCGACGACCGAGTTGACTTCGATCGACCTCAAACGCGAGGCGTTTGAGAAATGGCGCACCGGCTATGCCTCGGCTTATGCGGTGATCCTGTTCGTGACGGTGTTTGGCCTCGCCTCGATCTATGTGAAGGCGTTGAACAAGGTGAAGGACAGATGAGCAGTTATTCGATCACTGAGCCGTCGAACGGGCAGAAATGGGTCGCCGGTGTTCTGGTCGTGGGTTATGCGATCCTGACGTTGATCCCGCTGATCTGGATCATCGCCACCGGGTTCAAGACCCCCGCCGACGCCATCGCCTATCCGCCGAAAGTGCTTTTCACGCCTTCCGTCGAAGGTTACGTCAACCTCTTTACCACGCGCAGCCGCGTCACCCCCGAAGACCTCGCCGCCCTGCCCCCGCCTGCCACCTTCTATGACGCCATCGCGCGGCAGTATGACATGGTGATCACCGGGCCATCCAAGTACGGCGAGCGGTTCATGAACTCGGTGATCATCGGGTTCGGATCGACTTTCCTGTCGGTGTTTCTGGGCACGATCGCCGCCTACGCGTTCAGCCGGTTCAAGGTGCCGTTCAAGGACGATCTTTTGTTCTTCATCCTGTCCACCCGGATGATGCCGCCCATCGCCGTCGCCATCCCGATTTTCCTGATGTATCGCCAGCTTGGCCTGTCTGACACGCATCTGGGGATGATCATCCTTTACACCGCCGTCAACCTGTCGCTGTCGGTCTGGCTGCTGAAGGGGTTCATGGACGAGATCCCGCGCGAGTATGAAGAGGCGGCACTGGTCGATGGTTACAGCCGGTTTCAGGCCTTCGTGAAGGTGGTCCTGCCGCAGGCGGCGACCGGGATTGCGTCAACCGCGATCTTCTGCCTGATCTTTGCGTGGAACGAATACGCCTTCGTCGCCCTGCTGACATCCGGCACCGCACAGACCGCCCCGCCGTTCATTCCCACCATCATCGGCACGGGCGGCAAGGATTGGCCCGCGGTTGCTGCCGGGGCCACGCTGTTTCTGGTGCCGATCATGGTCTTCACGATCCTCTTGCGCAAACACCTGCTAAGGGGCATCACATTCGGGGCGGTACGCAAATGAAAGACTTTTTCAGCGGCCTTCGGCGAATGCGCCGCGGCCCGTGGGAGATGCTCGCGACCGTGCTGATCGCCTTGGGCGTCGTGATGCTGATGCAGCCCTTTGCGATGATCCTGTTCAGCTATTCCTTCCTCGTGACGCTGATCGGAACTGTGATGTTCATCATCGTCAGCCATTTCCCGGAAGATCGATCATGACCCGGGAACCACCCGCAGACGTGGAAGCCGCCTTGGCCGGGTTCCCGACCGAAAGTCAGATTTGCGCGCGTGCCTTGCGGGATCTGGTGCTGACGACGGCCTCAACTGATGGGATCGCTTCTGTCGAAGAGGCTCTGAGTTGGGGAGAACCTGCTTATCTTCCCGGCCGTGTCGGGACCACAGTCCGCATCGGGTGGGACAAGGTGACCGGTGATTGCAAGCTTCTGGTGAATTGCCAGACTTCGCTGGTTGAAGCCTGGCGGCACCGCTTTGGCGACAGGCTGACCTTCGAAGGCAATCGCGCGGTGCGCGTGCCGGTGGGCCTGCCTTTGGACAAGGTGGCCCTGTCCATCTGCATCGCCGATGCTTTCATGTATCATTCCCGAAAGAAGGGGCCGACACTTGGCTGAGATCATCATTCGGAACTTGCGCAAGGAATTCGGTGCCTTCACCGCCGTGCAATCGTCAAGCTTCACCATCGGGCACGGCGAGTTTTTCATGCTGCTGGGGCCGTCTGGCTGCGGCAAGACCACGACCTTGCGGATGATCGCAGGGTTGGAGCTGCCCACATCGGGCGAGATCTACATCAATGGCGAAGAGGTCAGCCAGAAACCCGCCAGCCAGCGCGACATCGCCTTCGTGTTCCAGATGTTCGCGCTTTACCCGCATCTGAACGTGAGAAAAAACATCTCGTATCCGTTGGTCAGTCAGGGGATGCCGCGCGCGCAGGTGCAAGCCAAGGTGGCCGAGGTGGCGGGCATTCTGGGGATCACCGACATTCTGGATCGTCCTGTGGGGGGGCTATCGGGCGGGGACCGACAGAGGGTGGCTTTGGGCCGCGCCATCGTCCGCGATCCGGCCTGTTTTCTGATGGACGAACCTTTGGGCGCGCTCGATGCCGAGTTCCGCGAGCGGATGGCACAGGAATTGCGCAGCTTGCACGACCGGATGGGGGCTACCACTGTTTATGTCACGCATGACCAGCTGGAGGCGATGCAGATGGGCGACAAGATCGTGGTGATGAACCACGGCGTTGTCGAACAGTTCGGCCGCCCGCAGGACATCTACGACTGGCCTGCGACAACTTTCGTGGCGCGCTTCATCGGATCGCCCGCGATGAACCTTCTGTCGTTCAACGGGATGGTGGGGAACGGTGCAACGAGCGTGCAATTGCACGATGCCGCTGTCGAAGTCCCGCAGGTGGTTACCGGAACCGAAGGCCCGCTGACCTTTGGCGTGCGGCCCGAACATGTGCGGCTGGACGATGCGGCGGGGTTCCGCGGGCGCGTTTTGGCGACGGAATACCTCGGCACAACGCAGATCGTCACGCTCGACACCCCCTGCGGGCTGGTCAAGGCGCGGCTGGCGTCGGATCTGGTGGTGCGAACGGGCGAGATGACCGGGCTCGCCTTTGATGCACGCTCGATCAGTCTGTTCGCACCCGACGGCCATGCGTTGATCTCGACCGCTAATCAAGGGGTTCTGACCCATGGCTGAAGTTCTGTTGCGCAAAGTGTCCAAGGCGTTCGGGGCAAAGGCCGCATTGTCGGATGTAACCTTCGACATTCCCGATGGCTCGTTCGTCGTGCTGCTGGGTCCGACCGGGGCGGGCAAGACGACCGTGCTGCGCATGGTGTCGGGGCTTGATACCCCCGACAGCGGCGATGTGCTGATCGGCGGGGCATCCATGCGCGGGCTGACGCCGGCGCAGCGCAACGTGGCGATGGTGTTTCAGCAATACTCGCTTTACCCGCATCTGACCGTGCGCGAAAACATGGCGTTTCCGCTGAAATCGCCGCTGCTGCGCACGCCTGCCGCCGACATCGCCCGCAAGGTCGCCGAAGTGGCGGAAACCCTGCAGATCAGCCACAAGCTCGACAACAAGGCGACCGCCCTGTCGGGGGGCGAGATGCAGCGGGTATCGATCGGGCGCGCTTTGGTGCGCAACCCGGCGGTCTATCTGATGGATGAACCCCTCAGCAGCCTTGACGCGAAACTGCGCGCCGATCTGCGGGTCGAGTTGAAGAGCATCCAATCCAATCTTGGCGCCACGTTCCTGTATGTCACCCATGACCAGATCGAGGCGATGACGATGGCCACGCATGTCGGCGTGCTGGATCACGGGCGGCTGGTGCAGTTCGGCGCGCCGCGCGAGATTTACGAGAACCCGGTCAGCATCTATGCCGCAGGCCGGCTGGGTCAGCCGCATATCAACATCCTGCCCGCCGATCTGTTCGGATCTGCCCCCGCAGGCGCGGTGAAGATCGGCCTGCGCCCCGAGCAGATCGAGCAGGGCGCAGGTCAGGACAGCCTCGTGAAACGGGTCGAGCATCTGGGCGATCAGACGCGGCTGCACCTGACCTTCAACCACCACGACATCACCACGGTGACCGATGCGCATACCCCGCTGCGCAGCGGCGATATCGTGAAAATCCAACCACGGCGGCCGTTCTACTTTGATGCCGCTGGCAACCGTCTGGCCTGAGGAGACCCCCCGATGACCCAATTCATGAACCTGCGCGAAAACATCGTGACCGAGGCGATCGACGGGCTGATCATGGCTTCGGGCGGAAAACTGGCCCGGCTGGACGGCTATCCGCATATCCGCGTGGTGGTGCGCGCCGATTGGGACCGGGCGCGCGTGGCCATCGTGTCGGGTGGCGGATCGGGGCATGAACCGGCACATGCCGGGTTTGTCGGGCCGGGAATGTTGACGGCGGCGGTCTGCGGCGATGTGTTCGCCTCGCCTTCGGTCGATGCGGTGCTGGCGGGGATTTTGGCGGTGACGGGGCCTGCGGGCTGTCTTCTGGTGGTCAAGAACTATACTGGCGACCGTTTGAACTTTGGCCTCGCGGTCGAACGGGCGCGGGCCTTCGGGTTGAAGGTGAACATGGTCATTGTGGGCGACGATATCGCCCTGCCCGATCTGCCGCAGTCGCGCGGGCTGGCCGGAACACTGTTTGTCCACAAGATCGCGGGGCATCTGGCCGAAGGTGGCGCGGATCTTGCGACGGTGACAGCGGCGGCGGAACGGGTGATCGCGGGGGTCAAATCCATCGGCATGTCACTTGATACCTGCACGGTGCCGGGGTCGGCGAAAGAGGCGCGCATCGAGCCTGGCAAGGCCGAGTTGGGTCTGGGCATTCACGGCGAGCCGGGGGTCGAACAGATCGGCTATACCGGGGCCGAACAGGCGATGGCCGCGATGGTGGAAAGGCTGGACCATCTGCTGGGCGACGGACGGCATGTCGTGCTGCTGAACAATCTTGGCGGCACCTCGGCGCTGGAGATGTCGGTGCTGGCGTGCGAGCTTTTGCGCTCGCGCCTTGCCGGGCGGATCAGCCATATCGTGGGGCCTGCGGCGATGATGACCTCCTTGGACATGCAGGGGTTTTCGATCTCGCTTCTGGCGCTGACAGAGGCTGACGAGGCGGCGTTGTGTGCGCCGACGCCGCTTGCTGCCTGGCCTGGCTGCACGGCTGTCACGCAACTTTCCGTGCTTGCCCTTCCGGACGGGCTGTCGCCGATACGCCCGATCCCTTCGGCCCATGCGACGACGCGCGAGTTTCTGATCCGCTGCTGCACAATCATGACCGGCCTTGAAAGCCATCTGAACGCGCTGGATGCCAAGTCGGGCGATGGCGATACCGGATCAACGCTGGCCGGGGCGTCGCGCGCGCTGATCGGGGCGGTCGATCAGTTGCCATTGGCCGATCATACGCAGCTTTACCGCGCCATCGGGCTGGAGTTGAGCCAGACGATGGGCGGCTCTTCGGGTGTGCTGCTTGCGATCTTCTTTGCTGCCGCAGGCGATGCGGCGTCCAGCGGGATGACGATGCGCGACTCGTTGCGCGCGGGGTTGGATCGGATGCAGAAGATCGGCGGAGCTAATCTGGGCGATCGTACTATGATCGACGCATTGCATCCGGCATTGGACATGCTGGATCAGGGCTTTGCAGCGGCGGCTACTGCCGCGCGCAAAGGTGCTGACCACACCGCGACCATGGTACAGGCCAAGGCGGGTCGGTCGGCCTATGTGAACGCCGAAAAGCTGACCGGGAATATCGACCCCGGCGCAGAGGCTGTGGCCCGCCTGTTCGAGGCGTTGGCGGCAGACACTGTCGCCTGAACCCGATTTTCACCCTGGCGGCAACACCAGCACCGCACGGAAATCGTTGACATTTGTCAACGTAGGACCGGTCACGACCTGACCTTTGATACCCGCAAAAAAGCTGTGGGCGTCGTTGCGTGCAAGATGGTCAGCGGCATCCAGCGCCAAGGCATCGGCGCGGGCCAGCGTGCCGGGGTCGATGATCGCCCCCGCCACCTCTGCCGCGCCATCCACCCCGTCGGTATCGCAAGCCAGCGCGTGGACCTGCGGATGCCCCCGCAAAGCCAGCGCGAGGACCAGACAGAACTCGGCATTCGGCCCGCCAATCCCGTCGCCGCGCCGTGTCACCGTCAACTCGCCACCCGACAGCAGCAGCACCGGACGATCCCCGTGCCGCAGGCTGGCCGCGATCCCGGTCGCCAGCCGCGCCTGATCCGCCGCAATGTCGCGGGCTTCTCCTTCCAGCGCATCGCCGAGACTGCGCACGTCGCAGCCTTGCGCCAGATCGGCCGCAGCGGCCAGCGATTGCGCAGGAGCGGCATAGATCACGTTTTCGACGCGGCCCAGACGCGCATCATCCGGCGCGATCACACCCGAAGGCCGGTTCAGCGCAGCCGTCACCGACGCAGGCACCGCCACCCCCCACCGCGCCAGGATCGCAAGCGCATCGGCCGGGGTCGTGGCATCCCCCACCGTCGGCCCCGATCCGATGAACGCCGGATCATCCCCCGGCACATCCGAGATCATCAGGCACAGCACCCGTGCCGGATGGGCCGCCGCCGCCAATTGCCCCCCCTTGACCCGGCTTAAATGCTTGCGGACCGTGTTCATCTGGGCAATCGGCGCGCCCGACGCCAGCAGGGCCGCATTCACCGCCTGCTTGTCAGCCAGACTGACCCCCTCCACCGGGGCCACCAGCAGCGCCGAGGCACCGCCCGACATCAGCGCAAGCACAAGATCATCGGGCCCCAGACCCGCCAGCAAGTCTAGCATCCGAGCAGTCGCCCTTGCCCCCGCCGCATCGGGAACCGGATGCGCCGCGAGGGCGATCTCGATCCCCCGGCACGCCCGCCCATAGCCATAACGGGTGATCACCAGCCCCTCGCATGGCCCCCAGACCGCCTCGACCGCCTCGGCCATCCGCGCGCTGGCCTTGCCCGCACCGATCACCAGCACCCGACCCACCGGCCTGGGGGGTAGGTGCCGGGCAAGCGACCGCATCGGATCGGCAACCGCGACCGCCCGGTCAAACAGCATACGCAACAAGACTGCCGGATCGTGTCGTTGCATCTCGGCCTTTCAGTGTGGCCAGATAGGCCGAACAAAAAAACGGACACCGGGCCGGCAGAACATAGCCCTTCTTTTACGTCGCGAGCCGGTCCCACACCCAGAATAGCCCGACCACGATCCCACCAAGACTGCCGACTTGCAAGAATAGCCGGTGCTTTCGCAGAACATAAAATGCGGGCAGGATCAGAACGACCAGGCCGAACTGTGCCGCTTCGATCCCCAGATTGAACCCGATCAGCGCGGTCGCGAAGGATGAACCCGACAGCGGCAGCGCCCCCAAAGCCGTCGCAAACCCAAAGCCGTGGATCAGCCCGAAGAACGCCGCAACCGCCGCGCGCGGGGCAGGTATGAACGGGCGCAGATTGTCGATTGCAGTGATGACGATCGACACTGCAATCAGGACTTCGATGAACAACGACGGGGGCCGCAGGATTGCGGTGGCGGCGGCGGTAAGCGTCAACGCATGTGCCAGTGTAAAGCCGGTGACCGCAATCAGAACGCCAGCTGCGGCTTGGGGCAGGCTCGTTTGCGCGAACGCCGCAGGCAAGATCAGCAAAAGCAAGAACACCAGATGATCTGCACCTTCCAGCAGATGCCGGACACCCTCTTTGAAATAGGTGGAAAAAATCTCTGCCGGGCCGATGTTTGTGCCTGACAATAGAATAGAGGTATCGCCCCCGCCCAGAAGGGACGTCGTCGAAGAACCGCCGATGTTTGCGGTCAGGAAAACCCGATGGTCGGGGTCGAACTCGGCAAACAGCCGCGATGTGACCCTCAGGCCGGCACCGGGGACAGAGTTCGGGTCCGGATCAGGACAAATGCCATCAAAGCTGAGGTCGAGATAGTCGATCCCGGCATTCTGCGATGTGCCATGTTCAACCCGGATCAGTTTGCACGGCCCGTTCGCCTCGAACGTCAAGGCGGCGGTCATATAGTCCGAAACCGCCTCTATCCTGCGCGATGTTTCGCCCCAGGTGATCTGACTATCAAGATTTTCGTCCAGCCAAACCGCAACTTCGATATCGCGAAAGGCGATTTGGACATCGACTGTCATATCCGAACCGTCACGGGAGATGGCCACATAGGACCGCGTGGTTTCATGCGCAAAAGCCGCTTCTGCCAGGCCAAGGCCCAACAGAAGCATCAGCACCAAAACCCTCATTTCGCGGCCTCTCGGATGGCATCCGGAATCCGTAATGCGGGAACGACGACGGATTGTTCTGCCATCCAGCGCAGCACCCGCGCGGCGGCTTCGGGTTGATTGGCAAACATAGCCGCATCGATCAGCAGTTGCGCATCCTCGATTTCGTGTTGCAGGTCCCAGTTTACCTTGGCCCGCTGCAAGGCCAGCACTGGATCTTTTGCGATGTGCAGAAAATACAGCGTTTCTTCGCGCGCGTGGGCTGTCAGGCCCAGATCGAGGTTCAGCTTGAACCGCTTTGCCAGTTCGGTTGTGTCCGTCTGCTTGGCCGAAGTGACACCCAAGGCCCGCTGCGCGAGCACCCGGCGGATCAAAACCCCGTCCGCTGGAATTGCCGGTTGCAACAGCGCCAGCACATCGTCTGCCTTCCCGTCCGCCAGCAACAGGTCCGCCAGCAAAAGCCGCTCTCGCAGGGCCAACGGGTCGTCCGCAACCACTGCCGCAAGGTGCCTTTGCGCGATGGCAGTGTTGCCTTGCAATGCGGCGATTTCGCCTTGCAGTCCGCGCGCCCAGCCATGCAAACCAGGGTCAAGCAAGCCCGGTTTCGCCAGCAGGACACCCAGACGGTCGTAGAACTGCGGGGCATCGGCGGTCAGAAGGCGCGCAGTTACCTGGCACAAGAACCCAAGGTCTGGCCGCGACAAGGCACTCAGACGATCGCAATCCTGTGCCGCCAGACCGAACCTGCCTTGAACGATCTGCACGGTTGCACGGGTCAGAACGGCATTGACATCGGACGGATCGCGCAAGATCGCCTCGTCCAGCAAGATCAGCGCACCCGGAAAATCATGCTGATACTGTCGGGCCGTTGCCGCCAGATACAGCACCTGCGCATCCGGGTTTGCCATGAACGGGCGCAAAACCCCCAAGGCCGCGCCAACCAGCCGGGTATCCCCGGCGTTGCGCCCGTCATGGATCAGCACCCGTGCTGCGGCCTTTGCGGCGGGCAGATCATCCGGTTTGTCACGCGTGGCGCGCAGGGCGATCTTCACCTCGTCAGAGTGCGCCTTTCCGTTGGTCTGCAAGCTGGCAACGACGGTTTCATCGGTCAGCCTCTGATTTGGGTCTGTCGCGGCAAAGATGCTTGCGGCTGCCACCACAACCAGACCAAGGCCCACGCTCGCCAGGTAAGGCCTTGCGGTTTCATGAAAAATCCGGCTCATCAAGACACACCTGTGCCGCTGATCCGCAACGCCACAACCATAAGGGCAATTGCTGCAATCCAGGACCCCAGCACACGCACCGCCGTCCTTGGGACCGGCCCTTGCGCCACCATCGCCAAAGCGGCGGCGTTCAGCGTGATCAGGACAACACCGACAAAGACCCCGGCGTAGGGCATGCTGGCATCGACCAGACTTGCCGGAATTGTGCTTGGCACATCCGTACCGCGCCCGACCAGCCACCCGATCAGGCCCGCAAGCACCGCCGTCCCCCAGATCGGGGGTGGCAGCGACACTGCCACGCCCGCGCCGCACACCAGCGCCATCGCAAGCAGCATCGGTTCGTCAGCCACGCCCATCGTGCCAAACGCCAGCCCCCCCGCAACGCCAAGGACCAGCACCCCCAGCGGGCTGCGCGCATAGGCCCCTGTTTGCCGCCCCAGCAGCAATCCGAAGGCCAGCAGCGCCAAGAACTGCTCGACTGCCAGAACCGGATGCGCGACCCCGCTGTAAAACCCGCCGCCACCGGGCAAGCCGCCATGCGCTGCTACTTTGCCCGGTATCATCATCAACAACAGACCCGCACGCGCAGCCTTCACGCAACACCCGTCAGAAACGCGGCCCCGGCCAGCGCAATTGCAGCCCCGGCCCCGCGTACCGCGACCTGACCCACTGGCCAGCGGCCCAGCATCCCGATGCCGATGCCTGACAGATGCAGCAGGCCTGTCGCCACCACAAAACCCACGGCATACGTCAGCGGATTGGCCGATGTCGGAAGTTCCACGCCATGCGCATGCCCGTGAAACACCGCGAACACCCCGACCAGCGCCAGCGCCACCCATTCCGGCGCGCGTACCGCAAGAAACACCATCAAGCCCAGAACGACACCCGACAGGGCTATTCCCACCTCGACCCCCGGCAACGGAATGTTGGCCACGCCCGCAGCCCCTGCCACCGCCATCATCAAGGGAAACAGGATCGGCAACCGCCAAAGTGCGGGCGCACCCAAGATGCCGCCCCACAACCCGACGGCTACCATCGCCACCACATGATCCAGCCCGGAAATCGGATGCAGAAAACCAGACGCAAATCCGCCTATGTCTTCTCCGGTATGGGCCAGTGCCAGCTGCGGGGGCAGCGCAAAAAGGCAAACCGCCAGACCCAATCGCAAACGAATATCCATATCCCGTCCCCAATCCAGCAATCACGCGAACCTAGTCTTCGCCCTATCCATGTTACGCCAGCTTGTTCAGGGAAGTTTCATCGCCTTGCCGCCTGAAAGAGCAATTTTTGCGCGACGGCGTCCCGTCAACCCTTCAGTACCCCATGGCAGCCGACAGCCACACCCCCAGAAAGCCAAGCGCAATCCATGGGCCGAATGCAATCCGTGACGTACCATGGCGGTTTCGCACGAACAGCGCGTATGCCAGCCCTGCAACCGATGCGACCAGAAGAACGGCAGGCAACGCCTGCCAGCCCAGCCACGCCCCCGATGCCGAAAACAGCTTGGCATCGCCCAGCCCCAGCGCATCCTGGCCGGTGCGGCGGTAGATTGCCTCGCCCAACCCGGCAAACAGAACGAACGCGCCAATCGCGCCGATCAGATGATCGCGAAACGCAACATCGGTTTGCGCGACATCCGGCAGCACCCAGGCGATCAACAACCCCGCACCTATCAACGGCAGGCTCAGCACATCCGGAATGCGAAAGCTGCGCCAATCGACCACCGAAACCCGGATCAGCACACAGATGAGCGCGGTCGTAACCGAAAGCCAGACAGGATCAGTCAACGCGTTTGTCACAGCACCTTGATCCGGTCTTGCGAACGCGGCCCGCTCATTTCAAATTCCGACATTGCCTGAAACTTTCTCCAGCGCCTTCTCGTACATCAGACGCAAAGGTTAAGGAATGGCCCGTTCTTGATGTCTGCTGTCGTGTTGTACCAAACGAGACGACCCGTTTGCGTCCGACACATCAGGGATGGCCACCCCTGCCCTATGCTTAAAAACGCCCGCTGGGCAGCCACCAGGAGAAACGGATGACCAAACGTTCAAGTTACATGCTGACCACCTTGCTTGCCGGATCTGTCGCGCTGACAGGTGCGGTTGCAATGGCATCCAGCCACCGCGAAGCCCCGGCGATTTCCGGCATGCCGCGCGTTGACGCCACAGACTTTTACATGTTCCGCAGCTATGAGCCGGGTCGTGAAGACTTTGTCACGCTGATCGCGAACTACATCCCGCTTCAGGCCCCCTATGGCGGCCCGAACTACTTCGCACTCGACAACGACGCGCTTTATGAGATTCACATCGACAACAACGGCGATGCTGTCGAAGATGTGACGTTCCAGTTCGACTTCTCGACCGCGCTGAAGGGCGCCAACGGGATCGAGTTGAACATCGGCGGCCAGATGGTTGCAATCCCGCTGCGTCAGGCCGGAAGCATTCCGGGTGCTCAAACTGACAGCGACAACATCAACGAAACCGAAAGCTATGCGTTTACGATGGTATCCGGTGACCGCCGCACAGGGACGCGCCGGACCCTGTCGCCTACCGGAGGTTTCACCAAGCCGATCGACAATATCGGCAACAAGACGATCCCGGACTATGCCGCCTATGCAAACACTTACATCAACCCGGTCAACTTCGGGGCATGTGGCGAGGGCAAAGTGTTTGTTGGCCAGCGCGCCGAGGCATTCGCGGTAAACTTGGGTGAAATATTCGACCTTGTTAACCTGGTGCCGTTGCAAGGGGCCGCAAGTGCCGACTGGCCGCAGTACAATACCACCCCCTTCCCGGGTGGCATCGTGCAGAACCGTGGCAATGACGATGTGGTGGGCGAGTTCAACGTCACCTCGCTGGCTGTGGAAGTGCCGATCGACTGCGTGACGGGAAATGGCAACGGCGTGATCGGGGCCTGGACAACTGCCAGCCTGCCGCAGGCGCGTCTGCTGGACCCGTCACCTGCCTATAACGGTGAATCCCGCAAAGGTGGCGCTTTCGTGCAGGTTGCACGTCTGTCGAACCCGCTGGTCAACGAGTTGGTCATCGGTCTGAAAGACAAGAACCTGTTCAACGCGGTGGAACCCACATCGGATGGCGCGGTGGCCACCTATGTCACCAACCCGACTTTGCCCGCGTTGCTGGACATCTTGTTCCGCAGTGCGGTCGGTTCGCCTACCAACATCGCTCCGAGCAACTTCCCGCGGAACGACCTTGTCACTGCCTTCCTGACCGGATTCCCGGGCGTGAACCAGATGTCGACGGTTACGCCGTCGGAAATGATGCGGTTGAACACCGGCCTGCCGGTCACACCGCGCGCCCAGCAACACACCCTGGGTCTGGTTGCCGAAGATCTGGGCGGCTTTCCGAACGGGCGTCGTCCAGGCGATGACGTGGTTGACCTAGCGTTGCGTGTGGTGATGGGGGCCTTGTGCCACGATCTGCCGCTGGCAACCGAATTGGGCGTTGCGGGTGCGGTCGAAAACACCCCCACTGACCTTGTCAACCTTGGTTTGTGTGGGGCGGATGCTGCTGCCAGCCGCGCCGCAGCGCCTGTCGGGACCGCTGCCTTCACCGATGGCGCACCTCTGGGTGCGGCAGAGTTGCTGAACGCGTTCCCCTACCTGAACGCGCCGATTGCCGGCTCGCCCAATAACGAGGACTGATGCAATGACACGCAAGGGGAAAATCCTGACGGGTGTTGGGCTGTCGTTTGTGTTCCTCGCGGCTTGTGATGGCAGCGACGGCGCATTCGGTAATCCGGCATCGCAGTTCGGCGAAGCCTTTGCAGCGGCGTTCAGCGCCGATGCAAATTCGGCTCCGACCGAAGATCTGCTGATCGCCTTCCAAGGCGTGCAAGGCGTAAGCGAGACTTCGGCGCCTGTCGATTTCTGATGGCGAGGGACCGACTTGGTCAGGTCGGTCCTGCACAAGGCAAAACAGAAAGGCGGCAGAGCGATCTGCCGCCTTTTTTTGGCTCTACCCGATGCGATCCGACGCACCCTTTCAGAACAGCGGCACCAGTGCCCGGTCGCGCGCGATCACCATCACATCGACACGGCCGCCCCCTGACTGTCTTTGCAGCAAACTGCGCAGGCTTTGCGTGGTTTGGTCGACCCGAACCGTCACGGTCACCCAGAAAAACCGACTGGCATAGCCCGCACCTGGCGGCAGAACCACTTGCGCACTCGATACATCCGCAGGCGTCAAGAAGCCCTGCCGGGTTCGGATACCGTCCAGTTGTCGCGCTTGAACCGGATTGTCGGTCATCGCCGACAGCAGGGCCAGCGGGGCCGTGTTGATGTTGACAGGCGTTGTTCCGGGCAGAACCGTTGCGACATCGCCAAGCAGTGCCACTTCTTGTGGGGTCAGGCCCGCCCCAACGACCAGATCCGACAGCCGCTCCAACGGCGCGGGTTGCGCCATTCTGGCGGCGATGCGGGCTGTTACATCGGGTGGCAACTCCAGTCCCGTGACCAGTCGTTGCAGGATCTGCAGACCCAACGCCCCACTTCCCGGCAGGCTGTTGAGGTTGAAGTGCGCCTGAGCGTCCTCGATCTGCAAGGCGAATTGCCCGCCCTCTATCGGCACTGGTGTCTGGCCAGCCTGCACCCAGGATTCGCCAAGATGATCGGATTGCCCGGCCTCGACCGCGTCGCGGCGCAGGGCGGTGATGGCACTTGCCTCGGCCGCACCGATCAGGGCCTGCGCCTGGGATGCCGCACTGAACCTTTGACTGCGGGTGATCGACATTTCCGACAGGCTGACCATCGCGTAGACCACTGTTGCAGTCAGGGCGAGGATGAACAGCACATTGATCAGCACGACGCCAGAGTCAGGGTTGCGCATGCTAACCCCCGTCGCGCGGCAGCAAGGCAACGCGGCGCAGCGCGCGGCCATCCTCCAGCGTCAGGCGCAGTTCCACCCCGCGCGGATTGGGCGGGGCCACCCCTGGCACTTGGCCGGCGGGCGGCCAGTCGGTCACCCAGCCGGTTTGCGCATCGAAAAACCGCCATTCGGCGGCGGAAACCCCTGCAATCAGTGGCTGTTCCGCGATCAGCGGTCCAGATGCGCCCCGCACCACCCGCAGAAGCACCCCGTCCTGCAACCGGTAGGTCAGCCGCACCGCGCCTTCGCGCAGGTCCGCCGCATTCCGCCTGAGACTGACCTGAACGCGACCGTCGACCGGCACTGCGCCAAAGGACCGCCCCCGCGCCTGCAGGAAATCATCCCCCAGCAGATACATCGCCCGTTGCAGGCCCGCCAATCTCTCAAGCCGGCCTTCGGTGCGGCTTTGGGTGCGCAAAACCTGATCCAGCATGGTAAAGCCGGCCCCGCTGATCAGCGCAAACAGCGCCAGCGCCACCAGCACCTCGATCAGAGTGAACCCGGCGTCAGGCGCACGGTGCGCCGTCATGTTCCCGTCACCTCGCCCAGCACCGCGATGCTGCCATTTTCAATCCCCAGAACCGACAAGTCACGCTGGCAACGCCCGGTGTCAAGAAACCGGAAACGGCCCAGAACACCGGTAAACCCGGCATCGCGGGTGATGCCTTTGCGGTTCATGTCCCGCGCCTGGGCAAGCCCCACAGCCAGCAGGGCCGCGTCATGGCCAAGTGCCGCTACAACACCCGGTGCTTCGCCGAATGCCGCCTGAAACCGATCGGCAAATGGAAGAAACAGATCGGGCGGCGGGGCCGCGAACCAGGACCCCGCAAGATTGCCGTTCGCCGACACGTCACTGACGCCCCATTGCACCGACCCCAACAGCCTGGTCCCGCTGCCCTTCAGTGCAGCTGCAAACCCTTTCAGTGCCGCGCCGCCATCAGGCAGAAAGACCGCGTCGGGCAAGCTGCCCCCGCTTGCCTGCCGAAGTGCCGCAACCAGACCGCCCTGCCCCGGATCGCGCAGCAGCGCGGCGGTCAACGTGATACCCCCCGCAGTCGCGATCCGCACCGCTGCATCGACCGAGGCCGTACCAAGCGGCGTATCCGCAGCCACCAGCGCGATCCGAAGGGCCCCCTGCGCCCGGGCATAGCTGAACATCGTCGAAATCGACTGCGCCGGCGTGATGCCCATGACAAAGGCTCCGCGCGGGCCCAGACTGTCATCGTTCGAAAACGTGATCACTGGCAGATTGCCCGCAGCATCAAGCACGGCAGGGGTCTGATCGCCCCGCAACGGGCCGATCAGCAACTTGGCCCCCCCCGCAATCGCTCGGCGGGCGGCCTCGGCTGCGCCTTCGGCCGTATCGCCGGTGTCAATCACGACCGGTGCCGCGCCTGCGGGCAAAGCCTGCGTGACAAGTCCGGCCGCACGCCCCATATTCTGCCCCAAGGCGGCGGCAGCCCCGGTCAACGGCAGCAAAAGGGCCGCCGCACGACCGTCCACATCTGCCAGTGACTTTCCGGCACCCGACAAAGGCAACGCACCACAGCCCATAAGCGGCAGCACCAAAGGAAGACCAAGACTTGCAAGACCAGACCGACCAAAACCGCGACGGGTCAACAGCATGGCGTCGTTGGGGCCAAAGGGGGATGCTGGGGTCATTGGTCCTGCTCCTTGGGCTGACGGCCTTTGCCGGGTCGTTGGTGTGGCATATGCCGGTTCGGTTTGTCGCGCATCAGCTGGGCCTGCCGGTAGAAGGCCCGATTACCGCCGACCGCATGTCGGGCACGGTCTGGCACGGGCGCGTGGAAATCGATGGCGGGCATGATCTGACATGGACGATGCGACCGCGCGCAAGCCTGTTGAACTGGGGCTTTGCGGCAGATGTACATGTGACCGGGCCGGGGACCGATCTTGCCGGCCAGGCAGTGCTGCGTGGCAATGGGGCCAGGATCGGGCCCTTGGCGGGGGTTGCCAGTTGGCCGCTGATCGCGGGCGTGATGCCGGGCTTGCGGATTGCCTGCAGCGGACAAGCCCGCTTTGCAGCCATCGATTTGCGCATCAGCGCGACCGAACGCACGGGGGCAGGCACTGTTACCGCGCCTGCGGGCGAATGCGCGCGTCTGGATGGCCGGTTCGGTCCGGTGCCGGTGCCTGCCTTGCATGCACAAATCAGCACACTGCCAGACGCTGTGCAAGTGTTGGTCACTCCGCAAGATGGGCCGCGCGTGGCCTTGCTGACAGCACAGCTGACACAGGCCGACCGGCTGGTTGTCACGATCCACCGCGCGGGGGCAGCCTTGGTGCCCGGAATGCCGAACACGGCAGACAGCGCGTTGGACCTGCCGTTGTCGGTTCTGCTGAACATGTGATCACCCCCCTGCCAGCCCGTTGATCGACACGATCGGCAACAGGATCGCCAGAACCATCATCATCACCATGCCGCCCATGACCAAGAGGATCACCGGTTCGACCAGTGCCACCATCGCCCGGACCCAGGCATCAAGATCGCGTTGCTGATCGCTTGCCGCATGGGCCAACGCCGGCCCCAGATGGCCCGACGCCTCGCCGCTTGCGACCATGGCGACCAGCATGGCGGGAAACACCTTTGCCTCTTCCATCGCGCGGCGCAAGCTGCTGCCTTGCCGGACCTTTTCGGTGACTTCGGCCACCCGCGCCCTTACATGCGTGTTCGGGGTGACATCCGCAGCCGCTTTCAGAGCGTCGATCAACGGAACACCACTTTGCACCAGCGTCGCGAGCGTGCCGGCAAACTGAGCGGCGTTGCTGCGCTGGACCAGCCGCGCCGTGGCACGCCCCTGCGCCAGCGCCCGATCAAAGGTCAGCCGGTTGCGCGGGGTTTGCATCCATCGCCCGAACCCCAGAAACGCCAGCGCCGCCCCAAGTCCTGCCAACAGCCCATAGCCGCGCACAAACTCCGATAAGGTGATCAGTGCACGCGTCAGAAACGGAAGATCGGCCCCGCGCGTCTGAAACACCCGCACGATATCGGGCACCACAAAGGCCATCAGCAGCAGGATTATCGACAGGCTGACCACTGCCAGAAGTGCCGGATAAAGAAGCGCCAGCTGCACCGTCTGGCGATTGCGTGCCCGGCTTTCGACAAAGCCCGCAAGATGGGTCATCACCTGATCCAGCCTGCCTGCCTGTTCTCCGGCCTTGGCGGATGCCTGATAGAATTCCGAGAATATCTGTGGATACGCGCTGAGCGCATCGGCAAAACTGCGCCCTTCCAGCACAGAGGCGCGCAGCGTCAACAGCACGCCCGCGATCTTTGGCGGCTGGCCCTGCGCGATCGTGGACAACGCCTCTTCGATCCGCAAACCCGATCCCAGCAAGGTTGCCATCTGCCGAGTAACCAGTGTCAGCGCAGACAAAGGCATCCGCGCCCCAGTTCGCGTCCCAGTTCTGGCACCAGGTTGGGTCGCTGACCGCACTCCCGCCGCAGTCTTGGCTGCGGGGACAGCACTGGCCAAGACTTCCAACGGCAACAGACCTCGCCCGCGCAGCAGTTGGCGGGCGGCGGCGGGGGTCGCGGCCTCGATCATCCCAGTTTGCGCCCGACCGCCGGTATCCAATGCCTTGAACCTGTAGGCGGCCATGCGTCATACCTCCTTGGCAACGCGGGCGACATCTTCAACCGTTGTGACCCCGCTGCGGATTTGCCGCAACCCGTCGGCGATCAGGCCAGGACCGTCGCGGCGGGCGGCAGTGGTCAGATCGGCCTCGGATGCGCCCGCGTGGATCAACGCCTCGATCTCGCGGCTGATTGCGACCACCTCATAGATGCCGGACCGCCCCCGGTACCCCTGACCATGGCAAGACGGGCATCCGCCGGCCCGCCACAGCGCATCACCAACCGCCAGCCCGTCGATCAATGCCGCATCCGTTTCGCTAGCCTTGTCAGGGACCCGGCACTCTGTACACAACCGCCGCACCAGCCGCTGCGCCACCACACCCACCAGCATCGGCGCGAGCAAGAACCGCTCTACCCCCATATCAAGCAGCCGCGACACCGCCCCGATGGCCGTGTTGGTATGCAGCGTTGACAGAACGAAATGCCCGGTCATTGCAGATTCCACCGCAACTTGCGCGGTTTCGCGGTCCCGGACCTCGCCCACCATGATCACATCAGGGTCTTGCCGCAGGATGGCCCGCAACCCCCGCGCAAAAGTCAGATCGGTCCGTGCGTTGACCTGAATCTGGCCGATGCCATCGACCGAATATTCGATCGGATCTTCGACCGTCATGATGTTTCGGGTCTTGTCGTTCAGATGGTCAAGGGCCGCATAAAGCGACGTCGTCTTGCCCGACCCGGTTGGCCCTGTGACCAGCAGCATTCCGTCGGGCCGCGCCAGCAAGGTGGCAAACGTCGCCGAATCTCGCGGGCTCATCCCCAACCGGTCAAGGCCCAGCCGGGTGGCACTGCGGTCCAGCAGACGCATCACCACCCGCTCGCCATACTGCGACGGGATGGTTGACACCCGCACATCCACCTCGTGTCCACCAACGCGCAATGACACCCGCCCGTCCTGCGGCAGCCGCTTTTCCGCGATATCCAGCCGGGCCATGACCTTGATCCGGCTGACCAGCAATGGGGCCAGCGCGCGTTTGGGTTCCACCATGTCGCGCAGAATGCCGTCGATGCGGAACCGCACCTTCAGCGCGCGTTCCTGCGTTTCTATGTGAATGTCCGATGCCCCTTCCTTGATCGCCTCTTGCAGCAGGGCGTTGATCAGCCGAACCACTGGCGCATCTTCGGACTGGTCAAGCAAATCGTCCACCACAGCCGCACTGTCAGCAAGGCTTGCCAGATCGCCGTCCGCCCCGGCAGCATCCGAGGCATCGGATGCGTTGTCGCGGTAGGCCGCAGCAAGTCGCCCTTCGAACGCCTCTGCGGTCAGCGGATCAAACCGAACCGGACCTGCAACGCGTTGCACCTCGGCCATGGCAGTCAGCGGCGCGTCTGGCCGCAGCGCACATACCGGGCCATCGGCGGCAAGCTCTAATATGACGCCGTTCTGGCGGGCAAACGCGTAGGGCAGGTTCTGGCGTTGCAAGGGGGCAGGCATCACATCACCTTTCAAGTGCCATGGTGGCATTGACAACCCCGGGTGATGGCCGCCGCGTCATATCAAGATCTGTGATCCGCAACCCCTTGTCGCGCTGAACCGCCTCCATCCACAGGATGACGGCCTCGAAGGGGGCCTCGTCCATGACGACCCGGACGCGGTTTCCCTCTGGTTCCAACCGGCGGATGGTCAGCTGAAATGTTGCCGCCGTTTCGGTGATCACCATGTTAAGCGGTCGGTCATCGGTTGCAACGGCCGCCAACGCTGCCGCCGTGACGGGCAGCGACTGCAAGACCGCCAAGGCACGCTCGTGGCGCAAAACCTGGTCAGCCAGTCGCACCCGCGCCGCCTGCAAGGGTTGCCAGATTGCAACGAATGCCAACCAGACCAAAAGAACCGCCGACAGGACCGAAAGCAACAGCCTTTCTCGCGGGGTTCGCGATCGAAGCCAGATCAAAAGGGGTTGCAGGGTTGCGTTCATCCGTCGTCGCCTTGCAAGGTCATCTGCACCTGTGCCGCCCCATCGCTGCTGGTTGCGGCCCCGGCGGTGACCTTCAGCCCAGCCGCGTTCAACGCAGTCTCGACGGCTTGCAGCGTTGCAAGATCTGGCGCGTCAATGGACAGAACGGCAGAGTTGTCCGACGCGACATAGCGAAATTCCTGCAAAAACACGCGGCCCGCCTGATCGCCGATTGCCGCAAAGGCACGCGTCAAAAGGTCAAGGACACCACGGGTTGCATCGGTTTGCCGCGCGGACAAGGCCTGCGTCAGGGCCGCATCCAGATCGGCATCAACTGGCAACTGCAACTCTGTGCGAAGGCTGACTTGCCGTTCATTTGCCATGCGGGTCAACGCGATCACATCCGCCACGATCACGCCGAGATGCGCGAAAGCGGCCATCAGCAAGACGGCAAGCAACGCACCTGCGCCCTTTGGCCACAACTGACCCTTTCCAGCCCCTTGCCGCCCCGCGCGCAAATCAAATCCGGCAATGGCAGGGTCAGGGGTCACCGGCAGATCGGCCTGGGCCGTAGAGGGAACCCCTGCCGGCAAGGTACCGCCATAAAGCGTCACGGCGGGCGATCCGGCAGCGGTCCAGAAGGCCCGCAACGTATCACTGGCAGTGGCAAAGCCCGTGCCGTCAGGCAGCCGAACCACCGCACGCCCCGACCCGACCCAGACTGCCCATCCGGCGCGCGGCACCGGTACCAGCATCACATCCGGCCAATGCGCCATGTTTATCGCGTCCGACAGAACCGAACGCGCGGTCACAGCCACCAGCCAGACCCCCGGCGACCTTTGCTGGCCCAAGGCCACATGCACGTCGTCAAGGGACTGTGCAATGCGATCCTCGATTGCGAACCCGACCGCAGCGCGGCGCTGCGCGGCTGGCATCGCCGGCAATGCGACCGACAGCAGCAAAACGTCCTCGGTTGGCACCAATGCCACCCCCGCCGGCGCGACAAGGCCCGGGCTTTGGGCTATGGGAAGCGTGATGATGCCGGCTGGCAAGCCGCCGCGTTGCGCGGTCGATGTGACCAGCGCAAGGGTGGGCTGCCCCGCTTCGGGCACGGTTTGTCCGGCCTTGCTGTGCGTCGCCGCTGAAACGATGGTGGCCATGGTGTTTCGCCCTTTTCCCGGCAGCCATTTTTCGCGCTCGACATGATACGAAGTGAAACTTCGCCAAGTTTCACATCGTAACAACTTTCCTATCGTATACAGAATAGCGCATCACGTCCCAGGGAAAGGGGTCTCTATGCTCGCTCTTCACAACCTGTTCCGCGTGTCAGCCCAACATCATCGCGCAGGGCAGCGACGCCTCAAGCGGCGGACGCGCGACGCCGGCGTGACGCTAATCGAGATGATGGTGGTCCTTGTGATCATCGGCATCGTGGCGGCCTTGGTTGTGCCAAATGTGATCGGTCGGCCGGATGAGGCACGGGTCGCCGTTGCCACAACCGATCTGCGCACGATCTCGGCAAGTCTGGAGATGTACCGCCTCGACAATCGCAGCTATCCCACTACCGAGCAGGGCCTGGCAGCCCTGACGTCGCGGCCGGTAGCGGCCCCGGTTCCGGCGAACTGGATGGCGGGCGGATACTTGCCGAACTTGCCAATAGACCCTTGGGGCAATCCCTATGCTTACAGTGCTCCGGCAGAGGCGGGCCCCTACGAGGTTTCGTCCCTTGGTGCGGATGGCGCACCCGGGGGGGTTGGGGCCGACGCAGATCTGCGCCACGGGGCCGGCATCGTGCAAGCCGGGGCAGCGGGAACCGGAGGATGAACCCGCCGATGCGCAATGCCGAAGCGGGGATTACCTTGATCGAGGTGCTGGTTGTGCTGGCAGTCATCGGAATTGCTGCAGGCGCTGCATTGATCGGGACCACCGACCGCGGCCGAACGGCCGAAACCGAGGCGATCCGGTTGGCCCGCCACATCATGCTGGGCGTGGACGAAGCCTTTCTGACGGGGTTGCCGCTGGCCGTGCAAGGCGACGAGCGGGGCTACCGGTTTGCGCAACTGAACGCGGCAGAGGCAAGCAGAACCGAAACGTCACCGACGGACTGGCCTGCAGCCAGCTTGCCCGCCCTCGGGTCGCGCCATACCCTTGCCGCCCCGCTCGAGCTGCGACTGGCGGATGGCAGCCCGCCGTTTTCGGTGGTATTGCCCGCCAGCGGTGCCACGGCGTTGGTGACGTTCCAGATCGTTGGCGCGATACCGGAATGGACGGTCACCTTTGACGGCTTCACAGCATTTGCGCAGGTCAAGGGCGGGACATGACACGCAGGTCTGATGCAGGCTTTACCCTGATCGAGACGCTGGTGGCGCTTGCCGTTCTGGCAATTTCGGCCGTGGCGCTGCTGGGTGCTACCGAAGCGCATATCGCGCGGATTGCCGATCTTCAGTCGCGGGCGGCGGCGCAGTGGGCGGCAGAGAACGCGCTGGCGGACCTTGTACTGCAGCAGCCGCTGACCGAAAGCCCCGATGCGATGCTGGGTGTTGCGCTGCGGCTCGCATCCGTCAGCACGCCAACCACCGATCCCGACCTTGCCCGCGTGGACATCACCGCAACCGAAATCACGAGCGGGCAAGTCCTTGCGCGGCTGACGGGTTTTATCGACACCGGGGCAAACCCATGACGCGGCGCCTGCCCGCAGCCGCCGCCTGGATCGCCGCTGCCCTGTCTGCGATCAGCGTCGGAGTGGCGGCGGGGCCCGTTGCGTGGCGCCTTTCAGGCGCGAGCGCGCAAGTCGCAGGCCCCGTTGCAGCCATGCCTGCGGCAGAGATGGCACGGCTTGATCTTGCGCCAATTCTCGCTTTTGCCCCTTTTGGCAAGGCGATCCAGCCCGAGAGCACACCGCAGCCTGTGGGCGAAACAGGTCTGGGCCTGACCCTGTTGGGTGTCACCTTGTCCAATCCTGCATCGCAGTCGCGGGCGATCATCGCCGGCGGGGACAGTGGCCGCGCCGACAGCTATGCGATCGGGTCCAGCATTACCGCCACCGCGACACTGGCCGAAGTGACCCGCACCCATGTCCTGTTGCAGGTCGATGGGCGCCTGGAAACCCTGTCATTTGCCAAACCGGGTGACAAACCAGCGGATCCGGGCGGCTTGGATCTGCGCAGCATGATTCCATCTGCCACGGAGGCAAACCCGCCTTTGGCCAACGACCCCGATGCCGTGATCGCCCGCTATCGTGCCGCCATCCTGCAAAACCCCCAAAGCGTGATGGATCGATTGGGGCTTGAGGCCACAGCCGATGGGTACCGCATTTCGGATGCGGCCTCGCCGGGGGTGCGGCAGGCCGGGTTTCGCCCCGGCGATCTGGTAACTTCGGTCAACGGGCAGAAAGTTGGCGACGTCGCCCGCGATCAGCGCTATTTCGACGATGTGGCGGCGTCTGGAAAGGCGCGGGTCGAACTTTTACGCGAAGGACAATCCATCATCATGACGTTTCCTCTGAGATGACGCGATTGACCCGGCAGATCTGTCTTGGCCTGTTTCTGGGGCTGTTTGTGATGTCTGGCCCTTGGCAGGCCGCGGCTCAGACACAGGTTCAGACCGACCCTGCACGCGACACCTTTGTCATCAATCTGCGCGATGCAGACATCCGGACGCTGTCTGAACAGGTGTCGGAAATCACCGGGCGCACGCTGGTGCTTGATCCAAATGTCAGCGGGATCGTGACCGTCATCTCGGCCCAACCCCTTGATCCGGATGGGGTTTGGGAACTGTTTCAATCCGTGCTCGCGGTGCAGGGCTTCACTGCTTTGCCGTCGGGTAACCTGTGGCGGATCGTGCCACAAGCGGCGGTCCGCGAAGGCGGCGGGGTGATCGAAACAGATACCGGCCTTGGGCGGCTGGATGTCGTGACGCGACTGGTGCAGTTGAAGAACTTTCCCGCAGCCACGGCCGTTGGCGCGCTGCGCCCGCTGGTTGCCAGTTTCGGCTATATCGAGGCGGTGGTGGATACCAACACACTGGTGATCACAGATACCGCAGAAAACGTCGCCCGGATCGAAGGGATCGCCCGCGCACTGGATGCCGATGATGGCAAAAAGGTCTATACCATCCCGGTTCGCAATGCAGATGCGGCCGAAGTCGGGCTTGCCGTTCAGAACATTCTGGGCGCGCCTTTGGGCGGAACACCCGGTGCGCCAGACCCCCGCATCACCGTCGACTTGCGGTCGAACCTCTTGATCCTCAAGGTCGAACCTGAAACCTTCGCCATGGTGCAGCGTATCGTGGCTGACCTGGATGTGCCGGGGCGCAAGGTGCCGTCCACCCTGCCGGTCACCCGGGTCTACAACTTGCGCTACGCCGATGCGACCTCGATGGCCGAAGTGTTGCAGGGGCTGGTGGGGTCCGGCGCGATTACCACCAATCCCGTTGCCGAAGCATTGGCCCCCCAACCTGACCCCGCGACACCAGATCCGTCGGCCGGCGCGGATGTGCGGCTGGTAGGCCCGCCGGTCGGATCGCTGGCGGCTGAAGACATCACCATTCAGCCCGTTACCGCAAGCAACGCCGTGGTGGTGCGGGCACGGGCCGAAGTGCAGGCCGACCTTGCTGCACTCATCTCCGAACTCGATCAGCGCCGCCCGCAAGTCCTGATCGAGGCCGCGATCGTAGAGGTGTCGGGCGATGTATCGGAACAACTGGGCGTACAACTTGGATTTGGCGCCGCAGCGCCCCCGGGCGGATTTGCGGCAACTTCGTTTTCGTCTGCCGGGGTGACGGTAGACAGCATCCTGACGCTGCTGGGTGCGCCTGCCGGGATTGGCGTAGCCCCGCAAGGCCTGTCGATCGGCCTGTCGCGTGAAGACGAGTTCGGCTTGCTGTTGCAGGCCCTGGGGCAGTCGACCAAAGCCAATCTGCTGTCCACCCCCAGCATCACCACGCTGGACAATCAGGCCGCCGAGATTGTCGTGGGCCAGAACGTGCCTTTCCGCACCGGCACATTTACCAGCGACGGCACCACGCAAAACACCATCGAGCGGCAGGATGTCGGTATCACCATGCGGGTGGTGCCACGGGTCAATCAGGGCGATGTGATCCAGCTTGACATAAGCCAGGAAGTCTCGTCGCTGTCCGCTGCAGTGTCGGGCGCTGCCGATATCGTGACCAACCGGCGCAGCATCAAGACGACCGTGTTGGCCGACAATGGCGGCACGATCGTACTGGGCGGTCTGATCACTGATGACCGGCTCAGGACAAGAACCGAGGTGCCCGGACTGGGCAAACTGCCGGTGATCGGCGGGCTGTTTCGCAACAAGCAGGACTCTGCCCGCCGCCAGACGCTCTTTGTGTTCCTGCGCCCGACAATCCTTCGGACGCGGGCGGATGTGGGAGCCGTTTCAAAAGACCGCTTTCAGCGTTTGAAGGCTATCGAAGCCGATCCGGGGCAAACCGGCAGCATCCTGTCAGACCGCAAACCGGTGCGCCGGTTGCCGGTAGAAATCAACGGGCTTTACTGATCTGCGCGGGGGTAGTCTGTGCAGCGTCGCTCGGTCTGTCCGGACAGGTACTGAGGGCAATTCTGGGCGCAGATGTTCGTGCTACAGGAGTTTGACGCAGGCTGTCTGCCTATTGGCCGCGGCTCAATGATGGCGTGAGGCCTAAGCCTGAACATTGTTGAATGAAATCAATAGGCATTGGCGGAGGAGGCAGAGCGGGGTTGGAGCTTCTCTGAGCTTCTACTGCTCCGTGGCTCCATTCGTGGTCACGTTCACCGCATTGGCGCCGTCATCCAGTTTGGCCAGAATTTCGACGACTTGCTTCCTTAACCAGATCAGTCCTTTAGAACGCGAGTTTCGGCGGTGCCAAGCTTGGCACAGTTCGGCGCGAGGCAGCGCAAAGGGCAGCGGATATACCTCGAGCCCAGCGCGGTCTGCTACCCTTTCGGCCAGCCTGCGCGGGATCATCCCCAGCAGATCAGTTGCCGCCACGGCGCGCCAGACGGCGGTAAAGCTTGGAACGCTCAGAGCGATCTGCAGCGTGTGGCCCATCTTGGCCAGAAACCGGTCTTCCAACTCCGGTTGCTCCTCCACGACTCGGAAGGCTGCATGGCGGAGCCTGCAATAGAGTTCAATCGGCATGGCTTTGTCCGGGGTAACTCCTTGACGCATCAACTCGGGATGGCCACGGCGCGCTACAATGCAGAATTCTGCCCGGAACAGCGGCTCGGAGTCGAGCCAGGGAGGCAACGCCCGTACCGGCAGGATCATCAAGTCCAGCCGGCCCTCGCGCATGTCATCCATGGTTCTTGCGCTTATCGCGTCGGTACAGCGCAGCATGATCCCCGGTGCGTCCCGTTCCAGCCGGGCGGTCAGGTCGGGGAGCAGCATCTCGGTAAAGAAATCGGCCGCCGAGAGGCGAAACAGATCCGTCGCCGTGGACGGATCGAAGGCCGGGCGCGCCAGCAACTGGCTCGCATCTTCCAGCAGATGCCGAAGCGGAGCCGCAAGAGACAACGCAAACTCGGTGGGTCGCAACGCTTGTCCGTCGCGCACCAAGAGCGGATCGCCTGTGGCGGCCCTGAGCCGCCCCAGCGCCGCCGAAACCGCCGGTTGCGACAGGCCTATCCGCTCCCCCGCTCGGGTCGTAGACCGCTCGCGCAAGAGCGCGTCGAGCACTTTCAGCAGGTTCAGATCGAAGCTTTGCAAATTCATCATGTGAATTAATACCATAAGAATAATAGATTTCACAAATTCATTCCGGACCGTCATAGAGCCGCACAGCGCAGCGTTGCGTCCTGGCATCAAACAATCGGAGCTCCAGAATGTCTGCTTCAGACACCGTCCATCATTGGAACGGCACCTGCTATCAAACCATCCTTGCCACCGTTGACACCGGCGGGGCAATGTCCATCACCTATGGCGAGGCCGACCCGTTCACCGGTCCGCCCGTCCACGTGCATGAAAACGAGGACGAGATTTTCGTCTTGCTCGAAGGCGAGATGATGTTCGAGGTCGCGGGCGAGCGTTTTTCACGCGGCCCATTGGGTACGGCCTTTGTTCCGCGTGGCAAGCCGCACAGCTTCATCACCGGCGCCAATGGGGCAAAGGGCCTGACAATCCTGACGCCCGGTGGTTTCGAGGGCTTCTTCGCCGAGATGGCGCGGGGCCGGTTCGAAATGCCGCAGGATATGGCCGCCGTCGCGGCAATCGCTTCGCGGTTTGGATCACGCTTCGTTGGACCGGGCCTTGCCCAACGGGCGGTGCAGCATGCGTGACGTCGCGTTCGTGTTCTTTCTTGCGGCGGTGCTGTGCGTCTTGGTCGGGATGGCATGGGGCATCCGGATGGCGGTCAGTCAGGATCATCTGCTGTCTGGAGCGCATGCACATCTCAACCTTGTCGGCTGGACAACGATGGCGCTTTTCGGGCTTTACTACCGGCTGACCCCGCCGGCCGCTGCTGGTTGGCTGGCGCGGCTGCATGCCGGGATCGCGATCCTGGGTGTTGTGGTTATGGTGCCCGGCATCGTGGTCGCAATCACTTCGGGCGAAGCCGGTCTGGCTGCCGCGGGCGCGCTGCTGACTGCCCTGTCGATGGCAATCTTCTTGATAACAGTGCTTCGCTACGGCCTTGGCGAACGCAAGACGCCGAATGTTTAGCGTGAACGGCGGGCAGATCGTGTTTTCGGGCTGCCCGTCCGCTACGCTTTTCCAGCCCAGTCATCTGGGCCCGTCCATACAATGGAAAGTTGGTTGCCAATCACGTTGGCGGGCCCCGACCGATAGTGATGAGCACTATGTCTTCGCCGTAGCACTATGATTTGATCGGCTCGTTCCGAGCTTTGCGCGCCGCAGTCATGTTTCCGACACGCGACTTTGGGCCTATCGTCAGGAATCCTTCCGTGGGATGCCGTTGATGGTGCAAACTTCAATTCCCTGATTTCGTTTTAAAAGAGCCGAACCGCGCGGTGATCCGCGATCTCGATCGTGGTGAGTTCGCAGCCTGCCATCGGCCGAAAGCAATGACCGGCATTCCCAGCGCGGATCAGACCAGCGGCGTTGCCGCATAGGCGCACCGCCCAGCCACCCAGGTCTGACGGATGGCGGGCACGCTGCCCTCGGGCCAGTCGACGACGACCATGTCGGCGCGCAGGCCGGAGGCGATCCGGCCGCGATCCGACAGGCCAGAGGCGCGCGCCGGGTTGGCCGAGACCAAGGCCCAAAGAACCGGAAGAGGGGCGACATTGTCAGCGCGCAACCGCGCGACAGCGGCAAGCATGGCCGGATAATAATAGTCCGACGCCAGAATGTCGCATAGCCCGGCGCGGATCATGTCGGCTGCCCCGATTGATCCCAGATGGCTTCCGCCGCGTGCGGCATTGGGGGCGCCAAGCACAATGCCGTCACCACCGGCCCGCGCAAATTCAGCCGTGCTGCGGTTCATCGGAAATTCAGAGATACGCGCACCTCGATCGCGGAAATAGGCGCGGGTCTCTTCCTGGCTGTCATCATGGCTCAGCATCGGAGCACCTGCTGCACGAGCCATGTCTGCGACATCTGCGATCCAGGCTTGCACCTGTGGGCGGCGCTGCCAGACAGTGCGGATCAGATCGACATAATCGCCGGTCGACATCTGTGAGCGCTTCGCGCGCTCGCCCATCTTGACCGCGAAGGCGGGGCTGTCCAGATCGGCCACCGGAAAAGCGGGATCAAGATCGAACGGCCGGTCCTGCAAGGGCGTGTCGGGGTGCAGCAGGGCCATGGTGGTATGGTCGTTGAAGGCAACGGATGGCGTCAGCGCCCCTGCCAAGGCTGTCTCGATCAGCGGAAAGGCCTCATGGCAGAACGTCTCCCATCGCAGTTGCAGGCGGTTCTCGACGGTCAGGCGCGGAGCAAGATGCGCCAGCGTATCATGCACTTGCCAGCCGGTTTCAACTGACCGCAGGCCCGGCTCCCAGCTCAGCGTCAGGGCGTGGTAAGCGGTTGCGATGCCATTGGCCGCCAGTTGGCGGTCGGTTTCCAGAAACGCCGTTTCGAGCGGCAGGATCACGCCGGGACGGGGCATCATTTGGCGTTCAAACGAATCTCCATGGATATCGACAAGGGCCGGGGCCAGCATCATGCCGCGCGCGTCGATCACCCGCGCGCCGTCACGTGGGGCGTCAAGCCCGGTAATGTAACCGCCGTCAATGCGGACGGATACCCGCGCAATCCCGTCCGGCAGAATGACCTCTGCGCCTTCGAAAACAAACGGTGTATGGTCCGTCACACCAACCGCTCCGCCAAAAGATGCCAGTGCCACGATCCGGGACTATCATGGACCCGGTCATTCAGCGACAGCACTTCGAACCCTGCAAACAGCGCCAACAGATCACGCGCGTTGCAAAAGTAATGCGGATGCACCTTGTCCCCCGGCCCCTCGAAAACCCATGTGTTGCGCGAGATTTCGCGCCCTGTGGCCTTGGCCAGTTCGACCGGCACACGGCGGGCCGACAGCATGGTGCCCATGAACGTGCCGCCCGGTTTCAGCACGCGAGCGATCTCGGCAATGGTCTGCGCGACGACCCCCTCGTCCCCGTGATAGATCACATTCCACGACAGCACATGGTCAAATCTGCCCTCCGCAAAGGGCAGTGCAGTCATGCTGCCCTGATGCAGGTCAATGTCCAGGCCCGCACCACCTGTACGGATTGCCGTCAGCGATTCCGGTGCCGCATCAAGGGCAGATACGGCGAAACCCATCCGCGCCAACGCGATAGCATGCCGCCCGATCCCGGCACCCAAGTCCAGAACCCGGGCACGCGGGTGCAGGTTTTCCGCATGTGCCAGAACCTCCGGTTCTGCCCGCGCCCATTTTGATGTCGCATCCGCCTGCGCCCATTGGTCATTCCAGTAGCGATGCGCGGTATCGGTTGTCATCATGCAGCCTTTCAGATGAGTTTCGCACGGATCCAGCTGCTGCCCTGTTCCACGGCCACGACAAGGATAAGCATCATCAGGATAATGGTCAGCGCCTCGTCATAGTTGAACAGATCGAAGGCGACCTTGAGATCGACGCCGATGCCGCCCGCGCCCACCAGACCAAGCGCCGCCGAGCCGCGCACGGATTTTTCCAGCGCGAACAGGGAGGTGGCCGTGAACGAGGGTAGGCAGGCCGGGAACACGGCGGAAAAGATGATTCCCATGCGGCTTGCGCCGATGGCGCGCAGCGCGTCTTGCGGGCCGGTATCAGCCTCTTCCATCGCTTCGGCGAAAAAGCGGCCGGCGAACCCTATCTTGTCGATCATCAGGGCCAGCACGCCCGCCGCAGGGCCAAGCCCCACGACGATGATGAAAAAGATGGCCCACACCAGGTCGGGTACCGTGCGGAAAAAAGCAATCAACCCCCGTGCGATGATCTTGACCACCGGGTGCGGCGACAGCCGGTCTGTCGCGAGGATTGCAAACGGCACCGCAAAGATCAGCCCGAGCGCCGCCCCTGCAACGGCCATCTGCAGGGTTTCCAGCAGTTTCCACGCGATGTGATCCACACGGGACAGATCGGGCGGGAACATCTGCATCAAAAAGCCTGACGGCGCGAACAGCCGCGCAATGCCGCGCTGCAGGCTGTCCAGCTGCGGGGCGGTATTGGCGATGGAGGTTACGACCAGCGCGATGACGACGATCAACCCGACATATTCGGTGATCGAGCGGTGCTGGAACCGGGGTGGCGCGGGGATGGATACTGTCATGGCGCACCTTCTGACGGCTTGTCGAAGAACCGCCGCAGTTGTGTGGCATCGGCCTTGGCGGTCTCAACATCAAGCGTGACCTTGCCGCCCGCCAGGCCGATGATGCGGTCGGAAAATTCCATGGCGTGTTCCAGTCGGTGCGAGATGACGATCAATGTCAGCCCATCCTGCCGTGCCAGGTCCGACAGAAGCCGCATCACATCTTCGCCCGATTGCGGGTCAAGGCTGGCATCGGGTTCATCCGCCAGCACGATTTCGGGCCGCTGCATCAGCATCCGCGCAATCGCCACGCGCTGCTGTTGGCCGCCAGACAGGCTGTCGACCCGCTGCAACGCCTTGTCGGGCAGCCCGACGCGCGCCAGACAGGCCACAGCCTCGGCACGCACCGCATCTGTCGCTGCCCATTGCCACCAGCTGCGCGGCCCGCTTGTCCGCGACTGTACCCCGTGCAGCACGTTCGACAGTGCAGATATGCGCGGCACCAGATTGTGCTTTTGCCAGACTACGCCGATGCGCGACCGGAACCTGCGCAATTTCCGCGCGTTCAGCGTGCCCACATCCTGCCCCAGCATCTGAATGCGGCCTGATGTCGGGTCCGTCAGCCGGATCAGACATTTCAGCAGGGTCGATTTGCCCGACCCATTCGCCCCGATCACGGCGAGCGACACGCCTGCAAAGGCCGTGAAGGACACGCCCTGCAGAACGGTCGGGCCGCCATAGGATTTGACCAGATCGGCGACAGACAAAACAGGCCCCACCGCGGTGGAGCCTGTCCTTTGTGTGCCCGCCAGCAGCGGTGCGTTCATTGTGCCGTTACTCGAGGAAAGCTGCGAATTCGGTCACGCCCACGTTTTCATACATCTTGCGCACGATGTCATAATCCGCATCTGTGACGTCCGATGTGAAGCCGCCGCCGATGAACTTTTCGTTCGCCTCTTGCGAGGTGACAGCCGCCAGCAATTCATCGCCATGTTCGGCGAAAGCCTTACGCACGATCTCGATCGTTTCAGGGGCGACGGTCGGCGCGGCCAGCAGCAGATCATTCGGCAGGTCCGGGCCTTGCACCAGAACACGCAGCTTCTGATCGGGGAATTTCTCGGTGATCTGCGCGATATGGGTCTTGTTCACGCCCATCGCGGCAATCTCACCCGCGATCATAGCTTCCATCGCCACGTTGCGCTTCAGGAACACTGGCTCGTAATCGGTGCTGTAAACCAGACCGCCTTCGGCCATCAGCGTCGCCGGGGCCAGATGCTGCGAGGTGGAGCCGATTTCCCCGAACGAGATTTTCTGGCCCTTCAGGTCGGCCACGGTCTGTGCAGGGTTCGCGTCCAGCACGACGACGTGCGAATAGTAATCGGGGCGGTTCCATGTCACGACAGGAACGGCCTTCAGACGAGCGTTGAACACCACATATTCAGCGGGACCGGTCAGCACGAAATCGACCTGTTCGGCCGCCATCGCTTCAACTGCCACAGTGCGGCCCGACACCGCAAAGAACTCAACCTTTAGGCCCGACACCTTTTCGAACACGTCCTTGAACGGGCCCATCTCGGTTTGCAGGGCTTCCAGCCCGTCGATATCGGTCACGGCAAAGCGGATGGTGTCTTGTGCTGCGGCAACTGTTGCGCTGACAGCACTTGCAAACATGCTTGCAGCAATGAAGCCGGCCTTCAGAAGTGTGTTCATCATGGGATCCCCAGTTTGATAATGCTTCAAGCCGGGTAATTGGCTTGGATGACAGGATGATGACACCCGAAGCCACCGCGTAACAAACTTGAAAGCTCGCGCGCCCGCGTCGACTTAACCTATGGCTGCAATGGGTTGGACTTTGAGAATTCGGTGGCCACCGCAAACATCATGTCGATCAACTCGTTGCGGTCATCGGCAAGGGCGAAGACCACTTCATCGACCACGCGTCCGATCTCGGCCACCGCGATCCGTCGGACGGTATCACTGCGAAACGTGCCGTGCCGCCACATAAAGCCGATGCCGATGCCGGTGGCCACCGCCTCATAGACTGCATCACGGGTGTCGGCGATCAGCCGCGGTTCCGGATACAGACCGGCCCGTCGAAACGCCCGGTCGACGACGCGCTGGGTTGATGAGCCCCTTGCGCGGAAGATCAGCGGGGTTTCGGCCAGTTGTTCCAGCGTCAATGTCTCTGCGCGCGCCAGCGGCGAATTTGCCTTAGCGATGGCAACAACTTCGTGCCGCAAGACCGGCACCTGACGAAACCGGGCGTTTGGCGGCACATCAGGCAGCACGGCCACGTCAATCTTGCGCTGCAAAAGGGATGCCAGCACGAATTCGTGTGACCCTGTATCGACCGTCACCGAAACGCCCGGATAGCGGTCGAAGAACGCACTGATAATGGCGATCCCCGGCATCGAATTGCCCAGACCCACACGCAGCCGTGGCCGCCCAGCCGCATTCCGGCGTTCCAGAATGTTCAGCGCACTGCGTTCGGCCTCTTGCACGCGGGCCGCTATTTCGCACAGTTCTAGACACATCGGCGAAGCCCGCAGCTTGCCACTGCTGCGGTCGAACAGATGCACGCCGTGATCGGCCTCCAGCTCGCGGATTTGCTGCGAGATGGCGGAATGTGACACGCCAAGCTTGCGTGCGGCAGCAGAGAACGACCCTTCATCGGCAACCGCCATCATCGCGCGCAACCGCGCGAGCGAAATGCCCGGGGGCCGGATGGTGGTCGAAGGTGGCACTGCTTGTTTCATCGCATCGCACCATAGCTGCCAGATATGACGACACGCTTACAGTCCTGCGCCTGCTTTCGCGCAGGGCAGCATTGTACCCGCATCCAACCCCCGGCTTCAGCAGTTGAAGGTTTCGGTTTCAACGGTCACCCGCGCTTTACATTCGTCGCTGACCGTATGGCCTGATGGTCTGCGCGTCGTCCCGGATGGGTCGGAGTGGATTTCGAGAAGGGCGGCGAGGCGTGTGAGGTCTGCGGATCCCGGCCCTTTGATGCGCAGGTTGAACCAGTCGGCCATTGCGGTCGCGACAGAAGAGGCGGCCCGATGTCCAACCTTGAACTTTCCGGAATTTCCAAAACTTTCGGTGCGACGCGTGTGTTGAATGATGTTTCGCTGTCGGTGCGCGAAGGTGAATTTCTGACGCTGGTCGGGGCTTCGGGCTGTGGGAAATCCACGGTCTTGCGGGTGATCGCGGGGTTGGAGCCGCAGGATGCGGGCACCGTCCAGATCGGCGGGCGCAGGGTCGATCATCTACGCCCCAAGCAACGCAATGTGGCGATGGTGTTCCAGTCCTATGCGCTTTACCCGCATATGAGCGTCGCCGAAAACATGGCGATGCCGCTGGTGATGCAGCGGCTGAACCTTGCCGAACGCCTGCCGCTGCTGGGGCGTCTGATGCCCCGGCGCGGGCGGCTCATGACCGAGATCGCGGCCGAGGTCGACACGGTCGCACGGCAGTTGCAGATCGAGACGCTGCTGGCGCGCAAGCCTGCGCAATTGTCGGGTGGGCAGCGCCAGCGGGTGGCCCTTGGGCGGTCGATGGTGCGGCACCCGGACGTGTTCCTGATGGACGAGCCGCTGTCGAATCTGGACGCCAAGCTGCGGGTCCATATGCGGACAGAATTGACAGAGTTGCACCGCCGTCTGGGGGTAACCTTCATCTATGTGACGCATGATCAGGTCGAGGCGATGACGATGTCGGACCGCGTCGCCCTGATGGACGAGGGGCGCATCGTGCAGCTGGGCACGCCGGCGGAGTTGTATCACAACCCGTCTGACCTGCGCGTGGCGCGGTTCATCGGCAGCCCGCAGATCAACATCCTGTCAGGCACCACAGCGGGCGAGGGCGTCGCGGTGGCGGATGCCATGCTGCAGATTCCGGTCACCGTGCCGCGCGGGCACGTCGTGTCGGTGGGCTTGCGGGCTGAGGCTTTGTCGCTGGACGCGGTGGTCGGGCGTGCAAAGATCACGGCAAAACTGGGCCATGTGGAAAACTTGGGGGCAGAGGTGTTCCTGCATTTCGTGCTGCCCGACACGGGTGCGCCGCTGGTGCTGCGTGCCACGCTGGATGCGTATGAGGCGCACCGTGGCAAGCTGGACCGGCCCGTCGCCATCACCGTTGATACCTCGCGCGCGCTGGTGTTCGATGTCGAAGGGCACCGCGTGGACGGGCCCGCCCGTGTGGCCATGCGCGCGATGGCATCGGCATGACCACGGTGACCGCACGCCCCACGGCCAGCCGCCACGCGCAGATGCGCGCCGAGGCGGTGGCGGGCTATGCCTTTGCCACCCCCGCGCTGCTGCTGATCATCATCCTGCTGATCGCGCCCATCATCGTCGTGTTCCTGATGAGCCTGACCGACTATCAGCTGGGCGCGCTGGACTGGTCATGGGTCGGGCTGGGCAACTATTCCGACATGTTCGCCGACCGGATTTTCCTGCGATCCTTGGGCAATACCTTCATCTATGTGGCGATCGTGGTGCCGGGATCGGTGATCTTTGGCCTGATCATAGCCATTCTGGTGCAGGAACGAACCAAATCCAAGGCGATTTACCAGACGATATTCTTCCTGCCCGTCACCACCACGCTGATCGCGATGTCGGTGGTCTGGCATTTCCTGCTTAACCCGTCGCTGGGGCCGGTGACCAGCCTTGCCCGCGCCCTGGGGTTTGGCGAGTTCGACGTGTTTGGCGACCCCGGCCTGGTGCTGGCGGGCCTCGCGGTGATCGGCATCTGGCAGTTGGTCGGGTTCAACATGATCCTGTTTCTGGCGGGGCTGACAGCCATCCCGCGAGACCTTTATGACGCCGCCGACATCGACGGGGCGGATGGGGCCTGGGACCGCTTCGCCCGGGTGACCTGGCCGATGCTGGGGCCGACCACGCTGTTCGTGGTGGTGACAACCACGATCACCGCATTCCGGGTGTTCGACACGGTGGCCGTCATCACGCGCGGCAACCCGATGGGGCGGTCGGATGTGCTGCTTTATACGCTCTACAAGGTCGGGTTTCAGGATTTCAACATCGGCCCCGCCGCAGCGATGACCATCGCGTTTCTGGTCTTCGTGCTGGTGGTGGCGCTGGTGCAGGCCTTTGTGATCGACAGAAGGACGCATTACTGATGGCACATATCCGCAAAGACCGGCTGATCGGGTCCATCACTGCACATCTCTTTCTGATCCTCTGTGCCGCCTTCATCCTGCTGCCCTTTGTCTGGATGCTGCTGACCTCGATCCGGCCCGCGTCCGAGGTGTTTACGGCAGGCTTCAACCCGATCCCGTCCAGCTTTGCCGGCGTCACCAACTATTCCGAGGCGCTGACCAAATCGCCGCTGCTGCAATACATGTGGAACGGCGTGGTGGTGTGCGCGGGCATCCTTGTCGTGCAACTGCTGTTCGCCATTCCCGCAGGCTATGCGCTGGCGAAACTGTCGTTCCGCGCGCAGCCCTTGATCTTTGCGCTGGTGCTGTTCGGGTTGACGGTGCCCGTGCAGGTGACCGCCCTGCCGATCTATATCGCACTCGCGAACCTCAACCTGCTCAACACCTATTTCGCGATCATGCTGCCGTTCTTTTTGTCGGTGTTCGGGATTTTCCTGTTCCGTCAGTTCTTCAAGAGCTTCCCGCAGGAAATCATCCACGCCGCGCGGCTGGACGGGTTCACCGAGCTGGAGATCATCCTGCGCATCATCACCCCATCCGCCGTGCCCGCCATCGCGGCATTCGCGGTGTTTTCGGTCACCTCGCACTGGAATGACCTTTACTGGCCACTGATCGTGACCACTTCGGCCGATCACGCGACACCGCCCCTTGGCATGATGATCTTTCGCGATCAGGAAACCGGATCGAACTATGGCGCACTGATGGCCGGGGCCGCGATCATCACGGCACCCCTGATCATCGCATTCCTCATTGCCCAGCGCCAATTCGTGCGCGGCATCACCATGACGGGCGTCAAGTAACCCCGTCTGCCCTTTCCCTCCCACTCAAAAGGAATTCCCAATGGATCGCAGAACGCTTATTCAAAGTGCCGCAGGCTTCACCGCCCTTGGCCTGATGTCCCCGATGATCGCCCGCGCACAGACCGCGGTTGAACTGGTGGTGACCCACTGCTTCCCCGGCCATGATGTCTTTCACACCGAAATCGCGACCGCTTTCATGGCTGCGAACCCGGATGTGAAGATCACCTTCACCAATTCGCCCACCAACTATGAAGAAGGTCACCAGCTGGTCCTGCGTCAGGCGCTGACCAACCAGCTGCCCGACATCTATTACTCGGGCTTCCACCTGCTGCCGCCCTTGTCGCGCCAGTTGACCGAGCGCGGGCAGATCACCCACATCGACAGCTTCATCGCCGCCGAAGGCGATGCCTGGAAGACCGCGAACTATTCGCCGCGCATCGTGGACCTGGGCAACTTCGACGGCATCCAGATGGCGATGCCGTTCAACACCTCGACCCCGATCGTCTATGTCAACGAAGAGCTGGTCAAGCAGGCCGGCGGCGACATGGACAACTTCCCCACGACCTGGGATGCACTGTTCGAGCTTGCCGCCAAGATTGACGCGCTGGGCGATGATATCGACGGTATGTTCATGGGCGTGCACACCGATGCCGGCGACTGGTACTGGCAGGCGCTGGTCTATTCCAACGGTGGCGAGCTGATGGACGCCGCCGAAAAGACCGTGGCCTTTGGCGACGAGCGCGGTCTGGCGGCGCTGACCCTGACCAAGCGCATGGTCGATGACGGCAAGATGAACCTGCGCGAAGTCCAGCAGGGCACGCAGCAGTTCTATGCCGGCAAGACCGGGATCATCTTCCAGTCCACCGCCAGCTTGCGCGGCACCACCGACAGCGTGGGGGCGAATTTCACCCTGCGCACCAAGCGGTATCCGCTGGCCGATACCACCAATGGCCGCCTGCCGACGGGGGGCAATGCGCTGGTGATGCTGTCCACCGACGAGGCCAAGAAGGATGCGATGTGGCGCTTTGCCAAGTGGGTTTCCGGGCCAGAAGGGCAGACGGTCGCCGTCAAGTTCTCGGGCTACATGCCGACCAGCCTGATTGCCGAGCAGGATCAGTATCTGGGTGTCTTCTACAAAGAGAACCCCAACTACACGACCACCATCGGCCAGATCCCCGTGGCACGTAAGTGGTTCGGCTATCCAGGCAAGAATTCGAACAAGATCATCGACATCCAGCGCGAGAACATCAACCTCGCGATGCGCGGCGAAATGCCGGTGGCCGACGTTCTGGCCAAGATGGTGGCCGACACGCAGGGCCTGATCTGATGACACCGGGCCGGGGATCATCCCCCGGCCCTTTCCTTTCAGAGGTGCGATATGACATTCACGCTCGTTCAATTGACCGACACGCATCTGAGCGCCTCGCGTCCGTTCTTTCAGTTCAATTTCGACATGGTGGTCGAGGCTGTGGCCGAGATTGCCCCCGATCACATCGTGATCACCGGGGATCTTGCGCTGAACGGCCCCGATGAGATTGCCGATGTGGCCTTTGCGCGGCGGCAGTTCGACCGGCTGGGCGCGCCCTGGTCCGCCGTTCCGGGCAACCATGACGTGGGCCTTGTGCCGTTTCAGGGCGGGTTGCACCAGCCGGTGACCGAAGACCGCCTTGCCGCCTACAAGGGCGTGATGGGGTCTGACCGCTTTGTTCAGGATATCGGCGACTGGCGTTTGATCGGGATCAACAGCCAGCTTCTGGGCTCGGGTCTGCCGGAGGAGGCGGATCAGCATCAGTGGCTGGCGACGGCGCTGGCGGAAACCGACCGGCCTACAGCCCTGTTCCTGCACTATCCGCTGTTTCTTGACGATCCCGCCGATCCCGCGCGCAGCCATGCCGTGGTTCTGCCCGATGCGCGTGCGGCCCTGATGGGGCTGATCGCGGCAAATCCGGCGGTGCGGCTGGTTGCATCGGGGCATCTGCACGAAGACCGCCGGGTCGAACTTGCCGGCGTGGTTTACCAATGGGCCCCCGCGACATCATTCATAACGACAGAGGACAACCACGGCGGCATTTCAACCACAGGCTTTCTGGTCCACCGCTTTGACGGCGAGGCCTTCACCACAGAACGGGTTGCCGCGCGCTGGATGATAAACCATGACATCGCAAGCTGGGGCAATACCGAACCGCATGGCTATTACGAAATCGTCAAGCGTCCCTTTCCCGTTGTCGCCTGAGGCATCTTGAGAATGGCCGTCGTGGCAACCCCCCTGCGCCAGAGGATAGGGGGCATGACGCCCGACCTGCAGGCGTCGATCCTGATGATAATGGCGTTCGTCGTCTTCAGCGCGATGGCAGTGTTCATGCGGTTGATCGGCGACAGGATCGCCGTGCCGCAGGTCATCTTGGTGCGGCAGGTCATGGCGCTGATGCTGATGGCCCCGCTGTTCTGGCGCAGTCGGCACGTCATCCTGCACCCAACCGGCCTTGCGCTTCATCTGGCGCGCGGGGTGCTGGCCATTGGAGCGATGTTCTGCGGGCTGACGGCTATCCTGCATATTCCGCTGGCCGATGCGACGGCAATTGGCATGGCCGAGGTTCTGATCGCCACCGCCTTTGCCGCTTTGGTGCTGCGCGAACCCGTGGGCTGGCGGCGCTGGACGGCGGCTGGCGTGGGGTTTGCGGGCGTGCTGATCATGATCGGGCCCTTCGGCGAAGGGTTCGACATCTACGCCGTGGTGGCGCTGGCAGGCGCTATCTGTGGCGCGGCCAGCATGATTGCGCTGCGGCTGGGGTCAGGCCATGACACGACGGTGACCGTGCTGTTCTGGCAGGGCCTTGTCGTTGCTGCCTTGTCGGCACCGGTTGCCGCGCTGCACTGGGTCGCCCCCAAATTGCCAGAGGCGATGATCCTGCTGGTCATGAGCCTGATCTTTACTGCGGGCATCTGGCTTTTCACCGCCGCCATCCGCCTTGGGCGCGCGTCCGCCGTGGCCCCGCTTGGCTATCTGCGCCTCATCCTGATGGCCATGGCGGGCTGGGTCATTTACGCCGAGGTCCCCACATGGTCCACCGTGATCGGCGGTGTGCTGGTGATTGCTTCGGCTACCCACACCATCACCCGCAATGCCGCCCGCGCCACGCCCATCCCGCCCACCAACCCCACACCCCATTGAGGAGTTGCCATGATCCTTTCCCCGTTCGACAAACCCGGCCGCTTTTGGCGCGGCAATCTGCATTGCCATTCGACCCGGTCCGATGGTGCCCTGCCGCCCGAAGAGGTTGCCCGCCGCTACCGCGCGCAAGGCTATCATTTCTACTGCCAGTCGGACCATTTCATGGAGGTTTACGGCTATCCGATCACGGATACGGCTGGCTTTCGCACCGATGACTTTACAACCATTCTTGGTGCCGAACTGCATGCGCCCGCACTGCTGAACGGTGAGATCTGGCACATCCTCGGCGTTGGCCTGCCCGCCGATTTCGCCCCGCCCGCTGCACAGGAAACTGGCCCCGACCTGGCCCGGCGCGCACAACAGGCCGGAGCCTTTGTCGCCATCGCCCATCCGCAATGGTACGGCCTGACGCTTGAAGATGCCCGCACCATCGCCTTTGCCGACGCCATCGAGGTCTATAACCACACCTGTGCCGTGCTGGCCGACCGCCCCGATGGTACATGTCTTCTGGACCAGTTGTTGCTCGACGGCATCCGCCTCAACGCCATCGCGACCGACGATGCCCATTTCCGCGATCCCGTCAATTCCAATGCGGATGCCTTTGGCGGCTGGGTCATGGTCAAATCCGAAACGCTGACGCCTGAGACGCTGCTGGCCGCACTGAAGGCAGGCGACTTTTACGCCTCCCAAGGCCCGGACCTGCACGCAATCGAGATCGACGGCGACAGGCTCATCATCACCTCGTCGGCAGTGAACCGCGTCACCGTGGTCGGCCCCCGCGCGCTGTCGCAGACGCTGTCAGGCAAGTCGATGACGACCGCAACACTTTCCATTGCCGCGTTTAGGGGGCACTGGCTGCGCATCGCAATAATCGACGAGGCCGGACGGCGTGCCTGGTCCAACCCGGTCAATGTGCCGGGCTGACAGGATCACTGGTCGCACTACCGGGTGCCAACGGCGGCGTTTGGCGGAAGGGGTGGGATTCGAACCCACGGATGCTTGCACATCGCCGGTTTTCAAGACCGGAGCAATCGACCACTCTGCCACCCTTCCGTCGTCCACCTGCAGCGTCGGCGCAGGTGTGGTGGCAATCCGGACCAAACACCACGACCAACTGGCTTCGGGCGGATCGTTCTGTCTTGACGTCCTACCCTGGCCAACCCTGTCGTGCGGTGTAGACCAGATCGCGCGCCCGCGTCCAGCCCCGTACTGGACGCCGGGATCAGCCGCATTGCGCGTCACGGGTTGGGCAGCGCGGCCGGTCTTGCAAACGCGGCACAACACCGGGTGCCCCGGCACTGCGACGAGTTCGCAGCCAGTTGCGCCAAAATGGCGTCACGCGAATGTGACGCATCAGACCGTTTGGCTTTGTAGACTCCGGACGAAGAATTCCGCCGAACCTCTAGGCCGCACTTTCAACTCGGCCGCCCAAACGGTATGGTATCCAAGAGATGACGGCAAACTGCTTCGGGGCAGCACCTGCTGTCATGCAGGCAACAGACAAGCGCGGCAAAGAACGCGCGGGCAAGGGGACGGGATGGTACGTGCAAAGACACTGGATCTGGCAATTGTAACCCTAGGGCGGGTCGCGGTTCTATCGTCGTTAGGGTTTGCACTTGCGGGGTGCGATGCGGGTGCGCGTTTGTTCAAGGGCAAATCGGCAACCGAACTCGGGGCAGAGTCGAGCGATGGCGTGCCTCAGGCAACATCGGTCAAGCTGGTAGACCGCGATGTCGAAGCCCCCGAGGTGTTTCAGGTCACCGATCAGGCTCTTTGGGACGGCCGCCCTTCGCTTGGCGGCGTTTGGGTCGCATCACCGGATGCTGTTGACCCCGAACGGGTCATTTTGCGCAACACGGTAAACGGCAAGTTCGTCATTGGCGCGCTTTTCCGCCGCGAGCGAGAAAATCCCGGCCCGCCGTTGCAAATCTCGTCGGACGCGGCGGCGGCGCTTGGCTTGCTGGCAGGTCAACCCGCCAGCCTGCAAGTGACGGCCTTGCGCCGCGAAGAGGTGGCGGCGTCACCGCCCGATGCAACGAAACCCATTCTGGACGCGGCAGAGTCGATCGCGACCACACCCCTTGACACCGCTGCCATTGCGTCAGCCGCGATTGACAAGGCCGAAGGAAAACCAGCATCCGTTGCCGCAATCCCGCCGGCCACCGACCCAACCTCCACGACTGCCGGTGTCACTGCCGGCACGATCATCAATGATGCCGATCTGCCTGCCGCACAAATCGCGACACAGCCACCTGTACCCGCCCCCGAACCCGCCGCCCAACCCGCCGCAAGCAGCGATCCGTTGATTCAGGTTGGTATTTTCTCAGTCGAGGCCAATGCCAAACGCGCCGTTGACACGTTGGCGAAATCCGGTGTGACCGCGGCAATCCGACGCGAAGAAACGCAAGGCAAGGCTTTCTGGAGTGTGACTGCCCGCGGCAATTCCTCGGTGCTTGCATCGGTCAAGGCCGCCGGTTTTGCTGATGCCTATGTCCTGAAGCGTTGATCCCTATCGGAGCCGCCCCATGCGCCTGACCTTGACCCTGATCGCCCTGATGCTGGCTGCCCTGCCCGTCCGTGCATTTGACACGGCCGCGACATCGGCATGGGTCTACGACATGACCACCCATACCGTCCTTTTGGACAAGAACGGTGACGTCGCATTGCCGCCCGCGTCAATGTCGAAACTGATGACCATCAACATGCTGTTCGAGGCGTTGAAGGATGGCCGGGTGGCAATGGACACGACCTTTGCGGTGTCGCGACGTGCGACCGCGATGACCGCACAGGGCGCATCCACGATGTATCTGCAAGAAAGCGACCGCCCGACGGTCAAAGAGCTTTTGTACGGCATGATCGTGAATTCAGGAGGCGATGCCTGCATTGTCGTTGCAGAGGGTCTTTCGGGCAGCGAAGATACATTTTCAGCGCAGATGACGGAGCGCGGCCGCATGTTGGGGCTGGAGCATTCGTCATTTCAAAACGCATCGGGCTGGCCCCATCCCGACCACAGGATGAGCCTCAAGGACATCGCCCTGCTGTCGCGCCGGCTGATCGAGGATTTCCCCGAATACTATCCGCTTTTTGCCGAAACGGAATTCAACTACAAGGACCGCGCGCCGGCCAATGCCCGCAACCGGAACCCGTTGCTGGAACTCGGTATTGGGGCTGACGGTCTGAAAACCGGCCATACGTCCGAGGCGGGCTTTGGGTTGGCCGGATCGGTCAAGCAAGGCGAGCGCCGGATCATCTTTGTGATTTCGGGCCTTGGCAGTGACCGTGAACGGGCCGAAGAGGCGGAAAAGATCACGGCATGGGCTTTCCGCCAGTTCGCGTTGAAAACCATAGCCAAGGCTGGCGCGCAGATCGCATCGGCCGAAGTCTTCATGGGCAGCGCGAAAACCGTAGCACTTGTTCCCGCGACCGACCTTCAACTTCTGGTCCCGGCGCTGGTGCAGGACGGCATTGCGGCGCAGGTGGTCTACACCGGGCCGCTTGTCGCGCCAATCGCCAAGGGTACCCAGGTGGCGGAACTGGTGATCAGTATTCCCGATCTGCCGCAAGCCCGTGTACCCTTGCTTGCCGCGGTTGATGTGCCGCGTGGCGGGTTCATGACCCGGATTTCTGCGGCAGTTCTGGATCTGAAGTCGCGCTATCTGGACGCGGACCCGGCCAGTTGAATGACGGCCAGTTGAATGACAGGCAGATTTATCAGTTTTGAAGGCATCGACGGATCGGGCAAGTCGACGCAAGCCCGCCTGTTGGCCGACAGTCTGCGTTCGCTTGGCCTGACCGTCACCCTGACCCGCGAACCCGGCGGCAGCGAAGGGGCCGAAGAAATTCGCCGTCTCGTCTTGCAGGGCGACCCTGACCGATGGTCACCGCAGACCGAGGCCCTTTTGTTCACCGCTGCCCGGCGTGACCATCTTGAGAAAACCATCCGGCCTGCGCTTGACCTTGGGGGGGTTGTCATAACCGACCGGTTCGCCGACAGCACGCGCATGTATCAGGGCCTGCGTGGCAATCTGGAAACCGTCAACCGTCTGCATGACCTCATGATCGGGGTCGATCCCGACCTAACCTTCCTGATCGACCTTGACCCCGGGCTTGGTCTGTCCCGTGCCATCGGTCGGTCCGGCCCTGAACAGCGGTTCGAGGATATGGGCCTTGCCCTGCAAACCGCCCTGCGTGCCGGCTTTGTGTCTCTGGCCGCCGGACATCCCCGCTTTGTTGTGATCGACGGCGCGGATACCCCAGAGGCGATCGCCAACCACATTTTGGCCCGAACCCGCTCTCATTTGGGAGTGTGAAGGGTGCCTTCGGTCTATCTTTCAGATTTCGCCGAGCCCGATCGGATCGAAGGCGCGCCGCATCCGCGCGAGACAGCGCACCTTTACGGCCATGCAGCGGCACAGGCAGACTACCTGAACAGCCACCTGTCCGGCCGCGCCCATCACGCCTGGTTGATCACCGGCCCGCAGGGGATCGGCAAGGCCACCCTGGCGTGGAAGATCGCGCGTTTCCTGTTGGCGACGCCACCGGATGAGGGCGGGATGTTTGCCCCGCCACCGCCGCAAAACCTTGATGTTGCGTTCGATCACCCGGTTTCCCGCCGTTTGCGCGCACTTTCCGAACCGGGTTTGTTCTTGCTGCGACGGGGACTGAACCAGGCCGAAACCGGTTTGTCGCAGGTGATCGGCGTCGATGAAGTGCGCGAGATGAAAGAGTATTTTCAACACAAGATGACCGAAGGCGGCCGTCGCGTGTGTATCATCGATGCCGCCGACGATCTGAACACCAATTCGGCCAACGCGCTGCTGAAACTGCTGGAAGAACCGCCTGCCGGTGTCACTTTCCTTTTGGTGTCGCATGTACCGTTTCGTCTGCTGCCGACGATCCGCTCGCGGTGCCGCGAGATGCGGCTTACGCCGCTCAATCCGCAGGATCTGTCTGCTTCGTTGTCGGTCGCCCTTGGGACGGTCGATCAGGGCGATGGTGCGGCAATTGCCGAACTCGCCGGCGGTTCGGTCGGCGAGGCTTTCCGCCTGAACAGCGCCGACGGTCTGGCACTTTATGCCAGACTGATCGCCACCTTTGCGACGCTGCCCAAACTTGACCGCCCCCGCGCACTTGCGCTGACCGAAATCGGACAGGGCCGCGCGAACGCCCCGCGCTTTGATCTGATGGTGACGCTGATCGACTTGTTCCTGGCCCGGCTGGCCCGCGCCGGCAGCACCGGACTGCCCCCTCCCGAGGCTGCACCGGGTGAAAGCGCCCTGATCGCGCGTCTGTCCTCAACCCCGCAGGCGTCGCGCGCATGGGCCGAACTGGCGCAAACCCTGGGAAATCGGGCACGTCGCGGCAAGGCAGTGAACCTTGACCCTGCAGCCCTTCTGATGGATATGGTTCTAAGGATTGACGAGACGGCGGGCATATTGCTGGCCCAAAGGTAGCCACCCAAATGCCAACCGCGACCCCGCCTGAAATCGTCGACAGCCATTGCCATCTTGATTTTCCCGAACTGAGCGCCGAGCTGCCAACCATCCTGACCCGCGCCCGTGCGGCCGGCGTTACCCGGATGATCACCATCTGCACGCGCCTGCGCCATGAACCCCGTGTTCGCGCCATCGCCGAGGCGCATGCCGGGGTTTACTATGCCGCCGGCACCCATCCGATGAGCGCCGCCGAGGAACCCCTCGCCACGCTTGACGAACTGGTCAGCCTGTCCCGGCACCCAAAATTCGTGGGGATCGGCGAGACGGGTCTGGATTACCACTACACCGCCGATACCGCTGCCATTCAGCAGACCTCACTGCGTCTGCACATTCAGGCGGCACAAATCACCGGTCTGCCTTTGATCATTCACGCCCGCGCGGCAGACGACGACATGGCGCGGATCCTGACCGAAGGCATGGCAACTGCACCCTTTGGCTGCGTGATGCACTGCTTTTCTTCCGGCGCGGCACTGGCCCGAACCGCGCTCGACCTTGGTTTCTATCTGTCGATGTCCGGGATCGTGACGTTTCCCAAAAGTCAGGATCTGCGCGACATCTTTGCGGCCAGCCCCCCTGACCGGATTCTTCTTGAAACTGACAGCCCCTATCTTGCCCCGATCCCGCATCGCGGCAAACGCAACGAACCCGCTTTCACCGCCTTCACTGCAAAGACCGGGGCGCAGATCTTCGGCATGACTGAACCAGAGTTTGCGTCGCAAACCACGGCCAACTTCGACCGCCTGTTTCCCAAGGCGTCGATGCAGGCGATGGCCGCATGATGGCGCGGCTGGTTTTCACCATTCTGGGTTGCGGATCGTCGGGCGGGGTGCCGCGCCTGGGCAATGACTGGGGCAATTGCGACCCCGCGAACCCCAAGAACCGCCGCCGCCGCTGCTCTTTGCTTGTGCAGCGGACCACCTCCGACGGCACCACCACGGTCTTGATCGACACATCGCCCGACATGCGCGAGCAACTTCTGGACGCGGGCATCGGCATGTTGGATGCCGTTGTCTATACCCACGCGCATGCCGACCATGTGCACGGGCTGGATGACCTGCGCCAGATCGTGTTCAACACCCGCAAGCGCCTTCCGATCCATGCCGATGGCCCGACGCAGAACGACCTGATCGCCCGGTTTGCCTATGCCTTCATCCAACCCGACGGATCGCCCTACCCGGCCATCCTTGAAATGCACACGATCGACGGGCCGGTCACGATTTCGGGCGCCGGTGGCGACATCACCCTGACCCCGTTTCGCGCAGAGCACGGGACGACGGACACGCTTGGATTTCGCATTGCAGACGTGGCTTACTTGCCCGATGCCGTCGCGATCCCGGAAGTAAGCTGGCTTGCCCTGCAAAACCTCGATGTCTGGATCGTCGATGCCCTGCGCCGCAAACCGCATCCGACGCATGCCCATCTGGCCATGACGCTAGACTGGATCGCCCGTGCCGCGCCAACGCGCGCCGTGCTGACCAACATGCATGTCGATCTGGACTACGCGACCCTTGTGGCCGAACTGCCGCCCCAGATTGCGCCCGCGCATGACGGCATGACGATCATCCGCGAGTTGCCGGATTGACAGCCTTACTTGACGTCATCCTGCCGGTGTTTCTGATCATCGGTGCGGGCTATGCCTTTGCGCGGTTTGGCCTTTTCAACGAACCGGCCGTTGATGGCGTGATGCGTTACGCCCAGAATTTCGCAGCCCCTTGCCTGTTGTTCTGGTCTATCGCCAAGCTCGACCTTGGCGCGGCCTACAACCCGGGTCTTCTGGTCAGCTTTTACGCAGGCGCATTTGCTGGCTTTTCGGCCGGCTTTTTTGGCGCACGCCATGTCTTCAAGCGCCCGCTGACTGACTCGGTTGCAATCGGATTTGCCTGCCTGTTTTCAAACTCGCTGCTGCTCGGGCTTCCGATCACCGAGCGCGCCTATGGCACGGCGGCCTTGCAGGGCAACTATGCGATCATCTCTGTTCATGCGCCGCTGCTCTACGGCTTTGGCATCTGCCTGATGGAATGGGCCCGCACCCGGGGTCAAGGTCTGTCGGCCCCTGCCCTTGCCTTGCAGGTTGGAAAGGCAATCTTCAGCCAACCCCTGGTCATCGGCATCACCCTGGGGTTCGTCGTCAACCTTTCAGGCCTGCCATTTTCTGGTGCCGCTGCGGCGGCGGTAGAGATGATGGCCCGCACGGCTATCCCGACGGCACTTTTCGGCTTGGGCGGCGTCTTGCTGCGGTATCGCCCGGATGGCGACCGCGCAACGATAGCGATGGTCTGCGTTGCATCTTTGGTGCTGCATCCGGCCGTCACCTATGCCATCGCCCGCGTCTTTGACCTTGATATCGCCAGTCTGCGGTCCGCAGTCGTGACAGCTGCGATGGCCCCAGGCGTCAACGCCTATATGTTCGCGCATCTTTATGGCGTTGGAAAACGGGTGGCTGCATCGTCCGTGCTGGTGGCAACGGCCTTGTCGATATTCACGATCTGGGGATGGCTAAGCGTCTTGCCGTGACCCGTGACGCATTACATGCGCGGCATGATAAGCCATGATCCACAAGCGCTGCGTCGGCATCCCTACCCCCGGATCATCAGCAACGTGTTTGCGTGAAAGCCCACTGGCCGAACCGAACCGAGCTGCATCTTTGCGAAATTCAGCGGTCCTGGCTGTGCCGCCGGTTCATCTCGTTTGCTCCACAATGCGCTGTCAAAGTCGCGGCATCAAACCGCGACAAGACCATTTCTCTTCGGTTGTTGTGCAGGAACAACGATCTCGGTCTGCCCTTGGTTCAGTTTCAACGAAACGAACGGATCAGAAAAGGAGATCACGATGTTCACCCGCCGAGCAGCCCTTATTGGGGCAGCGTTCGTTGCCACAGCGCCCTATGTGATCAAGACTGCGGTTGCCGACGAAGTGATGAATACCTCGGCGGCGGCACCGGTTGATCTTTCGGCCCTGACCCGCCGCAAAGTCAAGCTGATGGCCCCCCCTTTCGTGCATGCGCACGAGCAGGTCGCCACGACCGGGCCCCAGATCGTCGAATTCGAAATGCAGATCGTCGAGAAGGAATTGCAGGTCGATGAGGATGCCTGGCTGCAGGCGATGACGTTCAACGGGTCGGTTCCCGGCCCGATGATGGTGGTGCACGAGGGCGACTATGTCGAACTGACGCTCTACAACTCGCCCGAAAACACCATGCAGCACAACATCGACTTCCACGCGGCGACGGGGGCGCTTGGTGGCGGGTCGCTCACGCTGGTGAACCCAGGCGAAAAGGCCGTGCTGCGGTTCAAGGCGACGCGGCCCGGGGTTTTCGTCTATCACTGCGCGCCGGGCGGCCCGATGATCCCCTGGCATGTTGTGTCGGGCATGTCGGGCTGCATCATGGTGCTGCCGCGCGACGGGCTGAAGGACCATCTGGGCAACCCGGTCAGTTATGATCGCGTCTATTACATCGGCGAGAACGACTTCTACATCCCGCGCGGGCCGGATGGTGCCTACATGCGCTTTGCCGACCCCGGCGAAAGCTATTCCGACACGCTGGCGGTGATGAACGGTCTGATCCCGACGCATGTGGTGTTCAACGGCCGCGTTGGTGCGCTGACCGGCGACAATGCCCTGACTGCCGAGCAGGGCGAGACGGTGCTGTTCGTGCATAGCCAGGCCAACCGCGACAGCCGCCCCCACCTGATCGGCGGCCATGGCGATCTGGTTTGGGAGGCGGGAAAGTTCAACAACGTGCCAGACCGCGATCTGGAAACCTGGTTCATTCGCGGCGGCTCGGCGGGGGCGGCGCTCTATACGTTCCTGCAGCCGGGCGTTTACGCCTATGTGAACCACAACCTGATCGAGGCCGTGAACCTTGGGGCCACCGCGCATGTGGTCGTGGGTGGCAACTGGAACAATGATCTGATGGAACAGGTCGTGGCACCGGTGGAATACGACGCCGCACACGAAGGGCGCACCGCTCTGCCATAAGGTGACGGGTCAGCGCGGAAAGGCAGCCTCTGCGGGGGCTGCCTTTGCCCATGAATGGGGAAGTAAATGGCAAGACGCTCAAGATACGCAGTGATCGGCACGGGAGCAGTTCTTGCCCTGGCGGCAGCTTTGATCTGGTCGCGGGGGCCCGAGCCGCTCCCCTTGCCGGAAACCGTGCACTTCGCCGCCGGAATGCAAAGCTACCGCCCCGCGGGCGAGTTCCGGCAGGGCACCCGGGTGGTCGATGCACCGGTCGAGTTGATCGCGGCCCCGGCGATGGATGTCATGAAGCACCACGTCAGCGAAGCGGATTATGCGCGATGCGTGGCGGACGGGGCCTGCCTTGCCGCGCCCTGGGGCAATCGGCCCGATATGCCGCAAACCAATGTCAACCATGGTGACGCCACAGCCTATGCCCGCTGGCTCTCGGATAGCACAGGGGTCGAATGGCGTCTGCCAACGGATGCGGAATGGCTGCGGCTGGCCGGGGACCGCGCCTTTGACGACGCCTTTTCCGCCGATGCGAACGGAGCGGACCCGTCGCGCCGCTGGATCGCGTCCTACCGCCGCGAAGTCGAACGGCGCGGCGAGGCTGATCTGGAGGCGCATCCGCTGGGCCATTTCGGGCTGAACGATGTCGGCGTGGCTGATATCGCCGGCAATGTCTGGGAATGGACCGACAGCTGTTTTCAGAACGGAACGGTGGCCGCGGATGGATCGGCGATCGACACACGCGCCGATTATTGCGGGGTGCGGGCCGTGCAGGGCAAGCATCGCGGTTTTGTCATCGACTTTGTCCGCGATGCGCGGTCTGGCGGCTGTGCGGCGGGTGTGCCGCCCGACTATCTGGGCTTCCGGCTGGTGCGAAGCGTTTCCTGACCAGCAATTGGCCAAAGCAAAGGGGCGGCCGGATGATCCCGCCGCCCCTTTGCCGTGCTGAAAGGCTGTTCAGGGGGCGACTTGCGCGAAAAGCGGTTCAAACCGGGTCTTTGCCTTGCCCTTCTGGGTCACTGCCCTGGCGGCGTCCAGATTGACCGGGGCACCAACTTGGATCAGCGCGACCATACCCATCGCATAGTGCGGCGTGCATTTGATGCCATAAAGCCCCTCGGCCGTTACCGTCAGCGTGTAGTCGGCGCTCATGTCGCTTTTGAACGGCTCGACACCCTCGGGCAACATGCCTTTGATCGCTTCGGCATTGTGGCCCTTGTCGATTGAAATGAAGGTGATGGTATCGCCGACGGCAGCCTTGATGAAGGCTGGCTCGAACACCATCGCGCCCTCGGTGCCCTTGTTCAGCATCTTGACTTCAATGGCTTCGGCAAAGGCCGCTGTGGCCAGCAGCATCCCTGCCAAGGCGGCAATGGTCAGCTTCGAAAACATGCAGTATCCTTTCGGGATTGATCGGGTCTGACCGAGGAATACTCCGAAGATCCCCGCGGCTCTTTGCGCTGCCACAACCTGAAGGGCCGGGACGTGAAGAAACTGGATGAAAGTCTGCTGACGCATCTTCCGCCATTCCAAAGTCTGACCCGTCCGGAAATCCGTGAGATCCTTGATGCAGCCCAGACCGCGCGGTTTGACGCAGGCCAAGCGGTGTTTGCCGAAGGCGTGGCGGTGGATCGCTTCTTTCTTCTGCTGGATGGCCACATCCGGGTGCAGCGCACGACGGCCCAGGGCGACCAGATCATCCTTTTGCACATCGCACCCGGCCAGCTGTTCGGCATCGGTGTCGCACTGGGGCACAAGGCCTATCCGGCAACGGCGGTTGCGGCGGATGATTGCGTCGTGCTGGCCTGGCCCAACCGGCTTTGGGCCGAGTTCGTTGCACGCTATGATGGCTTTGCGACCCGAACCTATGCCGTGGTGGGCGAGAGGCTGAACGACATGCATGCCGTGATCGTCGAGATGGCCACCAAGCAGGTCGAACAGCGCATTGCCAGTGCCTTGCTGCGGCTGATCACCCAGATGGGACGCAAGGTGGACCACGGGATCGAAATCGACTTTCCGATCACCCGCCAGAATATCTCTGACATGACCGGGACCACGCTCCACACTGTCAGCCGCCTGCTGAGCGCATGGGAGAAAGACGGCATCGTAGCCAGCGCGCGCAAGAAGATCACGGTCACGGCACCGCATCAGCTTGTCCTACTCAGCGGCATCTCCAACTGACACGGCGCGTCTGAACTGACAGGGCGTGGCCCGCTTTGGCGCGAAGTCTCAAATCGGCGGGACCGTCAGCGACCTTTTCAATTCGTCGCGAAACGAGCACTCGCTCAGCCCGTACTCCAGACAGGCGTCCACGACCGTATGAAACGGCGCGATCGGGCAGCCGAAACACAGCATGTGGCGCGACAGGAACACCGCCGCCGTGGCTGGCCACCGGTCGAACACCACCTGCAACGGCAGATCGCGGTCGTCGATGTCGGGGACGGTCATCGGACCTCCTGCACGTTTGCTGCGGGTCAGGGACAGGATGCGCCTGGTGGCATCGCGGGTCTTTGTGCCAGCACAATGTCAGTCGCGACCCAAAGGCCCAGAAGGGATGCACCCGGTTCTGCCTCCTTGCCTCAAAGCTAGGGGGCAGAGCGTCTACAAATCCGGGGGCTATTCACCTCAAGATGAGCCGCAAATCCTGCGCTACCCAATCACCCCAAGCTGTTCCAAGGCTGCTCATGGCGGACATGCCGGTCCCACGTCCGGACGGCTGGCACATCGAGGCATCAGCGACCCAGCGGTTGGTTTCTCTGCAAGCCCATATGATCAAATGCAATCGGCGTCTTCGTCGATTGACCGGGCAATCATCGACCAAAGATTGCACTAAGCCGATCCGTGTCCAAAGCGCGGCAGACGAGGCCTTGGGGCTTGACCGTGGGCACATCTTCGCCCGCGACCATGGCGTTGACCACGGCCTCTTCGATCGATTGCACTGCGGCAAGGTAGAGGTCGTCCAAGAGATCGATGTTCAGCTCTTGCCTGGTCATCACGGGTGGGGCGAACTGCGGCATCGGGCCTTCATTGGCAGTCGAGAAGGCGAGGAAGATATCGCCCGAGTTGTTGCCGCCCGGCGTGCCGCCGCGGCCAATGCCAATGGCGGCGCGTTTGGCAAGCTGGCGCAAGGCCAGCCCGGACAAAGGCGCATCGGTGGCAAGGATGACGATGATCGACCCCATCTCGGCGGAATAGAATGCATCTTCCGAGATCAACTGGCCGACGGGATGGCCCAAAATGGTCAGCCATGGCCGGATGCCGTGATTGGCCTGCACAAGCACTGCCACAGTGTAGTCCTTCCCTCCCAAGGCAATGCGGCGCGAGGCAGTGCCGGTGCCTCCCTTGAACTCGTAGCAGATCATGCCATTACCGCCGCCGGTGGAACCTTCGGCCACCGGACCGGTGCTGCGGGCAATCAGGGCCGCGATGGCGTGTTCGGGTTGAACATGCAGGGCGTTGATGTCGTTCAGGACGCCGTCATAGGTTTCGGCCACGACGGGCATCGCCCAGGCGTGTTCGCGTGCGAAGTAGTCGGCGTAGTGGTCCAGCATCCAGCGCGTCGCACCCATATGTGCCGCGCCGACGCCATGCGTGTTCGTGATCAGGATCGGCCCGAGGAAATATCCTACATCGTTGATCCAGTGGGTGCCCGTCATCTCGCCATTGCCATTCAGCGCATATTGCCCGGCCCACACAGGCTGCGGATCGGTCGAGAGGCGGGGCAGAATGGCGGTCACGCCGGTGCGCATCTTGCGGGCCGGGTCGGTCAGGGTGCAAAAGCCGACAGCCACGCCGGGCACATCTGTAATTGCGTACAGGGAGCCGGTCGTGCCGGGAAAAGGCAAACCTAGATCACGGGCCCGAGGCTTGTTTGTGGGTTTCATGTCAGTCGGTCTTTCTGCTGCGAAGCCAAAGGCCAAGGGCCGCGATCACCACTGAGGCGAGGATCAGCAGCGTTGCGATGGCGTTGATTTCAGGCTTCACGCCCCGGCGGATCATCCCGAAGATGAAGACCGGCAAGGTGGTATCGCCGGTGCCAGCGACGAAATAGGTGATCATCAGATCATCCATCGAGATAACGAAGGCAAGTAGGGCTCCACCGAGGATGCCCGGAGCAAGCTGCGGCAAAAGGACCTTGCGCAGGGTGGTCAGCTCGGACGCGCCCAGATCGGCTGAGGCTTCTTCAAGCGCCGGGTCCAGCCCGGCCATGCGGGCCTGCACGATTATGAAGACATAGGATGTCAGAAAGGTACAATGGCCGATGATGATGGTCAGCATCGACAGGTTCATGCCGATGGTGACAAAAAAGATCAGCAGGCCGATCCCCAGCACGATATCGGGCATCATCATCGGCAGCATCATGAAGCCATTGGAAAAGCCGCGACCCTTGAACCTGAAGCGTACAAGGGCGATGGCTGTGGCCGTGCCGATCACGGTGGAAATGGTGGTCGTGAACACTGCAACCGCCAGCGAGGTGCGCAAAGCGGCCAGCATCAGATCGGTGCTTTCGACATAGGCCGCGCGGTTGCTGACATCCGTTATGCGGTCCGACAGGCCCAGAAGGCCAGCGTACCAGTCGAAGGTGAAACTCTGCCAGATCATCATGTTGACCGGGTTCGAGTTGAAGGAATAGCCGATGATCACGAACAGGGGCGCGTAGATGAAGGCGAAGAAGGCCAGCGAAAGCGCGGTAAGGCGGGCCCAGCCGATCGGATTACGGATGGCCGCCTGCCTTTCTGGCGCGGGTCACCGACACCAACAGCACGATCAGAACCACCGCCATGATGATCATCGACAGGGCTGACCCAAATGGTCAATTGCGCGAGGACAGGAACTGCTGCTCCACAAGATTGCCGATCATCAGGCCTTTGGCGCCTCCCAGCACATCCGGGATGATGAAGTTGAAGACAGCGGGGATGAACACGATCACCGCGCCCCCCATGATGCCGGGAAGGGTTTGAGGCAGCATAACCTTCAGGAACGTCTGAACGCGGTTGGCGCCAAGGTCCAGGCTGGCCTCGATCTGCGCGCGGTCAAGGTTGTCGACCGCCGAGTAAAGCGGCAGGAACATGAAGGGCACCATGACATAGACCATGCCCAGCACCGCCGCCGTCGGGGTATAGAGGATTTCCAGCGGTTCGCCGATGACGCCAAGCGACATCAGCAGAGTATTCAAAAGGCCCGACGGTTGCAGGATCAGGAGCGAGGCATAAAGCCGCACGATCAGGCTGGAAAAGAACGGCAACGTGATAAGAAACATGAACACCAGCCGCCAACCTTCGGACAGGCGGCTGACCCAGAAGGCCACCGGGTAGCACAGTATCAGGGTCAGAACGACGGTCATGGCAGCGAAAAACAAGGACCGAAACAGGATCTGCAGATAGATCGGCTCGCAGATCTCCATGATCCCGTCGGCCCAACCGAAGATGCGGCCATAGTTCCAGTGGTAAAAGCTCCACTCGACCCCGCCATAGAGGCCAGGTGAAAGGAAGGAAAAGATGGCGATGATGCAGAGGGGCATCAGGAAAAACACGCCGAGAAACAGCGTGACGGGGGCCAACAGCAAGCCAAGCACCACTGATTGGCGTTTGACCGCCATCACGCGACTTCCAGCACATGGACGCGGGCCGGGTCGTGGGCCAAATGAACGGGCGCGCCTTCATCAAACCCCGCCCCATCGCGGGCGACGACGCGGATTTCGGGGCCGCCGGCCTTGGGCTGAACCAGCAGGTACAGGTCCGAGCCGAGGTAGACTGCCCGGCTGACCGTGCCGGGAATGCCGCGCGTGCCAAGGGTGGAAGCGGCAGGGCGCAGGATGGCGGTCACCTGTTCACCCGCTTTGCGCCCCGCACCGGGCAGGCGCAATTCGACACCCACGGCGGTGCGCGCAAGGGCCTCGGCTCCCTCGACGCGGTCGATGGTGACGGGGAAAAGGTGGTCTCGCCGATGAACTCGGCCACGAAACGGTTCTTCGGGTGGCGATAGATCTCGCGCTGGGTGCCGATCTGTTGGATATGGCCCGATTTCATCACCACGATCCGGTCAGACATCGTCAGCGCCTCTTCCTGATCTTGGGTCACGAAGACGAAGGCGATGCCGAGGGAATGTTGCAGCGTCTTAAGTTCAAGCTGCATCTGCTGGCGCAGGTTGCGGTCCAGCGCCGAGAGGGGTTCGTCCAGCAACAAAAGTCGCGGCTTGGCGATGATCGAGCGCGCCAGCGCCACGCGCTGCCGTTGCCCGCCCGAAAGCTGCGACGGCCGGCGGGCGCCCATGCCGGCAAGGCCAACCTTTTCCAGCGCCTCTGCCACTTGCGCCTCGCGCGCAGCCTTCCCCAGACCCGCGACCTCCAAGGCGTAGCCGACGTTGCGCGCCACGGTCATATGACCAAACAGGGCATAGCTTTGGAAAACCGTGTTCACCGGGCGGCGAAAGGGGGGCAGCGTGGTCAGGTCGGCGCCATCCAGTTTCATGCTGCCGGAATCGAGGCTTTCAAACCCCGAAATGGGACGCAAAAGCGTTGTCTTGCCGCAACCCGAAGGGCCGAGCAGGGTTACAAACTCGTTGGCACCGACATCCAGGTTGATCCCGTCGAGGGCGGCCAGATGGCCACCCTTGGGGGTGATGAAGGTCCGCCGCGCCTCGCGTATTTCCAGCAAGGGGGCCATCTACTGCGCCGTGCGAATGGTGTTCCACGCGCGGTCGTAAAGCTTAAGACCCGCGCCGATGTCTTCGAAAATCTGCAGCCGCGCCAGCGTGGCCGGATCAACATTGATGTTCGGGTTCGACTTGATCGCTTCGGGTGTCAGGTCGTTCGCAGGCGTATTCGGCGTGCCGTTATACTGCTGCGCCACGTTCAGCGCGGCGATTTCCGGGCGCAGGTAGAACTCCATGAATTTTCTGGCATTGTCCTTGTTCGGGGCAGATGCCAGCACGCAGATGTTTTCCTGATACATCGTGCCGCCTTCTGCCGGGATGACGTACTTGATGTTCGGCATCTCGGTGAAGAAAACGTTGGCCCCAACGAAGAAATGGGCCGCCGCGAGGTCGCCCGAGGTCAGCATCGGCGCCACTTCATAGGTAAAGGCCGAAACGGCGGCCTTGTGGGCCAGCACATATTCCGCCGCCGCCTGCACTTCGGCCGGATCGGTGCTGTTGACCGAGGTGCCGTTCATGGCATGGCCAATGGCCAGGACTTCGCGCATGTCGTCCAGAAGCGTGATCTTGCCGCCGGTCTTTTCGGGGATGGTCAGGAAATCAGCCCAGCCGGTGACCGGGCCGGTGACGGTTTCATTGTAGAAGATCCCCACCGTGCCCCAGGCGTAGGGCAGACAATACTCGCCGGCCAGGTCTTCCTTGCCGCGCAGGAACTCGGGGTTGATGTTCTTGAAATCGGGATGCGTGTTGATGCCGGTCTTTTCCAGCAGATCGAGCTTGATCATGATGTCGTTCATGTGGACCGAAGGGAAGACGATGTCATAGCCGGTGGCTCCGGCCTGGATCTTGGCCAGCATTTCCTCGTTTGACGAATAGGTGTCCAAGGTTACGGCAATTCCGGTTTCCTCGGTGAATTTGGCCAAAACGTCGGGGTTGATGTAGTCGCCCCAGTTATACAATGCCAACGACCCTTCGGCCTGGGCCATGCCCGCCACCAGTGCAAGGACCGATGCATATCCAACTGCCTTCATGATCTTCTCCCGGTTGGTGCCAGAAGTTCGGGCCGGTGGGGTGAAAAGGCTTGGCGGCTGCGACTCGGGGGTGTTATGTGTATGACAGAATGCTACCATCTGAAAAAAGTGATGTAAATACTGTCATGAATGATCTGCCACCCCCATCCGAAGACTCGCCCCTTGCTGCCCGATTGCGCAGCCTTTCCAGTGGTTTGACCAAATCCGAGACGGTCATTGTCCAGTGGCTGATGCTGAACGAGGCGACGTTGGGGCTGGAAACCGGGGCTTCCATTGCCAACAAGACCGGAGTGAGCGAGATCACCGTCAGCCGTTTTCTGAAACGCGCGGGCTACAAGGGGTTGCAGGGCCTGAAAGAAGACCTGCGGGCCGCCCTGGTGCATGCCCATGTCTCGCCATCAGACCGCTACTTCCGGCTGTTGGAGGGTGAGATCGGCGCCATTCTGAAGCGAGATGCCGATGCGGTGCTGGCCTTGGCGCAAGAAGTGGAAAAGCCCGTCTGGGCGCAAGCCATTGACGCAATCGCCGCGGCGGACGAGGTGTTCGTCACCGGCTTTCAGACCATCCGCGGCATTGCCGAGGACTTCACCCGCCGTCTGGCCATCGTGCGCGGGGCGGTGCGGTTCCTGTCGCCACATGATGGCAGCTTGGTCGAATGGATCCCTTCGCTGCGCCGTGCAAATGAGACGCGCTGTCTGGTGATGATCGACATGGCCCCCTACGCCAGGGAAGCGCTGCCAATCCTGCAGATCGCCAGGCAATTGGGCATCTCAACGGTGGTGGTGACGGATGAGTTGAACACCTGGGCCGGTGCCGAGACGCCTTTTGTCTTTCACGCCACGACCAAAGTTGACGCTTTCCTTGAAAGCACCGGCCCGATGACCACACTGATGAATGTGATCATCCATGAAGTCGCGGGACGCGCACCCGAGAAAGCGCGCAAACGGATCAAAGACTGGCCACTTACTTTGCGCGGGCTCGGTCTCTACTAGACCTGATGGGTGGCTTCATCTGCAAGCCCAGTGACGAATATCAGTTTGACCATTTCAAATGGTCGACAGGTTCGTCTCGCGTTTAGGAGATCCATCACAGCATTTCCCCTGCGGCCAGGATGAACGGCGGAACTTGGGTGGCAGCACGCAACAACCGACCGTCGGCAATGGGCCGGCCACGGCTATGCAAACCCGCGGGTTGCGTGAGCTATTCCAATCGCTTGGCTGGAATGGGGTCAAGTTCAGCTAGTTGTTGCAACTGCTGGTAGGGTTGGGTATCCGGGCCTTCACAACCTGCTCGGCAGGCGCCTTCATCGTCACCGGTTGCGTCGTCACCTTCAACGCCTTCCGGGGTTAAGATCAGTCGCAAACCCTCGGCTGCACAATCACGCCGAAGTGTCCCACGGGTGCCGAGGTTGGACAAGCTCTCAGATTACCGCCAAAGCTTCCCCGACGTTGATCAGGCCTGATCCCGTAGCACCGTCCCTTCCCGGTCCGGCGGCAAGACCACCGGCACCCGCGTTGCTGGCTGCGCTGGCTGCGCCGTTGATGACATCATGGGACGTGGTCCGGAAGGCTTGGCGCAGATCGGTGATGGTCAGACCGGGGTTCTTCTGCAGCAGCAACGCAATGGCACCAGCCAACTGCGGCGCTGCAGCAGAGGTCCCGCTGATAACCGCCCAGCCGTCGTTCAACCCAGTCCTGTCGCTGTTCTGGCGATCAATCTCGCAACCTGGCTGCACGGGCAGCATGATGTATTGCGCCCCATTATCTGCCATTCCGACAAGGCCGCAGGCATCGGGAACCTTTCTGCCGGGATATATCCTAGACGTGAAGGCGCTTGCGTAGTCCGAGGCCTGCATGGCACCGACCCGGTCGACATAGACCCCACCTGCCGAGATGACCTCGGGCATCATGCCCGGAAAGGCGACATGACCGTTACCAGCCGAGAAAACGATGATAACGCCGCTGGCGGCAATTGCCTTGATTTCGACCTCAAGCGCCTTGAGCGAGTTCGGGAGTGCGGTAAGATGCTGGTTGGACGTCCGATTTCCACTAAGGTCGGAAGGACACATATCATGGCCAAGGCTGACGGAGATAACCTGCGGATTGTGCGCCATCGCGGTCTGAAGCCCTTCGAGTATGGTCGCGCCGTTCGCGGGGAACTGCTCGTTGTCGAGCTTGACACCCGTGAATTCCACGTCCGGCGCCATTGCCAGCAGGTTCGCGCATTCCGCCGTCCCGTGTCCGTTACCGTCAAGCGCCACATCTGTCGCGCCAGGCGCCAAGACGACTTTGGCCTGGTAGCCTCGCGCCTTGAAATAGGCATGGTCCATTGCAAAACCGCTATCGATCATGGCGACACGAATGCCTTTGCCGGTTATGCCTGCGCGATGCGCCCGATCCGCACCAAGCAGCATCGTGATATCTCCGGGGACGCGCAGATGATGGTAGGCGACCTGGGGCGGTATCGCCGAGCTTGGTCCCGGGAAAAGCGAATTCATATAGACATGCGGCCATTGGATGTAGGCGTCGTCGATCATCGACATCAGGGCAGGATCGGGGTTCCAGCTTGCGCCGTCCGGGGGAAAGTAGAAGGCGTTCGCCTGCGGCCGCCCTCTTTCGCGGAACGGAAGGCTGCGCCGCGCAAGTTCGGTGCCAAAGGTCTTTTCGTAAGTTGTCCGCGTGCAGCGTGCAGTAATCGAAAACTCGCCGCTTCCGGTGATCTCGAAGCCGCGCTCTGCGAGTTGCGCTTTGGCCTGTGCGATCGCGTTCGCAGCTGGTCGCATCCGTTCCAGCGTGTCTTTGGTTACAGCGCCAGAAAACCGGATGGGCCCGTCTTGCATCCCCGGCCCCGGCAGCGTGATGGCCAACCTGAGGGTGTCTGACGCCTTGCGACGGCTGTGAGTAGTTTCTGGGGAACCCGCCATGGCCTTGGTCTCCTATGTGTGCTGTTTGTAAATCGGTCTGAAATTGGTCTGTCGTGCAGTTAATTGTCTGATCCGAAGCCTTTTGCCGGTGGCGTGACCGATATGGCCGCGACGAATGGCAATAATTCCGCGGGGATAGTAATGTCAGGTTCGGTAAATGCCGCGCCGCCCCCGACCGCATCCGGGGGGCGCGTCGCCGGGGAATTTGTGGTTCCGCTCGGTCCAAAGGCGTTGGACAGCGCGTCCGGCCCCGCGACAAAGGACAGGGTCGCAAGACCGCTACCGGTAAGCGTCAACGCGTGCGCAACAAGAAACTCTGCCACGCGCGCGCGCCCGGCTTCTTGGCGGCCCCGATCAGTCAGGACGACGGAAACACGAATGACCCGGCCTTCGTCTGTCATGGCGACACCGCGCCGCGCAGACCAAACAGCATCTTCACCCGATGGAATGCCACGCGCGCGGCGCGGCGCGGCCAAATGGGACCGGTGCCGGGCGCACGCGGTGGCTCGATCCGTTCCGCCCATATCCACAATGCGGCGACGGCCATAACGACTGTCGGCACGGCGGACGCAAGCAGTGCCGCAATCATCAGGGGTGCGCAGCCGATTAGGCATGCGAGTCCATGACGCACGCCGTAAATCGCCGCCGCGCCTTTGCCAGCCAACGAAGGTCTTGAATGACAGCGGTTCAGCGCGACGCGCTTCCATCCGGCGGCTTGCCAGCCAGCCGCCACGGCAGCAGCCAAGATGAAGGCAAGCGCCGGATCGACGACAACAATGCGGATGGCCACTGCCGACGCAATCAATGGGACCCCGGCGAGAAACCAAACCGCAAGGTATCCGCCGACGAAGGACCACATGTTCCGGTATCTGTCCCGTGACAGGCTGCGGGCGCGAACATGGCGCAGCGGCCCATCCAGCAGCGGCACCATCATAGCGACCAGCATGAAGGCCCAGCTTGCCGCCAACGCATCTGGCGCGATTTGGGCAAAAACGAAGCGTATCTCTGCCCCGCTCGGGAGGTCGAGGATCATCCGCCCGGTGCAAAGCGCCGGAGCAGAGATGATCGCGGACCCGCCGAAAAGGATCGCCCATGCGACCCCTGACGCTGCAAACAGCGCCAATCGCGTGGTGACCTGCAGACGCAGGCAATCCATCATCCTTCGCTCTGCCGATAAAGGCTGATATTGCCGATCTCGACCGCAGCGGCCTCCGAGATCACACCAACCGGCGTCAGAACGACGTCCAAAGCCTCGATCCCGACCGCGCCGCCAAGATGCAGGCGGTCCATGACGTCTGTGATTTCCAGAACATGCGTGATTCCGTTGCCAGCATGGCCTCCATCAGGATCGCTGGCGAGCGTCGTTCCGAAAAGCGACACCGTCCCCGCAAACTGCCGCGATGCGCCGTCAGGATCATCCGCCGAGCCGATATGCACCTCAAACAGGACGGCGTCGGATCGGCTTCGCACATTCTCCAAGTTCAGGAACGCGCGGTCCGGCAGGCCCGAGATGGCATTCCCGACAGACAGGCTGTTGGTCAGGCGCGATGCTGCGGGCGGATCCAACCGCATTGTCCGCCGGGTGGCGCCATCGCCGGACAGCTTAAGACTGCCGCCCACCGACCCCACAAGCTCCACCGTCGTCTCGGTCGCCATGGCAACCCCTCCCGCCATCGCTGCCGGTTGTGACAATCCCAGGTTCGCGACCCTCACCGCCATCGGGTCCGAAATAGGCGCAACCCCGCCGGGGGTGAGATCGGCATAAGCATAGTCGAGATCGGCGAGCCGTTCGATGTCGCGCGGCACAAAATCCCACCGGGTGCCATCGGTGTTTGGCATGGCAAAGGCCCGGTCCCCTGTCGAGGCCGGCCCGTCCTGCCAGTTCGCGCCCGACGGATTGCGCCAGTCGTTCGGGTTGATTGCGACCTTGCCAGCCGGGAAGCGGTTCCAGCTTTCCCAAAGGCGGTCGATATTGCAGTGGTGAAGATAGAAGATCGGGTCAAGCCCCGCCGTCTGAGGCAGCGACATAAGCCCCGGCACCGCGATGGTATCGTTCGGCGGCGGCAGAAAGTCTGTCGGGTGAGAGCCCCCAATCAGCACGTGCAAAATGTTGTGCGGCTGCCATTCCGCACCGCCATTATCTCCTCCTGTCCAGTTGAACCCGGTCGGCCTGCCGCCGAACCCCGTGCTCCCGCCATTGCCGGGGCCCGAGAACTCTCGATCGGTCATAGGGTTAAGATTGACCCGGCGCTCGAAATCCGGGTCGGGGCCTGTCGCCAGCACGCCCCATCTTTGCGCGATGAAAAGCGGGTTGTTCCCGATCCCGTCCGGCCAGTCCGGCGTCCGGAAGGCCGGAGGCACGGCGCTGCGCCCCGCTTCGACATAGTTCCAGTACGGAAGCGCCCAAGTTTCGTGCGGCCCTCCAAGCAACGCAATCTCATGCTTGATTTGCCGCTCGAGCGCGAAGAGGTAGCCACGATGCCAGGGCAGAAAGAACCAGCTTTGGTGCTGGCACTGGTCGAAATAGGTCGCCATGTCGGCGGCAAGCGGCGCGGCATCGGCGGGATTTGTGATGCCGTGAAAATCCCAAAGGAACCGCAGATAGCCGTGGATGCCGGCATAAAAATGCCATCCCGTCGGGTCAGCCAGGGCTTTGGCCTTCATTGCCTTGACGCCGCGCGCGTACCACAGGACCGGATCGGCCCAGTCGCTTCCCAAGTCGTAGACGTTTTCGCGTGTATGCACGACTTCCTCCTCTCGGTTGGCGCGGCGCGGTCAGGTCAACGCGGCACCCATGAATATTCAAACACCGGACCGGCCTTCCGACCCGTCTCGGCCCCGCCCTTGACCGCCGGTAGTTGGACCAGCATCTGCCCCGCCAGCTTTAGCTCGAACATCAGCCCCATTGCGGCGTCAAACCTGGCAGGATCACCGTCGAACGTTGCCTGAAGCGCGTTCATCAGCTTCGTGAACACGAAGGAAAATTGCGATCCCCGCCGCCCGGCAAGGCTGTCAGGATCAAGGTCGGCCAGCCGCTGGTTCGGGGTCAGGTCCCAAACGCTGTCCGCATCAAAGTGGATCTCGGCACCCGAAAAGGAAAATCCGTCAGGGGCCGCCCCGTTCGCCGCAATATGCCGCAATTCCGCGATTTCCCAAAACCGGTAGTAGTGGGCGAAACCGCCATCGGGATCGAGCGGGCTTTTGGGTGTCCCCTCTCCCTCTTCGACTATCTGGCTGATCGCGCGGGCCGCGTCGGCAGCACTTGCAATCGGATAGATGTCGTCTCCGAACCAATCGGTCGGCACGACCTGCCGCGTGGGGTCACCGACGATCACCCCATCCCCAAGTTCCTGGATTTTGGCCTTCAGCGCGGCATAGAATCCACCGATCGTCGCAAAAGTCACAGTCGGCCCGTCAAGGGTGTCGAGGACCGGAATGTCGAGGGGCTCTTCGGGCTGCTCGATCTGCATGAACACGTCGCGCACAAGGGCGAGGGAGAACTTTTCAAGCGGCACGACAAGGTCCCCGATGCCCATGGGAAGCGTGCCGGGATAGATCGGCAGAAAGTCGGGCGCGGCGATCCGGGGGCGACCTCCGATTGCCGTCAGGATGTTGCAGCCAATCGTCATGTGGAGCATTTCTTCCACAACGACTTCATGAATCATCCCCCAGATTTCCCGATTGCTGTCAGGTTTCAGGGAAAGCATCGCGGTCAGATACGGCGGGATCGTCGAGAACTCGAGCCGGATGGCGTTCTGCACCATGTCGTGCAGGTCGGCTCCGGTTCGCGCGGCGACAACCCGGTCCAGAAACGCGGGCGCAATCCTAAGCATCGCCACGTCCCTCCAGAATCTCTGCCGACAGCACCGGTTGGTGAGGCTCGTGTCCGGCGCCCCTGGCCATCGCCGCTTTGAAGTCGGGCCGTTTTTCGGCGTTTTCTGGCGCTGCGGCCATTGTCACGGGTCCCGGCCCGGGCCCCGCCACAGAAGTGCCGCGACGAAGCGGTACGTTCGACAGCCATTTCACCAGCGTCGCCATCCGCCCGGCGCTCATGTCCCGGGTGACGGGCATATAATTCGGATCCTCGATGGATCGCCCAAATGCAAACAGCATCGCCTGCCGGTGGGTAGACAAGGCTTCGAAATCGGCGATGTCAAACAGGTGTTCCGACATGATCGGGTAAAGCTGCGCATATTGCGCAAGGATCGGCCGCACGTCGCGCTCGAATTCCGGCACATCCGGCACGGGATGCGGGTCGCGCGCGTGGACGATAATGGCATCGCCTCCGGCAAGTCCGGTATCCGTCAGGTCCGGCCGCCCGTCCGGCCCAACCTTGTGCGAATATAGAAAGCGAAAGACTTGCCCGTCCAGGTTGAACGCCCGACGCGGGTTCCCCGGATCGGTGCCGGTCAGCATGATCTCTGCAACCCCTGCGGCGTCTGTTGGCATCAGCGCGGCAATCGCGGGCGGCGGCGTTGCATCGGCAGGCGCGATCTGCGCTAGCGTGAATTGCAGCCCCGCGACAGGCCGGCCAAAGCTGCGTGCATGGATGCGGACCGTCGCCGTTTCACCCGGATCAAGCCGCTGCACGAATGCGTCCGCACGACAGAAAATGCCGTTCTCGGTTTCTTGCGCAACAAGCATCGTTTCACCCGATACCAGTCGGGCATAAAGCGCGAAACGGCGTGTTTCGACATCGGTCGCCAGCACTGCGGGGATCGCCACGCTGACAACCCCGCCCGTGGTCAGATACCAGTCCCGGTCATCGGGAAAGTCATAGAGGCGGATCGCGGCTGTCTCGGCGATGATCCCGAACAATGGGGGGTTTCCGTCGGGCACAAGCCCGATGGAAAGCTGCACGATGCTGTTGGCTGGCGCCGGCAAATCGGCCAAGCGGGGCAAATGCCCGTCGACATCGGCGACCAGCAACGCATGTCCTAGATCAAGATGAACCGCACTTCCGTCATCGGTGACAGCAAAATCGATGGCGCCTGTCACGGGAATGCGGGTGCCATCCGCTGCGCCCACCGTCAGGCCCTGAAGGCGTCGGTGAACCAGTGTCGTTTCGGGTTCTGTGTCCGCGTGCGGGCCAAGATGAAGCATCAAAGTCCCTGTGCGATAGCGGGGATCGGACAGGGTGTAGGAATATCCGAACGTATGCCAGCCGACGCTCAAACGGCCGTTCGCGGCCCCGGCGCGCAATGCCGTCATCGCAGCGGATCCTTCGGCCGCCGGCCCCCAATCAAGCTTGTCCAGCATCGACACAAAGCGCGCACCGGACGGTTGCCCGTTCGGGAGCGGCGGACGTTGCCGGGTCCACAGATCGCGGAAGGCGCAAACGGCCAGCCTGCCCTCGACCGCCAACGCACCCGTCGCCCGGTCGGCGATGCGCAACCGCATCCCCCAAAGCTCGGACGCACCCTGCCAGGCCGGGTCAATATCCACCATCTTGCCGCTCGGTCGGTCGACCGCCCCGGTCACGACGAACCCTGCTGCCGGATCGCCCGCCGCGACCGCCCCTGTGGTCAAGGCACCACAATTCAAAAGCTCGACCGTGGACCCGCCCGAGAAGTTCCAAGAATCAACCTGCGCCGCGCCGTCGACAAAATTGGGGATATCGTTGTTCCGTGTCGGAACATCCGAGAGAAATCGACCGCAAAACGAAATTCGGCGAGGAGAAAGATAACTCATCATATCCTCCATCGAATATTAGTCATGCTACGCCCAACCGTGGTTGTCAGGAAGATGATTCTTGGATAGATCGAAGCTCCTTCGACCAACCCTCCTCGTTGTGATTGCTTTGGCCGTTGTCCTTCTGCCCTTCGCGGTATTTGGTCAGCAACTTGATGCTTGGGTGGCCGCTTTCCTTCTCGGGCGTGACGGCATTGCGATATTTGTCGCCGTGGTGGTACTGCTTGCCGCTGACATCTTGCTGCCGATCCCCTCCAGCCTTGTCTCGCTGACGGCGGGCGCAGCTTTGGGGACGTGGCCGGGCGCTGCGGCGGTCTGGGTCGGTATGACAACCGGAAGTGCGGTTGGCTGGGCCGCCGGACGCGGCCTGCTCGGCGGTTTGTCGCATGACGTTGAACAGGGTGGTTCGGGCAGTGCGTTTGGCAAGCTGTCTGAAATGTCGGACGCGATGGCTCTCATCCTGTGCAGACCGGTCCCCGTACTGGCGGAAATGTCCGTCCTTGTCCTCTCGGCCCGAGGAATGACTTTCCGACGGCTGATCGCGATCTGCGCGGCGGCAAATGTGCCGATAGCCCTTCTGTTCGCCTATTTTGGTGCGCAAGCCCGCGACACCGTCCCAATCTCGTATCTGGTGGGGGCGCTTCTTTTGGTGGCTCTTGTGGCCGCCCTTGTGCGGCAGAACCGCTAGGTAAAGCGTTGTAGCGCGAAACCATTCGAAAAACTTACAAATGCCCTGCGAGTTTTACATGCACGCGCCGCTCATGAGGCGCCCCAAGAATAGGTGCTTGTTATTGCTAAGATATTCTGGTGCCCCCAGAGAGACTCGAACTCCCGACCCTCTGATTACAAATCAGACGCTCTACCAACTGAGCTATAGGGGCAACGGCGCTGCAATAGCCAAGGATGCAGACTGGTGCAAGGGGTCATGGCCGATTGCTGCGTGCCAGCACAACGACGGCCGAAAGGCCCACCGCGCTGACAAGCAGAGCGGCTGGGGCAGCTTCGCCCAGGCGTTCTAGGCTGACCAGTTCAAAAAGCCGGGTTGAGAGCGTGCTGAAATTGAACGGGCGCAGCAGCAGCGTGGCAGGCAGTTCCTTGACGCAATCGACAAACACGACCAGCAACGCAGTGGCGACAGACCCTCGCATCAGCGGCATGTAGACGGCGCGCAGAACGCCGCGCGATGTGCGCCCCAGGCTGCGGGCGGCCATCGGCAGTGACGGCGAGATGCGGCCAAATGCGGCGTCCATTGCACCTTGGGCGATGCCGAAAAACCGCACGGCATAGGCCAGGACCAAAGCCGCCACGGTTCCGGTTAGTAAAAGCCCCGGATCATGCCCGGTCAACGCCAGCATTCCATCCGCCAACTGGTGATCCAACGCAGCGAGCGGTATCAGAATTCCCACGGCCAGAACCGCCCCGGGTGCCGCATAGCCCAGTGATGTGACCGGCAGCACCAGTCGCGTCAGCCCGCGCCCCGCCAACCGGACGCCATAGACCAACAGCATTGCGGCACCGACCGTCACTCCGGCCGCCAAGCCACCGATCAGCAGCGTGTTGAACGCAGCCTCGGCCAATCCCGGCGCGGCCCAGACTTCTGGATGGCGCAGCGTGTGGCCTGTCATCACCGCGACGGGAAAGGCAAAGCCCACGCAAAATGGCATGGTGCAAAGCGCGGTTGCAATCCAGGCCCGCACACCGTGCAGGGTGGTTGGCGAAATCGGGCGTGACGACCGCGACTGGCGATGAAACCGGGCATTGTTGCGGCTGATGCGTTCTGTTGCGACAAGGATCAGGATCAGCATCAGGATCACTCCGGCGATTTGCGCCGCCCCGCCCGCGTTGTTGCCATCGAGCCAGGTGGAAAAGACGCCCGTGGTCAGCGTCTGAATGCCGAAATGCTGCACGGTGCCGTAGTCCGCCACGGTTTCCATCATTGCCAGCGCCACCCCTGCCGCAATCGCCGGGCGGGCAAGGGGCAGACCGACGCGAGCAAACAATGCCACATGACCCGTTCCCAAGGCGCGGGCGACTTCATAGGAACAGCCCGATTGTTCATGAAATGCGGCACGGGCCAACAGGTACACATAAGGATAAAGCGCCGCCGACAGCACGATGATTGCAAAACCCGCCGAACGGACCTGCGGAAACAAGTAGTCGCGCCCGGTTTCCCACCCGAAGGCAGCCCGCAAGCCCACTTGCAATGGTCCGGAATAGTCAAGGAAATCAACCAGCGCGTAAGCGCCGATATAGGCCGGGATCGCAAGCGGAAACAACAGCGCATAGTCCAGCCATCGGCTGCCGGGAAAGCGGTACATCGCCACCAACCAGGCCGCCCCGGTGCCAACCGCTGCCGTCAGAACGCCGACGCCGCACATCAGCAACATCGTGTTGCCAAGATATCGCGGCAAGACGGTTGCCAAAAGATGGGGCCAGATGTTTTGCGTCGGATGCAAAGCGATCCAGACCACCGCCAAAATCGGAGCTACGACCAGGGCAGCAATCCCCAGCGCAAGCAGCAACCATCCATCCAGACGCCTTGCACGCCCGAGAAAGCGCGAAACCCTGTTTGTGGCGGGCCACATGATAATCTGACTGTTTTCCTTGGAGATCATCCAACTGTGCTAGCAGGAAAGCAGCTTCCCTGTCCACAAAAGCCCGTATAGTCTGCCAAAAGGTCACAACCCAAGGCAGCCCCCCCGTTCATGCGCATTGTCTACCACCTGGGCGCGATTTGCACCGATGAAGAACGCCTTTTGCGCTGCCTGTTGAAGAATCGCGGCAAGCTTGCCGAGCAAGGCATCGTGGTCCCCGGGCCGAACAGGTATCGCTCTTTGCTGCGCGAAACGGTGATTTCGTTGAAGGGACAGGCGGCCACCCGCGATACGCAGGCGCTGGTGCTGGACCAGATCATGGACGAAGACACGGCGGAACGGTTGATCCTGTCGTGGGACAGCTTTCTGTCTTTGGCGCCTTGGGTGCTTGAAGGCGGGCTTTACAAGGCCGCTGCGGAACGGGTGCGTGCGTTCTCGCAGGTCTTTCCTGAAATCGAGGCAGAGTTCCACCTTGCGATCCGCAATCCGGCGACCTTTCTGCCGGCGCTGTTTGCCAAACTGACGGCCGACAAGAAGCGCATCAAGACCTATGAAAAGTTCATCGGCAACCTGGACATCTTTGATCTGCGCTGGTCGGATGTGATCGCGCAGGTGCTGGCGCTTAACCCGGACGTGCCACTGACGATCTGGTGCGACGAAGACACGCCGTTGATCTGGCCCGAAGTGTTGCAGGCAGTTTCCGGCCATGGGCCTGACATCTTGCTGGAAGACCGCGACGATCTGCTGGGGCAGATCATGTCGCCCGAAGGCCTTGAACGGTTGAACAGCTACCTCGCGGGTCATCCTACACCGACCCCTGAACTGCGCCGCAAGGTGGTGTCAGCGTTTCTGGACAAGTTCGCCTTGACGGACCGGATAGAAATGGAGGTCGAGTTGCCCGGCTGGTCAGAGCAAACAGTTGCCGATCTGACCGCCGAGTACGATCAGGACGTTGCCCGGATCATGGCCATGCCAGGCGTGACCTTCATCGCGCCATAGCGTCGGCCCAGCCCGATCCGGTCCGGGCAAGGGACATCTGAAGGAACACTGGCCAGAGCCTGCACTACTGCGCGCCGCGGCGTTTGAACCTTTGCGGCAGGTCGGTCCGACCGCGTGTCAGCCCATTCCCAGTGCGGTCTTGTACATTTCCATGATCGCCTCTTCTTCGGCAATCTCGTCGGGCTTGCGTTTGCGCAGCGCCACGACCTTGCGCATGACGCGCGTGTCGTAGCCGCGTCCCTTGGCTTCGGCCATCAGCTCTTTTTGCTGTTCGGTGACATCCTTCTTTTCCGATTCGAGCTGTTCGAAACGCTCGATGAACTGGCGCAGTTCGTCTGCGGTGACGGAATAGGCGTCGGTTGGGTCAGACATCGGGGCCTCGGTCAGGTTGGGGGTCACAGTTGCCGGGCTTCCTACCCCGCGCCGGGGGGAAGGTTCAAGACCGTGCAGTGCCGGGGTTGAACGCGCAACGCGATGCGGCTACGCCGTGCGCGACAGGCGACGGCAGCAGGGATGCGATGATGGAACTTCTGATCTGGATCGGTGCGGCGCTGACATTGGCGGGGGTTGCGGGCCTCGGCTGGTGCATCTGGCTCGCGACCAAAGCGCGCCGGGCGGGACTGGATCAACCGGCGATGCACGCAGCGTTGCAGCGGGTGGTGACGTTGAACATGGCAGCCTTGGGTGTGTCTGCGCTGGGACTGGCTGCCGTTGTCGCAGGGATCATGCTGGGCTGACAGCGTGCTGCCGAACCCTCAGGCAGCATCCGTCGCTGCCACGGCTTTTGCCAGCCTGCCGAGTTTTGCGCGTTTCAACAGCGCCTTCAGTGACACCGAAGTCGCCGCCATCGCCTCGGCGCGGGCATGGACTTCGGCAATCACCTGCCCCATCTCGCCTGGATGTTGCGACCACAGAGCCCACAGAAAGCCGTCGGGATCGCGACGTTCCAGCCCCTCTTCGGCCAGCACGTGACGCGGGAAATCGACGGCGTTGAAGGTCACGATGCAGTCGGCATTCCCGGCGATGGCAATTGCCAGCACATGGACATCGTCCGGGTCCGGCAACGAAAGCCGCGCTTCGATACCGGGTTGCTCGCGCACGGTCGCGAGCGGAAAGGCGGCCCGCAGCAAGGCCGCTTTCGTTTCCGCCTCGGCTGTTGCGGCGGCTCCCAGTTTGGCAGTCGCGCGGGTCCATTCGCGCAAGATGCGATCCGACCACAGCGGCTGGTACAACCCGCGTGCCGCCGCGCCAACCAGCAGCTCGCGCAACACTGGCGGATAGATCACGCAGGCATCAAGGACCGCCTTCATTCATCCAGCCGAAAGAACAAAGCCTTCAGATAGCCGCTTTCGGCCAGTTGCGGCAGAATTGGATGATCGGGTCCGGCAAACCCGGTGTGGATCAGTTGCCCGCGCCGCCCGCCACGACCGATGCCGCGCGCACATGCGTTGCGAAAGCTGGCAAGGTCGGCCGCATGGCTGCACGAACACAGCACCAGATACCCACCAGGTGCAACGAGCGGGGCAGCAAGGCGCGCAATGCGTTCATAGGCCCGCAACCCCGCTTCCAGCGCCGGTTTGGCCGGGGCAAAGGCGGGCGGGTCACAGATCACCAGATCGAATATTCCGGCTTCGGCACCCAACGCCTCCAGCACCTCGAACGCATCCCCTTGCCGCGTGGTCAGCCGGTCTGCCATCCCAAATGCGGCGGCCCCTTGTGCGGCAAGCGCCAGCGCCGGGGACGAAGCATCGACGGCAAGGACATGCGCCGCCCCATGTGCCAGTGCCGCAAGCCCAAAGCCGCCGACATGGGCGAACATGTCCAGCACCCGCGCGCCCTTGGCAAGGTTTGCCGCGAAAGCGTGGTTCGGTCGCTGATCAAAAAACAGTCCCGTCTTCTGGCCCTGCGTCACATCCGCCAGATAGACCGCGCCATTCATCGGCACAGCCAAGGGGCCTTCCACGGCACCGCAAAGCACCATGCTGTCTTCTGCCAGCCCCTCCAACCCACGCGACCGGCCCATTCCGTTCTTCACGACGGTTGCGACGCCGGTGACCTGCTGCAACGCGGTCGTCAACGCCGCCAGATGGCCTTCAGCCCATGCGGCGTTCGGCTGGATCACGGCGACATCACCGAACCGATCGATCACGACACCGGGAAGGCCATCGGCTTCGGCATGAACCAGGCGGTAGAACGGCTGATCAAAAAGCCGCGCCCGCAGCGCAAGCGCCCGGCGCAGGCGTGCCGCGAACCAATCCTGATCAATGACCGCCGCAGGGTCTCGGTCCAGCATCCGGCAGATGATCTTGGATTTGGTATTGACGGTCACAAGGCCAAGCGGACGACGTTCGCTATCCTCCAGCACCGCCAATGCGCCCGGAGACAGGTTCTGCGTGCGCCGGTCGGTGACCAACTCGTCGGCATAGACCCAAGGGAACCCATGCCGGATCGCGCGCGCGTCGGCTTTTGGACGCAGACGCACGTAAGGATGGCCGAAATCGGGCCGGTCCGCCACAGCGTTTTGCGGGCCCGCATCAGGGGTGTGAGTGGCGTCGTCGGACGCAGGAATTGGCGATGTGTTCATCCCCAACCTTTAGCGGCTTTGGCGTGGTTGCGAAAGAGCCGCGCGCCAGCCTTGTCTGCATGCTGCCGGTGCAAACGTCGGCAGAGGTCCCTACAACCCGGCGACCGTGGTCAATTCACCGGTTTGCGACCAGGTGACCAGGGCTGCATCCGCGGCGGCCCCGGTGGCGGGGGCCGACAGTTCGCGTCGGATCACCTCGGTCAAGCGTTCCACCACAACCACCCGCTGCGTGCGTCCCGCCAGATCCTCGGCAATCGCGGCTTCTCCTCCGGCAGCTTTGATATCTGCCACGACCGGACGCGGGCCATCGATCACCGCACCGGAGGCCGCATCACGGACAGTCAGATTGAAGCGCATGTTGTGATTGCCGCCGACGGTGAACCTGCTCTTTTCAGTCAGGCAGTGAAACCGTGTCACTTCGACTTCGATGATCACGGCGGGTCCGCTGACCATGCCCTGCGTTGCGCCAAGAAGGCCTTCGTTCAGGATTTGCGCGACCTGTGCATGACGATCACCACGCGGCTCGCCACGCCAGACGATGTCAGCGATCGGAAGAAAGCTGTTTGCCTCTGACACTTTCAGGTCGCGCGGCACACTTACACGCATCTCGGCAATCGTGTATTTCGAAGCGAGCACCTGCACCTGTGGACGCGCCGCCAGAACGACCCCCGGTTGGGTTGTGCTCGCCGGCACGTCGATCTGACTGAAATTGGTGTTCCGGCTGGCGGGCTCTGTCGCGGCACAGGCCGACATCGCGAGGGCGGCCACCAAACAAATGCACTTGCGCAACATCATCATGTCATCACCTTTGGGAAAACCCGCTGAGGGCATGACGCGACGATGCGAGGCGATTAAGGCAAAATTTAGCAAAATCTTTGCAGAAGTGGCGGAAGACTTGCGAAGTTGTTGTCAATTGCGCAACAATCGGCAAAGAAACGCGAAAAGAGATGCGGGTTTGCAGGGAAAAGACCGATTGATGCCGCGCAAGGCGCGCGCGGATCACGTCATGGGTGTTGGCGTTATTGGCCTGCGGCCTATCCCCAGTGTTCGATGAAACCTGCCTGCCCCAGCAACAAGTCTTGTTAGCGCTAACTGAAATCGATAAGCTGGGATCAGCCATCCATGAGGTCGCAATGTCGCTGAACTCCACGATTGATCGTGTCACCGATCGTATTCGCACGCGCTCGCAATCATCGCGCGACACTTACCTGTCGCGGCTGGCTGCGGCTGCCCAAGCCGGGCCTGCGCGCGGACATCTGACCTGTGGCAACCAGGCCCATGCCTATGCCGCGATGGGGGCTGACAAGACAGCGCTGGCAGAAGTACGCCAACCAAATATCGGGATCGTCACAGCCTACAACGACATGCTGTCGGCGCACCAACCCTATGAGGTCTATCCGCATCTGATCAAGGCCGCCGCGCGCCGCGTCGGCGCAACGGCGCAGGTGGCGGGCGGCGTGCCCGCCATGTGCGACGGCGTAACGCAAGGCCAGAAAGGCATGGAGCTGTCGCTGTTTTCGCGCGACGTGATTGCGCTCGCGGCTGGGATTGCGCTGTCGCACAATACCTTTGACGCTGCGCTCTATCTGGGGGTCTGCGACAAGATTGTGCCCGGGATGGTCATCGCTGCAGCAACATTCGGCCACATCCCGGCAGTGTTCATCCCGGCCGGACCAATGCCTTCGGGCCTGCCAAACGACGAAAAATCACGCGTCCGGAATGCCTTCGCCGAAGGGAAACTTGGCCGTGCCGACCTGATGGCAGCGGAAATGGCCAGCTATCATGGGCCGGGAACCTGCACGTTCTACGGCACCGCCAATACCAACCAGATGCTGATGGAATTCATGGGCCTGCACCTGCCCGGTGCGTCCTTCATCAACCCCAACACGCCCCTGCGCGAGGCTTTGACGACGGCGGCGGTCGAACGCGCCGCCACGATTACCGCCCTCGGCAATGATTTTCGCCCGGCAGGTGAAGTGCTGGACGAACGGGCATTCGTGAACGGACTGGTCGGGCTGATGGCGACGGGCGGCTCAACCAACCTTGTGCTGCACCTGCCTGCAATGGCACGAGCGGCTGGAGTGCTGATCGACCTTCAGGATTTCGCCGATATCTCTGAAGTCGTCCCGCTCATGGCAAAAGTCTACCCGAACGGGCTGGCCGATGTGAACCACTTCCATGCCGCCGGTGGCTTGGGCTTCATGATCGGGCAGTTGCTGGACGTCGGGCTGTTGCACCCCGATGCCAAAACCGTGGCAGGTGACGGGTTGGATCTTTATCGCAAGGAACCCAAGCTGCACGACGGTCGGCTCGCGTGGGGTCCCGGCGCGGACGACAGCCTGAACGAGAAAATCCTGCGCCCTGCGTCGAACCCCTTTCAAGCATCCGGCGGCCTGAAACAACTGACCGGAAATCTGGGACGCGGGGTAATCAAAGTGTCAGCAGTCGCTGCAGAGCGTCACGTCATCGAAGCGCCGGTTCGGATCTTTCACGATCAGGACAGCGTGAAAGCGGCGTTCAAGGCCGGCGAATTCACATCAGATACTATCTTTGTGGTCCGGTTTCAGGGCCCACAAGCGAATGGAATGCCGGAGCTGCATTCGTTGACCCCGACCCTTTCGGTGCTGCAAGAACGCGGATTGCGCGTCGCGCTGGTGACGGACGGACGCATGTCGGGGGCATCGGGCAAAGTACCCGCAGCGATCCATGTCGCCCCGGAGGCGGCCGCAGGCGGGCCGCTCGCGCGCTTGCGGGATGGCGATATTGTCCGGCTGGACGCAGTGGCGGGCACATTGACAGCGCTGGTTCCGGATTTTGCAAGCCGCACTCCGGTAACTGCCGATCTTGCTGCAAATGGCTGGGGGATGGGGCGCGAACTCTTCGACGCTTTCCGCCGCAGCGTCGGAAACTCGACTGAAGGGGCAGGCGTTGTGGTGTGACGCCAGCTTCTGACCGAGCGAAAGAAAGACCAAAGAAAGTGCCTCCGGCGGGGATATTTTAACCAAGATGAAAGTGTTGATCGCATAATCTGAAAGGGCGGTACAGGCGGGGACGCCGATGACCGCCCAAGGTGAAAGCGCCCTGCCGCCCCCGTGAAAACGGCCCGAGGCAGGGCGCGAGTAAGCTTGAAATGCCGCTTTCATCTTGGCATAAATATCGCCGCCGGAGGCTTCCCGGCCATAGCAGCGTTGTCGCCGCAAAATCAGGAGCCCTCGATGACCCCCGCCCAGCAATCCTTCAAGACGCGAGCAATTTGCGCAATGGCACCAGTGGTTCCGGTGCTGGTGATAGACGATCTCTCGCATGCAGCGCCACTCGCCCACGCGCTGGTGGCCGGTGGATTGCCCGCCCTGGAGGTAACCCTGCGGACACCCTTCGCGCTGGACGCAATCCGGGCGATGGCTGAAGTTGAGGGCGGTGTCGTTGGTGCGGGTACGCTGTTGACGCCAGCTGATGTCAAGGCAGCAAAGGCTGCGGGGGCGCAGTTTGGCGTATCGCCAGGGGCGACGGAGCGGTTGCTTGACGCTTGCGCAGAGCAGGAATTTCCCTTGCTGGCAGGGGCCGCCACGGCATCCGAGATCATGGAACTTTTGGAACATGGCTACACCGCAATGAAATTCTTTCCGGCCGAACAGGCGGGCGGTGCGGCATTTCTGAAATCCATCGGGTCACCGATCCCGCAAGTCGGGTTCTGCCCGACGGGCGGGATCAACCTGAAGAACGCGCGCGCGTATCTGAGCCTGACGAACATCCTGTGTGTCGGTGGATCATGGGTCGCGCCAAAGGATGCGATGGTGCGCGGTGACTGGGCGGCGATCACCGCACTTGCGGCAGAAGCGCGGGCCTTGCGTTAGTCCGTCTGTACGCGGCCAGCGCGGCCACCTCGGCGGCGGGCCTCGGCATCGGGCATGGCATGGCCCTCTTTCAGGACCGCGCTCATCGGGTGGTCCGGTTCAGGGACCGCATATACCCCGATCAGATGGTTCAGCGCTTGCTTGAAATCCGCGTCGACAGGCAGGCTCAGCGCCCAGTCCATGAACACAGAGCGGCATTCGCCATGCGTAATGCCGTCGATGCGATAGCTTTCGCGTATCAGGCCTTTGGGGTCGTTTGTGGTCTGGTCCATGGCGTATCTCCCGGCTTCAGGGGTCAAGCTGCGCTGAAATTGTTGCCCCTGCAAGCCCTGCTGCGTCTTGCAGTGCAGACAACAAGTCGGCCATCGTCTTCATCCCGGTTTCGCGCAACACAAAGGCGCGGCCGCCATCCCCCAGCGCCTGCGGATCAGGTGACCGGTCCGTCAGCAGACGCACTGCCGCTTGCACCTGCCAACAGAGCCGATAGGCGCTACGCAGCGGCGCGGCGGCCTCGGGCAGGCCGGCTGAAAGCTGGTCTTCGACGTCACGCGCAGCGCTGCCCGCGATCAGCGTCCACATCTGGGCGCACAGCTCGATGTCGATCAGCCGCCCTTGACCCGACTTCACCTCAAGGCCACCGGTACCCGGTCGCGTTGCCGCGATCCGGGCGCGCATGTCGGCAACATCAGCATGGACCCCCGCACCTCGTCCTTTGGTGGTCAGCACCTGCAACCGAAACGCCTCGATCTGCGCGGCCAGCCCTGCATCCCCCACCAGAACCCTTGCCCGGGTCAGCGCCAGATGCTCCCATGTCCATGCCTCGGACTCCTGATATTGCACAAAGGCCGCCAGCGATGTCGCAACCGGACCCTGGCGACCGGAGGGGCGCAGGCGCATGTCTACTTCGTAAAGCCGCCCTCCGGCCATCGGGGCGGTCAGCGCAGTGACCAATGCCTGCGTCAAACGGGAGTAGTATGCCCGGGGTGCAAGCGGGCGCGGACCGGCACTGGCCTGTCCTTCTGCCGCATCGTAGATCAGGATCAGGTCAAGGTCGGATTGCGCGTTCAGTCGCCCTGCCCCAAGCGAGCCCATGCCCTGCACCACAGCCCCACGTCCGGGCGGCGGGCCATGGCGCTGCGCGAACGCGTCCGTCACCACGGGCCAAAGTGCGGAAATCACCGCGCCTGCCAGATCGGCATACTGACGCGCAGCCTCAAATCCGTCGATTATTCCACGCAGGTGATGCACGCCGATGCGGAAATGCCAGTCGCGTGACCAACGCCGGGCTGCATCCAGACGCGCCTCGTAGTCCGGCGTGCCCGCGAGAACAGCCGCAAGGCCGGTTCCGAGCACGCCTTCGCCTGGCCATGGGGCGAAGAAAGCGCCGTCGATCACCGCATCTAGAACGCTTGCGTTGCGTGACAGATAGCGTGCCAGTCCGGGTGACGTGGCTGCAATGTCAATGATCAGATCAACGAGGCTCGGATTTGCGTCAAACAGCGCAAAGATCTGCACACCTGCCGGAAGACCCGCAAGAAAACCATCGAGCGCCAGCAGCGCCTCGTCCGGGTTTGCGGCACGGTCCAGACGGGTCAGCAGAGTTGGACAGAGACGGCGGAAAATCTGTCTGGCGCGGTCCGACCGCAGCGCGGGATAGTTTTGCCAGCCGTTGACGATTGCGCGCGTCTTGTCAGAAAGGACGGGACCTTCGGCGGGAGTGGCGGGGGCAAAGAACTCGGTCGTCAGCGTGTCTGTGCGGTTCAACCTGTCGAGCAGGTCTTTGCGGAATGTCGCCTCGTCCTGCCCGCAAAACGCGGCGATGCGGGCGATGCCTGCGGGGGTGGCAGGCAAATCATGGGTCTGGGCATCCCCCACCATTTGCAATCGGTGTTCCACTTCGCGGTGCGCACGGTAGAGCGTTGTCAGTTCGTCCGCGACAGGTTGCGAAATCCAACCTTTGACCGCCAGCGCTGCCAGGCCGCCAACCGTCGTGCGGCAGCGTAGATCGGGGTCGCGTCCGCCGGAAATCAATTGGCGGGTCTGGGTGAAAAACTCGATTTCACGGATACCGCCCTGCCCCAGTTTCAGGTTATGCCCCTCGACCGCGATCGGGCCATGCAAGCGGCGGTGATCGCGGATGCGCAGGCGCATGTCATGCGCGTCCTGAATGGCCGCGAAATCCAGGTGCCTGCGCCAGACAAACGGCACCAGAGTCTTCAGGAACCGCGCGCCTGCCGCCAGATCACCCGCACAAGGTCGGGCCTTGATGAAGGCAGCACGTTCCCAGGTGCGTCCGACGCTTTCGTAATAGGACTCTGCCGCCGCGATAGACAGGCACACCGGTGTTACAGCCGCATCGGGGCGCAAGCGCAGGTCGCATCGGAACACATAGCCCGCCGAAGTGACATCCCCGATCAGCGACATCAGACGGCGCGTGACGCGCACAAAAGACGCGCGCGCCTCGGCGGCCGTATCGGGATAGCGGTCCTGATCGAACAGGCAGATCAGGTCGATGTCGGACGAATAGTTCAACTCGCCCGCGCCCATCTTGCCCATCGCAAGGATCACCATCCCGGCGCCGGTATCTGCGTCGTCAGGTCCTGTTCCTGGCAGTTTGCCGCGCCGGATTTCATCGCCGACCAGCACCCGCAACCCCACCGACAACGCCCGGTCGGCGAGAGCGGTGAGACCAGCTGTGACGGTTTCCAGGGTCCAGACGCCGCCCAAATCGGCCAGCGCGGTCAAAAGCGCCACGCGGCCCTTGGCGATGCGCAATTGGACAGACAGGGCTTCGGCAGGCTGGGAGGTGATGTCGTTCAGAAGATCGACCAGCACGGTACCTGGATCGCGGGTCAACGCGTCGCGCAGCCAGGCTTCCTGGCGCAGCATCAGGGTTTGCAGAAAGGGGCTGCATCCTGCCGTCGCTGTCAGCAGGTCGCGCATTTCGGGGGCCATGTCGGCGAACCTGCCGCGTATATCCCGGGCGGCTTCCGCGTCATGGACGCGGGGCAGACGGGTCAGTTGGGCGGCAAAGGGACGCTGCATCGCGATATCATGGGCCGTGCCAGAGCAAGGGTCAACGCCTCCCCCGCCGGGCAAGGCGCCTTCTGCCATACCGACAACGCGAAGACGGACATGGTCTTTACCCAGTTCTACCGTTTGTTGGACAAGTAGGCGGTTCTCGCACCCGACGCAGGCCCGGCAAAAGACCGCCGGGCCTGCGTGTTGGGGCGGATATGTAAATAAGTTTAACATGACACTTGAAAGTGAGCCCAACTGAGTGCATGTTGGATCATGTAAATGGTATTTACATCAACCTCGAACCGGGAGAGTTACCGCCGATGACCACTGCATCCCCTACCGACCATACCACTGGCACCGGCGGATTTGTCTCCGTGCTGCGCCGCGCCGAAGCCTGGCTTGACGACAAGGGCAAAGGTGCCTGGATCGCCGTCATGGTTTTGGGATTTGTCTTTGTCTGGCCCGTTGGCCTTGCCCTTCTGGGCTACATGATCTGGAGCAAACGCATGTTCAACCGCTCGTCCTCTTGCGGCCAGCGCCGCAGCCTGCATCGCCATGAGATGGGGCGCACTTACGCCGCCACATCCGGAAACTCGGCGTTCGATGCCTACAAATCAGAAACGCTGCGCCGTCTGGAAGATGAGCAAGCCGCGTTCGAGGCGTTTCTGGCGCGACTGCGCGATGCCAAGGACAAATCGGAATTCGATACCTTCATGGACGACCGCGCCCGCGCCAACCGTGACGCCGCAGCCGTAGCGACCCCCGGCGAAACCCAGCGCGGTGGACAATACTGACCCACAGGTTACGTGAAAACAGGACGGCCCCCGATGAATGGGGGCCGTTTTTTTCTGTCGTATTTCCTTAAAACTTGGCCTTGGCTTGGCATGATTGCCTTGATAACCTCGTCGCCATCTTCAAGGCAAAGCTTCGATGCGCCACACTCTTCCCATCGCGCCGCAATTCTATGTGACGGCCCCGCAAGCCTGTCCGTACCTTGATGGTCGGATGGAGCGGAAGCTGTTTACCGCGTTGCAAGGCGAGCATGCGCAGCGTTTGAACGACACTTTGTCAAAGCAAGGCTTCCGGCGCAGTCAGAATGTGCTTTATCGCCCGTCTTGTGCCGAATGTTCGGCCTGTTTGTCTGCGCGCATCAGGGTCGCGGATTTTACGGCCTCGCGCAGTCAGCGCCGGGTGATCAAGGCAGCGAGCAATCTGCGCCGCAATGCGACCTCGCCTTGGGCAACCGAAGATCAGTTCGCATTGTTTCGCCGCTATCTGGATGCGCGGCACGCGAGTGGCGGAATGGCCGACATGGACGTGTTCGAATTTGCGGCGATGATTGAAGAGACGCCGATCAAGAGCCGGGTCATCGAGTATACCCGTTCGGCCGGGCCGGGCGAAGTTGGGCGGCCGTTGGCCTGCGTCGCGTTGACGGATCTGTTGGATGACGGCCTGTCGATGGTCTACTCGTTTTTCGATCCGGCACTCGAGGCGCTGTCGCTGGGCACATTTGCCATTCTGGACCATGTCGAAATCGCCCGCGAGGCAGGGCTGCCATTTGTGTATCTGGGCTATTGGGTGCCGGGAAGCCGCAAGATGGGCTACAAAGCCGGGTTTTCCGGGCTCGAAATCTACAAAAGCGGTGCCTGGCAACCGATCGGCGATCCGGCCGACCACAGGGCAGAGTTGCATCCGTTGTCAGTCGATCCGATCGCCGAACAAGTGGCGCGCATCAATCTGCCCGAATCCCGCCCGATCCGTGACTGAAAAGGACGCGTGATGCAGTTGGCGGCGCTGACGCTGGTTGTTCCGGGGTATGACGCGGGCATCCGGTTCTTTTGTTCGGGGCTGGGTTTCGATTTGATCGAAGATATCGATCAGGGTGCCAAACGCTGGGTCACGATCCGGGCGCCGGGCGGCGGATCGCTGATCATTCTTGGCCGGGCAGATACAGAGGCACAGCGCAACGCGATCGGAAATCAGGCGGGCGGGCGGGTCTGGTTGTTTCTGGAAACCAGGGATTTTGTTGCTGACGCGGCCCGCATCGCCGCGGCGGGCGGGGTTTTCGAAGAACCGCCCCGCCATGAACCCTATGGCACGGTTGCCGTCTGGCGTGACCCGTTCGGCAACCGCTGGGATCTGATCCAACCGGCCTAAAGCGCCGCCTCGGCCTTGATCGCCGCCTGAACGGCGGGGCGTTCTGCCACGCGGGCACGCAGGGCCATGATGTGCGGATAGGGCGCAAGGTCGTGGCCGAAATACGCAGACCAGTTGGAGATGGTGAACAGATAGCTGTCGGCCAAAGTGAAGCCAGCCCCGGCCAGATAGGCCCGGCCATCGGCAAGACGGCTTTCCAGCCAGCCAAGCTTGGCATCGACGATCAGCAGTTGCGCCACCTTCGCCTCGGGGGTGATTGCGGGGTTGAACATCGGGCTATAGGCCTTGTGCAACTCGGCCCCGATAAAGTGCATCGCCTCTTGCATCCGCGCCCGTTCAACCGTGCCGGCCACCGGCACCACCCCACCTCCGCCCTGGCTGTCGGCGATGAACTGCATGATCGCAGCCCCTTCCGTCAGAACTTCACCCGGCGCGAATTCGAGTGCGGGGACCGAGCCCTTGGGATTGATCGCGCGGAAATCTGCGCCCGAGGCGGTGATCTTGGTGCGGATATCGGCGCGTTCCAGCGTGAAATCGCCGCCCAATTCGTGCAAGGCGATGGTGCAGGCCAGCGAACAGGTGCCGGGTGTTGTGAAGAGTTTCATGATCATTTCCTATGCGGTTGGCCTAAAATGGCGCACTGCACGCCTACGGTATCTTCGCGCCCGAAAGAACAGGAAAACCGCAAGAACAGTGCACAGCACCCTACGCGCCGCCGCACAGGTTTTCTAAAGTTGTTCAAGCTCGGATATTTTGGAAATAAAAGTACGAAAAACCACCGCCAGGCGACACTTTCTTGGTTGTTTTGCCGTTGACGCCCCAACTGCGGCACCATAAGTTACCCCTGAAGACAGAAGGAGCGGCTGATGCACACCATTCCAGTATCAGAAGGAACGACGCGCATGGTCCGGTAGCGGTTCGCCATACCAGGTTTCCATGCGCCCCCGATTGACCCCGGGGGCTTTTTACTGCCCGAAGACCAGACAGCAAGGCCGCAATTGCGGCAACAAAGGACAGACAGATGACCAAGACAACTCAGATGACCGGAGCCGATATGGTGGTGCAAGCCCTGAAGGATCAGGGCGTCGAGGTCGTCTTTGGCTATCCGGGCGGGGCGGTTCTTCCGATTTACGACGCGATCTTTCAGCAAAACGAGATCCGCCACATCCTTGTTCGCCATGAACAGGGTGCTGTTCACATGGCCGAAGGCTATGCGCGGTCTACGGGCAAGGTGGGCGTGGCACTGGTGACCTCGGGTCCGGGGGCGACCAATGCGGTGACCGGCCTGGTGGATGCGCTGATGGACAGCATCCCGATCCTGGTGATCTCGGGTCAGGTGCCGACCTTCATGATCGGGACGGATGCGTTTCAAGAGGCCGATACAGTCGGCATCACCCGGCCCTGCACGAAACACAACTGGCTGGTGAAGGACACCGAGAAGCTGTCAGAGACGATCCATCAAGCATTCCATGTTGCCAAATCCGGGCGGCCCGGCCCGGTTCTGGTCGACATCCCCAAGGATGTGCAGTTTGCCACCGGCACCTACACGCCCAAGACGGCGGCCCGAACCGCGCATTATCAGCCGCGCGTGGTGGGCGACGCAGATCAGATCCTGCGGATGGTCGAGTTGATGGAGACGGCCGAACGCCCGGTGTTCTACACCGGCGGCGGCGTCATAAACTCCGGTCCGCGCGCGAGCCAGTTGTTGCGCGAATTCGTGGCCGAGACGAACTTCCCGATCACCTCGACCCTGATGGGACTGGGCTGCTATCCGGCGTCGGGGCAGAACTGGCTGGGCATGCTGGGGATGCACGGGCTTTACGAGGCGAATCTTGCGATGCACGGCTGCGATCTGATGATCAACATCGGCGCGCGGTTCGATGACCGCATCACCGGGCGGATCAAGGATTTCTCGCCGGGGTCAAAGAAGATTCATGTCGATATCGATCCGTCTTCGATCAATAAGGTGATCCGGGCCGATGTGCCGATCATCGGAGACGTGACGTTGGTGCTGGAAGAGGCGTTGAAGCTGTGGCGTTCGCGGGGGCGGCGGACCAACACCGAAGGTCTGGCGAAATGGTGGGGCCGGATTGCCGAATGGCGGGCCGTGAAGTGCCTGACCTACAAGAATTCGGACAAGGTGATCAAACCGCAATATGCACTGGAACGGCTCGAGGCGCTGACCAAGGGCATGGACCGCTATATCACCACCGAAGTCGGTCAGCACCAGATGTGGGCGGCGCAGTTTCTGGGATTTGAGGGCCCGAACCGCTGGATGACCTCTGGCGGGTTGGGGACCATGGGTTACGGCTTGCCCGCGTCGATTGGCGTGCAGGTGGCCCACCCCGATGCGCTGGTGATCAACGTGGCGGGCGAGGCGTCATGGCTGATGAACATGCAGGAAATGGGCACGGCGATGCAGTTCCGCGTGCCGGTCAAGCAGTTCATCCTGAATAACGAACGCCTTGGCATGGTGCGCCAGTGGCAGGAATTGCTGCATGGCGAGCGGTATTCGCAAAGCTGGTCGGAATCCCTGCCTGATTTCGTGAAACTCGCCGAGGCCTTCGGCTGCAAGGGCATCCGTATCGAGGACCCTGCCGATCTGGACGAGGCGATCAAGGAAATGTTGGCCTATAATGGCCCGGTGATCTTCGACTGCCGGGTGGAGAAGCATGAAAACTGCTTCCCGATGATCCCGTCGGGCAAGCCGCACAACGAGATGCTGCTGGGGGATGCCGATACCAAAGGGGCGATCGGTGCCAAGGGGGCAGTTCTGGTGTGATGGGTCGGAGTGGGGGGGGGGGGGGGGCCCCCCCCCCCCCC
>JANNPZ010000083.1:0-25425 GCA_031400505.1 Paracoccaceae bacterium | reverse complement strand
CATCTACACGCGCGGCCGGATCGGCATTGTTGGCCGTTCAGGCACGCTGGGCTACGAGGCCGCTGCCCAAATGATGGCGCTTGGCATCGGCGTATCAACGTCGGTTGGCATCGGCGGCGATCCTATCAACGGCTCGTCGTTCAAAGACATCCTTATGCACTTTGAAAACGATCCCGAAACCGACGCCGTGTTGATGATCGGCGAAATCGGCGGCCCGCAAGAAGCCGAAGCCGCCGTCTGGGCCGCACGCCACATGACCAAACCTGTCGTCGCCTATATCGCCGGCCTTTCCGCGCCGAAGGGCCGCAAGATGGGCCATGCCGGGGCGATTATTTCGGCCTTTGGCGAAAGCGCACAAGAGAAGGTGGAGCTTCTCTCGGCCGCCGGCATCACTGTGGCCCCGAATCCCTCGGCGATGGGTGCGACCGTAGCCCACGTGCTGTCGATGCGTGAGGTGAGGTTCCCCTAGATTTGCAGAGGCTTTGCTTGGTAGCTTTGGAACCAAGGAGAGCGCAAGATTGGCAAGCAAGATCGGTTTACAGACGAGTTCAAGCGGGCGGCTGTAGTGCTGGCTGTTGAGCGCGGGCATCCGGTCAGCGAGGTTGCTGATCGGCTGGGGATCAGCGCCAAGTCCCTGTACACGTGGAAGGCACTGTTTGCGAAGCCGGTGAGTGTTCGCGACAGCGAGGCCGATCTGGCGGCAGAGCTGCGACGGGTAAAGAGGGAACTGGCACGCGTCACCGAGGAGCGCGACATCCCAAAAAAGACCGCCACGTACTTCGCGCGCTAATCCCAGCGAATGGAGCCATTGGAGCGCCATTGGTTCAAGCCCAATGGCGACGGGGTTCATCAAGGATCATCAGGGCGTGTTTTCCGTGCGCTTGATGTGCCGCGTGCAGATGGTTCATTTCAGCGGGTTCTATGCGTGGCTTAAGGAACCGGTAAGCCTGGACTGACTATGGCAAGGTTTATGGCTATCCATTGGCCGGTAGGTGATTGCCTGCAATCACCGTAAAGCGCAAGCCGTATGACGCCCTGCGCGAGCAAGGCGAGACATGCTCACAGAACCGTGTGGCAAGGTTGGCTGGGTTGGCGGGCATTGCAGCCCAGATCGGCTACAAGCGCCGCCCTGGCCGATACGGCGGCAAACCGGCGGTGACGGCCGAGAACACTCTGGACCGACAGTTTGAAGTTGATGCGCCCGATACGGTTTGGGGCGCGCTATAGTCCGCCATTGGTCCGAGGACAATGGCGAGTCTTTGATTTCGAAAGTTGTGGAGGCGAGTATCGGAATCGAACCGATCTTCACGGATTTGCAATCCGGTGCGTAACCTCTCCGCCAACTCGCCGCCGGGGGTTAGGATGTGCTAGCGGAACACCCTGTCACTTGCAAGTGGTGCAATCGCGCTTTGGTTCTGCGACGGCGGTGCACTGCGCGGCAATAGCCATGACGGTCAAACGCGCTTACATCTTGGCAAGAAGATGTGCATAGTTTGCCTTGCAATTGGGTCCCACACACCACCAAGCGAGGCAAATAGTGCGCGCAGGATCTTATGAGCCAAGGATCGACCCGGTCGAAGCCCTGTTGCACAAGGTGCCATTCGGCTTGGTTTTTCTTGATGGCACGCTGCGTTTTCAGGCCGTGACCGCCCCGGCGCAGGACCTTCTTGCAGTGTTGGCCCATCGGCTGGTGCCAGGCAATGACTGGTCGGACCTGGTGCGGGTTTCACCGGATCCGCAAGCAGATGTCGATCTGTCGGCACTGATTGCAAACGGGCCGGTTGCCGTCAGTTGTGATAAATTGCCTGACGGCGGTCTGCTGTTGTCCGTCAGGGCCGTCCCCAACAAGGAACAAGTCCGCTCGGGGTCGTCAGACGTGATCGAAAGCGCCCTGGAAGGCGCTTGGGAATGGCACGTCGAAACCGGGAAGATGCGCGTCAATGACCGTTGGATCGCCATGCTTGGCCACAGTCGCGAGACCTTCGGCCCGATCACATTCGACGCCTGGAAAGAGCATTTACATCCAGCGGATCGCGTCACACTTGGCAGATGGCTCGAACAGATTGCAAAGCAGCATACCGACGGTTTCGAGATTGCCTTTCGTCTGCGGCATGCGACTGGCGGCTGGGTCTGGGTGCAGTCACGCGGTCGGGTTTTGCAATGGAGCCAGACCGGTCAGCCAGTGTTGATCGCCGGTTTGCATCTGGACGTCACCGCGCAAAAGATGTTCGAGCATCGGCTGGAGCAGGTGATTGAAGGCGCGCAGGTCGGGACCTGGCAGTTCGACGAAGAAACAAAAACCAGCCAGATCAATGCGCGCTGGGCCGAGATGCTTGGATACTCGTTGGAGGAAGTCACCGGTAACCCAGCCAATTCCTATGTCAACCTGCTGCACCCCGACGACCTGCCCCAGATTATGGCCGAGCAGGATGGACGGATGCGTGATGGATGCTGGGTTTTCGACAACGAACTCAGACTGCGCCACAAGGACGGCCACTGGGTTTGGGTCTTGTCGCGCGGGCGCGTGACCGAATGGTCGAAAGATGGCCGCCCGCTGCAGACGTCGGGCGTGCACATTGACATCTCGGAACGCAAAGCCCTTGCCGAGGCCTTGGCGCGCGAGCGGAATTTTTTGGCCGGCCTGATGGAAACCTCGACATCCGGCATCATTGCACTGGATGCCGACGGCAAGGTCAACTTCGTCAACCGCGAGGCGGAAGTTGTAATGGGGCGGCCAGCCAGCTTCCTGATCGGCAAGAAATGCACCGAAGAGGACTGCGGACTGACTGACCCGGACGGAATGCCGGTCACGTGGGAGGCATCCCCTTTTCAACTTGCAATGCGTTTGGGGCAGGTTCAGCGCGGGATCAAGTTGCGACTTCGTTTGCCAGACGGCACGCCCAGGCATCTGCTGGTCAACGCGGCCCCGGTGCGTCGCGAAGGGTTTTCCGCAGCCGTGGTTTACTCGGTGACGGATGTAACAGAATCGGTCACTGTCGAAGCGACCTTGCGCAGGGCGATGCAGCGCGCCGAAGCAGGCAACCATGCGAAATCGGCGTTTCTTGCGAACATGAGCCACGAAATCAGAACGCCACTGAATGGTGTGCTGGGCATGGCGGACGTGTTGGCGGCAAAGCTGACCGAACCGGATCAGCTTGCGATGCTGGATGTGATCCGGCATTCGGGCTCGCATCTGTTGCAGATACTGAACGATGTGCTTGACCTTGCGCGGATCGAAAGCGGTCATGTCCAATTGGACCGGCAGGCGTTTTCGCCAGCGGAACTGGCACAGCGCGTCGAGGCTATTCACGGTGTGACGGCACGGGGAAAAGGCATCGATCTGCGGGTCCTGTGCGACAGTGAGGCACAGCAATCCTGGCTTGGCGATGCGCAGCGCGTCATGCAGGTTCTGCACAACCTTGTCAGCAATGCCGTCAAGTTTACCCAGACCGGATCGGTCTGCATGACGGTGACCGCCCGTTCCGGCGGCCCCTTGGCGATTGAAATCGTCGATACCGGGATCGGCATGTTACCCGAACAGACCGAAGCGATGTTTCAGGAATTCGTACAGGCAGACGATACGATCACCCGGCGGTTTGGTGGAACTGGGCTTGGCCTGCCAATTGTGCGCAATCTGGTTTCCCTGATGGGAGGGCGGATCGACCTGCGCAGCGCGCCCGGGCAGGGCACAAGGGTCTTGGTCGAACTTCCCTTGCCGAAGGCGCCTGCGGTGCGCATCCAAGCCCGCCCAGTGGCGCAAAACCTGTCGCGACTGCGGGCTTTGGTTGCCGAAGACAACGGAACGAACAGGCTGATCTTGCGATCAATGCTCTCTTCTTTGGACATGGGCTTTGTCGTCGTCGAGGATGGCGAGCAGGCACTGGCGCAGTGGCAGCCGGACTTGTTCGACATCTTGCTGTTCGACATCGCGATGCCTCTCCGAGACGGGGTTTCGGCATTGCAGGCCATTCGCGCGCGCGCCATGGCGGTTGGCGTGGGTTGCCCGCCCGCTTTGGCCGTCACGGCGAATGCGATGACCCATCATGTCGCCGAATACGTCGCGGCCGGATTCTCCGGCTGTGTGGCAAAACCGCTGCGGCTGGACGATCTTGCAGCGGCAATTGCCCGAGCCGTCAGCGAACCCGAACCCGGCTGAACTGCAGTTGCAGACATGGGGGACCTGCGGACGGGTGTTGTCGCGGATCGAAAAGCAGTGTCAAGTTGCGCGCATCTGGACGTGGAAGCGGACGCGCATGACACCACAAGATCGAATTAAGGCGCTGCCGATCTGGCAGGGATCAGTGCAGATAACCCCCTTGGGCGGCGGGATCACCAATCTTAACTTTGTGGTACAAGACGCCGTGCGGCGGGCCGTGGTGCGGATCGGCGATGATATCCCGGTCCACCAGATCCTGCGGTTCAACGAACTTGCCGCCAGCCGTGCTGCCCATGCGGCTGGCGTTTCGCCTGCCGTGCTACATGCCGAACCCGGCGCGCTGGTGATCGACTTTGTCGAGGGGCGCACGATGACGGCGGCCGATCTGCGGCAGCCCGCGCTTCTGGATCAGGCGCTTGACCTGATCATTCGGGCGCACCGCGACATTCCGCGCCATTTGCGCGGGCCGGTGCTGACGTTCTGGGTGTTCCACGTCATCCGCGACTATGCCGCGTCGCTGGCGGATGCGCGCAGCCCGCATCTCGCTTTGCTCCCCGCACTGCTGGATCAGGCAGCGGGGCTGGAGGCGGCGGTGGGGCCGATCGAGTTGATCTTTGGCCACAACGACCTGTTGCCGGGCAATTTCCTGCACGATGGCACCCGGATGTGGCTTATCGACTGGGACTATGCCGGGTTCAATTCCCCGCTTTTCGATTTAGGCGGTCTGGCGGCCAACAATGACCTGAGTGCCGGTCAGGAAACCGACATGCTGGCGCGCTACTTTGCTGGAAGCCCGGACGCAGACCTGTTGCGGCGCTACCGCGCGATGAAGGCCGCCTCGGCGCTGCGTGAAACCTTGTGGAGCATGGTGTCTGAACATCACTCCACCCTCGATTTCGACTATGCCGGCTATACGCAGGCGAACCTTTCCACCTACCGGACGGCGCATGACGCCTTCCTGCAATCCTGAGGCTACCATGCACGATCTGCCCACCACCGCCCGCGCCGTCATCATCGGGGGCGGCATCATCGGCGCCTCCACCGCCTATCACATGGGCAAGCTGGGCTGGACCGATACCGTGCTGCTAGAGCGCAAGAAGCTGACGAGCGGCACGACGTTTCATGCGGCAGGGCTGGTCGGGCAGTTGCGGACCTCGGCCAACATCACGCAATTGCTAGGCTATTCGGTCGATCTCTATAAGCGGCTAGAGGCCGAGACGGGTCTGCAGACCGGGTGGAAGATGAACGGCGGGTTGCGGCTGGCCTGCAATGCCGAACGCTGGACCGAAGTAAAGCGGCAGGCGACCACGGCGCATTCCTTTGGGCTGGAAATGCACCTTCTGACCCCGTCCGAGGCGCAGGACCTGTGGCCCCTGATGACCATCGACGATCTGGTGGGGGCAGCGTATCTGCCGACCGACGGGCAGGCGAACCCGTCGGATATCACCCAAAGCCTTGCGAAAGGTGCGCGGATGGCGGGGGTGAAGATCTTTGAAGATTGCCCGGTGACCCGGATCATTGTGGAAGCGGGCCGCATCCGGGGGGTGGAAACGCCGTTCGGTGTGATCGAATGCGAAAAGGTGATCTGTTGCGCCGGGCAGTGGACGCGGACGCTGGCGGCCACGGTGGGCGTCAACGTGCCGCTGGTGTCTGTTGAACATCAATACATGGTCACCGAACGGATCGAGGGGGTTACACCCGACCTGCCCACCCTGCGCGACCCCGACAGGCTGACCTACTGGAAAGAGGATGTCGGCGGTCTGGTTTGGGGCGGCTATGAACCCAACCCGAAACCCTGGGCGGTGGGCGGCATCCCCGAGGGCTTCCATTTTGATCTCTTGACCAGCGACTACGATCACTATGCGCAGTTCATGGACAATGCGATTGCCCGGGTGCCTGCACTTGCCACCGCCGGGGTCAAGCAACTGATCAACGGGCCGGAATCCTTCACTCCGGACGGCAATTTCATCCTCGGCGAGGCGCCCGAGTTGCGCAATTTCTTCGTGGGCGCGGGGTTCAACGCCTTCGGTATCGCAAGCGCAGGCGGGGCAGGGATGGCCTTGGCGGAATGGGCGGCAACAGGGGCGGCCCCCTATGACCTGTGGCCGGTCGATATCCGCCGCTTTGGCCGGGTGCATCAATCGACCGACTGGGTTCGCGCCCGCACGCTCGAGGCTTACGGCAAACACTACACCATCGCCTGGCCGTCCGAGGAAATGCGCAGTGCCCGCCCGACCCGCCGCTCGCCGCTTTATGCGCATCTGGCGGCGGTGGGGGCGTGTTTTGGTGAAAAACTGGGGTGGGAGCGGCCGAACTGGTTTGCCGATCTCGCCGCGGGCGAGGTGCCGGTGGACCGCTATTCCTATCAGCGCCCGGGCTGGTGGGAAGCGGTCGCGCGCGAACACCACGCGGCGCGGGGGGCGGCAGTGCTCATCGACCAAAGCTCGTTCGCCAAGTTCACCCTGAAAGGGCCGGGGGCGGCGCACGCGCTGAACTGGATCGCGGCGGGTCACGTGGACCGCGCCATCGGCAGCCTGACCTATACACAGATGCTGAACGCCAAGGGCGGAATCGAGGCGGATGTGACCGTGGTGCGGCGCGCAATGGACGAGTTCTACATCGTGACCGGCACCGGCTTTGCCACCCGGGATTTCGACTGGATCGCCCGCAATCTGGGGGCTGCGGCCGACTGCCAACTGGTCGATGTCACCTCTGGCCTGTCGGTCCTGTCGCTAATGGGTCCGCGCGCGCGCGACGTGCTGCGCAAGCTGACCGATGCCGATCTGTCGAACGCGGCCTTCCCGTTTGCCAGCGCCCGACAGATTTCCGTGGCCGGTTGCCCGGTTCTGGCGTTGCGGGTGACTTATGTGGGCGAGTTGGGCTGGGAGTTGCATCTGCCGACCGAGATGGCCGTGACCGTGTACGAGGCGCTGATGGCGGCGGGTGCGCCGGTCGGGCTGATCAATGCGGGCTACCGCGCCATCGAAACCCTGCGGCTTGAAAAAGGCTATCGCGCCTGGGGGTCCGACATCGGCCCCGACCACACGCCAGTCGAGGCCGAGCTGGCCTGGGCCTGCAAGCTGAAATCGGGGATCGATTTTCAAGGTCGCGCAGCCTTGCAGGCACAGCAATCAGGTGGCGTGCGCAAGCGTCTGGCCTGTTTTACCGTGGATGATCCGACTGTGATCCTGCTGGGGCGAGAGACGATCACCCGAAACGGAGTGCGCGCAGGCTGGCTGTCATCCGGTGGATTTGGGCATTCGGTTGGCCTGCCGATCGGCTATGGCTATGTGCGCAACCCGGACGGTGTGACGGACGCCTTTCTGGCCAGCGGCGACTATGCCGTAGAAGTTGCATCGCAACAGGTGCCTGCGCGCTTGCATATGCAGCCGCTGATTGACCCGCAAAACACCCGTATCCGCAGCGAGGCCTGAAAGAGCGCAGCGGTCTGCGTGCGGGACCATGCGGCGGGCCGACCTGATTGCGCACCTGATCCTGACGATTTTCGATCACGGCATCGGCTGGCGTCTGGCCGGCCAGTCGGTGGCCGCGTGCCATGCCTGCCCGACCCCCAGCACCTGCGCATCGGACCCCACCGGCCCCACGATCTGCATCCCCATCGGCAGACCTTGCGGGCCAAACCCAACAGGCACCGAAAGGCTTGGCACACCTGCAAGGCTGACCGGCACCACGACTTCCATCCAGCGATGGTAAGTGTCCATCTTTTGCGTGCCTATGACCTGCGGCCAACGCCATTCCGCCGGGAACGGCCAGACCTGCGCCGAGGGCATCGCAATGACATCGACCTGCGTGAACAGGTCGGCCAATCGGGCGTACCATGCCGATCGGATCATGCTCGCATCATAGAATGCCTGTGCAGTCAGCCCCAACCCATGCTCGATTTCCCAGATCGTTTCGGGCTTCAACGCGTCGCGCGCGTTGTCATAATGCCCGCGCTTTCCACCCGCGTTCAACATCGCCCGCAGGGTGACCCAGGACCGCCACAGATCGCCCGCGGGGAAGGGCGGCGGCAGGGTCATCACATGCGCGCCCATTTCGGCCATCTGCCCCAGCGCCTGTTCGCATATCGCAAGGATACCCGGCTCCATCGCATATGCGCCACCCCAATCGGCCAGCCAGCCGATCCGCAGCCCGGCGATCTTAGCGGGCTCCAGCCCGTCAAACCGGCCCCGGCAAAATGGCACTACGGGATTTTCGCCGGCCTGCACCGCCAGCAGGCGCGCCACATCCTCGACCGTGCGCGCCATTGGCCCGTCCGTCGCAAGCGTCGCCAGAAACGCCTCGGCCCCGCCATCGCCGGGCACCAGACTCCAACTGGGCCTGAAGCCGTAGACATTGCAGAACGCCGCCGGATTGCGCAGGGATCCCATCATGTCGGATCCGTCGGCAACCCAGACCATTCGGGTGGCCAGTGCCACAGCAGCGCCGCCCGATGATCCTCCGGCAGATTTCGTCACGTCATAGGGGTTGCGCGTCACCCCAAACACCGGGTTGAAGGAATGCGAGCCTTGCCCCCATTCCGGCACATTGGTCTTGCCCACAAACACCGCACCTGCGTTTCGCATCCGGGCTGCCAGCAGATCGTCCTTTTCTGGCACATGATTGGCAAACAACGGCGAGCCATGGGTGCTGCGCAGCCCGGCCACCTCGACCAGATCCTTGACGGCAAAGGGAATGCCGTGCAGCCAGCCCTTGGGTTCGGTATTGTCCAGTGCCCGTGCCTCGGCCATCAGCGTGTCGGGATCGCGCAGCGATACGATGGCATTCACCGCACCGTTCACCGCCTGCACGCGGGCCAGATGCGCCGCCATCACCTCGGACGGGGCGACGGCGCGCGCAGCAATGAGGTCTGCAAGCCTGCTGGCGGAAAGATCGTGCAGCTCCATGCCTGGGGGTACCTTTTGCCGGGGTCGGGTGACCCGACAGTGTTCGGGATTGCCCGGTCAGGCAAGGCCCAAGCGGCGCGCGGCCAGCCAGCTTAGCAGCGCCATCACACCCGCTGTCGCAAGACACAGTGGCAAGCCGCCAAGTTGATAGCTGAGGCCGGACAGCAGCGTACCCAACAGCCGCCCCGCCGCATTCGCCATGTAATAAAACCCGACATCCCGCGTGATCCGCACCGCATCGCCAAAGGCCAGGATCAGGTAGGAATGGACGGATGAATTGACTGCAAACACAAAGCCGAAGATCAGCAACCCGGCAATCAGCGCGGCGGTCAGCAAAGGCGACGGCGCACCCGCAGCCCAGGTCAGGCCAGCAAGCAGGAACGGGATCGGCACCAGCAAACCCGCCCACAGAACGGCCTTGCGCACCGCCACGGCCTCGGGCTGGTCCCTGATGCCAAGGATGCGCGGTGCCAAGGCCTGCACGGCACCATAGGCGATGATCCACAGCGCCAGAAAGCCGCCGATGATGAAGAACGCGTCGCGGCGCCCTTCCGGTGTGCCGTCTGACAGCACCGCCTGGAAATAGACGGGCACACCCACCACGAACCAGACATCCCGCGCGCCGAACAGAAACATCCGCGCGAGGCTCAGGCGGTTGACGCGAGCATCCTTTGACCGCCAGCCACCCCAGGCCTCGTCCGCCTTCATCCGCCCGGGCAGACCTGCCGGCAGGAACACGGCAACCGCGATGAGGATGACCGCGAGCACCGCCGCCATCGCCCAGATTGCCGCGTGAAAACCGGCCAGCCCCAGCATCGCGGCGCCCAGAAAGAAGCCCAACCCCTTGACTGCGTTCTTTGATCCGGTCAGCGCCGCGACCCAGCGGAACAACCCGCCGTCTTCTTTCGGGGCCAGCAATTTGACCGCCGATTTCGACGACATCTTGGCCAGATCCTTGGCCACCCCCGACACGCCCTGCACCGCCATCACGAAAGCGACCGAGGCGGCAATGCTCCAGCTTGGGTCAAGCTGTGCCAGGGCTGCGAGGGCACCGACCTGCAACGCAAGCCCGCCGTACAACGTGGCCGCCAGCCCGAACCTTGCGGCCAGCCAGCCTGCGGCAAGGTTGGTGACTATCCCGGCCACTTCATAGAGCAGGAACAGCCAGGCCAACTGGATCGGCGTGAAGCCGAGGCTGTTGAAATGTAGGAGCACCAGCATCCTGAGCGCGCCGTCCGACAGCATGAAGGCCCAATAGGCGGCGGTTACGGCGCCATAGGCGCGCAGGGGAGGCGGAGCCTTCATCGGGCGGTCCTTGTGGCTGGTGGCGGATCGGGGGCTGTCTGCCCCCGGGCCCCCGAGGATATTTGAGCCAAGATGAAAGGGTCTACATTTGTCGGGCGATCATCCGGGTGATGTCGGCCAGCCTGCAGGCATAGCCCCATTCATTGTCGTACCAGGCGTAGATCTTTACCTGTGTGCCATTGATCACCATCGTCGATTGCGCATCCACGATGGCAGACCGCGGGTCGTTTGTGAAATCGGACGATACCAGTGCGCGGGTTTCATAGCCGAGGATGCCTTTCAGGTCTCCTTCGGCGGCGGCGGCGAACAGGGCGTTGACTTCTTCGGCAGTGGTGGGGCGTTGCACTTCGAACACGCAATCGGTGATCGACGCGTTGAGAAGCGGTACCCGGATGGCGTGACCGTTCAGGCGGCCTTGCAGTTCGGGATAGATCAGGGTGATCGCGGTGGCGCTGCCGGTTGTGGTGGGGATCAGGTTCAACAGTGCCGAGCGGGCGCGGCGCATATCCTTGGCGGGGCGGTCCACCATGGTTTGCGTATTGGTCACGTCATGGATCGTGGTGATCGCGCCGTGCCTGATGCCGAGGGCCTCGTGGATGACCTTGACCACTGGGGCAAGGCAGTTGGTGGTGCAGGAAGCGGCCGTAATCAGGCGATGCTGTGCCGGGTCGTAGAGATTGTGGTTGACCCCGTAGACCAGGTTCAGCGCGCCGCCCTCCTTGACCGGGGCTGATACGACAACTTTTGCCACGCCCGCCGCGAAGTAGGGCGCGATCCTGGCTTCGGTCTTGAACACGCCGGTGCAGTCGATCACCAGATCGACGCCGAGGTCGGCAAGGGGCAGTTTCTCGAGGGTTTTCACGGATGTCAGCCGGATGCGGGTGCCGTTCAGCACCAGTGCATCTGGTTCGTGGGCCACCGGCGTGCGCCAGCGGCCATGGACCGAGTCGAACTCCATCAGCAACGCATGCTGTTCGGGTGTGCCTTCGGGGTCGTTCAGCAAGACGATATCGCCTGCTGCTCCGGTGTCGATCAAGTCGCGCAGCACAAGTTTTCCGATGCGGCCAAGGCCGTTCACTGCGATCCGTGGCATGATCTCAGGCCCTGTCTTCGGCGGCGGCATCGGTACCGATCCGGTCAACATGGGTTTGCAGCGACAGCCGGTTCAGGGTTTCGAACGGCAGAACGACGAAGGCGCTGATCCTGCGGCGCAGCGCGGCATAGGATTGCGCAAACACCAGGGCCTTCTCGGCGTCAGTGCCGGTTGCCTTGACCGGGTCGGCCATGCCCCAATGACCGGTAATCGGCTGGCCGGGCCAGGGTGGGCACTCTTCGCCGGCGGCCGTGTCGCAGACGGTGAAAACGAAGTCCATTTCGATGGACCCAGGGTGCTGAAACTCGGTCACATGTTTGGCGCGCAGTGTCGACGTGTCGTGTCCGTTGCGATGCAACACGTCGAGGGCGAAAGGGTTCAGTTCGCTGTTCGGCCGATGTCCGGCAGAGAACGACTGGAACTTTCCCTTGCCAAGATCGCGCAGCAGCGCTTCGGCAAAGATCGAGCGGGCCGAGTTGCCGGTGCAGATGAAGAGAACGTCAAAATCGGTATCGCGCATCTTTGGGGGCTCCTTTCGGGGGTCAAGAAACGAAGTTATCAGATCAGGCCTTCCGCGGCCCAAATCGAGAGCAAGATAGCCGATCAGGCCCTCGGTCGCGGATAGGTCGGCGGCATAGTACAAAGACCTGCCTTGCCTCTTGACCCGGATCAGCCCGGATGCGGTTAGGTCGGCCAGGTGATGCGACAGGGTGTTTTGTTTCAGCGCTAGAGCATTGGCAATTTCGGTCGGTCGCACACCATGCGGCGCATACCGCATCAGCAGACGCAACACGGCCAGCCTGCCGGTGTGGCCAAGTGAAGCAAAAGCAGTTGTTGCGTGCGTCAGGTCCATGTTTCCAGAAAACAGGAAACAACTTGGTGATTCCAGTGAACTTTTGATGACGCTTTGCCAAGCCGGGCCTGGACGATGTTGGCAGGAACGCCGGTTTTGTGTAGATTTCAGACTGTGCGCCAGATGTGCGCCAGATGCGCAAAGACGCAAAGCCGTGGGTCAGAAAACCCAGTTTTACTGGTCGATCACAGCTCTACCAGCGCAACACCCGCGCCCCGGCCCAACTCGAGACGGCAGCAACCAGCGCGATTGCGATGCCGTACCAAGTCACGAAAAACAGTGGATTAACTTCCGTACAATGCAGCGCATAGACAGCCGCAGCCATGCCGCCGCCTGCAAGCCCTATCATCGCGCCCATCAACTCGGGCCGGCTGGTGGCCCCACGCCGCAGTGTCAAAAGCATGGCCGCAACGGGAGCGATGGACAGGACCGGAATGCTGGACAGACACCAGAAGAGAGTGGTGCCTTGCACAGCCCGTCCCCAATCGGCAACCGGCGTCGTGATCAAGGCCCAGATCACGGCAATGCCTGCAAGTCCTGCCACCGCAATCAAAGGCCATGTCCGCAGCAACGATGCCCCCTCTGGACGCGCAAGCAGCAGCGCCATGCGCAACGCAATCCCAAAAAGCATCACGCCCAGCACGATGCGCAGCCCTGATACCGGGGGGAACAACAAGGCCGCGACCAGATCGGGCCTGAACCCCAACACCAATCCGACCAAAGCCACCCCGATCACCAGTGCGATTGCCAGCCGCAGCCACAACCCCCGTGTCAGCGCCGGTTCTGGCGAAAGGTCGCGCGCCAAGGCGGTGATCAGCATGTCGGTGTTCATTCCAGATGCCTTTCGCGCAAACTCGCAAGCCGCTTGAACGCGCGGTGCAGGGCCACCCTGACAGCGCCTTCCGTCATCATCAGATCCTGCCCGGTTTCCGCGACACTGTAGCCATCGATGCCGATGCGCCGGACGACCTGGGCCGAGCGTACATCGAGCATGCTGATCATCTTCAGCATATCCGAGGCCTGCATCGGATCAGGCCCCGGTTCGGCTGCCAGATCATCGGTGAAATCATTGATCGACAGGTCGAGTCTGCGCCCACGGGCCCGAAACGCGTCAACGACTTTGTAGCGCGTGATCGCATAAACCCAAGGCCGGACAGACGCCTGATCGTCCCATGTGTGACGTTTGAGGTGTACCGCCAGCAAGACATCCTGCACGATATCTTCGCAGGTCGCATCGCCAAAATGGCGGCCCCGCGTGTGCACGATACGCCGAACCACCGGGGTCACTTTGCGCAAGAACGTGACATAGGCACGATGGTCGCCCGCCATGCCAGCCTTCAGCAGCAATGCCCAATCGTCTTCATCCGCTATCATGCGTTCAGTCATAGCGAAAACGCTTTGGCAGATGCAAAAAAAAACGTGAACGGCTGGTCTTTGCAAGGCGAGGGGCGGCACAGGTGCCGCTTTGTCGCGGCACGCGGTGGTTGCGCGTTGTGCGGCCTGGCCGTTCGATACGCCAGTTGACGTGGCAAGACGGGCAGAGGGTGCAGAAAAGGCAGCAATTGCGGGTAGCGGTCTCCTGGCAATTGGCGGGGCTGGCATGGATGGGTTGACATGGATAGGCTGGCCCGTGCGCGGCTGCAGCCAGCGGCCTACATCACCGCGCCCATCGCCCAGGGCACGAATTCGGCCCCGCCAAAGCCCAAAGCCTCGCTCTTGGTTTGCTTCCCAGAGGCAACCCGCAGGAACATCTCGAAAATCTCCGCCCCCTTCGCCTCCAGCGAAACGCCTGCGGTGATCATGTCGCCACAGTTGATATCCATATCCTCGGCCATCCGGTCATACATCTCGGTGTTGGTCGCAAGCTTGATGCAGGGCGTGGGCTTATAGCCTGATACCGATCCGCGCCCGGTGGTAAAGGCAATCAGATTGGCCCCCCCGGCGATTTGCCCGGTCACCGAACAGGGATCGTACCCAGGCGTGTCCATATAGACGAACCCGCGCGCCAAAACTGGTTCGGCAAAGCGGTACACATCGACCAGCGGTGCCGTGCCGCCCTTTGCCACGGCCCCAAGCGATTTTTCCAGGATCGTGGTCAAGCCGCCCTTCTTGTTGCCAGGTGACGGATTGTTGTCCATCTCGCCCCCCCAGCGCGCGGTATAATCCTCCCACCAGGCGATGCGGTCCACGATCTTTTGCCCCACCTCGCGCGATACTGCGCGGCGGGTCAGCAACCCTTCGGCCCCGTAAATCTCGGGCGTCTCGGACAGGATCGTGGTCCCGCCATGCGCCACCAACAGATCGGATGCCACCCCCAAGGCCGGGTTCGCGGTGATGCCCGAATAGCCATCCGACCCGCCACACTGCATGCCGACCATCAGATGTTGCAGCCCTGCCGGGGCGCGGCTGGCACGATCCGCCACCACCGCCATTTCGAGCAACACTGCCAGCCCGCGTTCGATGGTTTTCCGTGTGCCCCCGGTCTGTTGGATGGTCATGTAGCGGAAATTCCCGTCCGCTCGCAGCCGCGCAGCCCCGATCAGATCGGGCACCTGCATCACCTCGCACCCCAACCCCACCAGCAGGATCCCCGCGAAGTTCGGATTGCGCGCATAGCCCTGAAGCGTGCGAAACAGCGTGTCATACCCCTCATCGCGCCCCGACATCCCGCACCCGGTGCCATGCACGATCGGCACCACCCCATCGACATTTGGAAAGGCGTCGAGCAATCCCTGCTTTTCGGCCGCTTCGGCGATAAAGCGCGCCACCGACCCCGAGCAGTTCACGCTCGTGAGAACCCCAAGGTAGTTCCGCGTGCCCACGCTGCCGTCCGTGCGGTGAAAGCCCAGGAACGACCGCTGGACCTGTGGCGGGGCAGGGGGCCGCAGATCGACGCCGAACTGGTATTCGGTGTCATGCGCGCCCATCCCGAGATTGTGCACATGCACATGCGCACCAGCCGCAATCGGCACGGTCGCCGCCCCGATGATCTGCCCATAGCGGATCACCAGCCCATGCTGCGCAATCGGAGCCGCCGCAATCTTGTGCCCGCGCGGCACCGCCTGCGACAGGGCCACGCCTTCGACGATGACCCCCGCCGCCAGATCGCGCAAGGCGATGACCACCGTGTCTTTGGGGTGCAGACGGATCGTGTCGGTTGTCATTGCGGGGTCCGGATTCTTCAGGCGGGGCAGGGCTTGCTTGACACAAATCCACCCGCAGCTAACATGTTAGTATGCTAGCCATGAAGGACATCCCCTGCAAGCGATAACCCCCTCCACTTTGCGGCCGCTGGATGACTTTGCAGGCAGCCTTGCCAACCGTACCTACCTGTCGCTGAAGCATGGCATCCTGAGCCTTGTCTTTCGCCCCGGCGAGATTCTGCGCAAGGCCGATCTGTGCGCAACCCTTGGCGTTTCGCGGTCGCCGGTGTCCGAGGCGATCACGAGGCTCGCCGCCGAAGGTCTGGTCGATGTGATCCCGCAGGCCGGCACGTTTGTCGCGCGGTTCTCAATGGCAGAAATCCGGGAAGGCGCTTTCTTGCGCCAGGCCCTCGAACTGGCCGCTGTCGAGACGGTGGCGGTGAACATCACCGAGGATCAACTTATCCTTTTGCGCCGAAATCTGCGCCTGCAACACGCACTGCTCGCCGATGCAGACATTTCGGGTTTCTATCAGACCGACGCACAAATGCACGAGCTGATCCTATCGTTCACCGGGTTTCGCCGGCTGGCCGCACTTTCCGAAACGGCATGGGTCCATGTCAACCGTGCGCGCCGGCTGATTCTGCCGGCGCCCGGTCGGGTGCAGGACACCCTTAGTGAACATCAGGCAATCCTCGTGGCGATCGAGGCCCGCGACCCCGCCGCCGCGCGCGCGGCCACGCAGCATCATCTTGCGCAGCTGGTGCGGTTTCTCGAACCCCTGTTCACGACCCACCCCGAACTTTTCGCCCCCGGCTGACCCCTCCGGCTGCCCCGCCGCTGTCGCCCCTTTCATCTCCCTCTTCTGACCCCGGATGCCAGATGCCAACCCGTACCAACCGTGCCCGCTATGCCGCCCGCCTGAACGCCTTCAAGATCGGCCTGCCGGGGCAACCTGGCACCGCCGATCTGATCGCAAGAGCCGCCAGCGTGCCCGGCATGGATGCGGCTGATCTGAACTACCCCGACCATTTCGCCGGCAATACGCCAGCCGCGCTGTCGCAGATCATGTCCGATACCGGCATGTCCCTCAATGGGCTCGCGATGCGCTACTACACCGACCCCGGCTTTCGGCTGGGCGCCTTTACCAATCCCGACGCCCGCCTGCGCCAGGCCGCCCTTGACCTGACCCGACGCGGCCTTGATGCCTTGGCCGAAATGGGCGGGCAAACGATGACGTTGTGGTTGGGCCAGGACGGCATGGATTATTCGTTCCAGTGCGACTATGCCCGGATGTGGGATGATACCGTCGCAGCCCTGATCGAAGTCGCCGATCACAACCCGGCCCTTAACGTCGCCATCGAATACAAACCCTCTGAACCGCGCGCTTATGCCTTGTTGCCAGACATCGGCACGACCCTGCTTGCCACCCGCATGGCCAATCGCTCCAACATCGGCATCACGCTGGATTTTTGCCATGTGCTGTTTGCCGACGAAATCCCCGCGCAGACTGCCGCGCTGATTGCGCGGCATTCACGTCTGATGGGGGTGCACCTGAACGACGGCTACGGCAAACGCGATGACGGGTTGATGGTGGGCTCTGTGCATCCGGTGCAAACCGTTGAACTCTTTGTTGAACTGGCAAAGATGAACTACGATGGCGTGATCTACTTTGATACCTTCCCCGACCACGGCGGTCTTGACCCCTGCGCCGAGGCTGCCACCAACATCGCCATGGCCGACCGTCTGCGTGCCATCGCCGCACGGCTGGCAGATGACCCCGCCCTGACTGCCGCAATCGCCAAGCAAGATGCCACCGCCAGCCTGCGCATCGTCGCCGACGCGCTCTACCGGGGCGCGACATGAGTGTGTTCGTCTGCGGCTCGCTGCATCTCGACGTGATCGTGCAGGCCCCGAACCTGCCACGCCCGGACGAAACGGTGACGGGGCAGAGGGTCAGCTATGCCTTTGGCGGCAAAGGCGGCAATCAGGCCGTGGCGGCCGCACGCATGGGCGCGCAGGTCGCCATGGCTGGCTGCATCGGGCGCGACGGTTTTGGCGCAACCCTGCGCGAGGGGTTGCGCGCGGGCGGGGTCGACGCCACGCGGGTCCATGAAACCGACGCCCCATCGGGCATGAGCGTCGCCATCCTCGACGCCACCGGAACCTATGGCGCGGTCATCGTCTCTGGCGCCAACCTCGAAACTCTCGGCACAACTCCGATCCCCCCCGGCACCACCCATGTTCTGCTGCAAAATGAAATCCCGGCTGCGGCCAACCTCGCTTGCGCCCAGCGGGCCAGCACGGCCGGCGCAAAAGTCATCCTGAACGCCGCACCGGCCCGCCCGCTCGACCCCGCACTTCTGAACCTCGTCGACATCCTGATCGTCAACCGCGTCGAGGCCGCAGACCTTGCAGGCCACCCCGACCTCATCCCAGAAACCCTTGTCCGCCTCGGCCCGCCGACCGTCATCATCACCCTCGGTTCAGATGGCCTGCTCCTGTTCAACCGGGGCGAAACCGACAGCCTTCCGGCAAACAAGATCGCAGTCCACTCTACCCATGGCGCTGGCGACGCCTTTGCAGGTGCCCTCGCCGCCGCCCTCGACCGGGGCGATCCGCTGCCCACTGCCTGCATCTTTGCCCAGGCTTCGGCCGCCCTGCATGTCTCCACCCCCCCGGCTCAACGCGCGGGCATCACCGCGACTGATGCACAACGCCTCATCGTCGCCCCCATCATCTGTTCTTAAATATCCAACGGATTAGACATTGGTTTCGCCATTGGTTCAAGAAACCAATGTCTTGGGGGGTGTGAAACCCCCGGCCTTTCCGCCTCACACCGGCGCATCCCGGCGCAACAACCCCTCGGCCCTCAACTCGGCCCACAGCGCATCCGGCACCACGGCACCTGCCGCCGCCACATTCGATGCCATCTCGGCCACCCCCTGTCCCCCCGGAATGACCGAAACCACTGCCGGATGGCGCAGCGGAAACTGGAACGCGGCGTCCACCAGACGCACCCCGTGCCGCGCGCAGACCGCCTCGATCCGCGCCACCCGCGCCAGCACCCATTGCGGCGCCACGTCGTAATTGTAGAACGCTCCCGCCCGCGCGCCTGTGGCCAGCACACCCGAGTTGTAGGGCCCCCCGATCACCACCCCGATCCCCCGCGTTTGCGCCAGCGGCAGGAAACTCTCCAGCGCCTCCTGTTCAAGCAACGTGTAGCGCCCCGCGAGCAGAAACAGATCGAAATCCCCCCGCTCGGCCAGGATCTGACAAGATTGCCACTCATTCACCCCTGCACCAAAGGCTGCAATCACCCCCTGATCGCGCAGTGCCGTCAATGCGCGATAGCCCCCTGCCATGAACTCGGTGATCCGCGCGTCCCGCGCCGGCTCGGACTTGTGGGTAAAGACATCCAGATCATGGGCATAAAGGATATCGACCCGGTCCACGCCCAGCCTCTCCAGGGATGCCTCCAGCGACTTCATCACCCCATCATAGCCGTAGTCATAGACTTCGACCCGCGCGGGCACGTCAAAGAACTTGCCAATCCCCGTTCGCGCCTCGCCCGGTCCGCACACCCGCAACAAACGCCCGATCTTTGTGGACAGCACATAGTCCTCGCGCGGCTTGCCCCGCAGGAACCGGTTCAATCGCGTCTCGGCCAGACCCAAGCCATAGAGCGGCGCAGTGTCGAAATAACGAAGCCCCGCGTCCCAGGCCGCAGTCAGAACCGCGTCCGCCTCTTCGTCGCTGATCGCGCGGTACAAGTTTGCCAGCGGTGCCGTGCCAAAGCCGTGCTCGGTGAACGCAAGCCGGTTCCCGATCCTGTTCCAGATACGTGTTTTCGCCAACGTCTTCGGTTGCATCCCGGCCTCCACCCGCTAACATGCTAGTATGACGCGCAGGCTTGCACCGTGCAGGCGAACTTGCCAAGGGGGGATTATGGGCAACTTTCAACGCGTGTTCGGGACAGTCAAACCTGTCATCGCCATGGTCCATCTTGGGGCTCTTCCGGGCTCACCTCTCTATGACGCCGCGCTGGGCCTGCAAGGCCTGCTGGCGGCCGCCCGCGCAGATTTGCACGCGCTGCAAGACGCAGGTTTCGACGCTATCATGTTCGGCAATGAAAACGACCGACCTTACGAGTTTGCCGTCGATGCTGCTTCGACTGCAACGATGGCGATGATCATCGGCCAGCTTCGCGCCGAAATCACCGTGCCCTTCGGCGTGAATGTCCTTTGGGACCCCAGAAGCACCATCGCGCTTGCTGCCGCCACCGGCGCGGCCTTTGTGCGCGAGATTTTCACCGGCACCTATGCCAGCGACATGGGCCCCTGGACCCCAAACGCCGGGGCTGCGATGCGCTACCGCGACCGCCTGCACCGCCGCGATCTGTGCATGCTTTACAATGTCAGCGCCGAGTTCGCCGACAGCCTGGATTGCCGCCCGCTGCCCGACCGCGCCCGTTCGGCGGTGTTCTCCAGCATCCCCGATGCCGTGCTGGTCTCGGGTCAGATCACCGGAGAGGCGGCGGCCCTGTCCGACCTCGAAGCCGTCAAGCGCGTGCTGCCCGACACGCCGGTGATGGCCAATACCGGGGTCAAACATGCGACGATTGCCGATGTTCTGAGGGTGGCCGATGGCTGCATCGTGGGTTCGGCGCTGAAACATGACGGCCATACCTGGAACGCGGTGGACCCCGACCGCGCCGCCGATTTCATGGCCCGCGTTCGCGCGATCCGGGCCGCCGGATGACCCGGCTGCGGCAAAACCTGATCGACCTCATGCTGACTCCAGGGCTTTCGGGGCATGAACAGCGCGTCGCAGCCCTGATCCGCGCCCGCCTGCCCACGGGCCTGCCAACCCGCACCGACCGGCTTGGCAACCTGATCGCCACGATCGCAGGCAACCCGGACGCGCCATTGGTGATGTTGTTCACCCATATGGATCAGCTTGGTTTCATTGTGCGCAAGATCGAGGCCGATGGCCTGATACGGGTCGAGCGTCTGGGCGGCGTGTCGGAACGCGCACTGGCGGCGCAGGCCGTGACGCTTTGCGGCGCAAAGGGCGACCTCCCCGGTTTCATCCAGAACAAGGCCCATCATTCCACGACGCCCGAGGAAAAGCACCGCGTCCTACCCGCGCCAGAGATCCGCATCGACACTGGCCATGGGTCCAAAGCTGCCACCGAAGCCGCCGGCATCCGCATCGGCACGCCCGTCGTGTTGCGCCCCCAAGTCATCGAACTGGCCGGCAACCGCATCGCAGGCACCGCCATCGACGACCGCGCGGGCTGCGCTGTGCTGATCGAGGCGGCCCATGCCCTGCAGGCCCGCAACCCCGGCCCCACGGTGCATCTCGTCTGGTCGGTGCTGGAAGAGTTCAACCTGCGCGGGGCCGTGGTGGCAGCCCAGAACCTGCACCCCGACATCGCGCTGCAGATCGACCTGATGTTGGCCACCGACACCCCCGACATGGCCGACCGAGGCGAGATGACGCTTGGTGGCGGGCCGGGGATCAGCCTTTACTCGTTTCACGGGCGCGGCACCTTGAACGGGGTGATCCCGCATCCCGCGCTGGTAAGGTTGTTCGACGACACGGCGCGTGCGCAAGGCATCCCGCTGCAACGTTCGGCGCAAACTGGCGTGCTGACCGACCTGTCCTATGTGCAACTGCTTGGCGATGGCGTGGCGGCTTTGGACATCGGATTTCCCATGCGCCATTCGCATTCGGCGCTGGAATGCTGCGACCTCGGCGATCTTGTGCAACTGACAAGCCTGACGCTGGCGGCCCTCGCCGCGATTGGCCCCGGTTTTTCGTTGTCGCGAGAGGCGTAGATGGACCACTTCCTTGGCATCGACATTGGCACCTTCGAATCCAAGGGTGTTCTGACCGACGCAGAGGGCCGGATCATCGCCACAGCCTCGCGCCCGCATCAGATGATCGTGCCGCGCCCCGGCTGGGCCGAACATCGCGCAGAAGAAGACTGGTGGGGCGATTTCGTGTTCCTCGCCAAGGCTTTGTTGCAACAATCTCAGGTAAAGCCTGAACATATCCGCGCCGTCGCCACCTCTGCCATCGGCCCCTGCATGCTGCCGGTCGATGCACAGGGTATGCCATTGATGAACGGAGTTCTTTACGGTGTCGACACCCGGGCCACGGCCGAGATTGCCGCCCTGAACGCCGAGATCGGCGAGGCCACGATCCTGCAGCGCTGCGGCAACGCGCTGACCTCGCAATCGGTCGGCCCCAAGATCCTGTGGCTGCGCCGCACCCACCCCGATCTGTGGGCGCGCACCGCAAAAATCCTGACATCGACCAGCTACCTGACGTACCGGCTGACCGGCACCTACACGATCGACCACTATACCGCTGCCAACTTCACGCCGCTTTACGACATCGCTACCCAAAGCTGGACGCATGACCTTGCCGACATCTGCCCGGCCCACATGCTGCCAGATCTGAAATGGTCCACCGAAATCGCGGGCCACGTCACCGCGCAGGCGGCGCAGGAAACCGGCCTTGCCCCGGGCACCCCGGTGACCTGCGGCACGATTGATGCCGCCGCCGAGGCGGTCAGCGTCGGCACCCGCAGCCCCGGCGACATGATGTTGATGTATGGCTCGACCGTATTCATCATCCAGCTTGCGCCGCACCGGCTGACCGACCCCGCGCTGTGGCACGCGCCTTGGCTGTTCGTGGGGCAGCACGCGGCAATGGCGGGCCTTGCCACGTCGGGCACCCTGACCCATTGGTTCCGTAATACGCTGGCGACAGAGGTTGACTTTGCCAGCCTCGCCACCGAGGCCGCAAACGCCCCCCCCGGCGCAAACGGCCTGATCTGCCTGCCGTATTTCTCGGGCGAACGCACCCCGTTGCACGACCCACAAGCCAAGGGCGCGTTCTTTGGCCTGAACCTGACGCATACCCGTGCCGACCTCTACCGCAGCGTGATCGAAGGCATCGCCATGGCCACGCGCCAGATCACCGACACCTATCGCGCGGCAGGCGCACCGCCGACCCGCGTGCTGGCCGTGGGGGGCGGCACGAAAAACCGGCTGTGGCTGCAGGCGACGTCAGACATCACCGGGCTGCCGCAAACGCTGCGCCAGATCACCAGCGGGGCCGCATTCGGCAATGCTTTTCTCGCGGCGCTTGCCATAGGCCGGGTGCAGCCGCAGGACATCGATGACTGGAACCCGGCAGCCGAGACGATCCCCCCAGCCAGCCATCCTGCCTATGCCAAAACCTACCCGCTGTTTCGTCGCCTTTACACGCAGACCCGTGACATAGCCGCCGATCTTGACCCCTAAGCCGCGCCAAAGGTCCACACATCCAGCGCCGCCTCGCGCCCGCGCATCACCAACCCCGCATGCGGGGCAAACCCCGCGGCCTCGCCGCCCCGCGCCATCACGGCATCCGAGCAAACGATCCGGCACCCCAGCTTCCGCGTCGCGGTTTCCAGCCGGCTGGCCACGTTGACTGTGTCGCCCAGTACCGCAAACTCCAGCCGCCGCGCAGGCCCGACATTCCCCAGCGTCACCGGCCCGAAATGCACCCCCACCGACACCCCGACCCGCAACGCCGCATCAGGCTGGGCCAGGTTCAGCGCGCCCATCGCCGCCACGATCTGCCGTGCCGCCCGCACAGCCCCCCGCGCATCGTCAGGCCCCGGTTCCGGCGTGCCAAACGTCGCCATCACCCCGTCGCCCAGATATTTGTCCAGCGTGCCACCGTGATCGAAAACCGCCGTCTCGATCACCGCGTAATAGCGCCGCAACAACTCGACCACCTGCGGAGGCGGTAGCGCTTCGGCCATTTTGGTGAACCCCACGATATCGGCAAACAGCACGGCGATCTCGGCGGTGCGCACGTTGCCAATCTCGTGATGATCGCGCGAGGCCAGCACCTCGACCATGTTGGGCGAGAAATAGCGCGACAGGTTGGCCCGCTCGCCAGCAAGTTCGGCCTGCCGATAGATCAGCTGTTCGCTGCGCCAGCTCTTCAGCGTCAAAAGCCCGGCGACGATCAGAAAGCCTACGACCTCTTGTATGCGCTGGCTCAGATGCACCGCGTTGGGGTCTACAAGATCACGCAGACGCGGGTGGGCCTCGAACACCGGTTGCAGCGCCGCCGCAAGCTCGGCATTGCGATGCCCGAACAGCGCCACCGCAATCGCCCCGACGATCCAGGCAAAAGACATCATCAGCCCCATCAGTGCGATGGTCCGCCAGGAATAGGTCAGCGTCGAAAGCGCGAGAAGAATGTAGAAGGTGGTGAACTTGCCGGTCATGTAGGTCACCGCCGACGGGATGTCGTGGTTGACGAAAGGATGGGGCAGCACGGTCAAGAACAGCAGCAGAACCAGGTCGGCAGTCAGCAGCCAGACCTCGTAGCGTCCGGCATTGCGCCCGCCGGTCAGTCCCAGCCCGCGACGGGCAAAGCGGCGACGCAGAAGATCCGTGGCGATCAGCCCCAACAGCAGCACGACCGGAAAGATCACTGCGGGATCAGGGTTCAGGATCGGCAGCATCACTGCCAAGATGCAGACCGCGACACTGCGCGCGGTGGCGGCAATGGTCTGCCCGATGCGCGCCTCTTCGGCAAGTGCTGCGCGCAGATGCGGGTTCGTGGCGGGTTCGGGTTCGCGAAAGGCGCGGATGATCCGGGGCAACAGGCCGCCCCGCGGGGCAAGGGTTTCGGTCACTCGGGGCTCCCTTGACGCTTTGACGACAGACTATGTCAAAGGCGGCAGATCGACGACCCCCTTTTTCAAGATGAAACAGCCGTAGGGGCCGGAATCCGACGTGCGGATGATCGCGAAGGCTTGCTTGGCGGCGGCGTAAAACGCGAACCGCTCCAACGGCTGCATCGCAACCTCACGCCCTTCGGCCCGGTCGATGACCGCTTGCATCGCGGCAAAGACCGGCACCTGCGCGTCAGGGTCGCCCACCACCTGCATCCGGCTGACCGGGGCATCCACAAACGTATCAAGCGGCATCAGCGACAGGATCGCGCTTGCCGCCGTGGCCAGATCGCAGCCCGCCATGTCGATCAGCCGACCATAGGTCGTCTCGGCAGCGATGGTTGCCGCCGGATGGTTGACATCGCAGATTACCAGATCGTCGCCATGCCCCATCAGCATCAGGACATGGACGAGTTCCGCCGAAAGCCGCTGATCAATGCCCTTCAGCATCGGCTCACTTTCCCGCCCCCGCAGCCATGCCCTTGATGATGTACCTCTCCAGCACCACCCCGATCACGATCAGCGGCAGGATCGCCGCGAAAGACAGCGCGGCCATGCTCCACCAACTGATCCCCTGCGACCCGGTCTGACTGGCCACCATCACCGGCAGGGTATTGGCATGGGTCGAGGTCAGCAGGGCCGCAAAGAAATACTCGTTCCATGTCAGGACAAGGCTAAGGATCATCGCCGCAACCATCCCCGGCAGCGCGATGGGCATCACGATGGTCAGGAACGCGCCCCAGATCGACAACCCATCGACCAGTGCTGCCTCCTCCAATTCGACCGGGATGCCTGCGAACTGATCGCGCATGATCCAGATCACGATGGGCAGAACCGTCAGCGTGTAAAGCAGGATCAAACCGATCCGCGTGTCCAAAAGCGCCAGCGATTTGTACAAAACCAGAAACGGCAGGGCCAGCACGACCGGCGGCAGGATCAGTTGCGACAGAAAGAAAAAGCTGATGTCGGAATTGCGCATGTAGCCAAACCGATACGAGAACCGCGACAGCCCGTAGGCCGCAAGACTGCCCAACACCACCGCCAGCAACGACGCCGTGACAGAGATCACCAGCGAATTCATGAACCGCCCCAAAAACTCGGCCCGAACGGTGGACTCGGTCCAGATCGTGTCAGGCGACATGCCCAGCGACCGCCACCCTAGCCATTTCGGCGTGAAATCCCACCACGGCACCATGTTGCCCTTCATCACGTCCGG
>JANNPZ010000033.1:0-100653 GCA_031400505.1 Paracoccaceae bacterium | reverse complement strand
GGGGGGGGGGGGGGGGGCGGGGTGGGGGGGTGGGGTGGGGGGCGCGCCCCCCGGCGCGGGGGTGGGGTTTGTTTCGGTGCTGGCGGGCGGGGGGGGGGGGGGGGCCGCCCCCCCCCCCCCCTGGCCAGCCACAGCAGCCGTGCGTCAGTCCTTCTTCACCGGATTGCCGATGTGCTTGCGCAACCGGCTTGGCGTGTGGAACTTGCGGTCTTTGAACGGGTTCTTCGACGACTGACTGCGGAAGAACAACCGGATCGGCGTGCCAGGCATCTGAAAATGATCGCGCAACCCATTGACGAGATAGCGTTTATAGCTGTCTGGCAGCTCATCGGGACGCGAGCACATGATGACGAAACCCGGGGGCCGCGTCTTGACCTGGGAAATATAGCGCAGCCTGATCCGATGCCCCCCCGGTGCTGGTGGCGGATGCGCCTCGCACATCGCCCCGAGCCAGCTGTTCAGCCGTGCCGTGGTAATCCGGCGGTTCCACACATCATGCGCGCGCCGGATCGCGTCGTGCAGCCGGTCCATCCCCCGCCCCGTCTTGGCCGAGATCGTGACCAGCGGCGCCCCGCGCAGCTGCGGCAGAAGCCGCTCGAACATCTCTTTCAGTTCGGCAAGCTTCTCCTGCTTCTCGCCCTCAAGATCCCATTTGTTGACCGCCACCACCACTGCCCGGCCTTCGGTTTCGGCAAAATCGGCGATCCTCAGATCCTGCACTTCGAACGGGATCTCCACGTCCAGCAAGACCACCACCACTTCGGCAAACCGCACCGCGCGTAACCCGTCGGCGACCGACAGCTTTTCCAGCTTCTCGACCACCCGCGCCTTCTTGCGCATTCCAGCGGTATCGAAAATCCGGATCGGCGTGTCGAACCAGTCGGCCTTGACCGAGATCGCATCCCGCGTGATCCCCGGCTCCGGCCCAGTCAACATCCGGTCATAGCCCAGGATGGTGTTGATCAGCGTCGATTTCCCGGCATTCGGCCGCCCGATCACCGCGATCTGCAAGGGCTTGGCCTGCGTCGGAAAATGCGAGGTCTCGTCCGCCTCGACCTCTGCCTCGTCCTCGGACAGGTCCACGTCGACCAGGGGCGCGTTTTCCGCCTCGCGCGCGGCAAATTCCGCCTCAAAGGGCTTCAACGCATCGTAAAGATCGTCGATCCCCTCGCCATGTTCGGCCGAAAGCCGCAACGGCTCGCCCAGACCCAGCGACCAACCCTCCAGCGCGCCGGCATCTCCGGCTTTGCCTTCGGCTTTGTTCACGCCCAGAATCACCCGCGCGCCCTTCTTGCGCAGGATATCGGCGAACACCTCGTCCGAAGGCGTGACCCCGACCCGCCCGTCGATCAGAAACAGGCTGACATCCGCCATATCGACCGCGCGCTCGGTCAGTCGCCGCATCCGGCCCTGCAGGCTGTCGTCAGTGACCTCTTCCAGCCCCGCGGTGTCAATCACGGTAAAGCGCAGATCGAAGATCTTGCCATCCCCCTCGCGCAGGTCGCGCGTCACACCAGGCTGGTCATCGACCAGCGCGAGCTTGCGGCCCACCAGCCGGTTGAACAGGGTTGATTTGCCCACGTTGGGGCGGCCTACGATGGCAAGGGTAAAGCTCATGGGTCAGGTCCGGGCATTGCGAAGGGCCTGCCTTACACGGCCCCCGCCCTAACGGAAAGCGTGAAGTTGTCCGTTGCCGCCCATCACGTACAACATGCCACCGGCAAGTGCCACCGAACTGACGGCGCCACCCGGGACTTCGGCCCCCCCCACCAGCGCGCCGTCAGTTGGATCGAACAACCGCAGCTGCCCGTCTGACCCGACAACAACCAGCCGCCCGCCCGCCAGAACGGGACCAAACTGCGCCACGATACCCTTGCGTTTTCGGATCTTCTCTGTCGTCCAATACGGCATGTCGACCGCCCAGATCACCTCGCCCGAACCCGCATCCAGCCGCACCAGACGATTTTCGTCATTCACCACAAACACAGATCCGCCAACCACCAGGGCCGGGTTCAACGCGCCCTCGGCAACATTCCACAGCGTCAGGCCGGTTTCTGCATTCAGCGCCGCCGTTCGGCCCGCCGCAGTGCCAGCAAAGACCGTGTCGCCCACCACCACCGGATCGCCCGTGATATCACCGACGGCCTGCGCATAGGCGCGGCCAACGCGTTGCCCGGCCAAGCCTGCGACCCAGACCCGCTCTCCGGTGTCACGCCGTGCGGCGGTAATTTCGCCGCTGGCCTGCGGGAACAACACCAGTTCGCCTGCGACGGCAGGTGCGGACCCGCCGATCATCCCGCTGCCAGAGGGCACGCCCAAAGTGGTCCAGCGAACGCGGCCGGTTCCGGCATCGATTGCAAAGGCACCGCCGTCGCGACCACCGACATAGACAGTATCCCCCTCGATCAGCGGAGCGCCGGTTGCCGGGCTTTCAAGCCGCTGCCGCCAAACAACAGCGCCGGACGCCGCATCCAAAGCCACGACTTCGCCGTAACCTGTGGCGACGTAGACCCGACCGTTTGCCGCTGCAAGCCCGCCACCCGATACCTGACCGCCACGGTCGAATGCGGCCGTAAGGTCGGTCGACCACTGCAGCGAGCCTTGCGTGGACACCGCGCTGACCTGCGAACCGGCATCCATCACAAAAACCCGGCCATCCGCCACGACCGGGGACGCCGCAACCCGGTTGCCCCGGCTGTTGCCAGAACCGACGCCGACGCTGAATACCCGCTGTGGCGCGCCCGACAGCACGCCGTGCCCAGAGGCATGCTGACCATTACCACCGCGTTGCGCCCAGTCGGCATTTGCCTGCGCGGCTGGCAGCGCAATCGGAACCGACTGATTTTCGGGACGCAAAGAAACCGGCACCGGTGCAGGTTCGCCCTCTACCGGGATCGACGCGTCCAACGGGGCACGCGGCTCGAACCGTTCACCCTCAAGGATGATTTCTTTTTCACAGGCGGCGAGCAAAAGCACCAGCGCCAGCATCTTGATCCGCCCGACTGTCAACTGACCGGCCCCCATATTCGTCTGCACCCCAAAGGCTTAGCCATCCTGCTGCTCTGCTGCAGTATCGGCTTGCGGCACTTCGCCACCCAACGCGACGATCATCAGGCTCGCGCGATTGCGCAACCCTTCGGGAGCTTCCTGATCCTGCAACAGGGCAGTCAAGACGGCGATCGCCTCGGCGGTTTTTGTTTCTTCGATCAGCAGATAGGCCAACTGTTCCAGCGCCAGGGTGCGAAACGCACGCCCAGGTGCTGTCAAAGGCTCCAACGCGGTGCGCCTGTCGGAAACCGGTTGTTCCGCGCCAATCAATGCCACCCGGCGCAGCACCGCCAGATCGCGGTAGATCTGCGGCTGACTGGCGTTGCCTGCAAGCGCGTCAAGGGCGGCGAGTGTCCCGGTCCGGTCCTCGTCCGGGTCAGAGGCCAGCAGCAATTGCTGAATGGCCACCTGCCCGCCATCAACAGGCAAAGCTGCCAGCGCCGCGCGCCGGTCTTCGGGGCTGCCCAGATCAAGGCTATCGGTGATCGCATCGCCGAATTCCTGCGCGCGTGCAACTGCCTGAGCCTTTGCCCATTCGTTCCAGGCTGCACCGCCCACGATGATCAGAACCAGCACGACGCCGATCCAGCCATACTTTCGAAACGCGGCAAACAGGCGGTCGCGGCGGACCTCTTCGGTGACCTCGTCGATGAAACTGTCGGGGCTGCTCACGCAAATTCTCCTGCTCGGTACCCTGTCTTACAGGCAAAGCCGCGCCTTTGCCAAGGCCCGGAACCGACCGGCGGCAGAGCCGCGCCCCCGATCCACCGGCTTAGCCGGTTCCCGACATGTAGGTGTACCAACTGCCATCGGGGTTGCGGGCACTGATCAGCTTGCGAGTACCCTCCGGCTCTTGCAACAGGTTCACGGGCGGCGAGCCCATGTCATCGGAGGATTGGCGTTCCCACATCGCGCGGTAGCGCCCGTTCAGCGCCATCAGCTCATCATGCCGGCCCTGTTCGCTCACCAGGCCGTCTTCCAGAACCAGAATCAGGTCCGCATCGGCGATGGTAGATAGCCGGTGCGCGATGGTGATGACCGACCGCCCCTGCCCCATCTCCAGCAGGCTGTCCTGAATGTCCCGCTCGGTCTGGGTGTCGAGCGCGGATGTGGCCTCGTCCAGGATCAGGATCGGCGGGTTCTTCAGCAAGGTGCGTGCAATGCCCACCCGTTGCTTTTCGCCACCCGACAGCTTCAGCCCCCTCTCGCCCACTGTCGTCTGATACCCGTCCGGCAACGAGACGATGAAATCATGGATCTTTGCCGCCCGCGCCGCCGCCTCGACCTCTTCGCGGCTGGCGTCGGGACGGCCATAGGCGATGTTGTAATAAACCGTGTCGTTGAACAGCACGGTGTCTTGCGGCACCACACCGATCATCTGATGCAGGCTGGTTTGCGCCACGTCGCGCACATCCTGCCCGTCAATCCGGACTGATCCGCCCGTGACATCATAGAACCGGAACAAGAGCCGCCCGATGGTCGATTTGCCCGACCCCGACGGCCCGACCAGCGCGATCCGCTGCCCCGGCCCGACACGCAGGCTGACACCCTTCAGGATCGGGCGCGCGGCATCATAGCCGAAGGCCACGTTGTCGAACACCACCTCGCCGCCGGTGACCTTCAGATCCGCTGCCCCCGGTTTGTCTGTCACCTCGGACGGCTGCGCAAGCAGGCCGAACATTTCGCTCATATCGACCAGCGCTTGCCGGATTTCGCGATAGACCGTGCCAAGGAAGTTCAACGGCATGGTGATCTGGATCATGTAGGCATTGACCATCACGAAATCGCCCACCGTGAACTCGCCGCGCTGCACCCCCAGCGCCGACATGACCATCACCCCGATCAGCCCGCTGGAAATGATGAAACTCTGCCCCACGTTCAATGCAGACAGGCTAAGGCCGGTGCGCACTGCCATATCTTCATACTTGGCCATAGCCCCGTCATAGCGACGCGCTTCCCAGCCTTCGGCGTTGAAATACTTGACGGTTTCGAAATTCAGCAGGCTGTCGATCGCCTTCTGGTTGGCGTCGGTGTCGCTGTCGTTCATCGCGCGGCGGATCTTGACCCGCCATTCGGTGACTTTCAGGGTGTAGGTCACGTAAAGCGCGACCGTGACCACGACCACGACCATGTATTGCAACCCGAAATACACAGCGAAGATCAGGCTGACCAAGGTTAGTTCCAGGATCAGCGGGCCAATCGAAAACAGCATGAATCGCAACAGGAAATCGACGCCCTTCACCCCGCGTTCGATGATCCGGCTAAGGCCCCCCGTCTTGCGGGTAATGTGATAGCGCATCGACAGGCGGTGAATGTGGGTGAACGTCTCGAGCGCCAGCTTCCGCAGCGCGCGCTGGCCCACCTTGACAAACACCGCATCGCGCAATTCGCCCAACAAGACCGTGCTCCAGCGTGCAATGCCGTAGGCCACCGTCATCGCCACGGCACCAAATACCAGCGGACCCGGCCCCGACTGTCCGGTCAATGCATCAACTGCGATCTTGTAGAGAAACGGTGTGCTGATCGACACCAACTTGGCCGCCAGCAACAGCAACAGCGCCGCCACAACCCGTTGTTTGACCCAAGCTTCGCCGACCGGCCACAGATAGGGGCCGACGCGGGTCATCGTTTCCCAGGCACCGGACGGTGCCGCGATGATCGAAGCGGTTTGGGGGGGCATCTTTGGGGTGGTCTGGGTGGCTTTGCTCATCATGGCTCCCTGGATACGACTGCGCGCGGTTGATTTTGGCGCAGAGTTTGGGTATCCCTTGGATTGTTCAACAGTTTGCGAGTAGTTGAAGGATGGAGCAAAGTAAAGTCCTGACCGCCCTGTCCGCCCTGGCCCATCCGGTGCGACTTGATCTTTTGCGCCTGTTGATGCCGCTGGGCGATACCGGATTGGCGGCCGGTGATATCGGCCGCGCACTGGGGCTGCAGGCGTCGCGGCTTTCGTTTCATCTTGCCGCGATGGAACAAGCCAGCTTGATCAAGTCACGCAGGGTTGCACGCAATGTGATCTATTCGGTCGATGCACCGCAAATCGGACAGACAATCGGCTACCTTCTAACGGATTGCTGCTGTGACCATCCCACGGTGCGTGCCTGTTGCTCCGGGCAATCGATGGCCCTGCACTCTGTTATGGTTCCGCAGGAACAGTAAACACCTGACCGGGGTAGATCAGGTCGGGGTCGCGGATCTTGTCCTTGTTTGCTTCAAACACCTGCACATAGCGAACGCCGTTGCCGAACTCTGATTCGGCAATCGCCCAAAGCGTCAGACCGGGCTGAACCGTGATGGTGACCGGGGATTTTGCCGGCGAAGGCACCGGATCAGCTTGCGGCGCATTTGGCGCGGGCACGGCAGCCGTATCGGCAACTGTCGCGACGGGTGCAGGGGCCGTCGGTGATTGACTGACGGAGGCGTCACCAAGCGTCTGAAGTGCAGGGGCCGGGGTTACCGGAACCTGCAAAGGTTCGCCGCCGTCCGGGGCTGCGACCTGTGGTGCCACCGTTTCAACACTGGCCACGGCAACCGTGCTTGGGTCGGGTTTGGTCGGATCAGACGCAATCGGTTCCGATGCTTCGGGCACTGGCGCAACCGGTTCTGGGATGGCAGGTTCGGGTGTGACCAACTTCGCGACTTTGCTGTCAGGCGCGGCATTGGGTATTGGTGCTGCCACTGTCGGCTCTGGCACGGGAGCTGCATTTTCGGCGGCCACCGACAGGGCAATCGCGTCTTCTCGTTTGAACGGTGTTTCAAAGCGCGACGTCACGACGCCATCCTGATCAATCTGATCGGCACGCAACAGGTAGAAGCCCGGCGCGATATCGGCTTTGGTCACAGACCACGCACCGCCTTCTGCGATCACCGCGTCAACCAGTGCTGCGTTGTCCAGATAAAGCCGCACCGTCTGCAATGGCGCACCGCGCCCCCCAAACTGGACTGAACCCTCTGGGGCGTAGGAAATCGTATCAATGCTGATGTCGCTGACGGCGACTGTGGCAGCCCCGGGCGCTTGCAAGACCTGAACCCCGTCTTCGGCGATCAAAAGCGCGGCCGGAGGGGCAGCGGGGGTGACGGTCGGCTCGGGTGCAGCGGCGTTCACCACAGCTTGTGCGGGATCAGGTGGGGGGACCGCATCGGCCACCACTTGCGGGCCGCCGATCGCGGCCAGCGCCACTGTTTCGCGCCCCGCAACCGTCGTGCCGTCCGGCAAAAGCATGACCAATGACAGCAAGCTTGGCTTCGGGTTTGGCGCAAGGGTGAACAACGCGGCAAATGCCCCATCCCGTGCAACCAGTGCTTCGGAAACCCGCACCCCGTCCACCTGCAACACCACCCGTGCACCAGGTTCCCCACGTCCCGCCACCTGTGCTGCACCATCTGCTTCGATCCGGACCAGATCAAAACTTGGCGCCACCGGACCGGCAACCACAGGATCCGATACGACTGCCGGCGCAAGGGCTGCCACCGGCGCAGGAACAGCTTCTGGCGCGACGGCGGCTGCGACCTGAACAGTGGCGTCCGGCAGAGGTGGCTCGCGCAACACCCACCATGCCCCAACCGTCGCCGCAGCGACCGAGGCAGCACTTGCGATACCAACTACGGCGCGGTTCGTAAAACCGGCCTGCCCCCACGACGCCATCTGTTTCCCCTTCAAAGCGAGGCCTGTTGCCGGCCCCTGCTTCCCTTCTGTCTCCCGTTTCAATATCACGACGCAATGGATCGGATTGCAAGGGAGCACCGCCAGATGACTGCGCTTCGTTCGGTATGTGTGTTTTGTGGCGCGCGCACAGGCATAAACCCTGCACACAGGTTGGTCGCCCGCGCCACGGGCACGCTGATCGCAGCCCACGGCTGGCGGCTTATCTACGGCGCGGGGGATGTCGGGCTGATGGGAGAGGTTGCACAAGCCGCAATCGCCGACGGGGCCGCGACCTTGGGTGTCATTCCGACGCATCTGATCAAGGCCGAACGCGGTCGGGCGGATCTTTCAACGTTGGTCATCACCGAGACGATGCACGAACGCAAGAAAATCATGTTCATGAACGCCGATGCTATCGTGCTGCTTCCGGGCGGTGCGGGCAGTCTGGACGAGTTCTTTGAGGTGCTGACCTGGGCGCAGATCAGTCTGCATTCCAAGCCGATTTTCGTGGTGAACAGCGACGGGTACTGGGGCCCGCTGATCGCTTTGCTCGATCATGTCGCGGATCAAGGGTTCGCAGCACCGTCGTTGCGGGACTTGTTTCATGTTGCAAGCGATGTGGCGGAACTGGACGCGGCGCTGCAGCGGGCGCTGGCATAACGGACGACCAGCTGCGCCCGTGCCGCAGTATAGAAAACAGGCCCGCAGCGGTTGTGTGCGCGGGCCTTGTCGATGGAATAGAGCCTGCCCTACATACGGGTTGCGACGGCTTCCCAGTTCACCAGTTTGTCGAGGAAGTTGGTCAGATAGGCCGGGCGCTTGTTGCGGAAGTCGATGTAGTAGGAATGCTCCCACACATCGCAACCCAGCAGCGCGGTTTGGCCAAAGCACAGCGGGTTAACGCCGTTTTCGGTCTTTGTGACCTTGAGGCTGCCATCGGCATCCTTGACCAACCAGCACCAGCCCGACCCGAACTGCCCCGCTCCTGCGGCGGCAAAGTCCTCTTTGAACTTGGCCACCGACCCGAACGCGCCTACCAGCGCCGCCTCAAGCTCGGACGGCATCGCAGCACCGGCCGGGCCCATCACCTCCCAGAACAGGTTGTGGTTCCAGTGCTGGCTGGCGTTGTTGAACAACCCCGATTGCGCAACAGCCCCCGCCACATAGGTGCCCTTAACAATGTCATCCAGCGAAGCCGTTTCCCACTGCGACCCGGCAGCCAGCTTGTTTCCGTTGTCGACATAGGCCTTGTGGTGGATGTCGTGATGGAACTCTAGCGTCTCTTTCGACATGCCAAGTGGCGCAAGCGCATCATGCGCATAGGGCAGATCGGGAAGGGTGAAAGCCATGACTATTCCTTTCAGGAAATTGCGTTCTGGATGGTTGGTATAAGGCAACCGTTTGGCAAAACGTCAAGGGTGTGGTGCCAACAAGCCAGCCCGAATCGGTGTTTGCCGCGTCAACGGGCCCGTTTGACCCGAAACTGGCCTACAACTCTGACCCGTCCCGGGCAGAGACGCGCAATATGTCGAAAACATACTGCGCCACTGACCTGAAGCAAACCAGCGAAATGCCATCATGTTCGCGCCAAAGGGCCGCCGCAACCTGTGCAGCGCGGGTGCGGCGCATCTCGCCTTCTTGCAAGGCTCGCAGGTCGACCGGTGCGATCTTTGCCAGGACCTGATCCGCTTTCGCACCTTCGATCCGAAACATCGCACGCGCGTCTGACACACACACCGCCAGATGATGCGACCCCGCCATCAGCCGCGTGATCGCAGCGATTGCGGCATCGGTTTCGACATAAGGCAGGATCAGAAGATATTCGTCGGGGCCCATCCACGCAGCCGACCGGACAGAGTTGTGCAGAATTTGGCGAGATTCTGGAATTCCCGTTCCTACGCAAGAATTTATCGCTGACTGCAAACCAGCTGCATCCGTTTTGGCGCGCAAGGTGATCATCCCGAGCGGGCCAATCTCTTTGATGTCGGCAAAGCCCGTAAAAGCGGCGCCACCCAGAGCAGAAACCGGATCAGACATTCTGTTTCTCTCCACCCTTGTCCACAAAGACCGGGTCTACGACTTTGGCTTTGACGGTGCCAGCCGTGACGGTGTTGAACTCCACAACCTCTCCCAACCTGTTGGGACCATTGTGCAAAAGGCCCATGGCTATACCACGATTCAGGGTTGGACTGCGGTATGTGGACGTTACCCGACCTTGTGTTTTGCGCTGTCCATTGGCGTTTGATCCATCGGCCACGACATAGGCCCCATCCGGGATGACCGACCCATCCAGCGTTTCGAACCCCACCAGTTGCCAGCGATCCGGGCTGGCAAGATGCGTCCGTTCCTGACCACGTTTGCCCAGATAGTCCAGTTTCTTTTTCGAAATCGCCCAAGCCAATCCAAGATCCTGCGGGATCACGGTGCCGTCGGTTTCATCACCGATCATGATGAAGCCCTTTTCGGCCCGCATCACATGCAAGGCTTCCGTTCCGTAAGGCATTGCGGCATAAGCCTTTCCAGCCTCGAAGCAGGCTTGCCAGAACCCAGCGCCGTGGCTTGCCGCAACCGCGATTTCATAGCTTAGCTCGCCCGAAAAGCTGATCCGGTACACGCGCACCGCAAAGCCCGCCAAGGTGCCGTCTGCCCACCCCATGAATGGCAAGGCATCGCGAGAAACGTCCATGCCACCAAGCGCTTGCAGCAGTTTGCGCGCGTTGGGACCCACAACGGCGATCTGGGCGTACTGCTCGGTCAGATTGGCGGTATAGACCTGCCAATCCCACCATTCGCATTGCAGCCAATCTTCCATCCAGGCGTGAATGCGGTCTGCCCCCCCGGATGTGGTGTGGCAAAGCCAGGTATCCGCGTCGAGACGGGCAACAACGCCGTCATCGGACAAGAAACCCTGTTCATTGCACATCAGCCCATAGCGGCATTTGCCGATAGGCAATGTGCTCATCACGCCGGTGTAGAGCATATCAAGAAAGCTGCCGGCGTCCGGGCCTTTGACCACAATCTTTCCCAGTGTCGATGCGTCAAGTAATCCAAGGGTTTGTCGGGTGTTGTTCACTTCGCGGGTGACTGCATCTACCCGGCTTTCGCCCGCTTTTGGAAAGCAGTACGGTCTGCGCCACAGACCGACGGGTTCGAAGTAAGCTCCGGACTTTTCGTGGATGTCATGCATGGGTGTACGACGCAGGGGCTGAAAGATCTCGCCCCGCGCCTCTCCTGCAAGCGCGCCCAACGTCACGGGCGTGTAGGGTGGGCGGAACGTTGTGGTGCCCACATCGGGTATGGTTGTGTTCAGCGCATTCGCCAAAACCGCCAAACCGGTGATGTTACTAAGTTTTCCTTGATCCGTTGCCATACCCAGCGTCGTATAGCGCTTGGTGTGTTCGACCGATTCGTATCCCTCGCGGGCGGCAAGCTGCACGTCCGACACTTTGACGTCGTTTTGGTAGTCGAGCCACATTTTCGAACGCAGCTTGATCCCGGCCCCTTGCGGCATGACCCAGACCGGCTGGATGCCCGAGGTATGTTTTTCGGTTGGCAAAGGCATCACACCCGCACCGACGTCTGTGGCCTGCGCGATGGCGCAGCCTGCGTCAAACACCCCGGCAGCGGCCCCGGTGCAGGTCACCAATGCACGGCCGTCGTGGTTGATCGGGGGGCGGGAAGTGTCGGGCACGAAGGCCGCGAGTGTCTCGTCCCAGATCACCTTGCCGCCGCAGTGGCTGTAAAGATGCACCACGGGCGACCAGCCGCCAGACATTGCCACAGCGTCGCAAGCAATCTCTTCCAGCACCGCGCCTTCACCGGCCTGCACGCATATCGATACGCCGGTCACCCGCTTGCCACCCTTTACGGATGCAATGGCGCGCCCGGTTTCGACCCGGATGCCAGCCGCACGCGCACGCATGGGCAAGTCGCCTGTGGCGGTCGCTCGGGCATCGAGGATCACCGGCACCTCCAGCCCCGCAGACTTCAGCGCAAGGGCTGTGCGATAGGCGTCATCGTTGTTGGTCACCACAACTGTCCGGTCACCCGGCGATACGGCCCAGTTGCTGACATAGTCGCGCACCGCACTGGCCAGCATCACGCCCGGTATGTCATTGCCCGCAAAGGCCAACGGACGCTCGATCGCACCGGTCGCGGCAACAATCCGACCCACACGCAGACGCCAGAGGCGCTGCCGAGGACGGCCATCGCCGGGGGTGTGATCTGCCACACGTTCATCGGCCAGCACATAGCCGTGGTCGTAAACCCCAGCAACCGTGGTGCGCAACCGCAGGGTCACTGCCGGCATTGCCGACAAGGTTGCAACCGTTGCGGCGACCCAGGCCTCGGCACTTTGACCGTCGATCAGATCGCCGTCGACCGGCGCGCGCCCCCCCCAATTCGGGGCCTGTTCCATCAAGATCACGCTAGAGCCGGCCTTCGCCGCGCTGAGAGCTGCCTGAAGGCCGGCAATGCCGCCACCTGCCACCAGAACATCGCAAAAGCCGTAAGCCTGTTCATAGCGATCCGCGTCAACTTCGGTCGGTGCGCGGCCAAGGCCTGCCGACTGGCGGATGATCGGTTCGAACACATGTTTCCAGAAGGCGCGCGGGTGGATGAAGGTCTTGTAGTAAAACCCGGCGGGCAGCATCCGGGCGGCGTAGTTGTTCAGCACCCCGATGTCGAAATCGAGGCTGGGCCAGTGGTTCTGGCTGACCGCCGTGAGCCCGTCGAACAACTCGGTCGTCGTGGCGCGCTGGTTCGGCTCAAGCCGCGACGCCGTCCCGAGGTTGACCAGCGCGTTCGGCTCTTCGACCCCTGACCCCACCACCCCGCGCGGGCGGTGGTATTTGAAGCTGCGGCCAATCAGCATCTGGTTGTTGGCAAGCAGGGCAGCGGCGAGCGTGTCGCCCTTGTAGCCGCGCATCGAGCGGCCGTTGAAGGTGAAGCTTTGGGGCGTGGTGCGGTCGATCAGCCGTCCGCCGGTGGCGAGGCGCGTGCTCATTGGCCGGGCTCCCAATTCGGCCTGCGGGCCTTGATTTTTGCGATGATGTCGGGCGGCGGGGCGGATACTTGGGCGGGATAAGTGCCGAAGACTTCGAGCGTCGCGGTGCAGCGGGCGGCAAGGAACCACTTGCCGCAACCATAGGCATGCCGCCAGCGTTCGAAGTGCACGCCCTTGGGGTTTTTGCGGGCGAACATGTAGGCTTCGAAGTCCTCGTCGGACGATCCGGGGCCGTAGCGTTTAAGGTGTGCCTCGTAGCCGGGGGCGAGTTCGGTTTCGCAGGCCAGGATGTGGCAGTAGGGGCAGGTGAGGGTTAGCATTCTAGGCCGCTCCCATTCCAATAAGTTCCAATAGATACGCTCCAAGCCCAGATTGCAGTGTCCCCACAACAACGACGATAGCTTGCAGGATCTCGCTATTGCGTCTTGCGCGTTCGACAAGCTTGTTTGCAGCCATTTTGTCGGCGAGAATTTCGCGTTGTCTGTTGTTGGCTTGATCCCAATCTCGCGACAATGTCGCCGCCAAATGATCATTTGGGACTGATGCCAGTTCCATAATTGCAGCATTTGCTTGCTCGCCCCGACGAGCGGCCTCGGCCACCAGCGCTTTTGCCAGTATGCAAACATGAGCTAAGGCGCGAGTGCCCGCATCGGATGCTAGATTGACTCTTTCGCTCAGTATGCTCTCAATCTCTAGTGCGCCATAGGGATGGGGCGTCGCGTGCCGTTGCAATGTAAAGTAGCTTATTCCCGCAGAAATACCGACAACGCCAACAGATTGGAAGGCCGAACCGTTCAGTGCAAGAGCATACCAAGCCGACAGCGCAAGCCAGAGCAGTATTGCCGACCAACCAAGCACATCAACAAAATCTAGCTTACCCATCAATGCGCCACCCCCGCCGCGACTGACTCGTCAATGAACCGGCCTTCCTTGAAGCGCCACATGTTGAACGCTTCGGCCAGCGGACCCGGTTCGCCTTTCGCCATCAACTCGGCCATCGCCCAGCCTGACCCGGGGATCGCCTTGAACCCGCCGGTGCCCCAACCGCAGTTGATGAAGCAGTTGCCAAGGGGGGTTTTCGAGATGATAGGGCTGCGGTCGCCGGTCATGTCGACGATGCCGCCCCATTGGCGGAGCATTTTGAGGCGGCTGAGCATCGGGAAGGTTTCGATCAGGGCGCGCAGGGTTTCTTCGATGTGGTGGAACGACCCGCGCTGGGTGTAGTTGTTGAACCCGTCGGTGCCGCCGCCGATCACCATCTCGCCCTTGTCGGACTGCGACATGTAGCCGTGCACGGTGTTGGCCATCACGACCACATCCATGCAGGGCTTGATCGGTTCCGACACCAGCGCCTGCAGGGCCACCGCCTCGACCGGCAGGCGGAAGCCCGCCATGTCGGCCACCTGCCCCGAATGGCCCGCGACGACGATGCCCATCTTGTTGCAGGCGATGGCGCCCTTGGTGGTTTCGACGCCGGTGACCTTGCCGCCTTCGGTGCGAACCCCGGTCACCTCGCATTGCTGGATGATGTGCATCCCCATGGCCGAGCATGCCCGCGCATAGCCCCAGGCCACCGCATCGTGCCGCCCCGTGCCGCCGCGTGCCTGCCAGAGGGCACCCAGAACCGGATAGCGCGGGCCGTCGATGTTCAGGATCGGGCACAACTCCTTGACCCGCTGGGGGGTGATGAATTCGGTCGTCACCCCTTGCAAAGCGTTGGCATGGGCCGTGCGCTGATATCCCCGCACCTCGTGGTGGGTCTGCGCCAGCATCATCACGCCGCGGGGACTGAACATCACGTTGTAGTTCAGGTCCTGCGACAGGGTTTCATAGAGGCTGCGCGACTTTTCATAGATCGCGGCTGAGGGGTCCTGCAGGTAGTTCGACCGGATGATCGTGGTGTTGCGGCCGGTGTTGCCACCGCCAAGCCAGCCCTTTTCCAGGATCGCCACATTGGTGATGCCGTGATTGCGGCCAAGGTAATAGGCCGTGGCAAGGCCGTGCCCCCCCGCACCGACAATGATCACATCATATGCGGCTTTCGGTGCTGGCGCAGCCCAGGCGCGACCCCATCCAAGGTGGTTGGTCAACGCTTCGCGGGCGATGGCAAAGGCCGAATAGCGTTTCATGGTTCAGTCCCTGTGCGGCGTGGTCCTGAATGGACCGATCCGGCGTGGAAGGTGACGCCTTTTCCGGCAGATTCAAGAAATTTGCGACATGTGCAAGCTTTGAGGCATCCTGCGGCCCCACGACGCATCTCCCCTTTTGCTCGTGACGCGAAAGGATTACATCCTGTGTCGGAAAAGTAGCGAGACATCGATGCAGGATTGGCTGTTCTGGGCGGCAGTGGCGGCGATATCAGTGGCCGTGGTCGCATTGTTGTCGCAAGCGATGCGGCGCAGCCCCGCCGAGGATACGAGCGCGGGCAGCGCAGATCTGCACATCTACCGCGACCAGCTGCGCGAGATTGACCGCGACGTGGCACGCGGCACCTTGCCAGAGCCGGAGGCCGCGCGCCTGCGGACCGAGGTTTCGCGGCGCCTGCTTGATGCAGATCGCGTGGCGCAGGCCAAGGGGTCTGGTGCGCAGGGCCGCCGCCATGGTCTGGGCGTGGCGGTTGTCGCGGCCAGCGTGACCGGCGCGGTCTGGCTTTATGCGACACTGGGCGCGCCGGGATATCCCGACTTGCCATTGAAGTCACGACTTGCCTTTGCCGAACAGGCTTACGCCGATCGCCCGACACAGGCCGAGGCCGAAGCGCGCGCGCCTTTGCGCGAACCTGTTCAGGCGGACCCCGCCTTTGGCGAATTGATGGACAAGTTGCGCCAGGCCATGATTTCACGTCCGGGCGATGTACAAGGTCTTGGTCTGCTCGCGCGCAACGAAGCAGCCTTGGGCAATTATGTGGCCGCGAAAACGGCGCAACTCGGGTTGATCGCGGCCAAGGGCACCGGCGCTGTCGCCGAGGATCACGCAAGCCTTGCCGAAATCACCATTCTCGCGGCGGGTGGGCTGATCACGGATGACGCAGAACGTGCGCTGGTGGCCGCTTTGCAAGCCGACCCGAATAACGGCACCGCCCGGTATTACTCGGGGTTGATGTTTGCACAAGTGGGCAGGCCGGACCGCACCTTTGCGCTGTGGCAGCCATTACTGGAAGAGAGCAACGCCGATGCGCCCTGGGTGCCGCCGATCCGCGCGCAGATCGAAGGCGTCGCACAGGCCGCCGGGATCAAGTTTCAGCTGCCGCCCGCAGACGATCTGCCAGGGCCGGATGCCGATGCCGTGGCCGCAGCCGCAGACATGACGCCAGAAGACCGCCAGGCGATGATTGCCGGGATGGTCGGGCAGTTGTCAGACCGTTTGGCAAGCCAGGGCGGGCCCGCGCGCGACTGGGCGCGGTTGATCACATCCCTGGCGGTGCTGGGCGAGACGGCCCGCGCGGCCGAAGTTCTGGCCGAGGCAGAGGCGCTGTTTGCTGCCACCCCCGAAGATGCAGCGGCGATCAACGCAGCCGGGATCGCGGCGGGTCTGATCCGATGATCATCGAGGATTTACGCGATTTCGCCGCTGCCTTGCCGGCTGGTCGGGCGATTGCCGGGCTTGACCTTGGCGAGAAGACCATCGGCGTGGCGCTGTCGGATTTGCGCCGGTCCGTAGCGACGCCGATCGAGGTGATCCGCCGCGAGAAATTCACGCTGGACGCCACACGTTTGTTGGCCCTGCTTGCGGCGCGGGGGGCCAACGCGATCATTCTGGGGCTTCCCCTGAATATGGACGGATCAGAGGGGCCGCGCGTGCAGTCGACACGGGCTTTTGCGCGCAATCTGGTACGCCTGACCGACATGCCCATCGGGTATTGGGACGAACGCCTGTCCACGGTTGCCGCGACTAGAGCGCTGATCGAGGCGGATACGTCGCGCAAACGTCGCAACGAGGTGATTGATCAGGTCGCTGCGGGGTATATCTTGCAAGGCGCGCTGGACCGTTTGGCGCATCTGGGGGCCGAATGAACGACGCTGCACAGCCAAAACCCGAGGTTTGGGCCCGCGACGAGGTGGAAAGCCCCTGCGTCAAGTTGTGCGTCGTGCATCCCGAAGAGCGCCTTTGCATTGGCTGCTATCGCAGCATCGAGGAAATTTCGACCTGGTCGCGGATGACGGCCATGGAACGGGCTGCGGTGATCGCGGATTTGCCGGCACGCGCACCGCGGCTGATCCGCCGGCGTGGCGGGCGGATGGGGCGGCTGGACCGTTAGTCGGGCGCAAGCCACTCCTGCACCGAGGTCAGTTGCGGACGAAAATAGGCAATGATGCGGGGGCTGGCCTCGGCATCGAGTGCCCGATTGTTTGCCCAAGGGGCCACGCCGTGCAGACACAGCCGATGCAACAGCGTCGCTTGGCCGCGTTTCACAGGCAACTCGACCCTTGGGCAAGTCGCAAAGACCGTCCGGCGGGCTGCGATGTAAGCCTCGGTCACGTCGATATCGCCCCATGTTGCGGGCGGATACGGGGCAAGAGCGGTCAACAGGGCCGCGCGCAGAATCGCAGCGCTGCCCGGCCACACCACCAGCGGTGCCGCGCAAATGTCGGTCAGCGGCACGCCAAGTATCCATGCATGCGGCTCTTTGATCATCCGTTGCTTTTCCGGACCCAGCGCCAGCAGCCCGTCCAGATGGGCTGCGTCGCGGGTCAGACGAAATCGGTTTGCACTGTCAGGTTCGCCCGGGTCGGGCATCGGGTAGGCCGGATACATGGCAGAAAGCTGTGCCCGGTGCAAAGGCACAGGTGCAAGTCCCAGAATGCCCCAAGGCAGTGCAACGCCCGCGACACTGCCCAGATCGTCACTGTCCAAAAGGTCCAGTCCAACGACCCAAGTGCCCCCGGCCCGGCGCGCCTGACCTGCCAAAGCCGTTTGTGCGATCGGCAGCGCCGCCTTGGCCCAGGCGGCAATTGCGGGATCGGGGCAAAGGATGCGCGCGTCTACCATCCGATCGACTTGCGCAGCATGTTGGCCGCCACCAGCACCAGAAACACTGCAAAAATGCGCTTGAGCGGGATCGGATTCAACCGGTGCGCCAGTTTCACACCGAAAGGCGTGGTCAGGATTGTGGTGCAGATCACAAGCAAAAATGACGGCAGGTTGACGGCTCCGATCGTCAGCGGCGGCGCCTGTTCAACCCGCAGAACCAGAAACCCCAGAACCGCAGGCAATGCGATCAGCAGACCAAAACCCGATGCCGTGCCCACAGCGCGGTGGATCGGAACGCTGAACAGCGTCATCAGCGGCACACCGAAAGTTCCGCCGCCAATGCCCATCAGGGCCGACAAAAACCCGACTGTCGCGCCAAGCATCCCCGCCACCGGCTGGCGGGGCAGTTCTTTTCCCAGCCGCCAGTGATCCCGCCCAAAGGCCATGAACAGCCCGGCAAGGCCCGCCAGCGTGCCAAACACCGCCTGCAGGGTTTGCGACGCCATACGGGAGGCCACCACGACCCCGATCAACGCCCCCACCACCAGAAACGGCCCCCAGACCCGCAACAGCGCCAGGTCCACTGCCCCCTTGGCGCTGTGCGCGCGGGCAGAGCGCAGCGAGGTGACAATGATCGTCGCAAGCGACGTGCCGACGCAAATTTGCATCAGCGACGGCCCGGCATAGCCCAACTGCGAAAAAGCGTAAAAGAACGCAGGCACCAGCACGATGCCGCCCCCTACGCCCAACATCCCGCCGATCAACCCAGCCAGCGCCCCGATTGCCAGCAGCAAGGCCACAAAGGGTAAAAGCGACGCAATGTCGTGCATGGCGGCAGGCATGGCAGTCTCCTTCTTTGCGGCATCCATAGCGACAGCAGCCGGAAAGGACCAGAGTTACACCCGCGCCGGGCCGTGCCAAAGGACCCAAACCGTAGTGCTGCGATGCCGGGGGGATGACGTGCCGTTCTACCGGGCCAAAGGGCCTGATCGGGCCCGTCCGGCGTTGGTTTCGTACCCCGCGCGAAATCAATCCGTCTCTTGCGGGTCAGGCGACTGCCTCGGTGCCTGCGTGATCTGTGGCCAGAACCTCGGCCAGTGCAGCGTCAAGCACGGCTAGCCCTGCCCCGGTGCGTGCCGATCCTTCCGACAGCACACGTCGCCAGCCGCGCGCGCCGGGCTTGCCTGCAAACAGGCCAAGCATGTGCCGCGTGATCTGGTGCAGCCGCCCGCCCGTCGCCAGATGATCGGCAATGTAGGGGCGCATCGCCGCAACCACGGCATGCGCGTCCGGTGCATGGGCATCCCCCCATAACGCATCCGCACCGATCAGGGTTGCCCCCGGATCATGATAGGCCGCCCTGCCGATCATCACACCGTCAAGGCCCTGATCCAGCAGGTCTTGCGCCTGTGCCAGCGAGGTGATCCCGCCGTTCAGGCAGATCACAAGGTCTGGAAACCGTGCTTTCATCCGCACCACAAGGCCGTAATCAAGCGGGGGCACTTCGCGGTTCTGCTTGGGGCTTAGCCCCTGTAACCACGCTTTGCGGGCGTGGATGATGATGTGACGCACCCCCGTCGCGGCGACATGTTCGATGAATTCGGGCAGCGCGGTTTCAGGGTCCTGATCATCGACGCCAATGCGGCATTTCACGGTCACCGGCACCGGGCTGTGATCGCGCATTGCGCGCAGACATTCGGCAACCAGCGTCGGACGCTGCATCAGGACAGCGCCAAAACACCCCGACTGGACGCGGTCAGACGGGCAGCCGACGTTCAGGTTGATCTCGTCATAGCCAAAGGGCGCGGCAAGACGCACGGCTGCGCCAAGTTCTGCCGGATCGGACCCGCCAAGCTGCAGCGCCACCGGGTGTTCTGCTGCGCCAAATCCCAACAGCCTGTCGCGTGGTCCGTGGACAACCGCCGCAGCAGTGACCATTTCGGAATAGAGCATCGCCCGCCGCGTGAAATGGCGGTGAAACACCCGGCAATGGCGATCCGTCCAGTCCATCATCGGAGCGACACTGAGCATGTGAGCGTCTTTGTGCGTTGATTTCGTTACGTTTTCTGGCACTTTAGTCTGTCTTTCGATCCGCTCATTTCAGTATGATTTCGGCTCATTTCCGCCCATTTTGGGCTGTAGTATGACTCGGAATCATACTAGGCCTATCCGAGTCATACGTCACACCTAGCGGAGTCATCATGGCAACCTACCCCACCCGCAAGAACAAGGACGGCTCAGTTTCGGTCCTAGCTCAGATCACCCGAACAATCGACGGGAAACGCAAGACCTTCACTCAGTCGTTCGACAACCGCAAGAAGGCTGAGAAATGGGCACAGAAGCGTGAGAAAGAGATTGATGCTGACATATCGGCTGGGCGTTCCCCCGCCAGCCCAAAGGCGAAGGCGGTGACTCTGGGCGATGCAATCGACCGATACGTGAAGGAGTCGATGAAGGACGTTGGAAAGACGAAGACACAGGTCCTGAACACCATCCGCAAAGAGTACACCATCGCAGACAAGCGCTGCGAAATGATCGCCTCTCAGGACATTGTTACCTTCGCTCAAGAACTACACAACCGCCCCGGCCTCGACTCCGCGTCAACCGTTTTGAACTACCTCTCGCACTTGTCTGCCGTGTTCAACGTCGCGCGGCCCTTGTGGGGCTTCCCACTGGATGAACGGGTCATGAAGGACGCGATGACCGTCTGCAAGAAAATGGGCTTCACTGCGAAGTCAGGCAAACGGTCCCGCCGCCCGACGCTTGACGAACTTGACGCCCTGCTAAAGCACTTCGCAGACAAGGTCGCGTTCCGCCCCAAGTCCTGCCCGATGCACCGACTTGTCGTGTTCGCGATTTTCTCCACCCGCCGCCAAGAGGAAATCTGCCGGATCACTTGGAAGGACTATGAACCCGACGCCAAGCGGGTTCTGGTTCGCGACATGAAACATCCCGGCGACAAGGCCGGAAATGACACGTGGGTTGAACTGCCGGACCCCTGTTGTGCCGTCATTGCCGCCATGCCAAAGACCTCTGACCGGATTTTTCCGTACACTGCTGACGCAGTGTCAGCGGCATTCACCCGCGCTTGCAAGGCCCTCGAAATCGAAGACCTCCACTTTCACGACCTAAGACATGAAGGGGCTTCCCGGCTGTTTGAAACGGGGCTTACGATACCGCAGGTCGCATCTGTCACAGGCCATCGGTCATGGTCATCCCTGCAGCGCTACACTCACTTGCGGCAGACTGGCGACAAGTTTGCGGGTTGGAAGTGGATAGAGGTGGTGACGAAGGCCACCCTGCCCTAGCGACCCTGCAAGTGATCGGGTTAGCGTCATGGCGGCGCGCTGGGTGGGTGTGCTGCAGTCCTGCCGACAGTGCAGGCTTGCCGTGGTGCAGTCTTGCCCATGGCCTGCGGCAGCAGGCAGGTCCTGCCAACCTTCCAGCCGAAACATCTATTGCCAACCCACCGATTTTGACCCGTTCTGGTGATTCGCTTGACTCATTGGCTGCAACTTTAGTATAGTTCGTGTCAAGAGGAATCGTCATAATTGCAGAAAGTTTTGGCCCCGTGCCCATTCACGTCACCCAGAAGACCTATCAGACCGTTGTTGGGGTCACCCCCTCGACCGTTTGGAGTCGATTCAAGGACCTCCCACACACCAAAGGGGTGGGTGCGCGGAACTACCACTTGGCGGCAGTCTTGCCGACCATCCGCGCATCTGAAAAGGGCTGCATTCGGGATTTGTTCGAAGTTGCCAAGCAGGAATCGGGTCCATACTTCGTCGGCGAGGGCGTCCTTCCTGCCTGTCATCGGCTGGTGGCATGGCTGGACGCAGCACAGGGCGAACGCCTGTACCGGCTGCAGGTCCGCTTCACCGATGCGTTGGTACGCGGACTGCAGACCTCGCATATCTTCGAGCACTTGGACGCACTCCGCTTGAAGCTGATTTTGCACCCCGGAATTCTCCGGTTCGTTGTGCTGGGTGACGCCAAGGACCTTCCCGACTTCACCAGTGGATGGGCAGTTGGCTGGTCCTTGGTCAACGCCCGGTACGAACCGGTATTCGCAGAACAGGAAACAACATGACCACCACCGACAACAACGAAGGATTCCGCGCGATGGTCGCGCAGTCCGATCTTTACAAAAACCGCTTCGAACAGGTCGTGCAGCGGGTCACAGAAATTGCAGCCGATGAATTCGGAATCGCTCTCGACCGTGATGCTATCGTGAACCTGCCAGAGGCGCGCATCTGCACGATTTCAGATGTTGGACTCGACGCGGCACAGGTGGCGCGCGAACTGGCGGCGCTGCCTGCAGTGATCAAGGCTAAGGCCAACAAGGACCTCAAGCGGGACATTGAAGCCGGGGCTGCAAGCGCAATTGCCAGCCTTCCCAAGGACCGCGCGGCACGGCTGACGGCGGCACGGGCGGGCGGCTTTGCGGGTGGTGCGACCTCCACCGCCCCCAAGCACTCTGCCGATGAAGAGGCGGTACTGTTGCGGCGCGCGCTGTCTCTTGGGTCCGCAAAGGCCCGGTTGGACTTCTGCAGGAAGCATGGGCTGGCCTGATCATGACCAAGCTTGACTCGATTGAAGCCGCCATCCGCGCCACAGGCTGCACCACAGTGGACCTGTTCTTCACAGGCCACCGGGGCGGACATAAATTCGCGCTCTCCGGCGTCGTGATCAGCGCAGACGACTACCAGAGGCTGCAGGCCCGGTTCACTCGACCCCCCGTGACCGTGGATGCCGACGCCGACGCGGCTCGCCGCCGGAACCGGCTTCACGCCATCGCGGATGCACGCGACGGAGGTAAGCGGTGAGGCATGACGGCGAACCCGACCTCGACCCGGACGCAGAAAAGCGCCACGTCGAAAAAACACTTCGTTGGCAGCGAGCCGACGAAGTGCGCGCGAATTGGACCCCCGAACAGTACGCCCAAGAAGCCGAACGCCTGAAAATCGAGATCGAAAACTTCAAGGTCACGCGCATCGCGAGTCAGGTTTGGACTCCGGGTCCGATTATGCGGGCGGTCCGCAACAGCCTAGCTGCCTGAGAAAGAATACCGCGCGAATCCAACGCGGTTAGGGGCCTCCCCAGCCCCATGCGGGGTCACTCCACCCCCGCCCCGTAGGGGGCGACAGACATGTCTGTCGCCCCTTGCACCCCTATCTCTCCCCTCCCCTCGAAAGTAGAACATGTCCCGTTTCAATATCGACCGCCCAAGGACCCTATCTGGGGAGGCGGCAAGGGTTTTGCTGGCCCGGATGCACAACCTTGACCTCGAACATGACCCCGACCGTCCGGACGCCTACCGCCTCGAAGTGTCCGATGTTGAAGCACTCTGCCATCATCTCGGACAGGCCGACGCCGAACGCGCGATGCGCCGTGCCGGGTTCATCCCGATACAGGGTGGGTTCTGGATCACGCGTTGGCGGACCGAGCACGGCGACAACGTGCAGCGGCTGTTCCCACCGTATGACCTCTTGGGCGCAATCAAGCGGTTTTATGGGCGCGACGATCACGCCCTTTCCCTGACCGTTTCCGCAGGGGCTACAGGCTTTCTCTTTGCTGAACCCGTGGGTGAATAACCGGCGTGGTGGTTTTAATGTGCCAAAAGCCTGCTTTTTACCTTAGCAGTGTTGCCGAATTGTCATAGCCGATTCTGGCGGATTGTTGCGAAATCTCGTATAGCCGTACATACAATTCGGCTTGAAGCGGAATTGAATTACGCTTCAAGTTGAACTTCAATTTTTATTGCAACGCCAGCGCAAACAATTGGAAGCGCTGGCCAATGTGACAAAAACGAAACTTCAGACCGTGTCGCGTAAACACTTCTGAAATCGAGATAATCTGGCATATTGGGCAGATCGAAATCAAAGGAGAACGAAATGAACGTAGTCCAACTGACGAACCCTGAGCGCGAAACGCAGATCATCCTTGTGTCGGACCTGCTGGCCAGAACGGCGCAGAAACCGCTAACGCGGGGGAATCTGGAACGGGTGAATAACCTTGCGCGCAAGGTGATGGAACTGAGCGCACAGAACTGAATCGAAGAACAAATGCCCTTAAACGGGCAGCGAATGGCAAGAACGGAGTGAATGAACGAAATGAGCGCAGTAAATCAGGCAGGATTGCCAGAAGACCAGACCGACGAAGAAACGACCTTGGCGGATACCGGGGCGGACTCGCGCGGACAGGTCATTGAACTTGCGACCCGCCGCGCGTCGCATGATCGGTTGCCCGCCAAGTTTTTCGGCGCGCCACCCTTGCCGTCTTTGTATCACACCCAGAGGGCAGAGGACGCGCGGCAGCGCGCCGAGATCGACGTACCCAACGAATTGGCGGTTGCAGTGGAGACCCTTATCGGTGCTGGCCTTCGCCGCGTGAATGTCGACCACAAGGACGTTGCCGACCACAACTCCATGACTCTGGCCTATGCCCTGAGGTATGCGGCGTATGGCCTGCATGTCATCGACTCCCATGCGATTGACCCCCGGACCGGGGAAGGCTCTGGCGTTGCGGGTGGCAAGCGGTCTGCGAAGATTCCACGCGGTTCGAAGTGGGGTGTACGCGCCTCCAATGATCCGGCGAAGATTGTGGATTTCTGGACCGGGAACGGGGAATATCCGGAGACGAAGGACGGGCAGACTTTCCGGTATGCGCGCATCGGTGCGCCCCGGAACGTGTCGATCACTTTCCCGGTTGGCTCCAAGTTGCTGGTGGTAGACGAGGACGGCGAAGAGGGCATGGCGGCTGTCCGGGCGCTTGAAGCCGAACATGGCGAACTGCCTCGCACGGCTACGTCTATTTCTGGGTCCGGCAAGGGACAGCACCGGATGTACAAGACCAAGCGTCCGATTGCGAACACCGGCAGCAAGCTCGCGCCCAAGGTCGATATTCGTGGCGAGGGTGGACAGATCATCGCCGCCCCGTCGGTGCACGCGAGCGGCGGCTACTACCGCTGGCAGGACGATTGCGCGCCATGGGAAGTCGGGATTGCGGACGCGCCGGAATGGCTTGAGGAACTGGCGTTCAACGCGTCTTCGAAGAACGCGCCCAAGGCCTCGAAGGGCAAGGCGGCACGGTCCGGCACTGGGGCTGGTACGCGCAACACTAGTTACCCTGGACTCGGGTTTGACGGCTATCTGGCGGACATCGGCGACGGTGACGGACAGGGTGCGTTCCATTACCCGATCTACAGCGCGGCGTGCAGTTGGTGGGGGTCACACCCGGACGGCGACGCAGACGAACTGCACGGCATCTTGCGTGAAGCCATTGACGCAGCCCCCCGCGACGCAACGAAGGACCGTAGCAAGTACGACACAGAAGCTTATCTGTCGGAACGGATCGAAGAGGCACGGTGCTACATCGCTGCAAACCGGGAAGAGGATGCGCCCGAACCCGAAGGGGCCACGCGTCGCGTCGAAGCGCCGGAACCCGTGGAAGAGGACCTTGAGGCGGCAGCGGAAGTGCTTGCCGAAGCTACCGCCGACCCGGACAGCACATCGGCTCGCGCCGATCCTACCGAAACCGCTGCCACCTTCACGACCGAGTCCACTGAGGCGGAAATCACCGCATTCCTGACCAAGCTGTTCAAGCAGGGCGCGGACAAGACCGTGCTCGCCAATGTCGCAAAGGTTCTCACCGCCAAGACCAATCTTAGCAAGCATGACATTAATGCCACATTGAAGACGTTGAAGGATGAACAGCGCGCCGAAAGCCGCGAGCGCAAGAAGGGCGAAGACGGCGCGGCAATCGTGAACGAGTGGGATTTTACCGACGTGTGCACATATGCGCGACAGCGCATCATGGAATCCAACGCCCGGACACCGACCATCTTCCACTACGCGGCGGGACTGGTCGACGTGCGGGCGGACAGCGAAGGTCGCATGATCTTCAACAATCTCGACAAGGACGGATTCGGGCACCATGTGAATAGGTCGGCACGATTCGCCCGCGTGTCTGCAGAGGGTGACAAGGCTATCGGTGTGGCTTGTCCCTATGAAGTGGTGACGCACCTCTATGCGGGCGACTACAGCCTCTTTCCGAGTGTTGCCGGTATCGTGTCCACCCCGGTCTTCACGCAGACGGGATCGCTGTTGACCCAGCCCGGATACGACAAGGGAAGCAGGCTCTTCTACGCGCCCGGTAGCTTCACCATGAAGGCAGTGAGCAAGGCCCCCACGCCCGCCGAAGTGGCAGAGGCGCGCGAATGGCTGGTGGAAGGCGTCCTTGGCGATTTCAGCCTTGACGGGTGGAAGCGGGCGGAACTGGTGGACATGTTGGCGAAGGGAGAAGCCCTGCCATCCGTGGCGCATGCCCTGTCGTTCATACTCTTGCCATTCATGCGGTCCATGATCGTCGGTCCGACCCCTGCCCATGCCTTCAACAAGGCCGAACCGGGAAGCGGGGCGTCACTTCTGATCAACTCGTTGTCGACCATCGTCACCGGCACGCCGTCGCCTGCCACCGATCTCCCGGACGACAAGGCAGAAATGGCTAAGCTGTTGCTCTCCGTGCTTTTGGACGGACGTCCGATTATCTACTTCGACAACATCAACAGCGCAGTGAACTCAGGTCCGTTGGCATCTGTCCTGACCGCCCCGACATTTTCCGGGCGCGTCTTGGGAAAGTCCGAAACCTCAGAAATCGCGGTCAATGCGATCTTTGGATTTGCAGGAAACAAGCTCAAGCTGTCCGGCGAACTGGCGCGGCGCACGGTCCTGATCACTCTCGACCCCAAGACCTCGAAGCCGGGGAAGCGGGACCGGGCCATGTTCACGCACAACCTGTCGAAGTGGGTTCCGGCGAACCGGGGCGATTTGGTGTGGGCCTGTCTGACCTTGATTCAGAATTGGGTGGCTCAGGGGAAGGTGGAACAGACTGAGGAAGTTCTCGCCTCCTACGAGAATTGGTCCGGGATCATGGGCGGGATTATCGGGGCGGCAGGGATCAAGGGCTTCCTTGGCAACCGGGATGAAGCAGAGGCCTTGCACGCCGCCGATGACGATCCGGAAACCATGCTCGCGTTGCGGATTGGTGAGGAACCGGCGGGGACAATCTTCGTATCGGGGGCAGTGACAAAGGGGACACTCTCGATCCGCAATCTGCTGGAAACCTTCTATGAAGATGACGACGAGCACGGGAAGCTTTTGAAGCTGCCCGGTTGGGGCTACAAGGATGACGCCTACGGCGACACCCGGAAGATTGGCGTCATGTTCAAGGCGTTCGCGTCGCGGCGTTGGCGCATGCCGGACGGGCGCGACCTGATCCTGACACACAGCGTTCATCCGGGCACGAACTCAGCTATCTGGACGTCTTCGTTTGAGGGCGGGAAGGTGAAGAAGGAGGGGGTGGCGTGAGTGGCTCCTACCACGTTCCTGAGGGGTATGACCCAGTCGACGTCTCTCAGCTTCTGGGGCGGGGGTGGCGTCGCGCCCGGAACACTTACAACGCAGTCCGGGAAGAAGCCGGGTTCCGGATCACGATCTACAGCTACCGGCAGATCAAGGGGACGTTCAAGTATGCGCTCCGTGGTTTGCGGGATAGCGGTATGGAAAGCGGAGACGTCACGCACAGCTTCATCTGGTACGATACGGCGGGTGAGGCGGCGAAGGGTGCGACTGATGCGATATTCCGGATTCAGCGCGGACTCGACTACCCCGACGCAGACCCGATTTCAGGGATCGTGCCGCCGTTTAGGCGGGGTCCGCGTGGCAGTGCGGGTTGGCAGGTGGACGCGTGAGCGACTTTTCAGCGTAACTACATGAAATCGTTCGTCTTTTTTCCACCGGGAGCAACCGGGAGCAAACGGGAGGCTCCCGGTGAACTAACCCCTTATAATCATTAAAGAAATTCATATCTACCGGGAGTACGGGAGCAGAATGGAAAACTCCTACGTGTAGAGAAAATATTTTATTTTGGAGGGACGCCTTCCCACCACTCACCCCCCCCCCCCACGCAAGACAGGCCGAAAGATAAAATATTCCTACAGGGGGGTGGGGGAATGGCGGTTTTGCTCCCGGCTCCCGGTAAATCCGAAAAAGTTGTTTATGTTCATAGGCTTACGTCGCCGGGATGCTCCCGGTTGCTCCCGGTTGCTCCCGGCGACGCTGGATCACTCGCCGGAGCGGTCAAGCGGCCCGTATTGCGCCCGCAACTGCGACGTCAACTGCGCCGCTCGTTCCTGCGCCTCTCTTTGCCGTCTGGCCTGATCCTCGCGGATGATCCGGCGCAGCGCCTTGCGTTCTTCTGGTGTGAAGTCTTCATCGTTCATGTCTGCCTCCTGACACGGGGTCCAATCGCCCCGTGCAATCCTCACACCGACCGAGGCCGGGACCTATGCACCGACACTTTCGGGAAACTATCCCCTCCCCTAAACCACGCGGGATGATAGGTTCACTTCAGATGCGGGGGACGCCAAAGAGGTGCAGTGTGCAGATCGACTCTCAGCCCTCTGGCAAAACGGAGCGCTACAAAGGTGTGGAGTTGTCCAGTCGCAAGGACTACGCCGATGAGATCAGGACTATGCGAAGGATCGTCGACGGGTTGGGCGATTTTCACCGGAACATAGATAGCATTTGGTGTGACTCGAAAGCCGGAGCCACCTATACAGTGACGGTCCCGGACAACATGTGGCACGCAGACCTGCCCCAAGCCGTTGCAGACGCTACCTACTCGACCGGCGGCTACAACGGCATCTACATTGAAGCCGCTGGTGGGCACGGCTGCACGCTTGGTGCGGATTGGCCCGGTGATCGGATTGAGGTTGAACTCTTTTGCGCGCTTGAAGAGGTGGAGTTACAGCGATTGAACCAAGTCCAGAAGACACCGCTACCTGAGGGTTTCCTTGATCGCCTGCGCGCCGCAATTCCGCTTTCGGAAGTCGCGGGCCGATACGTCACTTGGGACACACGAAAGAGCAATCGTGCCAAGGGAGACCTATGGGCACCTTGCCCCTTCCACGCTGAGACCACTGCAGGCTTCCATGTCGATGACCGGAAAGGATTCTATTACTGTTTCGGGTGTCACGCCAAGGGTGACGTGGTAACGATGCTGAAAGAGAAAGAGGACATCGGCTTTCTTCAAGCTGTCAGGCGACTGGCATTCATCGCAGGATTGGACCACGAGTTGCATCCCCCAGCCTATCAACCTCCGACCATCCTAGTCTTGAAAGATATCATCGTGAACAACTTCACGAAGGAAAACTTCTTTGAGGTGGGGGTGCTGACCGGATGGACCCAACACATTCGCTCGCACAATCGCCTGCTTCGGAGCCTCGATTGGAAAGACCCAGACTACGCGGGAAACGTTCTCGACCTCCTGACCGCAATGGAAGCTCGAAACGATGGCTCATTCGCGAAGCTGCAAGCCTATGTCGCAACCACCTTTTCAGAACAGGCTCAGACCGTGACCCAGACCGCCGCATTCTCCGCCTCGAAGTCCGTACTTGGTTACACCTACACCACTCCTCGAAATGACATCATCAGTGTCATGATGCCCTTCAAGCCGAACTTCACGCCGGTATATCAGGCCATTCAACGCGCGTGCGCGCAGACACCACTCCCCGCCAAGCGTGCAGACGAAGTCTGGAACAACTCGACCGTGATCAGCGACATTCTGGAATTGATCAACCATTCCGCCGTGGTCATTTGCGACCTGACAGACCGAAACGAAAACGCTTCTATGAACTCGGCATTGCCCATGCTTGGGGCAAGACGGTCATCCCAATAACGCAGAACAACGCAGACGTGCCCTTTGACCTCAAGCACCATCGGTTCTTGCCGTACCTCAACAACAGCGAAGGACTGGTAGCAATGGAAAGAGACCTTGCCAAGCGCTTGACGGGTCTTCTTGGATACCCGTTCTAGCCCTTCCCAGCCGCCGCGCGCCTAAAGCGCGGCAACGCTCCCAAGTGTTGCATAAGTGCTACATAGTACCACTAAGGCGATTTCGGGGCGGTGCGACCTCCGGAACACGCTAGCAGCCGCCTTCGACCTGTCCCCGGCAATCCTTCCATCCTGTCGGCTAACGCCGACCTTCACCCCCTCCCCGTCTCACTAGGGACGTCCCTAAAGATAGTGGGAAAACACCCCTGAATCCGTCTCACTAGCTCTTGACTCGCATCCCAGTGATACGCTATCAACGCCTCTAGAAGCATGTGAGAATATGGAGGTTGTGTCGTGGAGAAATGGGGATACGTACGCGTCAGCGTCAGCAAGGTCGAACAGGCTGCAGGCTGGGATGACCAGATCGAAACCTTGAAGGCCTTGGGCTGCACGCGGTTCTTCTATGAAGAGGCCAGCACCCGCCACGAACGCCCGGTGTTCGATAAGATGCTGCAGGAAGCGAACGCAAACGCCAACGAATCAAGGCGTATCTGCATCGTGTCCGCTAAGCTGGATCGGGCATTCCGCGACCTGTCTGCGGCTGACGCCGCCATCACCAACGCCCCCTACCGCCACGTCATATGGCTACTGCCTGACCTCTCACCAAACCCTCTCGACCCCTCAGACCCAGTGCAGATGCTGTTGGTCCGGGTGATGGGCGCGGTAGCCCAATTCGAACGCGACAGGCAGGCAGAACGCCGCGCCTATGGCATCGTCAAGGCAAAGGCAGAAGGCAAGTACAAGGGTCGCGCACCGACCGCACGTGCCAAGGCTGCAGACGTCCTGCGGTACCGCGAACGTGGGTTCAAGCCGGATGAAATCGCGACCCAGTTGGGTATCGGTCGGGCGTCTGTGTACCGGATCATCAAGGACGCTGACGCAGCATAGTGCCTTGCCTACGTGCTGGCAGGTCGGTCGGCTTGAGGCGTGGACAGTTAACGGGGCGGATACAAGGCTAGCCCCCCGTTAGGGGGCAATGCCCTACTAGATTTAGTGGTAGGGACCCAAGCCAGTAGGCACCTATTGTGTTCCAGACCCCGTCAGTACCCGAGAGCGAAGAGAATTGCAACTTAGGGTTGCTGTCCACCTCGATCCGCCGCAACTCCGCGCTCGCCAATGCCTCGATTCATCCCCGCCATGCCATTTTGTTGACCACGTTTTCCCTCAGAGAAGGCACCCCCTTTCCGTATATCGACTGGCACCAAAATTTTTCAGAATTTCTGGCCGATTCAGCGTTTCAGACCTGTAACATTCCGTGCAACAGCCGACTCAAGCTCGGTTTCATTCAACCGATTTGCACCCCTCACTTTTGACTTTTGGAGGCCAGTGTGCGATAGTGAATTACTCCGTGTGATTGCCATTCACACCAAAGACTGACGGGGGCGTGTCTGCATTCGCGCCCCCGTCTTTTTCCAGATCGACAGATGATCCGGATCAATGGCACCCTCTCCTATTCGAATGGCACCAATGGAAACGCACAGTCTCAGTCTTAAAATCGACGCAGCCCCGGCACAGGCAGGGGCGAAGCAATTCACTGCCGCTATCGCGGCGGTGAAGAATGCCGTCAAGGACCTCGACCGGGACACGACTGGCGCTTTCGCCAAATTGCGCAACATCAAGCCCCAGATCGACACGACTTCGATCAAGCGCGCCTCGACCGACGCCAACACCCTGACGGGTGCCTTGACCACCGCGGGTACCGCCTCGACAAAGATGGCAAGCACCACCGAACGCGCATCCCTTGCCGCCGCCATGGCGCTCCGTCAGGCAAGCACGTCAGCCCAGAAGCTTGCCTTTCGTCTGGGTGACCTTGGCGACACAAAGGCACTGGACGCCCTTGACGCCGGTCTTGACCGCCTCCACGCCAACCTGCAGCGCGCCCCAGACGTCGCGGCTGTACGGGTCGCACGCAGCGCCTATGAAGACCTTCGCGTTGAACTGACCCAGACCGCCACGGCTGCAGAATACGCCAAGGGCGCACTCGTCCAGACCGCCCGCGAAAACCGGGAAGCGGCGGCGTCCGCCGATAAGCACGCCGCTTCTCTCGATAGCCTTCGCGCCAAGTACAACCCGCTCTTCGCCGCGTCCAAGTAGTACGAGTCTGCCCTTGAAGAAATCGCACACGCCGAACGGGAAGGCGTGATCAGTGCCGAACTGGCGACGGGCGCGCGTGAACGGGCAGCTACAGGCCTTCTGACTGCAGGCCGCGCCGGTGACACCTTTGCAGGTCAGATGCGCGGCAGTGCCCATGCAGCGCAGCAGGTCGGATTCCAGTTGAACGATATTGGCGTGATGCTGGCAGGCGGCATGTCCCCGCTCGCCATCGCGACCGGACAGGGCACGCAGCTTGCCCAGACTTTCCAAACGTTGGGAAGCCGCGCCGAAATCCTGTCCACCCTCAAGGCAGGCTTTCTTTCCATGGTCAGCCCCATTTCTTTGGTGACCATCGGCGCTATCGCGTTGGGCGCGGGCCTCTATTATGGCCTGTCCAAGGCAATCCCGCAGGCCAAGAGCCTCAAGGATGCGCTGTCGGACCTCGACTCGGCCCTCTCGACCGCGAAGAACAGCGCGCGGGAAGCGTCCGACCTGTCGGGGCTGGCAGAGAAGTACGGCGCTGCCACGACTGCAGTGCAGGCCCTTGTCGCCGCGAAAAGGGACCTTGCCCGGATCGACGCAGGCGACGCGTTGAAGGAAGCACAGGACAGTTTCCAGACGGAATTCGGCTTTTCCGCTTGGTTCGACTCGCTCCGTGGATACGCCAACAACCAGCTTGGGCAAGTCGCGAAACTTCGTGATGATCTGGACCTTACAAGCGACAGCGCGACCCGGTTGAACGATCTATTGCGGGAAGCACAGACCGCCCCGAACGCTCAGGCTGCAGCCGACGCATACGCCAAGATGCGCGACTTGCTGGTGCAGTCCGCTGGTGGCCTCGACAAGCTGAACTCCGAACAGGGCGCGTTCGTTCGTGGCCTCACCGACATGGAGTCGAAGGCGCGGGAATTCGTCGCTATCGACATGGCGCGGACCGTCACCGCCGCGAAGACGCAGACCGATGCGTGGATCACGTCCCTGTCCGGCGCTGCAGCACAGGCGCAGACCATCTTCAATACGCTCACCGCATTGTCCGGTCTGAAGATCAACATCAGCGCCCCGACCGTCACCACCACCACAACGCCAAAGACCACTGCAGTAAGTGCGCCTGCACCTGCAGGTCGGGAAGCGGATTCCTCTTTGGGGCGGATCACGAATATTCAGGACGTGTCCTATCAGGTCACCCCGACCCCGGCGGCGTCGACCACGTCCGCCATCACGACCACGACGACACAGGCAATCGTCAGCGCCACTATGGAACGCACTGCAGCGCTGCAGGTCGAAGGCGCAACCGCCGAGTCCGTGACCGTCACCCTGCAGGATCGTTTGACCGCCCTTTAGGCCGAACGCATCGCCCTTGGGTTGGTGGCATCTGGACAGTTTGCGACCACCGACGCGGCGCAGCTTATGGCTGACGCCATGGTGAAGTCTGGCGGCATGGTCGACTCCCAGACCGAAGCGATGATCCGCCAGATTGATGCAGCCGCCAAGCTCAACGAGGAACTTCGCAAGGTCGCGACCGACCCAGTCCGCGAATGGATGAAGTCCGTTCCCAACTGGATCGAAGCCGGACAGCAGATCGAAATGGGGGCTATCGACTCCCTCAAGAACTCGATTGCTGACTTCATCAAGACCGGGAAGTTTGACTTCGAATCCTTGGGCGAGTCCGTGTTGGGCGTTTTCGCTGACATCGTGTCCGACAAGGCTGTTGCGGAACTCGCCAACCTTCTGGGGCGTGGCGATGGCACCGGACTCGGCGGATTGTTCGGCGGTCTATTCGCATTCGTTGGCGACGCGCCCGTTGCCACCACTGGGGACGCTGCAGGGGTCGCACAGGGCGGAATTCAGGCGGGTGCAGCAATCAGCAACGCCATGATCACTGCAGGCCAACAGGTCAGCGCACAGCTTGCCAACGCCATGACCACGGGCGGCGTACAGGTCGGACAGTCAGCACAGCAGGGTCTTGCCATTGGCTCCAACACGGTCCGGACAGCAGGCCAGCAGGGGCTTGCCATCGGCTCCAATAACATCCGTCTGGCGACCTCCACAGGCGGACAGGTACTCGGACAGGGCGTTGTGTCCGGTGCCCAGCAGGGCGCGCCTATCCTTGCTGCAGGCGTATCCAGCGGCGCGGCTGGTGGTGGGGGCGGCATTTTGTCCGGCCTTGGCGGTATCGGCGGCGTTCTGGGGATGGTGCTGGGGGCGTTCTCAGAGGGCGGCGTATCGACCTCACCAGTGGGCAGCGCCGTGGTGCCTATGGCGGCTTTCCGGCATGCCCCCAGCTATGCGAATGGCACGGCAAACACGTCTGGGATTCCAAGCGTGCTCCATCCTAATGAGGCGGTCATCCCATTGTCGCGGGGCAGGAAGGTTGCCGTTGATCTGGGGGACAGCGCGGGCGGGACGACCCTTGTACAGCACATGAACTTCACCTTCCCGAACTCAGACGCAGATTCTTTCCGGCGTTCCCGCACTCAGGTCGAAGCTTCCATGGCGATGGCGGGGGCGAAGTCGGCACGCAAGAACGGCTGACCGCTAAGCCGGTCCACACAGCTTCCCAAGCCCCTGCCCTATCCAGCCGCGATGTGCCATTTCTCTGGGAAATGTCACATTTTCCGTATGTTTATCAAAAGCTTGACTCGTTTTCCTCATGTGGTAGAAGATGCTCACCGAAACGTCCCGTCATGCGAATACGAAAGGTAACCAGAACAGATGGAAAGCTAGGAATGGACACACACTGGATGTTGATGGGGCGGTATGAAGGCCTCCCCGTGGTGCCTGTCGAAGTGGTCTGCAGGGATTTTTTCCCAAACTTGACCCGCGACAAGTTTCTCAGGAAGGTTGCAGACGGGTCAATCAAGTTGCCTCTGGTGCGGATGGAAGCATCCCAGAAGAGTGCCAAGGGCGTAGACCTTCGCGACCTCGCGACCTACTATGATGATCGTCGTCGTGAGGCGACTTCGGACTTCACCAAGCTTCACAGCTAACTACTAGAATCGCCGCGAAGTCTTGCTTCCCGGCGATTCCAGTGCGCTTCATCTTCGATGGCGCTGATCTGTTCAAGTGTCCACGTCGCGAACGCTCGCAGCACTTCACTCCCGATCCTGAAATCGACGCCGATCAGTATGCGCGGCTCCCCCGCGTAGGTCTCAGCTTTTTCGACAGCAAACGCCGACCGACCTTCCTTCAACAGCGTGTTGCGTTCCAGTTCCAGCAACGCAAAGGAGTCGGCCACGTCCCGGCTAGCTTTCCACTTGGAGTAATGACGTCCAGTCGCTGCGGCTAGAAATGGTGAGCGTTTACCGTCCGTCTTTTGGAGGACGTGTAGGGCCGACCTACATGTTACCACGCCCGACCGGTAGGCCGCGTGCCAGCCGAAAAAGGCAGTGGACTGCTGCATTGTTCGAATGTCGGTTGCGACCCCGATGAGCACGCTTCTACTCGACAACGCATAACAGGCCCCGTACTGGCTCTTTCTTACATCGTCATGAAAAAGCATCTGTTACATCTGGCCTGTATGATTCTAGTATGATTCCGGAAAACTAAGCCGCCTATCCCATTGGGAAGGCGGCGTTTTTCGTTCCGTCTGTAGTGTCCATCATAGGGGCAATGGAGAGTCTATGTGGTTGATATTCTGTCATTTTCATGAAACTTCGAATCGTAAACCCAATCGACGTTGCCACTCCACCCGTGCGCCGCGATGATGCACGCCGAGCCCGTTTAGCCGACCTGCCGATGAACCGCAACGCAACGCGTCTTGGCTCCCGAATCCGTCGGCGGACGAAATTCGACGGGCTGGCGAGGTTGCACACCAAAGACACGACGGCAGTAGGAAAATCGTCTCAGCGGTCAAGGCCCACAACGTTGACCTGCTGCAACTATAGTTGTCGGCAATCAAGATCTCGGCCCGCGACTGAAAACAGTCGATCCGGTTCGGACGCGCCCGGTCTTGGGCTGGCGCATCCCGCAACGGCCAGAATTGATGTCGGGACAATCTGCCTTTCCCTGTCGTATCCCGCGTCGCCGACGGGTTGTCGATTTCTTGGCAACTGGCAGCACCGGCCCGGATTGCGCAAAAGCGGCTGTGTCTGAACGGGTGAACGTCTGTTCACATTTGCCCAACGCCGTGCATTTTGGGCAAAAGGCGGATTTACCCCGCGTCCATCCAGCCCTGGCGGATATGCGCGAACCCCTCTCGATAGACCGCCTCTGGGCTTTCCGCAAAATCGCGCCAGACCTTCGTTGCGGCGGCAAGTGCTGGCAGACCACGGCCAAATGACTCGATGGTCAGCCAGCCGTCGTAACCCGAGCGGCGGATTGCGTTGAAGGTGTCAGCCCAAGGAATGTTGCCGCGTCCGGGCACCCCACGGTCATTTTCCGAGATATGGACATGCGCGATATGGTGCAGGTTGGCGGTAAAAGCGGCTATCGGGTCCGCCTCTTCGATATTGCAGTGAAACGTGTCGTACATCGCCCGGATGTTGGGGTGTCCGATCTCGTCCAGATGGGCACACAAACTGGCCATCGTGTTCACCAGGTAACATTCGAACCGGTTCAGCGCCTCGAGTGCCACGGTCACACCGCGCGTGGCGGCATGATCGCCTATCGCGCGTTGAGAGGCGACAGAGCGGGCGAATTCTTCCACGGTGGGACTGCTGCCCGAAAAATGCCCCAACGTCGAATGCAAGGGACCCGCCACGGTCTGCGCACCAAGGGCGGCAGTGCAGTCGATCACCCACCGCATATGCGCGACCCCTGCCCCGCGCGCGGCCTTGTCGCCGATCAGGTTCATCCCAGGATCGCTTATCGCTGACACCGCCGTGCGTGCCAGACCGATCTCGTCAAGAAGATGTGCCAGCCGGGCATAGTCGTCCGGCGCCCCTTCAAAAATCGGCACTTCCACTCCGTCAAACCCGGTCGCCTTGATGTCGCGCAGCAATGCCTCGTGGTCCTGCGTCACATGCGTGGTCCACAGGAACATGCACATTCCGATCCGCATGGTCAGATCCCCATCATCCACTTTAACAAAGCCATGTCGGTGCCGCCGCTGGCAAAGTCGTCGAATGCCCGTTCCGTCACGCGGATGATGTGATTGTTTATGAAGGGCGCGCCTTCTGCCGCCCCGTCCTCGGGGTGCTTCAGGCAGCATTCCCATTCCATCACGGCCCAACGGTCGTAGTTGTACTCGGCCAGCTTTGAGAAGATGCCCACGAAATCCACTTGCCCATCGCCAAGGCTGCGGAACCGGGCGGCGCGTTTCATCCACGGCTGATAGCCCGAATAGACCCCTTGCCGCCCGGTCGGGTTGAACTCTGCATCCTTGACGTGAAAGGCCGCGATCCGGCTGTGGTAGATGTCGATGAATTCAAGATAATCCAGCTGTTGCAGCAGGAAATGCGACGGATCGTAGTTGATCGTGCAACGTTTGTGCCCGCCGACCGCGTCAAGAAACATCTCGAACGTTGCGCCGTCAAAGACATCCTCGCCGGGATGGATTTCATAGGCCAGATCGCAGCCGGCGTCCTCATAGGCGTCCAGAATCGGGCGCCAGCGACGGCCAAGCTCGGCGAAGGCCTCGTCGATCAGACCGGCCGGGCGCTGGGGCCAGGGGTAGAGATACGGGAAAGCCAGCGAACCGGTAAAGCTGACCGAGGCCAGCAGCCCGAGGTTGCGCGAAGCTTTGGCCGCATGGACCATCTGCTGCACCGCCCATTCCTGCCGGGCCTTGGGATTGCCATGCACCGCTGCGGGGGCAAAGCCGTCGAAAGCCGCGTCATAGACCGGATTGACCGCAACAAGCTGGCCCTGCAGATGCGTCGACAGTTCGGTAATCTCGACGCCCGCATCGGCACACACGCCGATCACTTCGTCGCAGTAGGTTTGCGAGGTGGCGGCCTTTTCCAGATCGAAGAGCCGGGCATCCCAGCTTGGGATCTGGATGCCCCGAAAGCCCAGATCGCCCGCCCATTCGGCGATCGAGGCAAGGCTGTTGTAGGGGGCCTGATCGCTGACGAACTGCGCCAGAAAAATCCCCGGACCCTTCATTGTCTTGGCCATTTCATTCCCTCGGTCTGATTGCGGATCAAGGCCCGCGCTTTTGGTCGCGGCATCGTTGATGGGTTCGGGACGACGGTCAAGCTGGTATTACCAAAACCAGAGCACTTCTGCACCGAAAATTCCAGCCAGACCCAGAGAAGGCGCTCATAGCCGGACAAAACCTGTGTTTTCACGCTTTCCGCACAGGGACCTTTACCAACCTTGCGCAAGTGCGACCATTCCGGTATCTGTGCGACAAGCCCATCTGGTCCAACCAGTTAGGCATTGGATACATGCGAACCGGTCGCGCTTTTAGACGCATTGGAACAACAGGAAGGGGAAAAAATGCATCTTTCAACTCACAACTGGATGCGGGCCGAACCGCTTGCCGTCACGCTGCGGCGGATCAAGAAATATGGCTATGAATCCATCGAAATCTCGGGCGAACCGGCGCAATACCAGGTCAAGGAAACCCGGGCGCTGCTGAAAGAGCATGGCATCCGCTGCTGGGGTGCCGTGACGCTGACGCTGGGCGAGCGCAACCTTGCGGCCAAAGACGAAGGCCAGCGCGCCCGGTCGGTGGATTACGTCAAATCGGTGCTGACGATGGTGTCGGAACTGGAAGGCGAGATCATCACGCTGGTGCCCGCCACGGTCGGAAAGGTGGTGCCGGACGCGACCGAAGAAGAAGAATGGAAATGGGTGGTCGAGGCCACAAAAGAGTGCTTTGCCCACGCCCAGAAGGTCGGCGTGAAAGTCGCGATCGAACCCCTGAACCGGTTCGAAACCTATTTCTTCAACCGTGCGGCACAAGCGCTGGCGCTGGCCGACGCGGTGCACCCCGACTGCGGCGTCTGCCTTGATGCCTACCATCTGAACATGGAGGAATCGAACATCCACGACGCGATCCGTCTGGCGGGCAAGCGGCTCTTTGATTTCCACGTCGCGGACAACAACCGCTTTGCCGCGGGTCTTGGCCATCTCGATTGGAAAGCCATCGTCGCCACCCTGCGCAGCATCGGCTATGACGGGGCGCTGACCAATGAATTCGTGGCCCCCGTGGACCGCACGCCCGCGGCAATCTATCCCAACATGGTGGAACGCAATCCGGTCGATATCTCGCCCGAGCAGCTGAAGTTCATCCAGGACCATGGATCGAGCGTGCTGACCGAGGCGTTCTATGACGCGCAGATGCGCATTACCGCTGAAACCCTGTTGCCTTTGATCAAATAGGCAAACCGCGCGCTGCCCGGCTTGGCCGGGGCCGCCGCAGATGATTGGAGACAGGGATGCGTATCAAAAGCGTCGAGGCCTGGTGGGTTTCGATCCCGATCGAAACCGCCCGGCAGCACCGCAGCGATTTCGGCACGCTGACCACGTTCGATGCCGCGATCCTGCGCATCGAGACGGATGACGGGCTGGTCGGTTGGGGTGAAGGGAAAAACGCCGCCGGCAGCGCGGGGCAGTATGGCGCGCTGGTGCATTTGCTGAACCATGAAATCGCACCACAGCTGATCGGCCGCCACGCGGGTGACATCACTGCGATCTGGGAGATGTTGTATAATGGCGTCCGCGCCGGTCAGGCGGCACGGGCAGGCCATGCGATGCCGCAGATCGCACGGCGCGGCCTGACGGTGGCGGCAATCTCTGCCGTCGATATCGCGCTGTGGGACATCCTGGGCAAGCACCTCAACCAGCCGGTCTGGCAGTTGCTTGGCGGGCGCAAAGCCGACCGGCTGCCCGCCTATGCCTCGGGGGGCTGGGCGAATGCTGCCGGGATCGGGGCGCAGTTGCAGTCCTACATCGACATCGGCGGTTTTCGGGCGGTGAAGATGCGGATAGGCTCGATGGACGGCGCGGCCCATGTGTCCGCCGCCCGCGTTAAGGCAGCGCGCGCGGCCATTGGCCCCGGCATCGAGATCGCCGTCGATGCACATGGCACCTATACGGTGGGCGAGGCCAAGCGGTTTGCCCATCTGGTGCGTGACTGCGACCTCGCGTGGTTCGAAGAGCCGGTGATTGCAGACGACAAACCCGGCATGGCCGAGGTGCGCGCCTTTGCCAGCATGCCCATCGCAGCGGGCGAATCCGAGGCGACGCGCTTTGCCTTTCGCGATCTGGTGATGGGTGGATGCGTCGATATCCTGCAACCCGATCCCGCATTTTGCGGCGGCATCACCGAAACCATGCGGATCGCCAGCCTTGCCTCCAGCTTCAACCTGCGCTTTGCCCCGCATCTGTGGGCCGGCGCGCCGTGCTTCTTTGCGGGGCTACACCTGTGCGCCGCATCGCCGGCCAGCTTTACCATCGAATACTCTTGCGGGGCCAATCCGATGATCCACGACCTGATCGAGAGCAGCGTGGCCGCGTCTGACGGCATGGTGGCTATCCCCGATGCACCGGGCCTGGGCTTTTCGATTTCCGAGGCCTTCCTGAAAGAGCATGTCAGAAAAAGTTAGGCCCAGTTCCGGATCACTGAAGAGCCACCGATAGGACATGCGGCCCTGGTTTGCGCGAACAACGGCAGGACCCTGTCAAAGCGTCAACATTCCACGCATCTGGCCGTCATCGGGCCGAGTTCAGCGCAACGCCGGCCTTGGTTGCGGCGATGCAGATCGCGCGTTTATCGGCACAATCGGCTGGTTTTCCGCCCCCCCATTGGCCACGGTACTGGCGGCCTTGCGGCGGCGGTCTTGTGGTGGCGTGCCGGGTGCCCAAGCATCGACTGTGGCACCAAAGGTGATTTTTGCGACCAACAGCCGTAGCCGGGTTGCGGCGTCAGATATGCTTGCGCTCCGCCGTCCGCCGGTGCTGCGACGTCCCGGCGGCATATCCAACGTCGACGTTTGCAACCCCGAAGTCCAACCAGCCTACTGCACGCGGTTTCCGGCCTGATCGAACACGACGACGCGGGCGGCATTCCACCCCAACCGCACCGTTTCGTTGATCGTCAGGCGATGCGTTACAGGCACCGTGGCGCGCAGCATCTTGTCCGCAACTGCAAGCGTCACGATCTTTTCAACGCCGTGATTTTCCACATCGGTCACGCGCGCCTCGACCTCTGCCCCAGCGGCGATATGCAGGTCTTCGGGCCGCACACCAAAGATCAGGTCCTGTCCATCACGGCTCCCCGGATGATCGAGCGCGAGCCCGTCGCCCATCACCGCCCGCCCTGCATGCAACCTGCCCGCCAGAAGATTGATGGCAGGCGAACCCACAGCGCGGGCCACAAAGGTGTTGACCGGATTGTTGTAGATGTCCTGCGGTGTGCCGACCTGCACCAGCGCGCCTTTGTTCATCACGCCGATCCGGTCGCCCATCGACATGGCTTCGACCTGATCATGCGTCACGAACAAAAACGTCTCGCCAAGGTTCATCTGCAGGTCTTTCAACTCTGCCCGCAGGGATTCGCGCAGCTTTGCATCCAGCGCCGACAACGGCTCGTCCATCAGGAACACTGACGGAGTGCGCACGATGGCGCGGCCGATCGACACGCGCTGCATCTCGCCGCCCGACAGCTTGTCGGTCTTGCGATCCAGAAGATGTTCGATCCGCAGGGTCTTGGCGACCCGCGCGATACGTTCGGCGATCTGCGCAGCACCGGTTTTGCGGATCGGCGATTTCAGCGGGAATTCAAGGTTTTGCCGCACCGAATAGCGCGGGTAAAGCGAGTATTGCTGCAAGACCAGCGCCACATCGCGCTCTGCCGCACCCCAGCCCGTGACGTCCTGCCCGTCGATGAAAACCTGCCCCGCGTTCGGCTTTTCAAGCCCTGCAATCACCCGCAGCATGGTGGTCTTGCCCGCCCCGGTTTCGCCCAACAGCACGAAAAACTCGCCATCCGCGATCTGCAACGTGATGTCGCGCAGGGCCTGCGCCGGGCCAAATGCCTTGCTGACACCTTTCAGTTCAATCTGTGCCATCAGAGAGTGATCCCCAGTGAACGTCCGGTTTCCGTATCAAAGAAATGCGCCCGTTCCGGGTCTGCGCGCACAAAGACCGGGCGGCCCGGACCGGGCACAAAACCCGACCTCGTGCGCGCCCGCAAGGTCTGACCGCCAAAGCGCAGATCGACAATGTCATGCGAGCCAAGGGGTTCGATGATATGCGCCTCGGCCTCGACATGGCCGGGCGTCGGGGTAAGGGCCAGTGCCAGCGCCTCGGGGCGGATGCCAAGCGTCAGGGGTTTGCCCGCCCCGCCCGCCGCCTGCAACTGGCCGATCAGGGCTGATGGGAACTCAAAGCCTGCATCCGTCCCGGCCAAAGTCACCCGCGCCGCATCCGCCACGGAACTGACGGTCACATCAGCGACATTCATGACCGGAGAGCCTACAAACTGCGCGACGAACAGGTTCGCCGGCTTGGCATAGACCTCTTCGGGCACGCCGACCTGTTGCAGCACGCCCGCATGCATCACCACGATGCGGTCGGCCAATGCCATAGCCTCGATCTGGTCATGTGTCACATAGATCGTGGTGGACCCCTGCTCGACATGCAGGCGCTTCAACTCGACCCGCATTTCTTCGCGCAACTTCGCATCGAGGCTGCCGATCGGTTCATCCATCAGCATCGCCTTTGGATTGCGCACAAGCGCCCGGCCGATGGCGACCCGTTGCAGATCGCCCCCCGACAGCGCCGAGGGCCGGCGCTTCATCAAACCACCGATTTGCAGGACCGCCGCCACCCGCCGCACGGTCCGGTCAACCTCGGCCTTGGGCGTGCCCACTGCGCGCAGGGGAAAGGCCATGTTTTCATAGACCGTCAGATGCGGATAGAGCGCGAAGGACTGAAACACAAAGGCGATATCGCGGGTTTCGGCCTTGGTGTCCTGCACTGGCACCCCGTCAATCAGAATCTCGCCTGAATCGATGGTCTCGAGACCCGCGATGGCGCGCAGCGTCGTGGTCTTGCCGCAGCCGGACTGACCCAGAAACACCACGAACTCGCGGTCCTTGATCGTCAGGTTCACATTGTTTATGACGTGAAAAGCTCCGAAGTGCTTGTTGATGTTGCGCAATTCGATCTGTGTCATTCGCGGTCCTCGGGCGCGGGGATCTTGGTGGTGATCATGAAACTGACCAGCCCGACAAGGATGATCGTCATCCCATAGCGGTGCAGCACCTCGATCCAGGGCTGGCACAGGGCCACGATGCCAAAGATCATCACGGTCTGCGCCAACGGGATCAGCCAGCGTTGGTTCAAGGCACGAAAGCTCATTTACGGATCGCCCCGAATGACATGCCACGCAAAAGATGCTTGCGCAGCAGGAAGGTAAAGATTGCAACCGGCAGCAGGAACAGGAACGTCCCCGCAGCAATCACCGTCCAGTCAGGCAGGCCGGAACCGACTTGACTGGGGATATAGGGCGGGGCGGTCTGCGCGTTCTTGTTGGTCATGATCAGCGCAAAGGCATATTCATTCCAGGCGGTGATGAAACAGAAGACTGCGGTGGCCGCAATCCCGGTGGCCGCCTCGGGCAGCACGATCTTGAAGAACGCCTGTATCCGGGTATAGCCATCGACCAGCGCCGCATCTTCATATTCTTTCGGGATCTCGTCGATGAAACCCTTCATCAGCCAGACCGAGAAAGACAGATTGAACGCGGTGTAAAGAATGATCAGCCCCAGATGGCTGTCGTTCAACCCGACGGCGCGGTACATGAGGTACATCGGAATTGCCACCACGACGGGCGGCAGCATCCGGGTGGACAGGATGAAAAACAGCCAGTCGTCCTCGCCTACCACCTTGAACCGTGAAAAGCCGTAAGCCGTGATAGTGCCCATGGAAACCGCAAGCACAGTCGAAGTGATGGCAATGATCAGGCTGTTCATGAACCGTCCGGGATACCCCGACGGCTGCACCACACCCTTGCCCGACCGCACCACTTTTTCGCCGCCGTCGAACACCATTTGCTCCCACCAGGGGGCAGCGTTGTAGACCTCTTCTGTGGGCGGGGTCCGCAACTGGCTGCGCTTGGAGAAAAGTTTGACGAAGGGAGAGATTTCGGGCTGGAAAAACACCGTGGGCGGCACAGTCGTGGCCAGGTTGCGGGGTTTGAATGCGGTGGCCGTGATCCAGAAGATCGGCGTCAGAAACACGAGCAGGATCACGATCAGCGTCACCACGGACGCCCGGTGGCGGAATACCTCGCCAGCTGTGCGAACGGCGGCCATCCTAGCGTTCCTTCACTTTGTTCAGGTATTTGACGTAGATGTTGGTAATCGCCAGCACCATGACCAGCACGATATAGGCCAGCGCCGAACTCATGCCCGTCTGCCATTCCTGAAAGGCCATCTTGTAAAGCCGGATCGAGATCACTTCGGTCGTGGGCTGGCTGGCAAGGATGTAGGCCAGATCAAAGGTCTTGAACGCCTCCATCGTGCGGAAGATGATCGCAATCATCAGGATCGGCGCCACAAGCGGCAGGGTAATGCGAAAGAACACATACGTTTGGCTGGCCCGGTCGATGGCCGCCGCCTCGTATAGGTGCTTGGGCACGGCCGACAGGCCCGCAAGCGACAACAGCATCACAAAGGGCGACCACATCCAGATGTCGGCAAGTGCAATGGCGTAAAGCGCGATTTGCGGATCGGCCAGCCATTCGAACGTGCCAAGGCCCAGGGCATAGTTGATGATGCCAAAACTCGGATCATAAAGCAGCTTCCAGAACAAACCCACAACCGCCGCCGACAGCATCATCGGCAGCATCAAAAGCGTGGTCAGCAGGCCCTTGAACGGGATCTCGCGGTTCAAGAGCATCGCGATGCCAAAGCCCACGATCACTTGTCCCGTCACCGAAATGATCACGTATTTCGCGGTGATGGTGAAGTTGCGCCAGATATTGGGATCGGCCAGCAGGGTGCGGTAATTGTCGAGGCCCACGAAATTCGCCGGCGCATTGGTCGAGGCGCGAAAATCGGTAAACGAGTAGCCCAACGAATAGAGCAGCGGAAAGATGTTGAAGACAATCAGGAAAACGATTGTCGGAATGATGAAGAGGTTCCGGATGGCAAGGTCGCTAAGCCCACGAGATCGGGGCGCTGAGCCAAGGTTCGGCTGTCGGGTTGGCAAAGTGGCCTCCGGTCTGCAGCAGGGACATAAAAACGGGGGGCGAATGCCGCCCCCCGATAAATCACGCCTGACGGATCACTGTCCGCGGCCATACTTCGCGAAAGTTGCGGTCCAGTCGGCAGCCAGCGCGTCAAGCACCTCTTTCGCAGTGCCCTCGCCCCCAACGATATGCGGGTAAAGGCGGGTGTTTTTCTGCCCCAGCAGTTCGGCAAACTCCGGCACCGCCCAGAAGTCCTTGACGATGAACATGGTCTGGTAAAACGCCTCGTTATAGGGCGTGGCGTTGCGGAATTCCGGGCTTTCCAGAACTTTTGCCGACGCGGTATATCCGCCGAGTTCGGCCCAGCGTTTCTGGGTTTCGTCTTTGATGAACCATTCGAGGAACTTCATCGATTCCTCCTGGTTCTCGCTGTAGGAAACGACCGAAATCCCCTGTCCGCCCAAAGCTGCGTAGCGGTCCCCGTCCGGGCCTGCCGGGTTGGCAAAGAAACCGGTGTTGGCCGCATGCGGGTTGGTGGCTTCGTTCAGCAGCGCCGGGAAGAACGCAAAGTAGTTCATCGAGATGGCAACCAAACCTTCGGTGATCGCCTGGTTGTTTTCGACAAAGAACGCCTTTGACCATCCCGGAGGGGTAAATCCGTAAAGCTCGCGGTAGGCGTCAAGTGCTGCAACGCCTTTGTCAGAGTTCAGGATGCCGTCAACCTGGAAGGTGACCGGATCGCCGAGTTCGCCACCAAAGGAAAACAGCGCATTCTCAAAGCCCATCGCCATCGCATCATAAGAGTTGTCGGTATAGATCGCGATGCCGTAACGGCCCTGATCGGGGCGGTGGAAGAATTCGGCGATGTCGCGCAATTGTTTCCAATCCGTCGGCACGGCCAGCGGGTAGCCATACTTGGCCTCAAACGCGGCCATTTCGGCCGGATCCTCGAACCAGTCCTTGCGATAAGACCAGCCAACGGCATCGCCTTCGGCGGGAATGGCCCAGTACTTGCCCGAGTTGCCGGGGTATTCGGCGTAGTATTTGACGGTGGCGGGTGCCATGATCTCGCCAACCTTGTTGGCATTGAAAAACTCGGTCAGGTCGACATAGTGCCCTGCCTCGGATGCCGCACCCAGCCACTGGCTGTCGCCTACGATCATGTCATAGGCCTGACCCTTGGCGTTGAACTCGGTGAAGGCCTTGGTCTGGAAATCCGACCATGGTGTGGTTTCCACCGTGACCACGACGCCGGTTTCGGCCTCGTACTCGTTCACCAGTTCCTGCAAATAGTTCGCCGGATCCCATTCCGCCCAGAAGATCGTAAGCTCTTGGGCTAATGCCGCCGAGCTGGCCAGAACCGACAGACCGACGCCGGCAAGCGCCCCTGCTAGTTTACTCTGCATATGTATCCCTCCCATTCATGCAAGCTTATCGATCAGGGGAGTGTTGGCAGCCATCCTGATCCGCGCCCTTCAACTGGTATTACCAAAACGGCAAGGTGGTCAAGGCTTTAGTTTCGGCTCCACCGAGGTACAGGGGGGGGCGAAAACCGCCCGGTGGCTATCAAAAACAGCTATGAAACATATATTTATCATATAGTTATACTAGAGCGGCAACTCAAGGCGACCCGACCCTGCGGGTCAAAGCGCTTACAAAACTGGTCCAACCAGTTTCCATTGCTGGAAATGATCATCCCCGCACCATTTCATCGCGCGAGGTTGCGGATAGCTCGCTGCGGCCAAATAGTGGAGCCGCAGGGGCAAAATCAGCGTCAGTCTGCTGGTCGCGGGGCAGTCCCGCCGTGGTTCCAGCCACGACCGCGCGAGCCGAACATTTCGTACCCCCCTTCGGTCACGGCCAGGGTATCCTCGATCTTGATGAAGCCGCGCCTTGGGTGCAGCATCGTGGTTTCAACGGACAGCACCATACCTGCCTCCAGCGCCCTGACCGCATCGACACCCTCATAGGCCACGGGATGATTGGTCATCAGGAACGGCACTTCATGGCTGATCAGTCCCATGCCATGTGCAAAGAAATCGTTGAACGCAGCCGAAGGGCCGGCTTTCAGCACCGTTTCGGCCGCAGCAATCATCTCGCCACCCGCCACTCCCGCGCGCACCTTGGCAAAGGCCGCCTGCTGGACAGATTCCACTTCGGCCAGAAGGTCCTGCAACTCGGCATCCGGGTCGCCCAATATGCCCATCCGGCACAGATCCCCGATGTAGCCACGATAGTTGCCGCCGCTGTCGATCGACAGCACCTCGCCGGCCCGCCACGTTTGGGCCGAGGATGCCCGGTTGTGGCTGGCGCCCAGCGTCAACAGGCAATAGTCGAAATGCAGGCCCCGCCGGGTTTCCTGCTGGCGCAATTCCTCGATGATGCGCGCCTTGGTCCAACCTTCCTGGGCCGCAGCGATGGTGGCGATCATGGCATCGGTGATCAGCTCGGACGCCTGGCGCAGCAGCGCCAGTTCGGCCCCGGTCTTAATCGCCCGCATCTCTTCCATCATGCCCGTGGCGTCGTGCAATTGCCCGCAAGCCGCCACCAGCACCTGATGCGCGTTCACCGGCAGGAACGAAGGCTCGATCCCGATCCGCAGCCCGTCCGCCCCGATCTTGCGCAGATGATCGACGGCCAGGGTCGCCGCATCCACGCTGCCCCAGGTGGCAGGCAGAACGGTCGGCGTCCAGAACGGATGGTTGGCATGCTCGCCCCCTTCCATCTTGTTGCCGATGAAGGCGGCCTGATCTGCCCTGCCCCGCCGATAGATCACCACCGGTAGATAACGGCTGTGCCCGATGGCATCCATCGCCATGAAGAACAAAAACCGATAGCCGCCAAGCAGATACTGCGTGTTGTGCTTTGACGTCGCGATCAGCACATCCAGACCTGCGGCCTCCATCAACCGGTCTATCTGCACAAGGTCGGGCAGCAAAGATTGTCCCGGCGCATGATCTGTCATGTCATCCTCCTGCTTTCCCGACACGCTGACAGAGTTGAACACGAGTTGACGCCGACTCCAAGCGGATTCTGGTAGGACCAGAAACCTGCACACGCATGTGACCGTCACACGTGGGCGATCCGGCATCAGACCCGCGCATAGAAACGGGGGCAGCAGAGCTGTCGATTGGGCTCTGGGCAAGGATCACGAAATCGCAAAACCCGCGCGCCGCGCCTGATCCAGAATGAAGGGCAGACCGACCTCGATCACATCCGCAGCACGCTTGGCCACCGGGCGCCAGACCGCAAGACCTGCCGCAATCTCTGGTGCGACGAAGACAAAACTCTCGACGGTCAGCGGGCCGTCAAAGCTGATGTCTTTCAACCCCTTGAAGGTGCCTGCCCAATCGGTCGTGCCGTGCCCAGGAACACCGCGATTGCTTTCCGACAGGTGGACATAGCCCAGATGCCGCCCGGCGTCGTGGATGCCCTGCGCCATCCCGGCTTCCTCGATGTTCATGTGGTAGGTGTCCAGATGTACGAACACGTTGTCCGCGCCCGACTGTTCGACAAACCACGCCCCATCTGCGCCGGTGTTCATCAGATACGTCTCATAGCGGTTGCAAGGTTCGATCCCCAGCCGCATCCCCAGCCCCTTGGCGATGCCTGCCACCCGCGCGATCAAGCGGATCAGCGCGTCGGTTTCGGCTTGCGTGCGCGGCGCGCCTGATACCTTGCCGATGGTGCCATAGGTGACGCCGGACAAGGCGGGCGCCCCCGCCTCTTTCGCCGCCTTCAGGACGGCCCCAAGAAAACTGACCGCGGTATCGGGGTCGTTCACGATATCCATGGTGGCGGGCAGGCCAAGCGAGCAGACGATGTCCATCTTGTTGCGCTCAACCGCCCGGCGGGTGCCGATGCTGTCGAATGTGGCGGGGTCCAGCAGCGGCACTTCGACCAGTGACACGCCTTGCGCGCGGCAAGGGGCCAGCAGCCGGTCGGCGTCATCTGGCGACCAAAGCGGGGTCAGGGCGAGGGTGTGGATGCCAAGCTGGGCCATTGGTCGTTCTCCTATGCGTGGGCGCCGACGATGTAGGATACCACCTCGGCCATATCGGTGTGTCGACGGTCAAGGTCGGCAATGACGGCCCCGCGCCGTAGCACCACGATGCGCGAACAGGCCTGGAAGATGTCGTTCAATCGGTGGGAAATCAGGATGACCCCGATCCCTTCGGCCGCCATCTGCGCGATCAGGTCAAGGACCGACCCGACCTCCTTGACCGCCAGGGCCGCCGTCGGTTCGTCCATGATCACCAGCTTGGGCTGAAAGGTCAGCGCGCGGGCGATGGCGATGGTCTGCTGTTGGCCGCCCGACAGCATGCCCACGGGAATGTGGATCGAGGGGATCTTGACGCCCAGACGATCCACCATCTTTTGCGCCTCGGCATCGATGCGGGCCTTGTCGACCATGCCGGGGATCAGGCCCCAAAGCCGCTTGGTCGGCTCGCGCCCCAGGAAGATGTTGTTGGCAACGTCCTGCTGGGCGGCAAGGGCAAGATCCTGATAGATCATCTCGATCCCCAAGGCGCGACGGTCCCCGGGCGAGGTGTTGGTCACGTCCTGCCCGTTCAGCCGAACGCTGCCCTTGTCCACCGGATAAACGCCCGTAATCGCCTTCATCAGGGTGGATTTTCCCGCCCCGTTGTCGCCGACCAGGCCCACAACCTCGCCCGCCGCCACGTTCAGCGTCACGCCGTGCAGCACCTTGACCGCGCCGAACGCCTTTTCGATGCCATTGATTTCCAGCAAGCTCATAGCACCCGCCCCCGGCTGCGCATCTGGTCCAGCCAGACGGCGGCGACCAGAACCGTGCCGATGGCCATCTGCTGATAGTAGCTTTGCATGTTCATCAGGGTCAGCCCGTTTTGCAGGATGCCCATGACCAGCGCCCCGATCATGGTGCCAAGGATCGACCCGCGACCGCCGAAGAGGTTGGTCCCGCCGATGATGGCGGCCGTGATTGCCGCCAGTTCATAGTTCAATCCCGCCGTCGGGTCGCCGGTATTCACCCGCGCCGTAAAGACCAGCCCCGCGAGCCCCGCCATGAACCCCGATAGCGCGTAAAGCTGCAACCGCAGGCGGCGCACGTTGATGCCGGTAGCGCGGGCGGCATGTTCGTTATCCCCAAGGGCCAGCGTGTGGTGACCAAAGCGGGTATGGGCCAGGATGAAATGCGCCACGGCCGCCGTGATGACCAGAATATAGACCGGGGTGGGGATGCCGAACGGCCTGCCCTGCCCCAGAAACAGGATCTCGGGCGGCAACCCATAGATCCCCTGCCCGCTGGAGATAATAAGTGCCAGACCACGTGCGATGCCCATCATGCCCAGCGTGACGATGAAGGCAGGCACCCGGGCCACTGCAACTGTCAGGCCATTCACTGCCCCCGCCAGCGTGCCAGCAGCCAGACAACCGATGATCAGGAACGGCCAGGGCAGGCCCAGATACAGCACCATCGCCGCCCCCACGACCGACGACAGCCCCAAAACCGACCCCAGCGACAGGTCGATCCCGGCGGCAGAGATCACAAACGTCGCGCCGATGGCTAGGATACCAACCGTCGTTGTCGCCAGCAGGATGTTGAAGAAGTTGGAGAATGAAAGAAAGACCGGCGAAATCAGGCTCATCAGAACCACCAGCCCGGCCAGCACAATCAGGGATTCCACACGCACATTGGCGCGTTCAAAGAACGAGGTCAGGGTCATCGGGCTGGTCCGGATTGGGTTGGGCGGGCCGGATGATCCAGCCCGCCCAAAGGATTACTTCACGAACTCAAGCATCGGCTCGGTGCCTGCGTCGATGACAGCCTTGGTCAGCACCATCGTGGGCACCATGACGAACTTCTCGACCGCCTCTCCGGCCTTGACCTTGCCGACCATCTCGACCGCCTGTTTGCCAACGAGGTAGGGCAGCTGTGCTACCGAGGCATCCAGACGGCCTTCGGTGATCGACTTCACGGCATCCGAGTTGCCGTCCACGCCGATGACCGTCACCTGATCCTGCTTGCCTGCCGCGAACACGGTTTCCACCGCACCCAGCGCCATGCCGTCATTGGCGGCAAAGATGCCGACCAGACCGGGATTGGCGGTCAGGATGTCATTGGTGATGTTTGCCGCCTTGCCGCGATCCCAGTCACCGGGCAATGACGCCACGATGGTCAGGCCGGGTGCGGCCTTGGCCAATTGAGCAGCAAAACCGTCAGCCCGCTTTTTGCCGGTGATGTTGCCCGACAGACCCTCGATCACCAGAACCTCACCCGTGGCATCGGCACCCAGCACCGACACAAGGTAATCGGCCCCCTGCGCACCGGCAGCCACGTTGTCGGACCCGATCGAGAAGGCAATCTCGACGCCCGCCTCGGCGGCAATTGCATGGTCAAGGTTGCCGTCCAGATCGACCACCGGGATGCCCAACTCGTTGGCGCGTTTCAGGCAGGGTAGCAGGATGGTCGAATTGATGGCAGCAGTGATGAAGGCATCCATCTTGGTTTCAAGCATGGTGTTGCAGGTGTTCAGCTGCGGTTCCGCCGCCTGATCGCTTTCCACGGCCTGAAGCGTGTAGTTGACGCCAGCCGCCGCCGCCCCCTCTTTGACGCCCAGTTCCATCGCGCCCCAGAACGGGTTTGCGAGGGTTTTCATCAAGACGCCATAGGTCACGTCTTCAGCCAATGCCGGAAACGACACCAGACCGAACAGCGCTGTAGACAAGAGTATCTTACGCATGGGGTTCTCCTCCCTGGATCCGACTTCCGGTCTGGCGGCGGGTCTTGGTGCCCGCGCTGCCCACTGTCCAAAGGGGGAAGTCACCCCTCTGGCCTGTCCTTGTGCGTGCCTTGCGGCGGGGTCAGAGTCCCCCGCTCATGCAACTGGCACGGGATACGCAGAACCTGCGGCACGCCCTGGTCGCCTTCAACCCGCGCCATCAGACGGTCCCAGGCGGCCTTGGAAATCGCCTCCACCGGCTGGGCAACAGCGGCCACAGCGGGGTGCATATGTGCCATCCAGGCGCTGTCATCGAAGCTGACCAGCGCCAGATCGCGCCCCGGCACCAGCCCACGCCGCATGACGGCACCGTATGCCGCGAGCGTGGCCAGGTTGTGCAGCGTGAACATCGCGGTAGCCCGAAGCTTGCCGGTCAGATGGGCGGCAAAGGCCTGATCGGCGCTTTCCACCGTCCAACCACAGTGCAACCTTTCCAGCGTTACGGGCAAACCTGTGTCAGCAATCGCGCGTTCGACCCCCTTGATCCGTTCGGCCATGTTCAAAACCAGCGGATCGGAAAAGGCGATCAGGATGTGCCGGTGGCCAAGCGCGATCAGGCGGGACGTCACATCATGGGCCGCCGCCTCGTTGTTCACACTAACCTCGTCGGCGCCCGACGACCCCGCAACGCGGTCCACCACGACCATCGGCACTCCGGCACTGGCAAAGGTGTCGGGCAGCGATCCCATCGTCGGCGCAATGAGCAATCCGGCGACGCGCCATCCGAGCAACTCTTCAACTTCGCGCGCTTCAATCGCCGGATCGTCTCTGCTCGTGGCGGCGGTCAGGCGATACCCCGACGCTTCGGCACAGCGCTCAAGTGCCGACAGCAGCGTGCCAAAGAACGGGTTCTCGAAATCTGGCAGAACCACCCCGACAAAGCGGCTGTTCACCCGGCGCAGGTTGGCTGCCATCGAATTGGCCCGGTAGCCCAGGTCCGCCACCGCCGCCAGAACCGCGCGGCCAATCGGATCATCCTGCCTGCGCCGCAGGTTCAAAACGTTGGACACACAGCCTGGCGACACCCCCGCCCGCGCCGCGACCTCGCGGATCGAGGGGCGGCTTTTTTCGGTCATTGCTATCGCCGCGTTTCGAATCGCCATGAAATCCCCCCTTGAACAGCCATAGGAAAAACGATTTACCTTGTAAAACGTTTTTTGGCTGCAAGAGGATCAGATGCACGTCCTTTACGACCCGACCCCTCGCGAGACAGATCAGATCCTTTCGCCCGAGAAACTCGCCCTGTTCCGGTCGCGCTACACCGTCACCGAATGGCAGAGCGAGGATCGCGACGCGTTCTACGCCCGCCACCTGCCCACGACCGACATCCTGATCAGCCAGCAGCCAATGGGGCGTGACCGGCTGGACATGGCGCCGAACCTGCGGGTGATCTTCAACGTCGAGACGAACTTCTTGCCCAACATCGACTATGAAGAGTGCTTTCGTCGCGGGATCCATGTGCTGACACCCGGCGCGGTGTTTGCGCTGCCGGTGGCGGAAATGGCGCTTGGGATGGCGCTTTCGCTGGCGCGGAACATCCATGGCGAACATGCGGCTTTTCAGTGGGGCCACGAGAAATGGCTGTTTGACGGCAATCGGGACTCCGAACTTCTGACCGGATCGACAGTGGGATTCATCGGTTTCGGCGATCTGGGCCGCGCGCTGCATGCACTGCTGACCCCGTTTTCGGTGCGGGTGCAGGCCTATGATCCCTGGCTGCCGGGCGGGCATCTGCGCCGGCTGGGGGTGGAACCGGCGACCTTTGAAACCGTGATGCGCGACAACCGCTTTGTGTTCGTGATGGCCGCCATCACCACTGAAAACGCCCATCTGATCAACGCCGCAGCCCTCGCCTCGATGCAGCCGGGAGCCATGCTGCTGCTGATGTCGCGGGCCGCGGCGGCTGACTTTGGCGCATTGACTGATGCGGCGCGCGAGGGCCGCATCCGCGTCGCAACCGACGTCTTCCCGGTCGAGCCTGCGCCTGCGGACGACCCGATCCGCAAAGTGCCGAACATTCTCTTTTCGCCGCACCGCGCCGGGGCGTTGCCACTCGCCTTGCGCGAAATCGGCGACCGGGTGCTGGAGGACATGGACCTGATAGCGCGCGGGCTGGCCCCTGTCGCCTGTCGCCGGGCCGAACGCGAAACCGTGGCGCGTTTTCGCTCGATGCCCATCCAGCGCAGCTGATGCCCATCCAGCGCAGCTAGCGCGGCCTTGCTGCCTGCCTTGCAGCTCTTTCAGAACATCGGCGGCGTGCAGGCACAAACCACGACCGCGACGGTCTTTCCGATATTGCGCAGCATGTAGGGCTGTTTGCCGATGATCTGATAGCCACCGCCGCGGCGCAGCACCCGTGTTACGTCGCCAACCTGCACCTCGACCGTGCCGCGCAGGATGACTGCTGCCGTTTCACCGTCATGCGAAATCGGCTGATCGCCGGTGCCGGCACCCGGCTGATACCGCTCGATGAACATTTGCAGCGATTTGTCGCGACGCTCGGCTGCGAGAACCCGCAAGTCGGCCTCGCCGCGCGTCAAGACCGCAAGATCATCGCTGTCATAGAACAACACGTTCTGCTGCGACGTCGGGATCGAAAAGAAATCGGCAATCGAGATCGGGATCGCCGACAGGATGCGATGGAGCGAGGCGAGCGACGGGGCATGTGCCTCTTGCTCGATCAGCGAGATGGTAGAGTTCGTGACGCCTGCACGCTTGGCAAGTTCGCGTTGGGTCAGGCCCGCGCGGTCGCGCACCATGCGCAGGCGCGCACCGACATCAAGATCGGTCGCGTCCTTGCGCGATTTGGCCGATGGTTTGCGCGGGGTCTGTGCTGGTCTGGTTTCGGTCATGCGTGCCTTGTGCCCGGCGGCGTCTGGGTTTGCTCGATATGCGCCGGCGGGTTTCTGGGGTCAACCACGTGTCACTTGCCGCAAGATGACAGAAAAATCGCTTGATGCGTAAAATTTTTCATGTCAGCGTTATGAAAATTTCGAACACTGCAAGGGTCAGCATGGATACGATGGAAACCTTCAGACAGCTTTCTGGCAAGCTGTTTCTTGGCGGCAGCTATGTGGCCAGTGCGACGACAGTGCATCTGGACGTGATCGAGCCCGCCACCGAACGCCAGATCGGCCAGATTGCCGATGCGACCGATGCCGAGGTGGATACCGCAACCGATATCGCCTTGCAGGCTGGGCGGGCTTGGAATGCCATCGACATGCGCAGCCGCGCCGTGATCCTGCACGAGATTGCCGCCGTGATGCGTGCCGACAAGATGCTTTACGCTGAGTACCTGACGCGCGAAGAGGGCAAGCCGTTCAAGGAGGCGGTGGACGAAGTATCGTGGTGTGCCACCGCGATGGACTATTACGCCGAAATTGCGCGCAACGATGCGGGCCGGATCGCCGGGGCCACGGTGCCCGGCCAGTTCCACTTTGCGGTCAAGGAACCCTTGGGCACGGTCGTCATCATCCTGCCCTTCAACTATCCGCTGGTTCTGATGTGCTGGGAGGCGGCAGCGGCACTTGCGGCGGGCAACGCGGTAATCGTCAAGCCGCATGAGCAGACCAGCATCACCACGCTGAAATTCATGGACGTGTTCAAGGGCTTGCCCGATGGGCTGATGCAATGCCTGACCGGCGGCCCGCGCGTGGCGCAGCGCCTGGTGGCCAGCCGCAACACGCATGGCGTGGCCTATACCGGGTCGGTCGCTGTGGGTCAGGCGGTGGCGCGCACCTGCGCCGAGACGTTCAAACCCTGCCTGATCGAAGCCTCGGGCAATGATCCCTTCATCGTCATGCCCTCGGCCCCCCTGGACATTGCGGCGCGGGGCGCGGCCTTTGCGTCCTATCTCAATTGCGGGCAGGTCTGCACCTCGGCCGAGCGGTTCTATGTGCATGACGCCATTCACGACGAATTCGTGCGCCTGCTGGTGGCCGAGGCGAAAAAGCTGCGCATCGGCAACGGGTTGGCTGATGTTGACATGGGGCCGATGGCGACGGCCCGTCAGCGCGACCGGTTCGAGGCGCTGATGTCGAACGCGCGCCGTCAGGGGGCACGGGTCGCAACGGGTGGCGGGCGGCCTGCCAACCTCAACACCGGCTGGTTTGTCGAGCCGACCGTGCTGACCGATGTGACGCCGGATATGGATATCCTGCAAAACGAGTCCTTCGGCCCCGTCGCCCCGATCTGCCGGGTGGCGAGCTTTGATGAGGCGATAGAACTTGCCAACCGATCCGACTATGGCCTTGGTGCGAACCTTTACACGCGCGATACCGACGAGACATTCCGCGCGGTGCGCGAGATCCAGTCAGGCATCCTGTGGATCAACGCGCCGCTTCTGGACAATGATGCGTTGCCCTTTGGCGGGCGCAAACTCTCGGGCAACGGGCGGCAACTTGGCCCCGAAGGGTTGTCGCAGTTCCAGAACACCAAGTTCGTGATGATCGACCCCGCCGCTGCCGCGCAGGATTTCTGGTGGTTCCCTTATGCCAAGGGCGAAAGCTTCACGGGCCGTTCGTGACCGGGGCCCTGTCTGACGACAGCCCTGCCACTGCCGATGTGGTGCGTGCGGCGGCGACAATCGCGCAGCGGCGGCACCGATGGATGGCTGACGACAGGCTCATGGAAGGTGAAGCTGATCTGGACCCGCGAGCCTGCATGCGTCCGGCCCAGACTGCGGTATGATCCAAAAGGCGACAGGATCAGCGGCTGATGCAAAAACGGCAAAACAACAACCAAGGGAGGGACAGGAATGACAAAACAGACCATACACCCAGAGCTTGAACGGCGGCTGGCCACACTGGAGCAGCCGCAAGCGCAGGGCGACGGGTTCGGCATGGTTGACTGGGTCTGGCTGGTGGCGCTTGGCATTGTCGGCCCGGCGCTGTTGCTGGTGTGGGGGTGGCAATGAGCAATTCCGATACCACACAGGAAAACGGCTGGCCCCTGACCAAGGGTGAGCGGGACTGGAAACCCTGGCAGTTGTTCATGGTACTCTTGGTTACGGCTGCGGCGACCTGGTGCTATATCATCGGCGAGTTCGTAGGCTACTATCTGAACCTGAAGATGGGCATCGCCGCGATGACGGCGGGCAGCATGATCGGCATGCTGCTGGTGACGCTGGCCGTCGTGCCGACCGCCACCCGGTACGGCATCGATTCCATCGCCGCCGCGCGACCGCAATTCGGGGATCGCGGCTGGATCATCACGGTGTTCCTGCAATACGCGTCGATCATCGGGTGGAATTGCCTGCTGATGATCTTTTTCGGCAAATCGGTGGGCCAGCTGCTGCTGGCACTGAACATCATCGACCCGGAAAGCACCACCTGGGTCCTGCGCATCGTGACCGTGCTGGCCTGTGTGTTCGTCTACCTGATCCTGATGCGGGGCGGCACGGGGCTGGAGGCGGTGTCGAAAATCCTGTTCTTCTTCATCGTGGCCATCGGCATCTGGATGCTGTGGATCCTGCTCGCCAACCAGTCAGAAGCAATCGCCGCCGCAAAACCCGCCTATGCCTCGGGCAGCCTGCGGTGGGATTATGTGACGGGGATCGAGATCGGGATAGTCAGCCTGCTCAGCTGGTGGCCCTATATTGGGGCGATGGTGCGCCGCGCGCCCGACGCCCATTCGGCCACGCTGCCTTCGATGATCGGAATGGGGCTGCCGGTGCCCTTGCTGTCCATCGTCGGGTTGGCGGCGATCCTGGCGTTGCAAGTGTCTGATCCTTCGGCATGGATGATCACGCTGGGCGGGCCGGTTTACGGGGTCATCGCATTGGTGTTCGTGATCACCGCCAACCTTGGGACCACGCTTGCCGGGGTCTATGCCACCGCTGTTGGCCTGCGCCAGGTGCCCGCATTGGCCAATGCCAAGTGGAGCACGCTGATGCTGTTCGCCCTTGTGCCAGTGGCCTTTGTCAGCATCGTGGTGCCCGAGTTGTTCTTTGCGAATTTCGGCACGTTCCTTGCCTTCATCGGTGTCTTTTTCGCGCCGATCTGCGCGATCCAGATCGTGGACTACCTGATCCTGCGGCGGCAACGCATCAGCATTCGGGCGGTATTCATCGGCGGGCCGGGGACGGACTATCACTATTGGGGTGGCTTCAACCCGGCGGCGATCCTCGCGATGGCGGCTGGGTTCGGGACCTATCTCTACCTGTTGAACCCTGTCAGCTATGCAAGCCGCGCGCCCTATGACTTCCTGACTGCGTCACTGCCCACGGCGGTCGTCGCGGGGGTGATCTATACCATCGTGACCCTTTTGGTTGTCAAACCCGCAGGCAAAGGCGGCTACTGACGCGAAAGAACGTCGCAGCCGGGTCTTGAACGCCCCGGCTGCGACTGGATTGTCTGAAAGTGATACGTTCAACGACGGGGCTAAGCTATTCAGTGTGTTCAAGTTTGCAGGGAAGGCGAGCCTGCATTCCTGCGCGCTAAGCGGGCAGCCCGCGAAAGATCTTCTAAGCGAGATGCAGCAGGCGTTTCAGACTGATGCCCTTGCCATCCGTGGGCTGAAGGTTTCACCCAAAACACTCGATCTGGCTTGCGGTCCATGTGGGTGCTTTGGCCAGATCGGATCTGCAACCGCGCCCCTGTGCCCGTGCCTGCCCGGCTAAGTCGATCACGCTTCGACCTATCCGGGGCCAGCGCCGATCCTTGCAAAGGCTCGCCTGCGCAAGGCCAGCAAAACCGACGCTCTGCCAGTGCTATTGTGCAGTGGCATGGCGCTTGCTGGCGGCCCGCACAAACCGCAGCGTCAGATGCCGAAAGACGGATCCATCAGCATCTCCGTGCGGGTCAGGCCAAGCCGCGCGGCATCCCGCACCAGGATGAAGATGAACAGCGCCATCGAGGCCATGCACCCTATGACGCCGGCCTGCAAGACTGGAAAGAACGTCGTGCTTCCGCTTTCAAGATAGACGCCAAGCCCAGCTGCGAAGCCGATAAAGCCCGCGCCGCCAAGGCTGACCTGGACCCACCGCAGCGCAGATGCATCCTGCGGTGCGCCACGATGATAAAGCCCGTACAGCATCATCGTGACCCAACCAAGCAAGTTGAGATGGGCATGCGAGGGGGCAAGCGTGTGATCCTCGGCAATGCCCATGTAAAGACCAAGAGCCATACCGGACATTCCGGCAAGTGCGGCCCAGACAAAGCAAAAGTAAGAGATACGCATAACATGTTCCGTTGTAGGTTGTGAAAAAGGAATTGGCGTGGGCAGGCAAGATAAGTCTGCGCACCGGATGACAGGCGCCCCCCGTCAGCCCGAATAACCGCCCGAGGCCAGATAGGCGGTCTCTTCTGCGGTGGATCTGCGCCGCAGAATCGCGTTCCTGTGCGGAAACCGACCAAAGCGGCGGATGATGTCTTGATGTCGGGCCGCGTGATCGGGGATCGGCGGTGGAAGGTTTCGGGCAAGCATCACCGATCTTTCCTGATCCTCGCGTCGTTCGGAATGGGCGAATGGCAAATAGAAAAACAGCGACAGCGCCTGGTCGACGAGAGCATCATGTCCCGCATAAATCGCCTTGTCAGCCATGGCACGGGCCAGTTGGTCCGTCGAGTACATCCGGGGCGTGCCCCTGAAGGCGTTGCGTGGGAACTGATCCAGCAAGATCAGCAAAGCCAGTGCGCCCCGCGGCGATGCTGACCAGCCGACCAGATCGCCACGCGTTGCGGCCTCGTGCAGCGCGATGAACCGGTCACGGAAGTCTGCATCAAAGGCCGCGTCGCGGGCAAACCACATCGCCGGGCCCGCGGCCCGCCAAAAATCTACAACCGCCATCGCTTCGGGTGGCGCCTGATCTGCTTGTACCCCGGCGGACGCGCGGGCAGCGGAAGTTTGCCGCAAGAGTGCAGCATTGCGGATTGACGCAGACCCCGCGGTCGGCTGCGCAGGATCGGCAAAAATATTGTTTATTTTCATCGTATTTTACCTTTTTCATAAAGCAGTCTTACCTCGGTGAATTCCAAGGCCGTCAAACACCGGTCGGGCCAGTTGCTGGCCTGCCGCATGTCGGCGGCACATGTGCCAGTTGAGCGGAAATGGTTCCAGTGATACGATTTCAGCATAATGCTGCACAAAACTGATCTGTCGCGCGTCGACCTGAACCTGCTGGTGCTGTTCGAGGCGGTGCTGGCGGAACAGCATGTTGCACGCGCCGCAGAGCGGTTGAACCTGTCGCCGTCGGCGGTCAGTCACGGCCTGTCCCGGTTGCGGCGGCTGTTCAACGACCCGCTTTTCTTGCGGACACCAAAGGGGGTTGTGGCGTCGGAACGGGGTCTGGCGCTGGCGCAGCCGATTGCCGACATCCTGCGCGACGCGCGCAAACTGATGGCTAACGCCGCACCTTTTGATCCGGCCACTTCAGATCGCCGTTTCGTCATTGGCGCGCCGGATGGCGGGTCATCGCGGATCGTTCTGTCGGTTCTGGATCAGATCACGCGGACCGGACCCCTGATCGATCTCGCATTTGTGAACATCATGCCCAACAACACCGGCTGGACCAACGCCTTTGCCAGCCTTGATGCGCGCGAGGCCGATCTGATGATCTTGCCCCTGGGCGCAGTGGCCGATGTCTTCAACGCACCGGCGCGGTTTGTCAGCCGCGCACTTTATGCCGAATGCTTTGTCGTGGCGATGCGGCAGGGCCACCCGTTGATGGGCGGCATGACCGCGCAACAGTATTGCGCACAGCAACATGTCCTTGTCTCGGCCAGTGGCAGCCGCGACGGGTTTGTGGATGTGTTTCTTGCACAGCAAAACCTGACGCGCAGGGTTGCGGTGACCGTCCCGAATTTTCTGATGGCGCTGGACGTCGTTGCAAACTCTGATCTGATCACTGCGGCCCCAAAGCTGTTTCTGGCCCAGCAAGCTGACCGCTTTGGGTTGACATCGATCGACATGCCGATCGCGTTGCCGCAGGCGGAAATGCGCGCGGTCCTGCCAAAGGCGGGGTTGGCGGATGCGGGTCTGTTGTGGCTGCTGAACGCGATTGAACAAGCGGTCGTCGGCTTTTGAACCGGCGCGGGCGTCGAGGGTCAGAACGGCAGGGCTGAATCTGGGTTTACAGATCGGTCACCTGGACCTGCGCATGTTCGCCACCCAAGGCTGCAAATGCGCGCTGCCTGCAGGTCAGAACCAGAATCTGCTGATCCGTTGCCACCCGGTGCAAAGCGGTGAACATCGCCTCGATCCGGTCGTCATCGCTGTAGACCAGCGCATCGTCAAGGATGACCGGCACTTGCTGCCCTGCCCTGGCAAACAACCGGGCAAAGGCAAGCCGGGTCAGAATCGCCAGCTGCTCGCGCGTACCACCCGACAGAATGTCCAGCGGTTCGTGCACCCCCGCGCGGGTCAACGTCACAGGCAGCAAGGTCTTGTCATCGATCTGCAACGCCGCCGCGGGGTGCAGAATTTCCAACAGGGGTGTCAATTCGCGCAACACCGGCCCGAAATAGGCATCGCGGGCTTGCGCGCGGGCGTCGTCCAGTGCCCGGCGCAACCTGAAAAGGGCCTGCACCTCGGCGTCATAGCGCAGCGCCCGGGCCGCCGCTGTCGCGCGCGCCTCGATCACCGTGTTAAGGGATTCCTCGATCCCCTGATCGGCAAGCAGTTCGATGCGGGTATTCAGACTGGCAAGTTCGGCGCGCAGGTCATCGGCCCGTTTGCGCGCGAGGTCCACGACAGAGGCGGCACGGCTCAGGCGTGCCGTTGCCGTCTCCAGATCGGGTGCCGTTGCCTGCAAACGGGCAACCTCACTGCGCGCGGCATCGGCGCGCAGCTGTTGCGCAGCCAGTTGGTCGCGGTGCGCGGACAGTGCCATTGCCAGCACAGTCGGATCGCCCGCTTCTTCGGTGCCTTCTGCAACGGCGCGTTCTGCAGATCTAAGGTCGGCCTCGGACTTGGCGCGTTTTTCGGCGGCAAGCTTGGCAAGCGCCTGCGCAGTTGATGCCGCCGCGCGGGCGTCCGCCTCGGTTGCTTCGGCGCCCGACACCAACAGGTCAAGCGCGTCCGGGTCTTCGGCGGCGGCATTGGGCGCAAGGCCTGCCTCGGCTGCGGCATGGGAGCAGGCGTCACGCAGGGCAGCCAATCCATCGGGTGCAATGCTGGCAAGGGCGTCTGCGGCACTGCGCAGAACATCGTCAAGCCTTTGCGACGCATGCAGATCGCGCCGCGCGGCAAGCAGATCGGCGGCGTTGCAGGCCAGCAGATGCCGGGCATGCGCGTCGGCGGCTGCAGCAAGGGCGGCTGCCAAATCTGCACCCCGTTCGGCACCGGGGTCGACATGCAGCTTGCCGATCCCAGGCAAGTCGAACTCTGTCGGCACAACAATCCGCAGCGGGCCGACTTCAACGGGTTCGCCATGGCGCAGGGCGCGTTCGGCCCCGCTGTACGTGAACTGCAATACCGGCGCCTCTGCCTCGGCCCTGGCGGCAAGCCGGTCAAGCGCGATTTGGGACTTTTCTGCAAGTGCAACAGCTTGCGGTGTGACGCTAATCAAGCGCCGTTGCGCCGATGCTGCCTCCAGTTGGCGCTGCACATCTTCGGCAAGCTGAAGGCTGCGTGTCAGATCGGAAACCCTTTGCCGCGCGGCATGGGCCAGTTGCCCCTTTTGCGCGGCAGCCAGACGCAGGCGCAATGATCGGGTATCCGCAGCAGTTCGCACGATACCCTCTGCGAGGCTGCGTTCCTTTGCAGACAGGATTTCGGCATGGTCACGGTCGGTCAAGGCAGTAGCTGCGGCTCGGTCGCAGTCTTGTCGCGTCGCGCGCAGTCGTGCAGAAAACCTTTCCAGCCGGGCGATGTCCTTTAGGGTTGCAGCGCAGGTCAGATCGCACAGCGCCACTTCACGCGCGGCTTCGGTTTGCAAGCCTGCATGGGCAAGGGTCGCCTGATGGGCGGCGCGCGCTTGGGCCAGAGCCGTCTCGCGCCCGGCTACGGTTGCCGGGTCGCCAAGCCGAGACTGTTCGCGCAGCAGATCCGACCGGCGTCGCAGGTCATCGCCAAGGGATCGGACCTTTTCGCGCAGGACTGTCTCTTGTGCGGCCTGTTCGGCTGCGTCATCAAGTGCAAGCGCCCAGTCGCCACCGGCCTTCGGTTTGCCAGTCGGGGTGACCAGAGGCAACAGCGCCGCCGCAACCTTGTCCAGCACCACATTCATCCGGCGACCGCCCGTCATCACCTCGATCTCGCCCGCGACCGAAGACATCAGATCGCGCCGCGTGGCAATGTCGCGGTCGCGATCGTCCTTTGCGTCGGGCTCGAGCCCCATCAGGCCCTGGCGCACCCACAACAGTCCAGACGGGCCAGCACGACCGCCGGCGAGCAAGGTACCGATCCACGCTTCGGCTTCGTCGTCTTGTGCAAAAATCTTGCCATTGGCGTCGGTGACGCGGGCAAAGGCACGCGAAAGCCAGCGTTTGGTCACGCTATAGCGACCCTGCGACACCTCGAGATCAACTGCCACCTCGGGCGCACCACCGGAATGGGGCTGCAACGCCTTGACCACTTTGCCCGTACTGCGGTGCTTTTCGAAAAACACGGCATGCAGCGCGTCAAAGAAGGTCGACTTGCCAAACTCGTTTGCCTCGGACAGCACAGTGACGCCATCGCAGATGCCCGAAAGGCGCGCCTGTTTGCCCGCGAAGTGCCGGACGTTTGTCAAAGTGATACCGCGCAGTTTCATGCCGGATCTGCCTGCGCAAAGGCATAAAGCCGCGACAACGCGCTTGACGCCAGATCGCGATCGGTCTGGGTCAAGGCCGGGTCCTGCGCGTCAGACAAAAGCGCCTCGGCCGCATGGCGAAGCGCACCTGCCCGGTCGATCATGTCAAGATCGTCAGGGCGGGCGTCGGTGCCAAGACCGCCAAGGTCGCAGGCAAACCAGCCGAAATCCGGGGCGATGCGTGCAAGGTCCGCGTCAAGCATGACGCGGTCGGCAAGCGTCAGGCGTCCGGTGACGGCGATCTTGACAAGACAGTCGCGCCGCCCGCGCGGATGTGGCAGGGCGTCAGTCAGCCGTGAAAGATCGCCGGGAAGCAGGTCGATCTGTGCGGACAGCCAACGAAAGCTGCCGGTCGGCACTGATGTTACCTTTACGGCAGCGTCCTGCCCGTCCAGGGCAATCAACAATGCCGCTGGTGGTGCGGGGTGTTTGAAACTGTCCGCCTCGGGCGTGCCGGAATACCAGGTCGCGTCATTGACCCGCATCTGGCCGTGCCAATCGCCAAGGCCAAGATAACCCAGTCCGGATCGGGTGGCGCGGTCGGGCGGGATGATGCCTGCCACGTCTTCTTCGCCTGAGAAATCAGCAATCGCCCCGTGGCCCAGCCCGATCCGCACCGCGCCGGCCGGGGTCGGGGCCTGCATCGCTTCGGTCAGATCGCGACCCGGCCGGCGTTGGGTGCAGGGTGCCGGCAACAGCCACGCGTCAGGCGCAAGCGACAGCGGTTCGGACGTCACCAGCGTGTGCAGGTTGGAGGGTCGCTCTGCGGCGATCTTGCGCCACAACTCGGTCGCGGCAAGGCTGTCGTGATTGCCCGGCAACATCAGCCATTGGATATCCGCTGCCTCGGCCAGGCTGTGCAGGGCATGGCGCAGGGTCTGCGGTGACGGTGTTTCCGTATCGAACGTGTCACCTGCCAGCAAAACTGTCGTGGCGCCGCCCTGGCGCGCCGCCTGCGCCAATCGCGCTATTGCGGTATGCCGCGCCTCGGACAGTCTGTTTCTGATCGCTTCAGGGAAGCCACCAAACCCCTTGCCAAGATGCAAGTCCGACGTGTGCAAAAGACGCAAACCCATAGTCTTTTCCCGTTCTTTTGCAGCAACCCTAGGGCAGCCGGTCAAGGGGCCGCAAGATCGCATCGGTGTACCGGCCGTTGTGGCAGACTGCGAATTATCCTGCGTTGCGCGGCAATCACCGCAATCACCGCCGGGCAAGCGCCTCGGTCAAAACCGAGCGCACCAGATCGGGCGGCACATCTTCGGCGACGAATGCCTGCCCGATCCCGCGCGCCAGGATGAACCGCAGACGGCCATCGACAACCTTCTTGTCCTGGCCCATCAGGGCAAGCAGATCGTCTGCGCCCGGCAGATCGCCCGCAATATCGGCAAGGTCGGTCTTCATCCCCATCGCGCGCAAATGCGCGCGAACGCGGCTTGGGGCTTCTTGCGAACACAGACCCAATCGCTGGCTCAGCTCGAATGCCAATGCGCAGCCGATGCCCACACCTTCGCCATGCAACAACCGGTCGCTGTAATCCGTTGCCTTTTCCAAAGCATGGCAAAACGTGTGACCAAGGTTCAGCAAGGCGCGTTCGCCTTCTTCCGTCTCGTCGCGCGACACGATGCCCGCCTTCATTTCGACGGACCGGGTCACGGCATGCATGCGCGCGCCCGTGTCACCCGCAGCAAGCGCAGGACCCTGCACCTCGAGCCAGTCAAAGAAGTCGGCATCGCCCAGCAGGCCGTACTTCATGACTTCGCCATAGCCTGCCAGAAAATCGCGTGGCGTCAGGGTGTCCAGCACGTCAATATCGGCCAGCACGAGGCTGGGTTGGTGAAATGCCCCGATCAGGTTCTTGCCCTGTGCGGTGTTGATGCCGGTCTTGCCGCCAACCGAACTGTCAACTTGTGACAAGAGCGTCGTAGGCAGTTGCACAAACCGCACCCCACGCCGCAGAACCGCGGCGGCAAAGCCCACCAGATCGCCGACCACCCCGCCACCGAACGCCACCACGACATCGCGACGTTCAACCTTTTGTTCCAGCAGCCATTCGCAACACCGGGCGAACTGCTGCCAGCCTTTGGTAGCCTCGCCAGACGGCAGGGCAAGCGCCCTTACCGAAAGGCCTTGCGCTTCGAAACTTGCGGACAAGCGCATCAGATGCAGACCGGCGACAGTTTCGTCGGTGATCACCACCACGTGGCGCCGCACCAGCAACGGCGCGATCAGCGAACCTGCCTGATCGACAAGGCCGGAGCCGATGCGCACGTCATAGCTGCGTGTGCCCAAGTCCACGGGCACAACTGTCTGCGACAGCGAAAGTCCCATCCTAAACCCTTTCCAATACATCGCCCCGCGAGGCGAGAGCATCGGCCACCCGCTGCGCCATGGCGTCGACCGTCAAATCGATTGCCGAATCGACCGCCAAGTCAGCAAGGCAGTAGAAGGGGACGCGCGCCTCGTAAAGCGCACGCAAGGTTTCGCGTGGGTTGGCAGTGCGCAGCAAGGGCCGGGTCGTCTTGTGGCGGACCCGTTGCCAGAGAAGTTCCAGATCAACCCGCAGCCATACCGATACACCGGATGCCTCGATCACGGACCGGTTGCGTTCCGACAGAAATGCACCTCCCCCCGTCGACAGCACGGCCGGGGGTGCCCGCATCAGGCGGCCAAGCACTTCGGTTTCGCGGGCGCGAAAAAATGCCTCGCCATCTCGTTCGAAGATTTCCGCAATGGTGCGGTCTGCCGCACGGGCGATCTCCTCGTCCGAATCAAGAAATGACACACCAAGCTGCCGGGCCAGTGCGGTTCCCACAGCCGTCTTTCCAGCCCCCATCATGCCGATCAACGCCACGGTTTTCTTCAGCCGATGCGTCAATTTTTCTGCAATCCTTGCACCATCTTGTCCCCCCCCGTGCTGCCTTCTGGGACCATTGCCGTCCCAAGCTTGCGCAGGGCGTTTGCGTGCCTGCGCGCCATCGTTGCGGCGGTCCCCTGCCGACCGGCATCTTTCTTCCTTGAATGGCGTGAACTTGGCGCCAATGCCATATACAATCGTAAATAGGACCGGTCGGCCGCCCACCAAAGCGGTGGCCGATACGGCAAGAACGACCGGGGGAACCGGCGGAAAACAACGGCGAAATGGGCATGGGGCGATATGGGTATGGGTCGGGTGATCAAATCCTTAGCGGTATTAGTGATTCTTGGGTTTTCCGGGTTGATCGGATACGCCTATCTGGCCGACCTTTCACCTGAACCGCGTGAAATCACGCTGCCGGTGACATTGCATGCGGACTAGGCTGGCCTTGATCTTGGCGGCGTTTGCCAGCGCGGCACAAGCCGAAGAACCTTTGTCGGCGATCGACTGGCTGTCGCAATCGGTTGCGACGGCACCGCCCATTCCGGAGGTGGTTGTTGAACCGGCGGTGACCACGGGATCGGCGCTTCCGGCCGAGGTGTCGGTGCGGGTGCTGGGGGGGCCGTTGTCTGACGGGGTAGGTCTGCTGCCGGCACAGGTCACCGGGCTGCCGCGCAATCTTTGGGGCTTGGGGCGCACGGACGCAATCATCGCGGCCCTGTTTGCCGAGAATCTGGAAGGGTTGCCTGCGCTGCAAGGGATGCTGATCACCCTGCTCCTGGCCGAGGCAGACCCCCCCGCAGACGCAGGCCCGAACGGACGCCTGCTGGTGGCGCGGTTGGACCGGTTGCTGAGCATCGGCGCGCTGGAGCAGGCCGAGGCACTGTTGGAGGCGGCGGATGCAACCACGTCGCCCGAATTGTTTCGGCGCAGTTTCGACGTGGCGCTGCTGACCGGGGCCGAAGACGCGGTGTGCGAGGCGATGCGCGCGAACCCTGGCCTTGCGCCGACCTTTCCGGCCCGGATTTTCTGCCTTGCGCGGTCTGGCGACTGGAATGCCGCGGCCTTGACGCTGCGCACCGCGCAAGCCTTGGGGCAGATCGGGCCGGAAGAGGACGCGTTGCTGTCGCGCTATCTGGACCCTGACCTTTATGAAGGCGAGCCGATGCCAGCCCCCGCCAAACCCGTGACGCCGCTGTCCTGGCGGATGTTCGAGGCGGTTGGCGAGACGCTGTCGACCGGGTCGCTTCCCTTGGCTTTTGCCCATGCCGAGTTGCGGGAAACCGCCGGATGGAAGGCGCAGATCGAAGCTGCCGAACGTTTGGCGCGGGCCGGTGCCATTTCTCCAAACGTTCTGCTTGGGCTTTACACGCGGGCCATGCCTGCCGCTTCTGGTGGGGTGTGGGACCGGGCGGATGCGTTTCAGGGGTTTGATCAAGCCCTGGCGCGGCGCGACCCGCAAGCCGTGTCGCGCGCGTTGCCGCTGGTCTGGGTGCAGATGCAGGCGATGGAGTTGGAGGTGCCTTTTGCCTCGCTTTATGCCCAACGACTGGCTGCATTGCCGCTGACGGATACAGCGGCGCAACTGGCCTACGAGATCGGCCTTTTGTCGCCCGACTACGAGCGTATCGCCCGCGCGCCTGTGACCGATGACATCCGCGACCGTTTTCTTGCCGGATTGGCCGCAGGCGACCTGAAAGGGCTGGTAGCCCCCGACAGCATGGCCCGCGCGATTGCCCCGGCTTTTGCCGACGCCCCTGCGCAAACGGAGGCACAAAAGCTGCTGGATGAGGGGCGGGTTGGCGAGGCCATTCTGTGGGGTATGGGGCGGATAGCGCAGGGCGTGCAGGGGGATCTGCGTGGAGTGACCGAAGGGCTCGCCTTGTTGCGCGCGGCAGCACTGGAAGATGTGGCGCGGCGCACGGCCCTTGAGCTGATGCTGCTGGAACGGCGGGGCTGATGGCGCAGGATGACGCGCAGTGGATCTCGGCGTTTCTTGACGCCATTGCGGCTGAACAGGATGCTGCACGCAATACCCGGCTTGCCTATGGCCGCGATCTGCTGGACTTTTCGGGCTGGCTTGCACGGCAGGGCAGTGATCTGCAACACGCCGGACGAGAGGCAGTCGAGGCGTATCTGATCTTTTGTGATGCGCAGGGCCTGTCGAAGGCAACGCGGGCGCGGCGGCTGTCGTCGATCCGACAGCTGTTCCGCTTTGCATGTGACGAGGGCTGGAGGGCGGACAATCCGGCGATCCGGATCAAGGGGCCGGGCCGGGCTCAAAGCTTGCCACGGACTTTGACCCATGACGAAGTGGACCGGCTGCTGATCGCCGCGCGCAATCATGGCCGCACCCCGCCGGACCGGCTGCGCAATACGGCGCTGGTGGAACTGCTTTATGCGACCGGCATGCGCGTGTCGGAACTGGTCGAACTGCCGGTGGCGGCTGTGCGCGGCGATCCGTCGATGATTCTGGTGCGCGGCAAGGGCGACAAAGAGCGGATGGTGCCGATGTCGACCCCTGCGCGCGTAGCGGTCGCGGCATGGCTTGCCTGGCATGACGGCGACGAAGACACCCACAGGCTGTCGGGCAAACCGGTTCGGCGGCATCTGTTCCCCGGTCCTGGTGTGGCAGGACACCTGACGCGGCAGCACTTTTATTTGATGATCAAGGATATCGCCGTCGAAGGCGGGGTGGACCCGTCCCGCGTCACGCCGCACACCCTGCGGCATGCCTTTGCCACCCATTTGCTGGCCGGCGGGGCCGATCTGCGGGTCATCCAGACGCTGCTGGGCCATGCCGATATCGCCACGACCGAAATCTACACCCATGTTCAGGAAGACCGGTTGAAGGAATTGGTGCTGACCCGGCATCCGCTGGCGCGCAAGGTCTGATGGCTTGCCTCAACCCTGGCTTGCTCTGGCCCCGGCTTGCCGCCATAACGCGCGCATGTCCCGCCTGCGTGATCTGCTTTTGACCCCGTTTCGCAAACTGACTGCCGGGCCTTCTGCCGACAGCCGCCGCACTGCCTTGCGCGACGATCTGGCAGAGGTGATCGCCCAAGGTCACACCGACGGATCGATGCAGCGCGAGGACCGCGACCGCTTGCTTGGCGCGCTCGATCTTGGCGACCGGACGGTTGCAGAAGTGATGCGCCACCGCCGCCAGATCGAGATGATCGACGCCGATTGGCCACCGGATCAGATCATCACCCGTCTGCTTGGGTCACCTCACTCGCGGTTGCCGGTGTTTCGGGACAATGAGGAGAACATCCTGGGCGTGGTCCATGCCAAGGATGTGTTGCGCGAAGTCGACCGGCTGGTCAGGGTGACGGGGGGCGGCATCGCGGCGATTGCCGATCTTGACATCGTGAAGGTGTCAATGAAACCCTATTTCATTCCCGACACCAGCACGCTGGACGACCAGATGCGGCAGTTCCTGAAACGTAGGACGCATTTCGCGCTGGTGGTCGACGAATATGGCGCGCTGCGCGGGCTGATCACGCTGGAGGATATTCTGGAAGAGATCGTCGGCGAGATCACCGACGAGTTCGATGTGGTCAGCCGCGACGACGGCATCAGGCGCGGTCCGGAGGGCGTTTGGTTGGTGGATGGCGCGGTCACCTTGCGCGACCTGAACCGGGCGACCGATTGGGACATGCCCGATGACCGCGCCAACACCGTCGCCGGGCTGGTGATCCATGAGGCGCAAGTCATCCCGGACGAAGGTCAGACCTTCAGCTTTCACGGCTTTCGGTTCGAGGTGACCTCCCGCGTTGAGAACCGCATCACCAAGCTGAAGGTGCGCAAACTGGCGCGTTAGCGGCGTCCGAAGATCGACCCGAGAACGCCGCGCACCACAGCCTGCCCGGTTTTCGTGCCAAGCTGGCGGGCAAAGCTTTTGGCGAAAGCCTCGCCCATCGAATCGCTGCGGCTGCCCGATTTCCTGCGTGGTACCGGGTCGGACCGGCTGCCGTCATAGCGCCGCGCGCTGGTGAATTCGCGGTCCTCATCCACCCTGCGGGTGTCTTCGGCGTCGGCTGCGGCCTGCCGTGCTGTTGCGTCTTGCGCGGCGTCACGCGCGGCCTTGTCGGCGCGCGCGCGCAGGCGTTCGTATGCTGAATCCCGGTCGATTGCCGTCGCATATTTGCGGCCCATGTCGGAGCTTGCGATGATCTGCACCCGCACGGCAGGGTCGATCGGTCCAAGCTTGGAGGAAGGTGGGCGAACAAGCGTGCGTTCGACCACCGACGGGATGCCCTTGGCCTGCAGAAACGACGTCACCGCCTCGCCGGTGCCGGTATCGCGGATTGCATCGACGGTGTCGAACCCGGGGTTGGGGCGATAGGTCTCGGCGGCTTTGGCAAGGTCCTTCTGGTCTCTCGCCGTGAAGGCCCGAAGTGCGTGCTGCACGCGGTTGCCAAGCTGGCCCAGGATCACATCCGGCACGTCCGCCGGGTTCTGGGTGATGAAATAGACCCCCACGCCTTTGGAGCGGATCAGACGCGCCACCTGTTCGACCTTGGACACCAGTGCTTTGGGTGCATCGGCAAACAGCAGATGCGCCTCGTCAAAGAAGAACACCAGTTTGGGCTTGTCGGGGTCGCCAACCTCCGGCATCTGCTCGAAGAGTTCCGACAGCAGCCACAACAGGAAGGTGGCGTAAAGGCGGGGTGACTGCATCAGCTTGTCTGCGGCGAGGATGTTGATCCGCCCTGCGCCAGTGTCATCGGTGCGCATCAGGTCGGCAAGGTCCAGCGCCGGTTCGCCGAACATCGACGCGGCCCCCTGATTTTCAAGCACGAGAAGTTGGCGCTGAATCGCACCGATGGACGTGGCCGAAACCAACCCAAAGCGTGCAGAAATCGCGTCGTCGTTTTCGGCGATGAACGTCAGCAACGCCTGCAGGTCCTTGAGGTCCAGCAGCGGCAATTCTTCTTCGTCCGCAAGCCGGAAGGCGACATTCAACACCCCTTCTTGCGGTTCGGTCAACTCCATCAGGCGCGACAGCAGCAAAGGGCCCATCTCGGCCACGGTGGCACGCACCGGATGGCCTTGCGTGCCGAACATATCCCAGAACGTCACCGGAAAGGCGCGGTAGTGCAAATCATGGCCAATGGTGCTGGCCCGATCCATGAACGGCGCGTGCAGCTTGTGATCAGGCGAGCCAGCTTCGCCCAGGCCCGAGATATCCCCTTTGATGTCAGACAAGAACACCGGCACCCCTGCCGCCGAAAACCCTTCGGCCAGGATTTGCAGCGTCACGGTCTTGCCAGTACCCGTCGCACCCGCAATCAACCCGTGACGGTTGCCGTACTTCAGCAAAAGGGCCTGCGGTTCTGCGTAACCGGGTCCGCCGCCGCCCACAAATATGCTGTCTGTCATCGCCTGCCCTTTTGCTGTCGCCGCTCTGGGGTCAGAGCACGAGATCCCGTCACTGTTCGTGCAAAATACAGTGATCGGCCCGTCATGCCAGCCCTGACGCACCAAGTTGTGCAGACGAAAGAAGCCTTACGGCGCATGCGACGCCGGGGCTGAAAGGACATGGTTTTTTTGTAACAGTTTTGCGATGACCGATGCGCAAATACCCAATTGACGCCTGTGGAAAACCACCCTACCGTTCGTGCAAGACGTCGGTCAGTCCGACAGGGAGCAAAAAAAACAGGGAAAAAAGGTCGCTCGTCGGCCTTTTTTTTATGGCCTGCGGCTGTCGGCAACCTGTAGGGGCGATTGATCGCAGACCGCGCTTTTCGCACCTGACTCGGGGCTGGCGTCATGCTAAGCCGTTGCAAAGTTACTTGAGGAAAATGACGCGATGTCTACATCTGAACAGTTCCGCGACAGCGCTCCTGCCTTGGCCGGGACCCTTGCGCGGTCTTTTGTCGTCGCAGCGGGCCTGACGCTGATGAGCCTGGCAGGCGCGCTGGCCCAAGAGGCCGCAACACCCCCTGCCGAACCGGACTTGTCGATGGGGCAAGAAGTCCCTGCCGGGTCCGCTTCACTGGCAACGCCGGAAAATGCTGTGCTTGGCGACACCTACCTTCAGGCCGGTTTCGAAGTCTGGGAACAGCGCTGCGTCAAGACCGAAGACGGATCCGACCCCTGCCAGCTTTACCAACTTCTGAAGGACGAAACCGGCGGTCCGGTTGCTGAAATCAGCATGTTCGACCTGCCAGAGGGTTCAAAGGCCGCGGCCGGGGCGACCGTGATCGTGCCTTTGGAAACGCTGCTGACAGCAAACCTGCAATTGACGATCGATACCGGCAAGGCAAAGATCTATCCGTTCACATTCTGCGCAAAGATCGGCTGCATAGCGCGGATCGGCTTTACCGTCGAAGAAGTCGACCAGTTTCGCAAGGGTGCTGGCGCGGTCCTGACGATTGTGCCCGCCGTCGCCCCCGATCAGAAAGTGGCGTTGAACATCTCGCTCAAGGGGTTCACAGCCGGTTTCAAGGCCGTCGAAGACGCAAATGTCGATGTGAAAGGTCCTTGAAACAGGACTTTGCCGGATGCCGGGCTGCGCACTGGCCCGGCGGATCGGACTAGACGCGGCGGAGAGCCAGGACAGCGTTCAAGCCGCCAAAGGCAAAGGCGTTGGTCAGGCACACCTCGACCGATGCCTCTCGTGCGGTGTTTGGCACGATATCCAGGGCGCATTCGGGATCAGGCTCTTCATAGCCGATGGTCGGCGCGATAACCCCATGTTTCAGCGCCATGATGCAAGCCAGCAACTCCACCGCTCCGGTGCCGCCGATCAGGTGGCCGTGCATGGATTTGGTTGACGACATCATCAGCCGGTCGGCGTGATGACCAAACACATCCGCCACTGCGCCGCATTCCGTCTTGTCGTTCGCCGCCGTTCCGGTGCCGTGCGCGTTGATATAGCCAACCTGATCGGGATTGATCCGGGCATCGCGCATGGCCCCCGCCATGGCCCGCGCTGCACCCTGTTTCGACGGCATAACGATATCTGACGCATCCGAGGTCATGGCAAAGCCGCAGACTTCGGCCAGAATTTCGGCTCCGCGTGCGCGGGCCATCTCGTAGTCTTCAAAAACGAACACCGCAGCACCCTCGCCTTGCACCATGCCATTGCGCGTCAGCGAAAACGGTCGGCAGGCGTCTTTCGACATGACGCGCAAGCCTTCCCATGCCTTGATGCCGCCAAAGCACAGCATCGACTCAGACCCGCCGGTCAGCATCGCGCGCGTCATGCCGGACCGGATCATGTGGAACGCCTGCCCCATCGCATGATTGGACGACGCACAGGCCGTAGCGACTGTGTAAGAGGGGCCTTTCAGGTTGTATTCCATCGACAGATGGCTCGCCGCGGCGTTGTTCATCAGTTTGGGCACCACGAACGGGTGGACGCGGTTCTTGCCCTCTTCATAGACAGCGCGATAGTTGTCGTCCCAAGTGTTCACCCCGCCCCCGGCAGTTCCCAGAACGACGCCCGCGTCATACCCCAAAAGCCCGTCGAAGTTCAGACCCGACTGTGCCACCGCCTGACGTGCCGCAAGCAAAGTGAATTGGGTGAATTTATCATATAGAACAATCTGCTGGCGATTGAAATGCGCCTCTGGGTCCCAGTTGTGGACTTGACCGCCGATCTGGATCGACAAGCGGTCCTTGTCGCGGATATCCAGTTCCGTGATCCCGCAACGCCCTTCGCGGAACGCCTGAAAGGTACCCGGCACGTCATGGGCCAACGCGTTGATCGTTCCCGCTCCGGTAATGACTACGCGGTTCATGCGACCTTCTGGGCCAGCAACCCTTCGACGGCCCGCACGATGGCTGCAACCGACGAGATGTCGAATTCGTTCTTTTCCGGCGCGTTTGCATTGAACGGAACCGAGATGTCAAACGCCTCTTCAATGGCAAAGATCGACTCGACCAGACCAAGGCTGTCGATGCCCAGATCGTCCAGGCTCATGTCAAGCTCGACGTCGCCAACCTCCAGCACCGCCTGTTCGGCGATGATTGCAACCACCCTGTCCTGCACGCTACCGGTCATCTTGCGGTCCTTTGCTTGAAAAACCAGTCTCTGGTTCGCCAGCCTGTGTGTCGCCAGCCTGTGTGTCGCCAGTCTTTGTGTCTCCAGTCCGGAGGGATTTATGCGACAGATTGATCGCATCTTCCAGTGCCTGCACACGCAGGGCCAAACGCGGCAGGCGCCGGGTGGCTTTTTGCAGTTCGATATGGGTTTCCATCTTGATTGCGGGATAGCCCAGCAGCACCCGGCCAGCCGGCGCATTTGTCAGGATCTTGGTCCCACCCCCGGCGATCACGTCGTCGCCGATGAATATGTTGTCGCCCACGCCGACCTGCCCGCCCAGAACGACGCGGTCGCCGATGCGTACCGACCCCGCAATGCCGACCTGGCCGCACAGCAAACAATCGCGGCCCACAACGACATTGTGCGCGACCTGCACGAGGTTGTCGATTTTGGTGCCGTTGCCAACGGTCGTGTCGCGGATCGTGCCGCGGTCAACGGTCGCATTTATCCCGATTTCGATGTCATCGCCAAGGATGACGGACCCCAGGGAATGGATGCGCGCCCAGGCCTGACCACGGATTTCGGTGCGTTGGGCCAGACTGCCCCGGATCTCTTCGACCCCTGACGGCTCTGGCGTTACAAACGAAAAGCCATCCCCCCCGATCACGGCACCCGGTTGGCAGATCACCCGGTCACCGATGCGCACCCGCGCGCCGATCCTCACACCTTGCAACAACAGGGCATCATCGCCGATCTGCGCCCCTTCGGCGATCGAGACATGGCTTGCAATCCGCGCGCGTGCCCCGATCACGGCACCCGCTCCGATCGTAACGAAGGGGCCGACCGCGGCCCCGGGGCCGATCACCGCCGACGGGTCGACCACGGTCATCGGGTGAATCCCGGGCGCAATCGCGGGTCCCGGATCAAGAATTGACGTCACGCCCGCCAGCGCAACCCGGGCCCGTGGCGCAAAGATTGCCGCCTGCAGGCCCAGCCCCTGCCAATCGGCACCCGGCCAGACCAGAGCCGCGCGCGCAGCCCCCTTGGCCAGTCCATCCGCATATTGCGGCGTCATGGCCAGCGCCAGATGCTGCGGGCCGGCGTCGGCCGGTTCGGCAGCGCCGCTGACACGCAAATCAAGATCGCCTGCCGCTGTTGCCCCAAGGGCCTCGGCTATATCACCAATGCGATGGGACATCGCCAACCCTCCGTCGTCAGGGATCAGTTCCCCGAGGCGGTTTAGCCCCGAACGCCGCGCAGCACCACCCCAGCCTCGGTCAGGGCCCGAAAAATCCGCTGATCGCGGCCATAGACGTCTCGGCGATACCCAATCACACCTTTGGCGGTCGGCCACGCGGTGAAATAGACCAGATGCACTGGCAAGGGTGTTTCCAACTTGAGTGTGGATTCCCGGCCGGAGTCGAGATAGCGCGCGAATTCAGCTTTGGGATCCGTGCTTTGCGCGGCAAGCAGCGCATAGGCAAAATCGAACGGATCACCCAGGCGGATGCAGCCGTGGCTATAGGCGCGCACCTCGTTGTCGAACAGGGATTTCGATGGCGTATCATGCAGATAGATGTTGTAGGGGTTGGGGAACATGAACTTGACCTTGCCAAGCGCATTGCCGTTCGACGGCGATTGGCGCAGGGCAAAAGGAAAGTTCCGTGCCGAATAGGCGGCAAAATTCACGGCACCGCGCGGCACGATACGGCCCGCCCTGTCGATAAGGTCCAGATGGCTGACCGCATTGGGGTTCGATTGCAGCAAGGGCAGGTATTCCTTGGTGGTGATCGAACGCGGAACCGACCACGACGGGTTGATGACCATGTGCTCCATCATGTCAGAGAATTCTGGGCTGCGCTGATCGGGAACATCCTTGCCGATCACCGAACGGGTTTGAAACACCACCGCACCACGATCGATGATCTGTGCGGTAAAATCGGGCTGGTTGACCCAGACATACTTCTCGCCAAGCGCAACGTCATGCATCCAGCGCAAGCGTTCCATCGCGACGATAACTGACGTCAGCCGGGCATCCGGCGCGGTGTTCAAGGCGTCGATCGTGCTGGCCGCCGCAACGCCGTCTGCGGTGATGCCGTGGTCAAACTGAAACCGCTGCACGGCCGCCTGCACCGTGGCATCATAGGTCATCGTGGCAGATCGCTTCATGTAATCAAGGGCGATAAGCCGGTCACGCAAACGCACGACTGCGTCGCCCGAAGCCCCCGGAGCAAGGCTCGTCGCCCCAATGGCGGGGCCAAAACCACCCGCCGCCATCTGCGCCTCGAGCGCCAGTTTTTCCTTCATCAAACGGGCATAGGGCGCAGCCTTTGGCGCGAGCCCATTCAGGTACGCACCAAGGTCCGCCGAGGCTGCTTTGGCCAGCACTGCCGCAGGGTTCGGGCGGGTGACATCCCGCAAGATCCCGCCGTCAACCGATTTCGGTTCCAGCACGCCCGACGAAAGGTCTGTTGCAAAGGCAAGAAAGGCCGCAGTCATCGCCACTTCCAGCCGTCCCCGGTCGCCGTCGGTCACAACCGACCGAAACGCGTGTCGAAGCTGGGCCGCGTCATAGCGCGCGATGGCCAGACCATGGCTATCGGCCTGATCCAGTGCGCCAAGCAAGACCTGACGGCGCTGCGCGTCCGCCGGGCCTGTCCACAGCGGCTCATACCCGCGGGCGGCATAGAACCGGGCAATCGCTTCTGTGCCAAAGGCCGCTTCGGCCACGGCTTGTGTGAACGGTGCGGTTGCATCAAGTGCCTGCCCCGCAACCCCAAGGCCGCATGCCCCTGCGAGCGTCAGGGAAAAGACCAGAGAAAAGCGGGCCCGACGTGAAAACATTCTGCGTCTATTCCTGTGCTTGGCGACCGCGCGCCAGTGCGAAGTCAATCGATGTTCGACGAATTTTGCAGGACTGTAAACGGGCAACCCTGCGATGAGGTCGCTGATGGACCCAAGCGATGGCGTGAAGGCAACGGTGCGGTTTTCCGCACTTGTCAAACAGGCTTTAAGCAATTTTTTGCCTATTCGACCTATTCTGCCGGAGTCCAGGCAATTCTTGTCTTGGGGATAATGATGCATTGTGTCATTTCTTTGTTGCCACTTGGGGATGAAGTGACAAAAAAGCCGCAGACACAGGCGGCTCGCAAAAAGCGATGGGACAGGCGCATAGAATGGCAGTTTTGACTTCTGGGGCAATGACGCGGCGTGGCCTGATTGGTGTGTTCGCGGCAACAATGGTTGTAGCTGCCCCAACACTATCGAACGCGTTCGGACTTATCAAAGGCGCAGGCGATGTACGTCGGATCAGGATGTATTCCGGCCGAACCGGCGAAAGCATGGACACGATCTATTGGATCGAGGGTGAGTACATCCCCGAAGTTCTGAAAGAGATCAACACCTTCATGCGCGACTGGCGCAATGACGAAAAGATCAAGATCGATCCGCGCAACATCGACATCATGGCCGCATCGCATCGTTTGCTGGATGTGTCGGAACCTTACATGCTGCTGTCTGGCTATCGCAGCCCGGCGACAAATGCGATGTTGCGGTCACGTTCCCGTGGGGTAGCTAAGAACTCGCTGCACATGAAGGGCGAGGCGGCCGATCTGCGGCTGAAGTCGCGCAGCGTCAGCCAAATGGCGCGGGCTGCCGAAACTTGCAGCGGCGGCGGTGTCGGGCACTATTACAAATCGAACTTCGTGCACATGGATTGCGGGCCGGTTCGCAGCTGGGGCGGATGATCTGATCGCGAAAAATGGGTGAAACAGGGCGGCTTTGGCCGCCTTTTTCGGTTCGGGGATCAGTCTTTGTCCGGCTCGGCTTCGACCGCCTGCCTGCCCCGAAACCCCTGCGCCACGACGAATTTCTCTGAACTGTCGGCGCGGCTTGCGGGGGGCTTTACATTGGCAACCTTGCGGAAGTTCTGTTTGAGAATGGCCTGAAGGCTGTTTTCAGCTCCCCCAGCCAGAACCTTGGCCACAAAGGTGCCGCCCTCTTCCAGCACGTCCATCGCGAAATAGGCGGCAGCTTCGCACAGCGCGATGATGCGCAAGTGGTCGGTTCCCTTGTGCCCTGAAGACGCCGCAGCCATATCAGACATAACGACATCGGCAGGCCCGCCAAGCCAGCTCTTGACCAACCCGTCGGCTGCATCATCCAGGAAATCCAGCTGGTGGATCTGCGCCCCTGCGATCGGATCGACCGCCTGCAGATCCACGCCCAGAACGGTGCCCACCGGTTTTGTCGGTCTGTCGCCCAACGCGTTGACCCGCGCGACTGCAACCTGACACCACCCCCCGGGCGCGCATCCAAGATCGACCACCCTCACGCCGGGTTTCAGGAATTCGTACCGGTCGTCCAGTTCCAGGATCTTGAATGCCGCCCGCCCGCGATAGCCTTCCTTGCGCGCTTTGATGACGTAAGGGTCGTTCAACTGCCGCTCCAACCACAGGGTGGACGACAGCTTGCGGCCTTTGGCGGTCTTGACCCGCACCCGCAATTCGCGCTGACCGCGACCGGAGGTGTTTTTCGGCATACCCGGTTTTTCAGTCATTCGTAGGGTCCATCCTCAAGAACGCCGTCCGCGCTCATCTGTGCATAAAGCAAGCCTTCGCGCAGCCCGCGGTCGGCGACAGACAGCTTGTCGGTCGGCCATATCCGCATCAGCGCCTGAAGGATAGCCGCGCCGGACATGATCAGCGCATGACGGTCGCGCCCGATGCGCGGGTCAGTGCGGCGGCCCTCGGGGCCAAGCGACAGGTAGTCGCGGATCACGAAGTCGATCTGATCCGAGGTCATCAACAGCCCGTCAACTTTGGCCCGGTCATAGCGGCGCAGCCCCAGAAAGCTGGCGGCAACAGTCGTGACCGTCCCGGACGTGCCGATGATCTGGAACCCTTCCCGCGGGTTGTCAGCATTGTAAGGGCTGAACTTCGCAAGGTTTTCTTCGAAAAACCAGCTCATCAGGGCAAAGCGCGCCGCGTCGTCCTCGACATCGATGAACTGGTCTTTCAGCGTCGCCACACCAAGCGGCACCGAGATCCAGTCCACCACTTGCGCGTCCTGCGGGCCCTGCGCAGAAAAACCCGAATGCAGGCGCATGATCGATCGCGGACGATCTTCTGGGGTCACGCGCGACAGGTCAATCCAGACGAGTTCGGTCGATCCGCCGCCGATATCGACCACCAGCAGTTGTTGGGTGCGCGGACTTACAAGCGGCGCGCAGGATATCACGGCCAGCCGGGCTTCCTCTTCGGTCGCGATGATTTCAAGCTGCAGGCCGGTCTCACGCCGCACCTGCCGGATGAAGTCGCGGGCGTTTCGGGCGCGCCTGCAGGCTTCGGTTGCAACCAACCGCATCCTGCCCACGCCGTGCTTTTCAATCTTCTTGCCGCAGATCCGCAGCGCCTGAATGGTGCGCGACATCGCAGCACGACTAAGCCGGCCGGACGCTTCCAGACCCGCGCCAAGCTGCACGGTCTTTGAAAAACTGTCTACGACCAGAAATTGACTGCCACGCGGTTGGGCAATCAGCATCCTGCAAGAATTAGTTCCCAAATCCAGTGCCGCATAAAGCACCGGAGCGGGGCCTTCGGGGGCCGACGTCTCTGCCGGCAGAGAGGCCGATAGGGCCTCGATCGCCGCTTGATCAGCGTCCACCCCCATGGGACGCTCGGGCGCCATATCCGCCCTCCATTCGTGGTTGCCGCAAAGGTAGTCCTGAACAACGGCGCTGACAAGCATCGCTATGCGCTGACCTTGTCGCGAAGTTTCACGCGCGGTCCGGAAGTTGAACTTTCGACACCCACCCAGTCGATTTTCGCGGAAAATCAACTCAGATACAGCGAAGATGTCGTCCGCGTCGGTCATGGTGGTCATTTTGTCGAAATCCGACATGGTTTGTCGGGGATGTCTGCCTAGAAGCAACACCAATCGGGTCAAAGGAAACAGAATGCCGGACGTCACAGTGGTTTATTGGCGCGATATCCCGGCCCAGGTGATCGTGGGCAAGGGGCGACGCGGATCGAAAGTGCAGTTGACGGAACGGTTCGAACAGGCAATCGACCGGGCCGCAATGCGGGTCGGCGCGCGCGACGCTGATGCCTATCTGGCGGAATGGCGCAAGGCCCCCCCCTATGAGGTCGAAGGTGAGCCTGACGACATCGCAGCGGCCGAGGCTGCACGGCTGGAAGGCGAATTCGACGCAGCCCGCCTGAAAACCCTGATCGACCAAGATGGCTGGGCCACCCCCCGCCCCGCTCAATAGGAACGCGCCATGGCCTTGTTCAATTTCCGCCGCGAAGTGCCGACCGCCGCAGTCAACCCGGACCTGGAGGCCTTTGTGAAAGGCTATTCCATCGAGGTGATGCCGCGCACTGCCGAAAAGGTCGAAAGTTTCCGCGATCTGCTGCCAAAGGGCACGCGAGTCTATATCGCGCATATCGAAGGCACACCGATTGCCGACATGGTGGCGACGGCCCGGCGGCTGGCGGGTGAAGGTTATGCGGTGATGCCGCATTTCCCGGCGCGGATCATCCCGGACCGCGCGACGTTGGCCGACTGGATCGCGCAGTACAAGGGAGAGGCGGGCGTCGATCAGGCGCTGCTGCTGGGCGGCGGGGTCAACACGCCCGCCGGGGATTTCGACAGCTCCATGCAGATGATCGAAACCGGGCTGTTCGACGGCTTCAAGCGGCTGCATGTGGCCGGCCACCCCGAAGGCAACAAGGACATCGACAAGGACGGCGGGGACGCCATCGTCTTGCAGGCGTTGAAATGGAAACAGGCCTTTGCCGACCGCTCGGACGCGCAGATGGCCATCGCCACCCAGTTCTGTTTTGAAGCCGAGCCGGTGATCGCCTGGGCCAACCGTCTGGCCGCCGAGGGCATCCGCCTGCCGATCCATATCGGGATTGCTGGCCCGGCCAAGTTGCAGACGCTGATCAAGTTTGCGATTGCCTGTGGGGTCGGCCCGTCCCTGCGTGTTCTGCAACGCCGCGCGATGGATGTGACCAAGCTTTTGCTGCCCTACGAGCCGACCGAAGTTGTCGCGGCGCTGGCGGCGCACAAGGCAGCCAACCCGGATTTCGGCATCGAACAGGTGCATTTCTTCCCCCTGGGCGGCATCAAGACCAATGCCACCTGGGTTACCGAAAACGGCGGCGCTTCGGGCGTGCCTGCAAGCATAGGATAACGACATGACCCGCACCGTGATCGAATCGAAGACCAAGACCGTCGTGATCGGCTTTGACGAGCCGTTCTGCGTGATCGGAGAGCGGATCAACCCCACGGGCCGCAAAAAGCTCGCGGCGGAACTGGAGATGGACAATTACGAGACCGTTTTGCGTGACGCGCTGGAACAGGTCGCCTGCGGGGCGATGGTACTGGACGTGAACTCGGGCGCCGTGTTCACCAACAAGATGGCGACCGACCCACGCTATGCCGACAACAACTTTGTCGAACCCCCCCTGATGCGTGAATTGATCCTGCGGATTCAGGCGATTACCGATGTGCCGCTGTGCATCGACAGCTCGGTTCCCGGCGCGTTGGAGGCCGGCTTGGTCGCTTGCGAAGGGCGGCCCTTGCTGAATTCGGTCACCGGGGAAGAGGAACGTCTGGAACTGGTCCTGCCGCTGGTCAAGAAATACAACGTGCCGGTGGTGGCGATTTCGAACGACGACACCGGCATTTCGCAAGACCCCGATGTGCGGTTCGCGGTGGCCAAGAAGATCGTGGAACGCGCGGCGGATCATGGGATTCCGGCCCATGACATCGTGGTCGATCCGCTGGTAATGCCGATCGGCGCGATGGCCACGGCGGGGCATCAGGTCTTCACGCTGGTGCGCCGGTTGCGCGACGAATTGGGGGTGAACACCACCTGCGGTGCGTCCAACATCAGCTTTGGCCTGCCGCACCGCCACGGCATCAACGCGGCCTTCCTGCCGATGGCCATCGGGGCGGGGATGACATCCGCGATCATGAACCCGGTCCGTCAAGTGGAAATGGAGGCGATCCGCGCCGCCAACTTCCTGATGAACCACGATGCCAACGGCACCGACTGGATCCGGTTTTCCCGCGTGATCGACGCGGTGGCCGAAGGGCAGACCTTCTCGGACGCCTCGCAATCGGTAGCCCAAGCCAGCCGTGGCCGGTCAGGCGGGCGCGCGGGTCGGTCGCGCGGCTGATGCAGGCGCTTCGTGTCGATAGCAAGGATCGGCCCATTGAAACAGGGGCCGACCCTGCATTGGGGTCGATCCAGTGGAAAGCGCTGTTTTCGCGCGGGCGGACCGATACGGTCGGCATGGTGTGCGGCGTGGCCATCCTTGACCCCGGGATGGACCTGCGCCCGCATCATCATGCCGAAGCAGAGGTGTATTTCGGGCTGGAAGGTGAAGGCACGGTGATAATCGACGGAGTTGCGCACAGGCTGGCGCCGGGTGTTGCGTTGTTCGTGCCGCCCGATGCGGTGCATGGCGTGCCCGCCGTGACCGCGCCCTTGCGCTGGTTTTACGTCTTTGCTGCCGACAGCTTTGACGACATCCGTTACACGTTCCGGACCGAGGCAGGCCGACCCGAGGCAGAACAGCCTGCGACCAGCCTTGCAAACCCCTGACCGCGCCTTATCACCACAGTTGATCTAACCGGAAAGGAGCGCCGAGCCATGACCCAGATCCTGCGCCCCTTGCGCGCCCGCGACCCGCACGAGGCCCATCGCGCCTCGACGCAGCTGGAGCTGTTCTTCGATCTGGTGATCGTGATCGCCATCGCCGCCCTTACTGCCGGGTTGCACCACGCGATATCGGACGGGCACGGCCCGGAGATGCTGCCGAACTTCCTGTTCCTGTTTCTGGCGCTGTGGTGGGCCTGGATGAACTACACCTGGTTCTCCTCGGCCTTCGACAACGACGATCCTCTGACCCGGTTTCTGACGCTGGTGATCATGGCCGGGGCACTGATCTTTGCGGGCGGCATCGGGTTCATCTTCAAGACGCTTGATTTTTCGTTCGGCATCATCGGCTGGGTGGTGATGCGGATCGGGATGGTGGGGCTTTGGCTGCGCGTCGCACGGGATGCGCCCGTCTATCGCAAGACCGCCCTGCGCTATGTGGTGGGTATCAGCGTCGCACAGGCGCTGTGGGTGATTTTCTATTTCACGACGACCCCCGGCAGCACGGCGTTCTTTGCCTTCGGCCTCCTGATCTTTCTGGTGGAATGGTCGGTGCCGGTCTGGGGCGAAAAGGCCCTGCGCACACCGTTCCACCGCCACCACATGATCGAGCGTTATGGCCTGTTGACCATCATCGTGCTGGGCGAGGTGCTGCTGTCCATTGCGCTGGCTTTCGGGCTGCTGTTCGAGGGCAAGCTTGACCTTGCCGTGGTGACGATCGCCCTGGCGGGTCTGGTCACGGTGTTCGCGCTGTGGTGGATCTATTTCGCCGAGGTCCAGCATCTGACCAGCGATGGCTTCTGGCGCACGTTCCTTTGGGGATACGGGCATCTCTTTTTGTTCGCCTCGGTGTCGATGATGGGGGCGGGGCTAGCAGCGATGTTCGACGTGGTGACCGATCACGCCAAGGCGACCGAGGCGCAAGTGGGCTGGTTCATCGGCGCGCCTATGGCTGTGGCACTCCTGACACTCTGGGCGGTGCGGGATCGGTTCATGCAGCTTGGCGCGCGCCGCCTTGCCTTGCCTGCCGGGGCGGCGGCCGTGTTCATCGCCACAGCACTTCAGGCCCACCCTGCCGTATTTGCCGCCCTTTCGGTCGGCATCCTGATCTGGCGTGTGCCCTTCTCGGCCCCTGCCCCGCATGAAACCAAAGGACAACACTCGTGACCGACGATGCATTGGTGATCTTTACGCCTTCGGGCAAGCGCGGACGTTTTGCCCATGGCACCCCGATCCTGACGGCAGCGCGTCAGTTGGGGGTCGATCTTGACTCGGTCTGCGGTGGGCGGGGCATCTGTTCGAAATGCCAGATCAGCCCGGGCTATGGCGAGTTTTCCAAGCATGGCGTCACGGTGCATGAGGGTGCCCTTACCGAATGGAATTCGGTCGAGGAACGCTATAGATCCAAGCGCGGGATGCTGGATGGCCGCCGTCTGGGCTGTCAGGCGAAAGTCATGGGCGATGTGGTCATCGACGTGCCGCCAGAATCTCAGGTCCACAAGCAGGTGATCCGCAAATCGGCCACGATGCGCGACATGGTCATGGACCCGGCGACCCGGCTTTTATACGTCGAAGTAGCCGAGCCTGACATGCACGAGCCGTCAGGCGATTTCGAGCGCTTGGCGCAGGCGCTGGACGCGCAATGGCAGGTCAAGGGCGTGCGTGCCGATCTGGCCATCCTCCGCCGCCTGCAGCCGGTGTTGCGCAAGGGGCAATGGGCTGTGACGGTGGCGCTGCACAAGGGCAACCACGACGAGGCCCCGCGCATTCTGGACATCTGGCCGGGGTTCTATGAAGGGCGGCTTTACGGCCTTGCCATCGACCTTGGATCGACCACCATCGCGGCGCATCTGTGCGACCTTGGCGACGGGCGGGTCCTGGCGTCGTCCGGTCTGATGAACCCGCAGATCCGCTTTGGCGAAGACCTGATGAGCCGCGTCAGCTATGCGATGATGAACCCCGGCGGCGATGTGGAAATGACCCGTGCGGTGCGCGAGGCGATCAACGCGCTGGCGGCCTCGATTGCCGCGGAGGCCGGGGTGGAGCCGACCGCGATCTACGAGGCGGTGTTCGTGTGCAACCCGGTGATGCACCATTTGCTGCTGGGGATCGATCCGGTCGAACTCGGGCAGGCGCCGTTCGCGCTGGCCCATTCCGCGAGCCTGTCGCTGGATGCGCGCGATCTGGACCTGAGCAACCTCAACTCGGTGGCGCGGGTCTATGTTCTGCCCTGCATCGCGGGGCATGTGGGGGCGGATTGCGCGGCGGTTGCTTTGTCGGAAGAACCCGGCAAGTCGAAGGACATGGTTCTGATCGTCGATGTCGGCACCAATGCCGAGTTGCTGCTAGGCAATGAAACCCGCGTGCTCGCATGCTCCAGCCCGACCGGCCCGGCCTTTGAGGGCGCGCAGATCAGCAGCGGTCAGCGTGCCGCCCCCGGCGCCATCGAGCGGGTCGAAATCGACCCCGTCACCAAAGAGCCGCGCTTCAAGGTGATCGGGTCCGACCTGTGGTCCACCGAGGCAGGCTTTGCCGAAGCCACCGCGACCAGCGGCATCACCGGCATCTGCGGATCGGGCATCATCGAGGCGGTGGCCGAGATGCGGCTGGCAGGTCTGGTCGATCCAGGCGGCCTTGTGGGTTCTGCCGAACAGACCGGCACGGCACGGATGATCCAGGAGGGCCGGGTGCATGGATACCTCTTGCATGACGGCAGTGCGACCGGCGGGCCGCGCATTCTGGTCACCCAAGGCGATATCCGGGCGATCCAGCTGGCGAAATCCGCGCTTTATGCCGGAGCGCGGTTGCTGATGGACGAGATGGGGGTGGATCATGTCGAGCGGGTCACGCTGGCGGGGGCCTTCGGCGCACATATCAGCCCCAAGCATGCGATGGTGTTGGGGATGATCCCCGACGCACCTCTCGATCATGTTACCAGCGCGGGCAACGCTGCGGGAACCGGGGCGCGGATCGCCCTGTGTTCGGTTGCCGCGCGCAATCAGATCGAGGAAACCGTTCACCACATCCACAAGGTCGAAACCGCTATCGAGCCGCGTTTTCAGGAACATTTCGTCAATGCCAATGCGATACCGCATGCAACGGATCCTTTTCCGAACCTGCTGAGCATCGTCACTTTGCCCGATGTCAGCTTCAACACATCGGGGTCTGGCGGGGCGGGCGGGCGTCGGCGCAGGGGTTGACAGGCGGCAAAACGCCTGCGACGCAACCGCATGGTTGAAGCTGATCCGATCGCAGAACTTCTGATACGAGTCGCCGCGCAAGACCGCGCAGCGTTCGCCGATGTCTATTCGGCAACTTCTGCGAAACTCATGGGCGTTATGATCCGTATGCTTCGTGACCGCGCCTCAGCGGAAGACGCATTGCAGGAGGTTTACATACGTGTTTGGCTGCGCTCAGGTCGCTATGATCCGGCCAAGGGGGGCGGGATGACATGGATGATTGCTGTGGCGCGCAACCTTGCGCTGGACAGGCTGCGCCGTCGCAGCGAGGAACAAGCCCCGGAACGTGCCGCCGAAGCCATGGTTGATCAGACGCCTACCGCAGAACGCCGACTGATCGCCCTGGGCGAAGCGCGGCGCGTGGAAGACTGCTTTGACCAGCTGGAGCCTTCAAAGGCCGATGCCGTGCGCGGGGCCTACCTGTCAGGGCTGAGCTATGTCGCACTGGCCGACCGGCACAAGGTGCCGTTGAACACGATGCGGACGTGGTTGCGCCGTGGTCTGATCAGCCTGAAGGAGTGTCTGGACAAATGACCAGCACCCCTGCCCCGTCACAAGACGAGGACCTGACTGCCGCCGAATATGTGTTGGGTGTGCAGGATGCCGAAACACGCGCAGTTCTTGAACGGCGGATCAAACACGATGCGGTCTTTGCCGCACAGGTTGGCGAATGGGAAGTCCGTCTGGCCAGGTTGAACGACGAATATGCCGAAGAGCCCGCGCCAAACCTTCTGCACCAGATCGAGGCGCGTCTGTTTCCCAAACCCATCGCGGTTCCGCGCAAGCGGTTCGCCTGGTTCGGTATTGCGGCCGGGGCAGCAATCGCGGCGGCATTTGCAATTGCCGTGGTTTTGATCGCGGTACCTGCCCGGGCGCCGTTGGCCCCGGTTCTGACGACGCTTGCCTCTGCCGATGTCACCTATGAAGTGCGTGCAGACAGCGATACCCTGCTTGTCACCCGGATCGCCGGCAATTCTGCCCCGGAAGGCAAGGTACACGAGTTGTGGTTGATCGTATCGGGCGAGGCTCCGGTTTCGCTGGGTCTGCTCGAAGAAGCGCCGCTGCGCGCGGCCTACAAGCCTCCGACATCGCTTTGGGCGCTAACCGTCTCTTTGGAGCCAACGGGCGGCACTCCGCGCGTCATGCCCTCTGGTCCGGTCATTCTGGCACGCATCATCGGCGGCTGATCAAGTCTTTGCGATTGTGGATCAAGACGCGCCGTCTTGCGAAACTTCTGCACCACTTCCTGCGTTTGTGCTGTGTGCGGCGGGATGGACCCGCCGCGGATTCCCAGGAGCAGCTTCACGAAACTCACTTTGTCCGTCGCGATCCTCGCGCTGTCCACTGCCACTGCCTTTGCCGATGGCCACGCCAAAAATCCGATCGTTGGCGGCGCAGAAATGCTCGACACCCTGAACATCGTTGAGAACGCCGTCAATTCGGCGGATCACACCACCCTGGTGGCCGCCGTTCAGGCTGTGGGCCTGGTCGAGACGCTGCAGGGCGCTGGCCCGTTCACCGTGTTCGCCCCGACCAACGACGCTTTCGCAAAACTTCCCGAGGGCACTGTTGAAACTCTGGTAAAACCCGAAAACAAGGACACGCTGGTCAAGATCCTGACCTGCCACGTCGTCGGCAAGGATGTGATGGCCGAAGCCCTGCAAGGCATGATCAAGGATGACAAAGGCACCCATCCTGTCCCGACGCTGGGCGGCTGCATTCTGCAGGCGACCTATGAAGGCGACGCGATCAAGCTGACCGACGAGATGGGCAATGTTGCAACCGTCACCATCGCAGACGTGAAACAGTCGAACGGCGTGATCCATGTGATCGACACCGTGATGCTGCCGAAGTCCTGAAGCACCCGCGACGGTCAGGCGCGGCAAGGTCACGGCCGCGTTCTGGCTATCCTGCGGCAAGGCATCTGACGCAACTTGTCCCCAAGATGACGGATGCCGAACCAAGCCCCCCAGGTTTCGCCCTGGGGGGTTTGCGTTTGATCAGCGCTGTTTTGGCGGCCGATTGCAGCCCCTGCTTGACGCCGCCTGTCGCCTCGCTTACCTGACATCGCAACGCGGGTGTAGCTCAATGGCAGAGCAGCAGCTTCCCAAGCTGAATACGAGGGTTCGATTCCCTTCACCCGCTCCAGCTTTCCCTTTGGCATAACTTGCGCTAGCAGCGTGCCTGACACTGGAAAGGATCCTTCAATGAACTCTGACATCACCCGCATCGGAACCGGACCCCGCATGTCCGAAGGTGTGGTTTACAACGGCATCATCTGGGTTGCCGGCCAAGTCGGCACTCCCGGCGACACGGTCAGCGCGCAGACCGCCACCTGTCTGGCCGAGGTTGACCGCATCCTGACCGAGGCAGGCACCGACAAGACCCGCATTCTGTCGGCGCAGATCTGGCTGGCGGATATGGCAGATTTCCCGGCGATGAATGCCGTTTGGGACGCTTGGGTGCCGCAGGGCCACACCCCTGCCCGCGCCACCGGCGAGGCAAAGCTTGCGGCACCCGCCTACCTGGTCGAGGTCATCGCGACGGCGGCGCTGCGCTAGGCTGCGGGTTCCCGCGAGACCAAGACTCTCCCCTTCCCCTTGCGGGCGGGGGCGATATGTTACACTACTCGGTGTGAAACCGCAGGCGCTGGCCTGCCTTTGGACATAGGCTGCTGAATGCTGGATACGGTCATGAAACCCACCGAAGAAGTCTCTGTGCGCGAGGTTTTCGGGATCGATACCGACATGAAGGTCAAGGCCTTTGCCGAGCCTACCGACCGGGTGCCGGTGATTGATCCGACCTACAAGTTCGACCCCGACACCAGCCTCGCCATCCTGGCAGGCTTCGCCTACAACCGCCGCGTCATGATCCAAGGGTATCACGGCACCGGCAAATCGACCCATATCGAACAGATCGGCGCGCGGCTGAACTGGCCGACCGTGCGGGTCAACCTTGACAGCCACATCAGCCGGATCGACTTGATCGGCAAGGACGCGATAAAGCTGCGCGACGGCAAGCAGGTGACCGAATTCCACGAAGGCATCTTGCCCTGGGCCCTGCGCAACCCGGTTGCCATCGTGTTCGACGAATATGACGCAGGCCGCGCAGACGTGATGTTTGTGATCCAGCGCGTGCTGGAACATGACGGCAAGCTGACCTTGATGGACCAGAACGAGATCATCACTCCGCATCCCAGTTTCCGGCTGTTTGCCACGGCAAACACGGTCGGTCTGGGCGACACGACCGGCCTCTATCACGGAACCCAGCAGATCAACCAGGCGCAGATGGACCGCTGGAGCCTTGTCGCCACGCTGAACTATCTGTCGCACGACGTCGAGGCCGCCATCGTGCTGGCCAAACGTCCGCACTACAACACGGCGGGCGGGCGCAAGACGATCAGCCAGATGGTCACCGTCGCCGACCTGACCCGCACTGCCTTCATGAACGGCGACCTTTCCACCGTGATGTCGCCGCGCACCGTTCTGAACTGGGCCGAGAACGCAGAGATCTTCCGCAACGTGGGCTATGCGTTCCGCCTGTCGTTCCTGAACAAATGCGACGAGCTGGAGCGAAGCACCGTCGCCGAGTTCTATCAGCGGTGTTTTGCAGAAGAACTGCCGGAATCGGCGGCAAGCATGGCGATGCGGTGAAACGGCTGCTGTGCCTTTTGGTGGCCCTCGGCGTCAGCGCTTCCGAGGCGGCCGACGACAGCATATTGGAGTTGTCGGACAACTACTTTCAATGTGCGGCCTTCTACAAGGGTGCGCTTGATGCGTCCCTGCTGCCAAAAGGGCGCTCCATGTTGCTGCTGGAAAAGGACATTTCCTGGGCCACCCAAACCGCAGCCGGTCTTCTGGTGACAGAGCATGAAGGCCCCCGCAGAATGACTTTCGCCGAGCTTGAAGCAATGGAGCGCAAGGTGGTGCGAAAGGCGCGCGCCTTTACTTTTGACTTCCGGAAAGACCGGGATTACGCGAAGACCTGGATCGCCGAAGTCTTTGTCCATTGCGACGAGAAGATGGCACTGTCAGGCAGGCCCTGACGTTTCGGCCCGGTGGGCTGCGGCCCCGCCCTCTTGGACAAGGCCGCAGCGACGCTTGGTTTACACCTTCGCCGCCATCGTGGCCTTCGCCCACCACACCAGATCATCGAGCGACGCCTTGGCGGCGGGCAGCAGGTTGGCCTCGACATCCGCCACATTGCCCGAACCGCCCATGCCCGGATGCACCTTGAAGAAATCGCCCATCCCCAGATGCACCGCGTTGCGGGTCGGGACCATCTGCAACTCGATCCCGATCAGGCGCAGATGCTCCAGCGCGCGGGTGCCGCCGACCGAGCCATAGGCCATCGCGGTGAACGGCTTTTTGGCCCATTCCTTGTAGGCCTGATCCAGCGCGTTCTTCAGCGCCCCGGTGATCGAGCGGTTGTATTCGGCGACCACAAAAATGTAGCCGTCAAACTCGGCCAGCTTGTTCTGCCAGGCCACCGCACGCGGATCCGAGGACGGCATCCACAGGTTCGACGCCATCTCGTCAAACAGCGGCAGGTCGAAGTCGCGCAGATCGACCGGTTCCACCGTCATGTCGGTGCGGGCCTGCGCCTGTTTTAGCATCCATTGCGCCGGAACATCGGCGAAACGGCTTTTGCGGGTGGACCCTATGATCAGGGCGATTTTCGGTATGGTGGTCATGTTGGCATCCTTTCAGAGTGACATTCGATACGGGAAAAATGGCCCAATTTCCGAATGTCGCAATTCCGCAGATCAGGACAGAGGTTGTGCAATTCTGCACAAAGGGCCTCGAAGAAACGCGGCGGGCTGCTGCCTCGGGTCTTGCCCCGCCCCGGTCGGGATGCTTTATCTGGGACCATGAGCAAACCGACCGACAATCCCGCCGATCCGTTCAAGAAGGCGCTGGCCGATGCCACGCGCACCATGGCCGATGACCCGGACCTGACGGTCAGCTACTCGGTCGATCCGGCGGGCATGACCAAGGACGGCATGCGCCTGCCCCAGGTCAGCCGCCGGATGACCCGCGACGAGGTTCTGCTGGCGCGCGGCACGGCGGATGCCTTTGCGCTGCGCCGCAAGTTTCATGACGAGGCGGTGGCATCCCGCTATGCGCCCACCGGGCCGCTCGCGCGCGAAATCTATGACGCGATGGAAACCGCCCGCTGCGAGGCGGTCGGTGCGCGCGCCATGCCCGGCACTGCCGGCAACATCGACGCCAAAATCGCGCATGAGGCCGATCGCAAGGGATACTCCCAGATTACCCAGTCGGCAGATGCGCCTTTGTCGGTGGCGGCGGGGTATCTGGTGCGGCACCTCGCCACAGGGCGCGACATGCCGCGCGGGGCCGCCAATGTGATGGAGTTATGGCGCGGGTTCATCGAAGAGCAGGCCGGTGGCAGTCTGGACGGGGTCGGCGACGCGCTGGCCGATCAGGCGGCCTTTGCCCGGCTGACCCGCAAGGTGATCGCCGATCTTGGGTATGGTGATCAACTGGGAGACGACCCTGATCAACAAGACCCCGAGGATGCCGAGGGCGAGGCGGAAGAAGACCAGGACCAGCCCGACAGCGCCGGTGACGAGGAGCAAGACAGCGAGGACAGCGAAGCCTCGCCCGAGCAATCGCAAGAGGACCAGCAGGACCAGTCCCAGGCGCAAGTCACCATGGAAGACAGCGCCGATATGGAGCAGGGCGACGAGGCCGAACTGCCCGAGGGCGAGGCCCCGCTGGAGCCCCCGGCACCTGCCCCCTATTCCGACGCCGATCCGAACTACACCGTCTATACCACCGATTTCGATGAGGAAATTCGCGCCGAGGATCTGGCGGAGTCTGCGGAATTGGAAAGGCTTCGCGCCTATCTGGATCAGCAACTTGAACCGTTGAAAGGGGCGGTGTCGCGGCTGGCCAACAAATTGCAACGCCGCCTTCAGGCACAGCAGAACCGCAGTTGGGACTTCGATCTGGAGGAAGGCATGCTGGATGCCGGGCGTCTGGCACGGGTTGTGGCCAACCCGACCACGCCCTTGTTGTTCAAGCAGGAAAAGGACACCGAGTTTCGCGATACCTGCGTGACGCTGTTGCTGGATAACTCGGGGTCAATGCGCGGACGCCCCATCAGCATTGCAGCGATCTGTGCTGACGTGCTGGCCCGGACGCTGGAGCGTTGTTCGGTCAAGGTCGAGATCCTGGGGTTTACCACCCGCGCCTGGAAGGGCGGACAGTCGCGCGAACGCTGGTTGGCGGCGGGACGGCCACAGCAACCGGGGCGGCTGAATGACTTGCGGCATATCATCTACAAGGCGGCCGATGCGCCATGGCGGCGGGCGCGATCAAATTTGGGACTGATGATGAAGGAAGGTCTGCTGAAGGAAAACATCGACGGCGAGGCGCTGGAATGGGCGCATCGGCGGATGATGGCCCGGCCCGAGGCGCGACGGATCTTGATGGTAATCTCGGATGGGGCGCCGGTCGATGACAGCACATTGTCGGTCAACCCTGCCAACTTTCTGGAGAAACATCTGCGTGATGTGATCGCGATGGTAGAACGTCGTCGCGCGGTAGAGTTGATCGCGATCGGGATCGGGCATGATGTGACGCGGTACTACCCGCGCGCGGTGACGATCACCGATGTCGAGCAATTGGCCGGGGCGATGACGGAACAATTGGCGGGACTGTTCGAAGTGGATGCGCGCAAACGGGCCAAGGCGGGCTTGCGGCGGATGGGGTAAGGGGGGCCTTCTGCCCACCTCGCGCGATGCGCTCACCCCCTAGGATTTTTAGGAACAGATGATCATGTTTCAGACTTTCGAAAGTTCGGCGTCTCCTGAGCAGGGAAGCGCGAGACTTGCTGCGTTGCGGGCGGCGCTTGGGGCGTCGGGGCTGGCCGGGTTTCTGGTGCCCCGTGCCGATGCGCATCAGGGCGAGTACGTCGCATCGCGGGACGAGCGGTTGCGATGGCTGACCGGGTTCGCCGGGTCTGCCGGATTCTGCATCGTTCTGCCCGAGATCGCTGGCGTGTTCATCGACGGGCGCTACCGCGTGCAGGTCAAGGGACAGGTCGATCTGGCGGCGTTCACGCCGGTCCCATGGCCCGAGGTCAATCCGGGCGACTGGATCAAGCAGCACCTGACGCAAGGGGTAATCGGCTTTGACCCCTGGCTGCACACCGCAGACGAGATTGAAAAACTTCGCGCAGCACTTGAAGGAACGCGCATTACCCTCCGATCTGGCTTGAATATTCTTGACGGGATATGGATGGATCAACCAAGCCCACCTTGCGGTCTTGCCTTTGTGCATTCCGATGTCTTGGCTGGGGCGAGCAGTGCTGAAAAGCGGGAGATGCTCGCTGATGAATTGCGCAGTGCCGGGCAGTCGGCTGTCGTGATCACTTTGCCTGACAGCCTTTGCTGGCTGCTGAACATCCGCGGTGCGGATGTGCCACGCAACCCGGTCTTGCACGGCTTTGCGGTGCTGCACTGTGACGCGCGGGTGACCCTGTTCGTGGACCCGCGGAAGATCGACGCGCCGACACTGGCGCATCTGGGCCCGGATGTGACGTTGCAAAGCCCTGCGGCGTTCGAGGCGGGCCTGCGCGCCCTGACCGGCTCGGTTCGTGTCGATGCCGGCACAGCCCCCCTGGCGGTCAGCCTTGCCTTGCAGGATGCAGGTATTGCCGTGGCATGGGGTGGCGATCCGTGTCGCCTGCCGAAAGCCCGCAAGACCGCAGCCGAGATCACCGGGATGCGCGAGGCCCATCTGCGCGACGGGGCGGCGATGGTCGAATTCCTGACCTGGCTGGACGCCGAGACGCCGAAGGCCAGCCTGACCGAGATCGACGTGGTGCGCGCACTTGAAGGCTATCGCCGGGCGACCAACGCGTTGCACGACATCAGTTTCGACACGATCTGTGGCGCAGGCCCGCATGGCGCGATCATGCATTACCGGGTGACGGAAACCAGCAATCGCCCTGTCGGCAAAGACACTTTGTTGCTGGTGGACAGTGGCGCGCAGTATCCTGACGGGACCACGGACATTACCCGCACCGTGGCGGTAGGCAACCCGGTACCAGAGGCGGCCTTGTGCTATACCCGCGTGTTGCAGGGTATGATCGCAATCAGTCGTGCGCGCTGGCCCAAAGGTCTTGCCGGACGCGATCTTGATCCCTTGGCGCGGGTGGCACTGTGGATGGCGGGGCAGGATTTCGACCACGGCACCGGGCATGGTGTGGGCGCGTTCCTGTCGGTGCACGAAGGCCCGCAGCGATTGTCGCGCCTGTCGGAGGTGCCGCTTGAACCCGGCATGGTTTTGTCAAACGAACCCGGATACTACCGCGAGGGCGCTTTCGGCATCCGGTTGGAAAACCTGATTGTAGTTATCCCTGCACCTGCTCTGAGCGGTGCCGACGACCGCCAGCACTATGCGTTCGAGACGCTGACCTATGTTCCGCTGGACCGCCGCCTGATCGACACCACCATGCTGAGCCCCGGCGAACGGGATTGGCTGAATGCCTATCACGCAGATGTGATGGCCAAACTATCCTCCCGCTTGTCTTCTGCAGCGCTAGATTGGTGCAAGTCGGCCTGTGCGCGGTTGTAACCCACAAAGGAGAGCTTGATGGCCCATTTGTCGTTTTCCGTGGCCCCCGGTCGCCACGTCGTCCGTGCGGGTGGCATGGTGATTGGCGAAACCGATCACGCGATAGCCTTGGTCGAAGGCGGTGGCCGCCCCGTTCTTTACGTACCGCGCGCCGATATCGACATGTCGCGGTTGACCAAGACAACGCGACAGTCAAGCTGCCCGCACAAGGGTCAGGCAAGCTATTACAGCGTGGCAACTCCTGATGGGACGCTCGCAGACGTTGTGTGGAGCTATGAGACGCCGATTGCTGGCGTGGAAGACATCGCCGGACATCTTGCGTTCTATCCGGCAGTGACGGTCACGCCCGCCTGATCACTAAGGCTGAACCGACCGGATGCGCGTCACCATTGCGCGCACCCCGTTTGATCGCTGCGCCGACAAATGCGCATCCAGACCCAACCGCGCCAGTTCGGTTGGGGCATCAACGGCCAGAACCTGATCGGACGTCAAGCCGGAGTAAAGCGCATGCAGCACCGCGATAAGCCCGCGTACGATCATTGCATCGCTTTCTCCCTGAAAGTCGAAGACCGGCCCCGTCAAGGGGCGCAACCAGACCTGACTGGCACAACCATCGACCTTCAGCGCCGCCACTTTGAAGCTGTCATCTAGCGGCGGCATGGCCCGGCCCAACTCGATGACGTGGCGATAGCGGTCTTCCCAATCGTCCAAAAAGGCAAAGGTGTCGACAAGATCTTCGAAAGCGGCAGTGGCCATGGTGTTCTCCTGAACCTGGCAGATAGGTAAGTCTGCGCGGGCCATTGGTCCAGCCCGCGCGGGCTTTTCAAACAGAGCGCGTTAGGCTAGCAACAGGAACCAACCGGGGATGCCGACATGAGAAGACCGTTGCTTGCCGCCATGACCGCCCTGCTGGTGTTGCAAGCCTGCGGCGGTGGCTTCAGTGCCAGTCTGAACCCGTTCAACTGGTTCAAGCGGTCGGCCCCGGCTGCGGTGGTAGTGGAAGAGACCGGCAAGCCCGCGGACCCTCGCCCGTTGGTGGATCAGGTGATCAGCCTGAACATCGACAGCTATCCGGGCGGGGCCATCGTGCGCGCCACCGGATTGCCGCCAACCCAAGGTTGGTGGGATGCCGAACTTGTGGAACGCCCAATCGACGAGAATGGCGTGCTGGTTTTTGACTTTTACGTGTTTCCGCCCAAGGGCGTGCCTGCTGGCGGCCCGCAACAGTCGCGCGAAATCGCGGTGGCGGCCAATGTCACGGATCGCGATCTGGCGAGTATCACCCAGATCGTGGTGCAAGGTGCAAATGACGCGCGCTCGGCACGGCGCTAGACCCGCGCCGCCTTAAAGACGTACGACGCGGACTTCGCTGCCGCGTGCCGACAAAGCAATTTCGCCACGGCAAAGTCGCAGCGCATCATCGCCAAACGCTTCGGCCCGCCAGCCGCGCAGACTGTCGATGTTGCGGTCGCCCGCTGCAATCGCATCCAGATCGGCGGCACTCGCGATCAGCTTGGCCGCAACGCCCAACTGCTCGGACTTGGCCTTCAACAGCACGCGCAGCAGATCGGCCAGCGCCGGATTGACCTGCATCTGCTCGCGCGCGAGATCGGGCTTTGGCATGTCTTCGGGACGCATTTCGACCCCGGCTTTCACCGCAGCCAGAATGCCGTCAGCGATCTCGGATTTGCGCCCTTCGCGCTGCAACAGGCGCGAGCGGCCCAACTCCTCGTAGCTTGCAGGCCGGGTCGAGGCCAGTTCCAGCAACGCGTCATCCTTCATCACCCGGCTGCGGGGTACGTTGTGCGTTTGGCTATAGGCCTCGCGAAACCGCGCCAGTTCCTTGACCAGCGCCAGAAACCGCCCCGAAGTCGTGCGGGTCTTGATCCGAAGCCACGCCTCGTCCGGATGCACGGTATAGGTTGCTGGCGCCGTCAGAACCCGCAACTCTTCTTCGACCCAGATCTGCCGTCCGTTCTTGTTCAGCTGCTGGCTCAGAAATTCGTAGATCACGCGCAGATGGGTGACGTCACACAGTGCATATTCCATCTGCGCCGCAGACAGTGGCCTGCGTGACCAATCGGTAAAGCGCGACGTCTTGTCGAGATTTTCCTTGGCGATCTTCTTGACCAGCGTTTCATAGCCTACCTGCTCGCCAAAACCGCAGACCATGGCCGCAACTTGCGTGTCGAACAACGGGTCCGGAAACACCCCGCCTTCGACAAAGAATATCTCCAGATCCTGCCGCGCCGCGTGAAACACTTTCACCGTTGTCTTGTGGCGGAACAGATCATAAAGCGGCTCCATCGACATCGTCTCGCCGGCAATCGGGTCGACGAGAACCGCGTCACCGTCTTTTCCTGGCAGTGCCATCTGGATCAGGCACAGCTTGGACCAATAGGTCCGCTCGCGCAGGAATTCGGTGTCGATCGTGACATAGGGCTGGTCTTTCGCCGCGGCGCAAAAGGCCGCAAGGTCTTCCGTCGTGGTGATAATCCGCATGAATGTCTTTCAGCCAGGGACATACGGGGGCATCCCGTCGAACCGCTATAAGCCGCAGACAGGTCAATGAAAACCCTGCCGTGGTCTTCTGTGCCCAAATATCCCCGCCCGTGACCCAGCGCGCGACCCCGCCCGTGATCCTGCGCTTCAGCCGCGCAGCGTGTGACTTTCCGGGCGGTCAGCCACCCCAAAGGGTGGATGACGCCGGCAGCCGGGCCTCGATGGCCCGGATGCCGGCGACCCTGTCACAGCATCACCAGCGTTCGGTCACCCGCAATGAACTGGCGCAAGACCAAAGGATAAAGCCGATGCTCTGCCGCCAGGACCCGCGCCGCAAGGCTCGCCTCGGTGTCGCCCGCCAGCACGGGCACCCGCGCCCGTCCCAGCACCGGACCTGCGTCCAGTTCACCCGTGACTTCATGCACAGAACAGCCCGCCATGGCGTCCCCGGCGGCCAAGGCGCGGGCATGGGTATGCAATCCGGGATACTTGGGCAACAGCGATGGGTGAATGTTGATCATGCGCCCTTCAAACCGGGCGACAAATCCCGGCGACAGAACGCGCATGAACCCCGCCAGACACACGACATCGGGCCGCGCTGCCAGCAAAGCTTCCAGCAGGTCTGCCTCGAACGCCTCGCGCGACCGCTCCCGATGATCCACCGCAGCGATCGCAACCCCAGCCTCTGCCGCGACTTTCAACCCGCCGGCCCCCGGCACATTGGACGCCACCAGAAATGCCCGGCCGGGATGACCGCCAACCATATCGCGCAACAGGGCCGCCATGTTCGACCCACCACCCGAAATCAGGATGGCGACGCGCTTCACAGCAGTCGGCCCCGGTAGATCACCCCCTGCCCCGGCACCACCCGACCGAGCGTCACGACAGTCTCGCCTGCCTCCGCCAACACCGCCGCAACCGCTTCGGCGCGATCCCGTGCCACCACGACAATCATCCCGATGCCGCAGTTGAACGTCTTCAGCAGTTCAGGTTCCGCCATGTTGGCCGTCTCTGCCATCCAGCGAAACACCCCCGGCAACTGCCACGCACCCAGATCGATTTCGCAAGCCAGACCATCCGGCAGGACGCGCGGCGGGTTTTCGGTCAGCCCGCCCCCGGTGATATGCGCCAGCGCATGCACGCCCCCTGCACGTACCGCAGCCAAGGCCGACTGCACGTAAAGCCGGGTCGGCGTCAACAAGACGTCGCCCAGCTTTCCCGAACCCCAGGGGCAGGCAGCGTCCCAGCCCAGCCCCGACATCTCGACGACCTTGCGCACGAACGAATAGCCGTTGGAGTGCACGCCCGACGATGCCAATCCCAACAGGATATCCCCGTCGAGCACGCCTGCAGGCAAGTGCGCCCCGCGCTCCATCGCGCCCACGGCAAATCCCGCAAGGTCGAAATCCCCGCCGTGGTACATGCCCGGCATCTCGGCTGTCTCGCCTCCGATCAGCGCGCAGCCCGACGCAACACAGCCTGCCGCGATCCCTTCGACAACCCGCGCCGCCTGATCGACCTCGAGCCTGCCGGTGGCGAAGTAATCCAGAAAGAACAAGGGTTCTGCACCCTGGCAGACCAGATCATTCACGCACATCGCAACCAGATCGATGCCGACACCGTCAAGAAGCCCGGTGTCAATTGCGATCCGCAGCTTGGTGCCGACCCCGTCGGTCGCGGCCACCAGCACCGGATCGGTGTAGCCTGCGGCCCTGAGGTCAAACAGCGCGCCAAACCCGCCCAGTCCCGACATCACGCCCGGGCGTTGCGTCCGCGCAGCCGCCGGTTTGATCCGCTCGACCAGCGCGTTGCCCGCGTCAATGTCCACCCCGGCCTCGGCATAGGTCAACCCGTTGTGCCCGCCTGGTGAAGGGTTGGTCATGCGCGCGCTCCCTTGAATGTGCTGTTGCGGTCTAGACGATCCGGCAAACCTTCGCAACGCACCCCGCAACGGCAGACGCGCATGGCTTGACCCGCGCCGCCCATGTGGTAGCACGGCGATGTGGGCCTGTAGCTCAACGGTTAGAGCAGGGCGCTCATAACGCCTTGGCTGGGGGTTCGAGTCCCTCCGGGCCTACCATGCCTATTGATATTTAACGATTTTTTTCAAGGTGGGCGCAAAGGTGGGCGTAGTTTTGTGCCCACCCCATCCCCATGTGGATTGACGGGCCTACCAACCTATAGCGAAAACCCCGAGTCGCGTCGGTGTTTTGGTATAGTGATGTTCTTGGTTCATGCTGGAGCATGATCTCGGGAAGCTTAGTGCTATCACCATCAGGTTTGTTGAGGCGTTGTTGCGTAATTCACGCTTGAGGCAAGATTGCCCCTTTCCCCGTCAGCATCATGCCACGCGAATGATCTCGGCGGTGCCGAGGGCTGAGAAGCGGTTCATCCGGGCGACGCGTATCTGGATTTCGGCGGTTTGGCGGTCGGGGTCTCTGGCGGCGATGCGCTCACCGAAGGCTTTGAGGCACCGCATCTTTGCCTCGATCCGGCTTCGGACGTGGTATCCCGTCCATCGCTTCCAGAATGCCCTGCCGTAGTGCCGGGTGGCGCGGAGGGTTTCGTTTCGGGCGATTGCGGCCGGGCAGTCCTCTTTCCACGGCCGCCCGTTCTTGCGGATCGGGATGATCGCAGTAGCCTGCCGGTCAATGATGGCCTTGTGGCAACGGCGGGTGTCATAGGCACCATGGGCGGTCACAGTGCCGATCTCTTCGCCCCCGGGGATCTGGTCGAGCAGTTCCGGCAAAACCGGGCTGTCACCATCGCTGCTGGGGGTGAAGTCCACGGCGCGGATGTCCGAAGTGGCCGTATCCATGGCCAGATGTACCTTGCGCCATTGGCGGCGGCCCTGAACGCCGTGCTTACGGGCCTGCCATTCGCCGTCGCCGAGAAACTTTATCCCGGTGCTGTCCACCAGCAGGTTCAGGGGGCCATCGGCACGCCGATAGGGGATCTGGACGGCGAGCGTCTTTTGCCGGCGGCACAGTGTCGTGTAATCCGGCACGGCCCAGTCCAAGTCCGCAATTTTCAGCAGGCTGCCAACCATTCCTGTCGTTTGCCGCAAGGGCAGCTTGAACAGAACCTTGATGGTCAGACAGAACTGGATCGCTGCAGCCGAGAACACCGCAGGGCGACCGGGCTTGCCGTCATGCGACGCGAGCCAGGTCATCTCCTTGTCCAGCCAGATGAGCAGCGACCCGCGCTTGCGTAGCGACGCCGTGTAGCTGGACCAGTTCGTCGTGCGGTAGCGGGCGGGTGATGGCTAGCTCATGGGGCCTGTCTAACCGCATGGATTCACAATGTGAATCCTCAGCAGAAAGCGTTGTGCAACAACGCCCCAGGGCTGTTGAAGATCCGAAGCGGAAACTGCCTGAATCGGGTCGCGGGCACCGGTCAGCCTGTAGCACCAAAATGGATCTGCATGATTTCGTTCGCGACGAGGTGCTGAAGCTGCCAGAGATGCGGGTCGTGGATTCCAGCGGCCTGTAGCGCGGCCACCGTCTTGAACAGGTACTCCGCGCCCGAACCTGCGTGGCCGCAGGC
>JANNPZ010000071.1:0-9324 GCA_031400505.1 Paracoccaceae bacterium | reverse complement strand
GCCGGTCACCGGCTCCAGCGCCATCCAGGACAGCCGGGTGCCCAGAAACCACAGGGTGAAATAGTCGGTCTGCGCCCGTTTTGCGCCTTCCGTCTCGGCCACCTTTGCAGGGTGGACGCAGAGCATCTTTTCCCCCTCGCCCCCCCGGCCCCGCCCGCCGGCCTTGACCAGCCCGAACTTGATCGACCCCTGCCGGGGATGCGGCACACCGGCCACCACCGCCCAATAGATCTTGCGCGCCGCACGGTGCCGCAAGGCTTCGGACAGCGCCCGCGCCACCCGGTCGGTGCGCGCCAGCATCAGAAGGCCCGAAGTGTCCTTGTCCAGCCGGTGCACCAGTTTGGGGCGTTCTTTGTAGCCGAATTTCAGCGCCTCGGTCAGGCCATCGACGTGGCGGTCGCCCATGCCGGAACCGCCCTGTGACGCGAGGCCGGGGGGTTTGTTCAGGATGATCATATGCTCATCCTTCCACAGCACGGCGTTCTGGATCATCCGTTCATCCGCCGCCGACACACCGCCATCGCGCGGTCGACTGGGGGCGTCGCTTTCGGGCAGGGGCGGCACCCGCACCGTCTGCCCCGGCATCACATGATCCGACGCCTTCACCCGCGCACTGTCCACCCGCACTTGCCCCGTGCGGCACATCTTTTCGACCGCCCCTTGGGTGATCTGCGGAAACCGCCGCTTGAACCAGCGGTCCAGCCGCTGCTCGCCTTCATCCACCGATACGGTCAGCAGTTTCACGCCACTCATGCCCAAACTCCCCGGGCCAGCGCGGCCCCCAGCGCCACGGCGCCCAATGACACCAGAACCGACCCCGCAACATAAAGGGCTGCCTGCCCGACCTGCCCCGCTTCCCACAGCTTCAGCGCATCGAGCGAGAATGCCGAAAACGTGGTAAACCCGCCCAGCACGCCGGTCATCACCAGCGGCGACAACCGGTCCGAAAGGCCCACAAAGGCCACGCCCATCGCGAAACAGCCCACGACATTCACCGCCAGCACGGCGAGCGGTGCGCCAATGGATGCCACGGCGACAAAGCGCAAGACAGAGCCGATTGCGCCGCCAATGGCCACTTGTGTCATCGTCCAGATCATGGGGTTTGCTTGGGCGCGGATCGTTGCGTTGTCAACCGCCCGCCGAGGGCCGCACTGAAACTTCGCTGATCTCAGGGCCCCAATGCGCTGTTTCAGCGCAAGAAAACCTGGCCAAAAAGCAGGATCGTCAGACCGATCAACAAACAAAGACGACCAACAGGTATCGTCACAACTCTATTCGGTACTTTCAGAATGCTCTTCATTTTCCCCTGGTATCCCAAAGCCTTTAAGAATGCCTTGCGTTTTACTGACATGTCATCGGAACAGTGCGATACGCGTTTGGAAACTGTTTCCCCCCCGCTTTCCCTTTGCCGCGCGATGCGCTAACCCCGACGCTGACAATTCCACGGGGGCAAGGCCATGAAATTCACGCTGAACTGGCTCAGGGATCACCTTGAAACGGATGCCCCGCTGGATGACATCCTCTATGCCCTGACCGACCTGGGCCTTGAGGTTGAGGGCGTCGAGAACCCCGCCGATACGCTCGGCGCGTTCCGTATCTGCCGCGTCATCGAGGCGCAACCCCATCCCAACGCCGACCGTCTGCGCCTGTGCCGCGTCGCCACCTATCCTGGCGGACCGGGCACTGCGATGCAGGAGGTTCAAGTCGTCTGCGGTGCCCCCAACGCCCGCACGGGTCTGGTCGGCGTGTTCGCCCCCGTCGGCACCCATGTACCCGGCACTGGCGTCGATCTGAAGCCAGGCGTTATTCGCGGTGTCGAATCGAACGGGATGCTGTGCTCGGAACGCGAACTGATGCTGTCGGAAGATCACGACGGCATCATCGAGTTGCCCGAGGATGCCCCCTTGGGCGCGCGACTGATCGATTATCGCGGCCTGAACGACCCGATGATCCACATCAAGATCACCCCCAACCGCCCCGATGCTCTGGGGGTGCGCGGGATCGCCCGTGACCTCGCAGCGCGAGGCCTTGGTACGCTGAAGCCGCTGCACATCCCCACGATCGCCGGCACGTTCCCCTGCCCGATCACGGTCGAAATTGCCCCTGACCTGCGCGCCAAGGGCTGCCCGCATTTCGCCGGCCGTATGATCCGAGGTGTGACCAACGGCCCCTCTCCGGCCTGGCTACAGGCGAGGATCAAGGCGATCAGCCTGCGCCCCATTTCGGCACTCGTCGATATCACCAACTACATGACCTTCGCGCTCAACCGTCCGCTGCATGTGTTCGATGCCGCAGCGGTCCGCGGCCCCTTGCGCATCCGCATGGCAACCGAAGGCGAAACGCTGCTGGCACTGGACGGGCGAAGCTACACCTTGCGTTCGGGCCAGATGGTCATCGCCGATGACAACGGCCCGGAATCCCTTGCTGGCGTGATGGGGGGCGAGGCTTCGGGTTGCCAGCCCACCACCACCGACGTTTTCGTGGAAAGTGCTTTCTGGGACCCGATCACCATCGCCGCGACAGGGCGCGCCCTGCGTATCAACACCGACGCGCGCTATCGTTTTGAACGGGGGGTCGATCCCGCCTTCACCCTGCCGGGTCTTGATATCGCCTGCCAGATGATCCTCGACCTCTGCGGCGGTTCTGTCTCTGAGCTTGCGCAAGATGGCGCTGCGCCCGACACCGCCCGCGCCTACCGGCTGAATACCGACCGCACTTCCAGCCTAGTCGGCCTCGAAATCCCACCTTCGGAACAACGCGCCACGCTGATCGCACTCGGCTTTTCGATAGAAGGCGATCTGTGCACCCCACCGTCATGGCGCCCCGACATTCTTGGCGAAGCCGACCTGATCGAGGAAATCGCCCGCATTGCCTCACTGTCGAAACTGCAGGGTAAACCCCTGCCGCGCAGCACGCCCGGCGTGCCGAAACCGATACTGACCCCGTTGCAGGTGCGCGAACGCACCGCGCGCCGCGCGCTGGGTGCCTTGGGCTACAACGAATGCGTCACCTACAGCTTCATCGACACTGCGGCGGCGATGCTGTTCGGCGGGGGAGCAGATGCGGTGCAGATCGACAACCCGATCAGCTCGGAAATGACCCACCTGCGCCCGGACCTGTTGCCGGGTCTGTTGCGCGCAGCCGCCCGAAATCAGGCGCGTGGATTTGGCGACATGGCGCTGTTCGAGGTAGGACCGGTGTTCCATGGCGGCGAGCCCGGCGAACAAGCGCTGCATGCGACCGGCCTGCTGATCGGCCAATCGGGCCCGCGCGACCCACACGCCACCCGTCGCGCCATCGATCTGTTTGACGCCAAGGCCGATGTCGAGGCGGTGCTGGCCGCCTTGGGCGCCCCCGCCCGCGTGCAGGTCACCCGCAAGGTTCCCGGCTGGCTGCATCCGGGACGGTCGGGCTGCATCAGCCTTGGCCCAACCACAATCGCCACCTTCGGCGAGGTGCACCCCCGCATACTTGCCGCGATGGATGTCAAAGGCCCTGCCGTCGCCCTGACCATCGTGGTGGCGAATGTTCCGCAGCCGAAAGCCAAGACGCCCACCCGGCCCGCGCTGACCCTGTCCGACCTGCAAGCAGTAGACCGCGATTTCGCCTTCGTGATGGATGCAAAAGTCGAGGCGCTGACAGCTTTGAACGCCGCCCTTGGCGCGGACAAGGCGCTGATCAGTTCCGTGCGTGTGTTCGACCAGTTCACCGGAGACAAGGCCGAGGCACAGATGGGCGCGGGCAAGAAATCGCTGGCCCTGACCGTGCGGCTGCAACCGCAGGCCCAGACCCTGACCGAGGCCGAGATCGAAGCCGTTTCGGCCAAGATCATCGAGAAGGTCGGCAAGGCAACCGGCGGCACCCTGCGTAGATGACATCTGAGGCCTGACGATAGCTCCTTGCATTAGGCAGGCGAGATTTCATCTGGCGTGGGTGCCAGCCAGGATCAACGCGCTGTCCGGGACAACAAAACCGACCTCCGACCAAGACCTCCACTGCAACGCAATCCGCCGGAAACTCGCCTGCAAATGCTTTGGCTGGTATTCGCACTCCACGCGGCCCGACGCGATGCTCAGATCGGGGTCGCCAGAGATATCAGGCACGTCGCGCAATTCAGCAGTTTCGGACTGAAGAAAACCGCGCGAAAATTCATGGCGCGACAGCCGCAACTTACCCAGAAATACGATGCAACCACGGATTTCTGTTTGCGCGTCCTTTTCCACCCCTGCCTCAAACAAGGCGGGCTGACCATACGTCAAACCCCTGCGCGGGACTTGCCTTTCAACCCAGCCAAAGTACAATTCTGGTATGGAGTTTGACTACATCATTGCTGGCGGCGGTTCGGCTGGATGCGTCTTGGCCGCCCGATTGTCTGACGACCCGCAGACCTCTGTTTGCCTGGTCGAGGCCGGCGATCAAGCCCGCGACATCCTGGTGCGCGCGCCTGCCATGGTCGCGGCCATGGTTTCGGGCCGCCCGAAAATCCACAACTGGGCCTACCACACCGTCCCGCAACCGCACCTGAACAACCGGCGCGGTTTTCATCCACGTGGGCGTGGATTGGGCGGCTCGTCGGCGATCAACGCTATGGTTTATGTGCGCGGCCACCCAACTGACTATGACGAATGGGCGGAACTTGGCGCAGAAGGCTGGGATTGGCAAAGTGTTCTGCCGTGGTTCCTGAAATCCGAAGGCAACGCCAGAGGGGGCAGCACGCTGCACAACGCGGACGGCCCGTTGCAGGTCGCCGACCAGCAGCACCCCCGCCCGATCACCCGCGCCTTCATTGAGGCGATGGTCGAGTTGCAAATCCCGGAAAACCAGGATTTCAACGGCCCCACTCAGAATGGCGCGGGCCTCTATCAGGTCACGCAGTTCCACAACGGGCCTCACAAGGGCGAGCGTTGCTCGGCCGCCGCCGCCTATCTGCACCCGGTGATGCTGCGCCCCAATCTGACCGTCCTGACCCGTGCCCGCAGCGAGCGTCTGACCTTCGACGGCAAGACCTGTACCGGCCTGCTGATCCGTCGAAAGACCGGTCAAACCCACCTGCGCGCCCGGCGCGAGGTCTTGGTTTGCCAGGGCGCGTTCGGTTCGCCCCAGTTGCTGCTGCTGTCGGGTATCGGCCCGGAAGATCACCTGCGCAGCCATGGCATCGCACCTGTCCACCCGCTTGAAGGTGTTGGAAAGAACCTGCAGGACCACCTCGATCACACGCTTTCGTACCGTTCCTTGCGCCCGGACGTTGTGGGTCTGAACCCCGCTGGCCTTGCCCGCCTGTTCAAGGCGGCCTTGCAGTGGCGAAAGACCGGGGACGGATTGATCGCCTCGCCGATGGCCGAGGGCGGGGCTTTTTTCCGGTCGAGCCCGGAATTGGCCAAGCCGGACCTTCAAATTCATTTCGTGGTCGGGATAGTCGATCAGCATCTTCGAAAGATTCATCTTGCTGATGGATTTTCGGCCCATGTATGCATGCTGCGCCCGCGGTCAAGAGGCGAGGTCAATTTGCAATCGACTAACCCCGCTGCGCCCCCGGCGATCAACCCGAACTTCCTGGCAGACCCCGGCGATCTGCAAACCATGATCAAGGGGGTCCGGATCACCGAGGCTATGCTGACAGCCAAGCCGCTTGCACCATGGCGGGGGGAGCGGCTTTATCCGCATGATGGCACTGACGCGGGGCTGGCCGCAGATATCCGCGCCCGTGCCGACACGATCTATCACCCGGCGGGCACCTGCCGGATGGGCACCGACGCGGGTGCCGTCACAGCGCCCGACCTTTGCGTTCACGGAATATCGGGCCTGCGCGTCATCGACGCGTCTGTCATGCCCCGCCTGATTGGCGGCAACACGAACGCGGCGACCGTCATGATTGCCGAACGTGCTGCCCACCTGATCACTTCGGGGTCTTTGGCCGCCAGGTAGCAAGCCACGCCCCGACCCGACCCAAAAGGCCCTGCGCCTTGGCCCGCGCAGAATCCGCCTGCGCGTCCACCGCATCCCAGGCTTCCTCGGCATTGGCGACAACCGGATCAATCGTCCGTTCCCAGAACTGCAGCCACATCCGCCGCAACATGAATATCGCAAAGGCAAGGAAGGTCAGGATGATGATGTTGACCCATGGGATGATGCGCACATCCGGCCCGGTCACTTCGCGCATGCCGACCGCATTTGGGTAAATCGACAGGATCGCCAGTCGCCAGCCGTAATGCGTGACAGCCACCCATTGCGGCGCATCTTTTGAGGATCGCAGATTGGTCGCCTCGGCTTGCAAATTGCTGCTGTCATACTTGAAATATGGCGGCCATATCCAGCCGGTATCCTCATTGCGGTAGACCTGAACAGAGGTTCCATCAGCATAAACCGCGTCGATAAAGCGGATGTCGCGATTTGTGCTCGCCTCAGCTCCGGTGCCGACATCGCCCATCGAAAAGAACATCCAGTTCGACCCGACAGTCGTCAGCTTGTTGTAGGTGTTGGTAATCCGAACGATGTCATGCTGTGGCAAGGTATAATGCAAGAAAAGTCCGGCGATCACGATCAGCGCGATCCTGATGCCCCATTTGATCTTGGTCCACATGCGCAGGCCCTTTCAGTAGTTCACAAAATAGATCGTCACCACAGTCGTGATGACCGGAATGATGTAGACCAGAATGATCAGCCTCCGGCGCAGGCCATGGCGATATTCAAGCATACCAGTTTCGATATAGGCTTCGCGGTCACCGTCAACATCCCCGGCGTCAAAGCGTTTCTCCAACTTCTCGCGCCGGACGGATTTGGAATAGAGCGAAACCAGAAGATAGACCACGCTCAGCAGCACGAACCCCAAGACCGCCAGCCTGACCCATCCCAAAATCATCGCTTGCCTCCCCGCAATGCTCCCCATGGCCCGACCATCGAGACCGGTTCGGCTTTGGGGGTCATGCCCGGTTCCGGTCCGAACAAAGCCTCTCTCGCACCTTGCTTGTCCACTACATACTCGCGTTCAAGAAAATCCGCCACGTAAGTCCGCTTGCGGTCGGACCAGCGCGCATAACTGGCATAGAACAGCTCTTTGTGGGTGATGAACGTCTGCCGCACATCCATCGGGGACAATTCCGACAGCAGCATGTTCACCAAGTCGCGGTCGCGCCCTGACGCCGCGCGCAGGGTGTAAAAATACGCCGGGTGCTGACTGTCTATCCGCGGCCAGTCACCGGCCTTTTCGACCCAGGCCAGCAGGGCCGCCAGGCCCTTGAATTCTTCGGGCAGCGCCTCGCCCAGCCGGTAGGCTATCTTGCGCAACTCGGTCCGCCGTGCGTCGCCCACCTCGATTTCCAGCGCGTCCGCCGCATCGACCAGCACAAAGTCCATCTTCTGCCGGAGCACCGCCGCTGCATCCATCCCCCGCGCCTGCACGATCGGTTCAACCAGACCGTTGCGGCCCAGCCAATCCGCGATCTGGTTGCGCTGCGACAGGTCCATGACCGGGGAAATCGGCAGCCCCCCCAACGTGCCGCGCGGCTTGGTCGCGATCACACCGGGAAACTTCAGGTCGCGGAACACATAAAGACCACCAAAGTGGCTGGTCCAGAAACTCGATTGCTGAAAGGTCATCGCCGGCAGATGGATCGGTACCCGTGTGACGTCCCCGGTCTTTTTCGCAAGCTCGATCATTTCGGCGATCAGAACGTCATCGCGCCATCCGTCGGGTTCGGAGCGAAATCGCTCGATCAACGCGGCGAGCTTGTCTGCATCCGCCACATGCCCGCCGATTGTATCCGCCTCTACGGTAATTTGACGCATTTCCAGCAGCTTGGCCGGGGATGAAACTTCAAACACCGACCCCTGCAGTTCTCCCGCCACCGCATCCCGCGCCGTCAGCGCGAAGAGTTGCGCCTCATTGGTTTCGATGAACTGCTGCAGGATCCCGCGCGAGGTCGAGAATTTGATGTTCAGCAGCGGCGCTTTCTTCTGGCTGGTGGTCAGCAGAATGAACTGCCGGTTGCAGCCGTTGGGATTGAGGTAAAGCTCGTCGTTCAATTCATCACCGATTTCAAGCGAATAGCCCGAGATGTCGATGTGAAAATCGGCAAGTGCCGTCGTATTGCCTGTCAGATGCTTCAGCGCGCGGTTATAACGCTCGACCAGTTGCGGCGAGGACACCTCGACAAGATTGCCGAACATCAGGCCTTTTTCGATGAGGCGTTTCATCGGCCCTCTTCCCCGCGCTTAACCATGTCGCCGCTTCCAGATGATCGCCCCGATCGCCGCTCCTGCCAGAAAACTCGCGACCCACATCACGCTTTCTCTCATCATGTAGCCAAAGGCAGAGGCAACCCTGCCAGACCCATCCGGGTTGACGCCCGGACTGACCTGAAAGAAGAAGAGGGCAAAGACGCCAACCAATGCGGGCAGCACACCGTAGAGTACTCCCCGGTTCGGTCCCCAGCGCAGGCAGCAAACCGCCGCGACAAGCAAAGGCACAATGAAATCCGCAAGGAATACCAACGGATTGTGCAAGATTGTCTCCATCACCCCTTCCCCTCCAGATACCGCCGCTTTGCCTCTTCCGTCCGCCCGAAATCCCGCACCATCCCCTCAATCGCCACCTCGTCCGATTTGTCGGCATAGCGGAACTCGGAGTCGGCGTAGCGGTTGATCTCCTGGATCACCATTTCCACCGTGATCGGCGTCATCAGCCCCCGGATCATGCCCAGCTTCTCGTCATAGGGCTTGAAGAGGAAGAGGTCCGGCTCCTCCATCCACGCGTCCGGCAGCTCGAAGTCCATCGCCCGGACCTTCACCGCGTCGGTGATGTTCTTGATCGCCCGCCCCGTGAACCGCTCATCCGCCTGCTGGATCGCCTTCAGGTAGGCCCCCATCTTCGCCAGCGTGTCCAGCGTGCCGATCTCGCCGGACACCCGGTCCCAGACCTTCAGCAAGCCTTCCTCATGCGGCTTCGAGTGCCCCTCGAAACTCGCAGCGACGGCCTTCTTGATCTCCTGCGCTGCAAACAACTCATGCTCCCCGACCGGAATCGCGTGGTTCTTGCCCAGCAGCAGCGAGAGGATGTCGATGTAATCCTCCTTCGACTGCGGCCCGTCGACCAGAAACCGCGCCCCGGCCCGCTGGCGCAAAGCGTCATCCACGTTCTCGGGGTAGTTGGAGAACATCCCAAACGTGCAGTTCCCCCGCACCACCGTCCCCGCCCCGGCGAAAGCCCCCATGAACACCGCCGTCACCTCTTGCTGACCGGCGGACGACTGCCGGTCCCCCCGCTTGCCCGCCACCTGATCGATGTCGTCGATGGTCCCGAAGGCGATCACCGAGGGGTCGAGCACC
>JANNPZ010000039.1:0-2583 GCA_031400505.1 Paracoccaceae bacterium | reverse complement strand
TCTGGCGGTCGAACCAGGCCAGCCGCCCAGGGACAAGGTTCTTCAACGTGCGGACCCAGCGAATGTCGTCCGACCACCAGCGGTCGGCGACGCGGTCGTAGATCGTCAGGTCATTGCGCATCGGGGCGGACCTTGGGCAAGCGGGGCAGGGCATAAGGCACGTCAGCGCGATACCGCGTGAAGCGGTCACCGTACCGCTGGGCAAAGCGGCGTTCCTTCAGGCGCGGGGCAAGCAGGCAATAGGCGGTAAAGCTGATGGCCAGTACCAGTTGGTCCGGCGTCCAGACCGGGACGGTCCACAGCGTCAGAGCGAAGGCCACATAGATCGGCTGGCGGATCAGGCGGAACAGCCCCTGCGTTGGCATATCGGGAAATACTGGCCGAATGCGCGCCAGAAGCGACATCCAGCCAAGCGCGCCCGATTGCACCTCGGCGCCCGCGTCAAAGCTGGCTTTCAACAGGATCAGCCAGCTTGCTCCGTAGGCAGCGGTGATTGCCCAGAACACCGCCCCTTCGGCCCGCCACCAGACGATGCCCGACGGTGTCCACAGCGCGAACAGCGCCAGAAGCTGGGCCGAGGCGATGATGGCATAGGTGGTGGTGGCCAGCGTCTGGCCATGCGGGCCGGGGATCATCCGGGCCATCAAGCGCCCGCCGGGGCCGGTCAAAAGCAGCGAATGGGTCAGCGGAAACTGCACGATCAGGGCGGCATTGGCCAGCGCCGCCCATGGCCAGGGCACGGCGCCCAGACTTTCGCTCAGGCCAAAGAACATCGCCACGATCATTGCCAGCACAGCCGCCGCAAACAGCGTATGGCACAGCGCCCCAAGGCCAAGCGCCAAGGCGACACGTCCCACACCGGCAGGAGGGCGCAGGGCGGCGCGAATCAGGGTGATCAGCCGGGCGACGCGGGGGTCGGCCAAGATAATGCGGGGCAGCGTCATGCGGACAATGCTTTTTCGAGAATTCGGGGGATGTTCTGCTTGACCTTGAAGAACCCGGCGGTGGCGTGGGGCCAGATCGCCGTGTCCCAATCACGCCGCCATTCGCACAGGGTGATACCCGCCTTGGCCAAGGCCGGGGCTGCCTCATCCAGCCAGTCACGCAACGGGCCGCGTGTGATGTAGGGCGTGGCGATCTGCGTGGCCCCCGCGCTCGTAGCCCATTTGGCCAGGCTTGCCGGATCATCGGCACGCATCGCAGTCGCGGCAAAACCGGACCGCTTGGCGGCGTCGTCCAACGCGTCTGCCTCAAACCGCAGGACCAGATCGGACACCGGCAGGGGCGATCGCAGATGGCTGGCCGTTAGAGTGGCCATCGTGCGCATGTCGTAAGCAGCCAGTTCGAAATCTTCGACCCGGCAATCTTCATCGGTGATCAGCAGGGCGGTCGGGCGACCGGGTAGCGGCATGGTGATCGCGCGCAGCGGCATCACGGTCGGCAGGCCATCAGGCTCTGATGCCTCAAGCCCTTGTGTCACCTCGGCCAGATCGCTTTGGCGCGGGGTGAAACGCCCTGCGGTGAAGGTGGCGATGTTTTGCGCGTCGGCCGGATAGGGTTTGCCTCGGGTATGCAGCCCCGCCACCCAGCGCCAACCCAGCGTGTTCGACGCGGCATCGCCATCAAGCAGGTGGCGGAAAAAGAAATCTGCCCCCAGCCGCCACGGCAGCCCCAGCGTGAAAATCCAGATCGAGGCGAACCACATCCGCGCGTGGTTGTGCAGATAGCCGGTGTCGACCAACTCGGCCGCCCATGCATCGACACAGGCCAGTCCCGTTTGCCCATTCATGGCGCGATCCACGTCGCGGCGCAGACGACGGTCGCGGTCAAGGGCGGCGACATCCCCCTCCAGCCCGGTGCAATAGCTGTCCCAGACCTGCGGGCGGCGTTCGAGCCAGCCTTTGAAGTAGCCGCGCCAGATCACCTCTTGCACGAACTTCTCGGCGTCCTCCGGCCCGTGCGCGGCAAGGGCTGCTGCCACGGCATCGGCTTCCAGCACCAGCCTGCGCCGGATGTAGGGTGACAGCACCGAGACTGCCTTATGCGCGCCGGGGCCGTTGTCGGTGTTGCGGCCACCCGCATAGCGCCGCCCCATGCGGGGGGTAAAGGCTGTCAGGATTTTGTCACCCTCGGCGCGGGTCGCTGTCCAGTCTGTCATTGGGCTCATCTTGTTTTGCGAAGTGGAAAGCTGATGCCAGCCGTTGGCATGTCAACAAGGCTTGGCGGTATTGCCGCAATACGCCTCAACCATCGGGCGCAGCGCGACGCGTGCCCGCAGTTTTGCAGCCATCAGATACATTCCGCCGATCTTGCGGTGCAAAAACAGCGTGGCGGCGGGCGGCACATGCGCAAGCTCGCGGTCATTGCCGATGGCCAGCCCCATGTCCCGCAGACGTTCCAACAGATCACTGCGGCCAAAGTCGAACGGGGTGTCCTGCCGCAGCGGCGCCATCGCGGTGGTGAACATTGCCTGGATCAGGTCTTGATGGTGCGGCGCAGAGGATGGGCCGAAATAGCCGATGCGCAGCATGGCCTCGCGCGTCTGGACATCTCCACCGTCCAGCGCCACCCGTGCCAGCGCAC
>JANNPZ010000002.1:0-48775 GCA_031400505.1 Paracoccaceae bacterium | reverse complement strand
CACAAAACGCACAGCACACCCGAACCTCGGGCGTATCTGCCGTCATATCTCCAGAATTTCCACCGCAGCGTCGCCGCCACTCCCAATCCAACTCAACGCTTCCACGCCCCGTCGTCTCGGTGAAGCGCTGTCTAGGCCCACACACAACAACCCGCAAGAGGAAAAAGCAGCGACGTTCATATTTTTTTCGCAAAGTCAGGCTACACTACAAAATCTTGGGGTAGGCCGCCGAATTGACACAATTTCCGCCGTGGCGACGCAAGAGCATTGCCTGCAACAGCCAGAAATCATGCGACTTTCAGTCGGCCCAACTTAGGGACCAGCCGAAGAGCCAGCAAAGCCAGAACGATTGTCGCGTAAACGACCGGCTCTGTTGATATCACTTTGACCAAGAGCAGATAGTGCAGCGCTGCGGCTGCAACGATGCCGTACATCAGCTTGTGCAACTGTCCCCAAGCTTTTGGGCCCATCCGCCTGATCGCGCTGTTGGTCGACGTGACGGCAAGCGGCACCATCGCCAGCAAAGCCGCGAACCCGATCAGGATATAGGGCCGCTTCCACAGCGCCGCGACGATCTGCGTCCAGTCCAGCGCCATATCCAGCACCACCCAGGTCACGAAGTGCATCAGGACATAAAAGAACGCCAAAAGACCCAAAGCGCGCCTGTGGCGTATCAGGTTCACGCCGATGCGCCGCAATGGGGTGATGGCAAGACCTGCAATCAGGAACTGCAACGCCCAAATGCCAAGACGCTGCTCGACACCCTTCACGGGGTCGGGACCAAGGCTGCCTGTCAGCACCGCCCAAACGAGCCATGCAAAGGGCACCGCCCCTGCCGCATACACCAGCCAGTTCGGAACCCCCCGACCGGCGCGGTTGACCGCATCAACGATCATCTGCATCAGAAGTCCTTCGCCAGATCCTGACCTGCATACAACGATGCCACCTGTTCGGCGTAACCGTTGAACATCAGCGTTTCTTTTTTGTCTGCAAAGAACCCCGAGCCGATGACCCGCTCGCTGGCCTGACTCCAGCGCGGATGATCGACCTGCGGGTTCACGTTGGCATAAAAACCGTATTCGCCCGGTTGCAGCATGTTCCAAGTGGTCGGCGGCATCGCCTCGACCAGCGAGATGCGCACAATCGACTTGATCGACTTGAAGCCGTATTTCCACGGCACCACCAGCCGGATCGGCGCGCCATTCTGGTTTGGCATCGGTTGGCCATAAAGCCCGGTCGCCATCAGCGTCAGCGGGTTCATCGCCTCGTCGATCCGCAACCCTTCGCGGTAGGGCCATTCGATATAGCCGCCAGTCTGGCCCGGCATTTCTTCGGGACGCACCAGCGTCTCGAAAGCCACGAACTTTGCCCCCGGCCGCACACCGAGTTTGTCCAGAAGTGCCGACAACTGGAACCCCATCCACGGCACGACCATCGACCACGCCTCGACACAGCGGAACCGATAGATACGCTCTTCGACCGTCATGCCCGCGCAAAGATCGGCAAGGCTGTAGGTGCCCGGCTTGTCCACCATCCCATCGACGACGACCGACCACGGATCGACCTTCAGACCCGCCGCGTACCGGGCGGGGTCGGACTTGTCGAACCCGAACTCGTAGAAGTTGTTGTAGCTGGTGATGTCTTCCAGGCTGTTGGGCACTTCATCAGTCGAAAACGGGCTTTTGGGCAGCTCTGCCAGCGCGGGCGCCGCGAGCGACAACGCGCCAGCCCCAAGCATAAGCTGTCGGCGGTTCAGGAAAACGGCTTTCGGGGTGACATCCGACCAGCGCAGGGAATTTGTCATGCAACGCTCCATATTTTTGCCCCAATATCGCTGATCCTGCCAAAATTACAAAATCATCTCATCACACATCTGCGACAAGGATTTGTAACAACAGCCCCGGCGGCAAAGGCCCTATCGGCGTTGATGTGCCGCGTTACAACGCGGGCGATCACAGTTGATAAACCAATCGTTACTTGATTTGAAAGAGACGCGCCGCTTAGCCCGATAGGCGCCGCCGTCAAGACGGGCTGGCAGGAAATTGACAGTGAACCGATTGAAAACCAACGCCGTACACTGTTTGCCAACACGGCAATGATCCATAGGAGTGACCCCCATGATCCGCAGAACCTTCCTCGTCCTGACCGCTTCGGTTGCACTGTTCTCCGCACCGGCTTTCGCCGACGGCCATGCGAAAGACATCGTTGACACTGCTGTTGCCGCAGGTTCTTTCAATACCCTCGCCGCAGCCCTGACCGCTGCCGGTCTGGTGGAAACGCTGAAAGGCGAAGGCCCGTTCACCGTGTTCGCGCCGACCGATGCCGCGTTCGCGGCCTTGCCCGCCGGTACGGTCGAAGATCTGCTGAAGCCGGAAAACAAAGACAAGCTCGTAGCCGTTCTGACTTACCACGTCGTGCCCGGCAAAGTCATGTCCACCGACTTGTCCGAAGGCTTGAAGGCCGCGACCGTGCAAGGTGGCGAAGTGACCATTACCCTCCATGATGGTGCCAAGGTTGACGGCGCAGTCATCTCGACCGCCGATATCGAAGCGACCAATGGCGTGATCCACGTCATCGACTCGGTCATCCTGCCGAAGTGATCTGACAATCTTCAGGGACAAAGGGGCAGGCCGCGCGCCTGCCCCTTTTTCTTAGTGCACCACTGCGTCCTGCGGCCTTTGGCGGCCGGATACGCTGATCCGGTCTCCGATGATCAAACCATCGGACCCGGCCGAGATCATGACCGTCGCACCGTCCATCACATCGCCGGACAGGATCATGCTGGCCAACGGGTCCTGCAAATGGCGCTGGAACACCCGTTTCAGCGGCCGCGCCCCAAACACCGGGTCATAGCCTTCGTCCGCAAGCCAGATCTTTGCGGCCCCGTCCATCTCCAGCACTATCTTGCGGCCGGCGAGCCGCGCCTCCAGGCGTTTCAACTGGATGTCAACGATCGCCGCCATATCGGCCCTGCCCAGCCGGTCAAAGATGATCTGGTCATCCAGCCGGTTCAGAAACTCGGGGCGGAAATGCCCGCGCACAGCCTCCATCACGTCGCGACGTGCTTGCGCCGGATCAGCCCCGTCAGGCAGTTGCGACAGCGCATAAGCCCCAAGATTCGAAGTCAGAACGATCAGTGTCTGCTTGAAATCGACCGTCCGCCCCTGCCCGTCGGTCAGCATGCCGTCATCCAGCACCTGCAACAGCACGTTGAACACATCCGGATGCGCCTTTTCCACCTCGTCAAACAGCACCACCTGATAGGGGCGGCGGCGCACGGCTTCGGTCAGCACGCCGCCCTCGTCATAGCCGACATAGCCGGGCGGTGCCCCGATCAGGCGCGAAACTGCATGCTTCTCCATGAACTCGGACATGTCGATCCGCACCATCGCGCTGTCGTCATCAAAGAGATATGCCGCCACCGCCTTGGTCAACTCGGTCTTTCCGACGCCTGTAGGCCCCAGGAACAGGAACGACCCCAACGGCCGGTTTTCGTCGTTCAACCCCGCCCGCGCGCGTCGCACCGCGTTGGAAATCGCCACCACCGCCTGCCGCTGCCCGATCACGCGCTTGCCCAACTCGTCTTCCATCCGCAACAGCTTTTCCCGCTCGCCCTCCAGCATCCGGCTGGTCGGGATGCCCGTCCAGCGTTCGACCACCTCGGCGATCTGCTCGGGTCCGACCGCTTCGGCCACCAGCGCCAGACCTTCGCGCGCCTCTGCCTCGGCCAGTTTCTTTTCCAGCCCCGGGATGATCCCGTAAGACAACTCCCCGGCCCGCCCCAGATTGCCATCGCGCTTGACGACCTCCAGCTCGGCCCGCGCCCGGTCGAGGTCTTCCTTCAGCCCCCGCGCCGCCTCAAGCGAATCCCGCTCCGATTGCCATTTCGCAGTCATCTCGGAGGACCGCTCCATCAACCCCGCCAGTTCCTTCTGCAGCTTCTCCAGCCGGTCCCGGCTTGCGGCATCCTCTTCCTTCTTCAAGGCCTCGGCTTCGATCTGCAATTGCAGGATCGTCCGGTCAAGCGCGTCCAGCTCCTCGGGCTTGCTGTCCACTTCCATCCGCAACCGGCTGGCCGCCTCGTCCACCAGATCAATCGCCTTGTCCGGCAAGAACCGGTCGGTGATGTAGCGATGCGACAGCGTCGCGGCCGCCACCAGCGCGCTGTCCGATATACGCACCCCGTGATGCAGTTCGTACTTCTCCTTGATCCCGCGCAGGATGCTGATCGTGTCCTCGACCGTCGGCTCGTTCACGACCAACGGTTGGAACCGCCGGGCCAAGGCCGCATCCTTTTCAACATATTTGCGGTATTCATCCAGCGTGGTCGCCCCCACGCAATGCAACTCTCCCCGCGCCAAGGCCGGCTTGATAAGGTTGGCCGCGTCCATGGCACCTTCGGATTTCCCGGCGCCGACCAGCGTATGCATCTCGTCGATGAAAAGGATGATCTCGCCCGCCGCCGTGGTGACCTCGTTGAGAACGGCCTTCAACCGCTCTTCGAACTCGCCGCGATACTTCGCGCCTGCGATCAAGGCCCCCATGTCCAGCGCCATCAGCTTCTTGTTGCGCAAAGACTCAGGCACATCGCCATTGACGATTCGCAGCGCCAGGCCTTCGGCAATCGCCGTCTTGCCGACCCCCGGTTCACCGATCAGCACCGGATTGTTCTTGGTCCGCCGCGACAACACTTGCATGGTCCGCCGAATCTCTTCATCGCGCCCGATGATCGGGTCGATCTTGCCCTCTGCTGCCGCGGCGGTCAGATCGCGGGCATATTTTTTCAGCGCGTCATAGCCTTCCTCGGCCGATGCCGAATCCGCCACGCGCCCTTTGCGAATGTCGTTGATCGTCGCGTTCAGGCTCTGCGCCTTCACTGCGCCTGCATCCAAGGCATCTTTCGCTTTGCTCGGCACCATGCACAGCGCCATCAGCACGCGTTCAACCGGCACGAACGAATCCCCGGCCTTCTTCGCCACCTTCTCGGCCTCGTCCAGCACCTTGACCAGACCGGGATCCATGAACGGCTGCGCATCGCCCGTGACCTTCGGCAGTTTTGCCATCGCCAAAGCCAAAGCCTCGACCACCCGTGCAGGCTCGCCGCCTGCCCGGCGGATCAGGTTCGACCCCAGCCCCTGGTCGTCATCCATGATCGCTTTCAGCAAATGCTCGGGCGCAAGGCGCTGATGGCTGTCGCGCATCGCGATCGTCTGTGCGGCCTGAATGAAGCCGCGCGACCGCTCGGTGAACTTTTCAAGATTCATCGGTCATTCTCCTTGCCGGCACCTCGCCTGCGCCCGTCATGGCACGCCAACCCAAGGCCCATCCTAACTTGGGAACGGCGGCGGCATGATGCAAGATTGCCACAATGCCGGAAGGCCAATAATCGACAACGCCGGAAATCCGCCGATCAACCCGGTTTGCTTCGGCGGCATCCGGCCCGATCATCGGATGTCTGCTTGCGACCGGGCAGATCGCGCCGCCATGCTTGCGGCACCTTTGAAGGCGCACCAATGAACGATCCCTTACAACCCATTCTGTCGATGACCCGTCTGGTTGACCTGCAACTTCATGTCGCCCGTACCGGTTTGGCTCTTGGCGACACGGCGGTGATGCAGGCCACGGCGGATCGCTGGATCGGCATTTTCGCCGCCGTTCAGCGCTATAGGCTCGGCATGATCCCGCACCGCCCGCTGCGCCTGCTGGGATTTCTTGCGCCTGCGGACGCGGCACTCATTTCCCCCGCCGTCGCGGCAGGCGAGCCGTTCCGTATCCGCATTGTCGGCCTGACCCCCGAACACCTCGCACCCGAGCCTGAGATTCACGTCTCGGTCTGGGGCGACCCCAAGCGCCTGCTGATCCCGCCGCCGCTGACCGTGGCGTGACCTGCTTTCATCTTGGCAGAAATATCATCGGGGGTGTGGGGGCAGAAGGCCCCCACCCTGTCCGCGAGTCCCGCCTTTCACCCATACCGCACAAACGCAAAGGCCGATCCGTCCGGTGCCCAACATGGCACGTTGATGCTGCCCTGCCCGCCGATGAACTCAAGCACGCGCCGCCGGTCACCCCCCTCGGGGTCACACAGGCACAGCGCGACGGGCAAATCCGCCGGATGCCCCTCGGTGCCTGGCGGATAGGCCAGATACAACAGATGCTTCCCGCAGGGCGACGGATGCGGAAACCAGTTGACGCAGTCATCGGCAAACAGACGGCGCTGGTCCGCCCCGTCCGCCCCCATCACCCAGATCTGCGCGTGACCGCCCCGGTCGCAGTTGTAGTAAATCCGCGTCCCGTCTGCCGAATAGTCCGGCCCGTCGCTGTGCCCCTCGCCAAAGGTCAGGCGCGTCTCGGCCCCGCCCGCCACGGCCATGGTGTAGACATCGACCACCCGGCTGCCGCCCCGGGCCGCGACATAAGCCAGCCGCGCACCGTCGGGCGACCAGCTGTGCCACCAGCTTGGGGCCTCGGGGTTGATCAGCACCGGTGTGCCCCCCTTTGCCGGCATCAGGAACATCTCGCTCCCCCGGCCGCGATGCGCCGAGAACACGATCATCCGGCCATCCGGGCTGATCCCGTGATCGTTGTTGCACCGGTCGGCAAAGCCGGTATCCACCGGCACAAGGGCCGGCGCGGCCAGCGGCACCCGAAAGAGCCGCCCGCCGCTGTTGACCAACAGCGTCTCGCCCGACGGGTCCCAGTTCGGCGCTTCGATCCGCGCCACGGTCTGCAAGACCACCCGGCAGCGCCTCATCTTCAGATCATAGATTTCCAGCGAACTGACCATGCCGCCTCCCGTAGGGCGGGGTTCACCCCGCCACCCCGCCTAGTCCCGCGCTTTCGGCACGACCAACCGCGCGGGCCGCAGCGCCTCTGCCGCCTTGAACAGCGCGAAAGTCTGGTTGACATAGTTCACCACCCCGCCGATCTGTTCGACGTATTTCGCAAGCTCTGCCGTCCGCTCGACTTCGACCACCTGCACCGGGCGATCCGGCCCCTCGGCCTCGAACTGCACGTAGAACAGCGGCTCGCCCCGACGCAGCACGATGTCCTTTGCCGGTTCATGCCACTCGAACGCCCACATGATCGGCCGGGGCCAGACATTCACCGGAAACCGGCCGCCAAAGATCGTGCCGGGCAAAGGATCGGGCCGGTAATGTGCAAAGGCCGCGATCTGGGTCAGATACACCAACTCGTCCGCGATAAAGCAGTAGGGCAGCGTCAACTGCACCGTGGGCCGGTCGGGATAGCGCCACTCGACCTCGGACACCAGCGTCAGCACCTCGCCCAGCTTGTTGCCCCGAATGGGCGAGCCGACACTGGCGCGGTTGACCAGATGCGCCTTTCCCTTGTCGTCGCGCCCAAATCCCACGTGGATGTCGAAGGGGCATTTCACAACGAAGTACCGCGACTCCATCTGCACCACCGCCGGACAGCGGCTGGCGCTTTTGGCATGGGCCTTGTTGGTCTGACGGAACATCAGCCGTTCAGGCGGATCGTAAAGCACCGCCCCCTTGTCCGATGTCAAAAACCAGCCCACCGTTACGGGCCCCGCCTTGGGCCCGTCGTCTGGCCGCTCGAACGTCACGTTGATTTCCATGCCCAACCCCGCTTTACCCGCAGCACAGCGGCAAAGCCCGCGCGCTGTCAAGAAAGCTGTCGCCCTTGACACCCCGCACCGCACCGCCCATCACGCCGCAAAAGGAGCCTGCCATGGATGACCGCCTGATCGTTGCCCTTGATGTGCCAAACATCGTCCATGGCCTCGACCTTGCTGCACGGCTTGGCGACACGGTCAGCTTTTACAAGATCGGGCTGGGGATGCTGACCGGGGGCGGGCTTGCGCTTGCGAACGAGCTTGCGGGCGAACACGGCAAGCGGATCTTTCTGGATCTCAAACTATTCGATATCGGCGCGACAATTGAAACCGCCGTGCGGGGCCTTTCGCAATACGACCTCGACTTCCTGACGGTGCAGGGCGATCCGCAGGTGGTCGGTGCCGCCGCCACGGGCAAGGGCGGATCAAAGCTGAAGATCCTCGCCGTCACCATCCTGACCTCGCTTGACCGGGCCGATCTGGATGCCAACCTGATCAAGTCCGGTGATCTGGGCGACATCACGGTGGAACGCGCCGCCCGCGCGTTCGAGGCCGGGGCGGATGGCGTCATCGCCTCGCCGCACGAGGCCGCAGCGATTCGCGCGCTGCCGCAGGCTGTCGGTCGGTTGATCGTAACCCCGGGCGTGCGGCCTGCGATGGCCGATAAGGGCGACCAGAAACGCACCGCAACCCCGGCCGAGGCGCTGCGCAACGGGGCGGATCATATCGTCGTTGGCCGCCCCGTCTGGGCCGCGGCAGACCCCGCCGCCGCCGCGCGGGCAATTCTGGCCAGCCTGCCGCGCTAGAGGCTCAAGCGACGTCGCGCGCCAGCAACTGCCCACCCGGACCCGGCTTGACCTCGAACCGGCTGCTGATCTTGCGCACAAGGTCAGAAAGCTTGGCCGCGCCATAGGTGCGCGTGTCAAAGTCGGGATTGGCCTGCGTGATGTATTGCCCGACCTGCCCCAGCGAATACCACTCGCCTTCTGGGTCGATTGCCCGCATCGCAGCGATGATCAGCGGAATGGCCTTGGCGGGGGGTTCCTTGCCGCCCGGCTTGGCCTGCGGTTCCTCTGGCGTGTCGGGTTTCACGGCCTTGGGCGTCATCTCTTCGACCAGCCCGAGGTTTTCGACATAGATGAACCGCTTGCAGGCCATGCGGAACGCCTCTGGCGTCTTCTTTTCGCCGATGCCGTAAACATCAAGGCCCTGCTCGCGGATGCGGGCGGCGAGCCGGGTGAAATCGCTGTCGGAACTGACCAGCACGAACCCGTCGAACAGGCCCGAATGCAGAAAATCCATCGCGGCGATGACCAGCCCGATGTCGCTCGCATTCTTGCCTTTGGTATTCGAAAACTGCTGATCCGCCACCAGGCCCAGCGCTGCCACCTTCTTGGCCCAGGCGTTCAACCGCAAAGCCGACCAGTCGCCATAGATGCGCCGAACAGACGCCTCTCCAAGACTTGCGATCTCTTCAAAGATCGCCTCGGCATAGCCCGCAGGCACGTTGTCGGCGTCAATCAGAACCGCCAGTCGTGGGGCGCGAGGGTCTGCCATGGCAAATTCCTTTTCTTTTCCTCATAATGCCGCGTCAAGAACAGCGCCATGAAAAAAGCCCGCATTGCAGCGGACTGACCCGAGGAAAGTGGTGAGCGGGGGGGGATTCGAACCCCCGACCCCATGATTAAAAGTCACGTGCTCTAACCAACTGAGCTACCCGCCCTCACCGTTTGCCGCAGCGTATTGGATCCGACCCCCATGTCGGGCCGTCTCGAAAATATGCTTCAGGCCCGTTGGCAGGCTTATGTAGCATCTCCACGACAGGGGCGCTGATTATGGGGCTTGCCGTCAGGGGTCAAGGAGAAAAGCGTGCGCAGAGGCAGATTCCGGGGCACTGGCAAATTCGCCGCGTCTCTCGTATAACGCGCGGCATGGCACAGTCATCCCCGCCCGGCTTGGGCTTCATCAAGATGCATGGCGCGGGCAACGACTTTGTCGTGATTGCGTCGCAAGGCCGCAATGCGGTCATGACGCCCGCCCTTGCCCGGGCGCTGGGGGATCGGCATCGCGGCGTGGGGTTTGACCAGCTGGCCGAAATCCGCGATGCCGAGGACGCCGACATCGCGCTTGATTTCTGGAACAGCGACGGCAGCCATGCCGGGGCTTGCGGCAATGCGACCCGCTGCGTCGCCGATCTGGTGATGCGTGAACGGGGGCTGACGGCGTTGTCGATCCGCACCGAACGAGGGCTGTTGCAGGCGGTGCGCCATGCGGATGGCGCGGTCTGGGTGAACATGGGGGCGGCGCAGCTTGACTGGGACGCGGTGCCTTTGGCCCGTGCGGTGGACCTGCTGCATCTGCCCCTGCCCGGCGATCCGGTGGCGGTCGGGATGGGCAATCCCCATTGCGTGATGTTCGTCGCCGACGCCGAAGCGGTCGATCTGCCGGGCCTCGGGCCGCGCTATGAACACGACCCGCTTTATCCGCAGCGCACCAATGTCGAATTTGCCAGCCTGTTGGCCCCCGATACACTTCGGATGCGGGTGTGGGAGCGGGGGGCGGGCATCACGCTCGCTTGCGGGTCGGGGGCCTGTGCCACGGCGGTTGCCGCCCATCTGCGCGGGTTGACGGGGAGGCAAGTGGCACTGGTGACGGATGGCGGGACGCTGCACGTCGATTGGCGGGGCGATGGCGTCTGGCTGACCGGGCCGGTGGCGCGGGTGTTCGACGGGGTGCTGTCAGCCGAGATGATGGCGCTCGGCGCATGACAGTGCCGGTTTTTGCCACCCACGGCTGCCGCCTGAACGCCTACGAGTCCGAGGCGATGCGCGAGTTGTCCGCCGCCGCCGGTCTGGAAAACGCCGTGATCGTGAACACTTGCGCCGTGACAGCCGAGGCGGTGCGCAAGGCCCGGCAGGATATCCGCCGTCTGGCGCGGGAAAATCCGGGCGCGCAGATCATCGTGACGGGCTGCGCCGCACAGACCGAACCTGCGACATTTGCCGCGATGCGCGAAGTGGCGCATGTCATAGGCAACACCGAAAAGATGCAGGCCGATACTTGGGCGCGGCTTGCCGTGCCCGACCTGATCGGCACTACGGAACGCGTGCAGGTCGATGACATCCTGTCGGTGCGCGAAACGGCGGGGCATCTGATCGACGGGTTCGGCCGCCACCGCGCCTATGTGCAGGTGCAAAACGGCTGCGATCACCGCTGTACGTTCTGCATCATCCCTTACGGGCGCGGCAATTCGCGGTCGGTGCCTGCGGGGGTGGTGGTCGATCAGATCAAGCGGCTGGTGGACGCCGGGTTTCTCGAAGTCGTGCTGACCGGAGTTGACCTGACCAGTTGGGGGGCCGACCTGCCCGCCACGCCCCGGCTGGGCGATCTGGTCATGCGCATCCTTCGGCTGGTGCCCGATCTTGCGCGGTTGCGCATCTCGTCGATCGACAGCATCGAGGTGGACGAAGCGCTGCTGGGGGCCATTGCCACCGAACCCCGGCTGATGCCGCATCTGCACCTGTCACTGCAGGCGGGCGACGACATGATCCTGAAGCGGATGAAACGGCGGCATCTGCGCGACGATGCGATCCGGTTTTGTGAAACTGCGCGCCAGTTGCGCCCGGAAATGGTTTTCGGCGCCGATCTGATTGCCGGGTTTCCGACCGAAACCGAAGCGATGTTTCAGCAAACGCTCGATCTGGTCGCGGATTGCGGCCTGACCTTTCTGCATGTCTTTCCATACAGCCCGCGTCAGGGCACCCCTGCCGCCCGCATGCCGCAGTTGGACGGGGCGGTGGTCAAGGACAGGGCAGCGCGGCTTCGGGCGGTGGGAGAGGTCGGTCTGTCGGCCTATCTGACAGCGCAGGTCGGACAGCAGCACCGCGTGCTGACCGAAGGTCCAAGGCTGGGCCGGACCGAGCACTTCGCCGAAGTCACGTTCGATACCGACCAACCGGAAGGCGTCCTGTCAGCCGTCCGCATTGCCGGGGTTCGGAATTTCCGCCTGATCGGCACGGCGGCCTGAGGCGTCTGTTCGGCGCGGCGGCCTGAGGCGCCGATCACGACCGGATCGTATCGCTGCGCTGCAAGACCGGGAACAACTCTTGCACATGGCGCACCGGCGTTCGACCCGAGATGACATCCGCCGCGCGGCGGCCGATCTCCAGCCGGCAGGCGTCCATTGTTGCCAAACGGCACGGCAAACCGTCCAGCAATTCGACTCCGTTGAACCCGGCAAGGCCGATCCTGCCCGGCACATCCAGGCCCAGCGCCAAACAGTACAACAGCCCACCCGCACCAATCATGTCATTGGAGTAATACAGAAAATCAACATCCGGGTTTCGGGACAGCACCGCCTCTGTCATCTCGCGCCCCTTCAGCAGCGCCGACGAACCAGAGTAGAACTCGCGATCTACCAGCGCCAGTCCGGCAAGATGCAATGCTTCTTCGAACCCTTCCAGCCGTTTGCGCGCACGGTGGTCGTTCGGCATCTGGGTGCCCAGAAATGCAATGCGGCGATAGCCTGCCGCAACGATCGCCTCGGCCATCTGACGACCGGCGCGGCGATGGGAAATTCCAACCGCGCTGTCCACGGCGGGGCCATCGATGTCCATGATCTCGACAATTGGAATCCCGGCCCGCTCCAGCATGGCGCGCGCCGCATCGGTATGTTCAAGTCCGGCAAGGATAAGCCCCGACGGACGCCACGACAACATTTCGTAGATCACTTTCTCTTCGCGTTCCGGCGAGTAATTCGTAACCCCCACAACCGGTTGCAGACCGGTATCCTCCAGCCGCTCGGAAATCCCCGACATCACTTCGGGAAACACCAGATTGGACAACGATGGGATGATCACGCCAACCAGATTGACCCGGCTTGACGCCAGCGCGCCCGCGATCTTGTTGGGTACATAACCCAGTCGGCGCGCCGCCTCCAGAACGCGGGCACGGGTGGTGTCCGACACGTCGCCGCGCTGCCGCAGCACCCGGCTGACCGTCATCTCGCTAACCCCGGACGCTTCGGACACATCGCGAAGTGTCAAAGGGCGACGAGGATCAATGCTGGGAAGTCTGCTCAATGGGATCGGGCCTTCGCACAAGTCATTCACTTGTGTTAGCGCCAAACAGTGCCGATGTCCAAGAACGCTTTCGCGGGCCGGTCGCAAAAGCCGCAGCAGGGCGCGCGGGGCGCGTCAGGGCCACATGATCGCATTTCATCGCACAGCCATATTGCCGACCTGCGCCGACCCGGTTAGAACCGGGTTTGAGAATTGTGTCTGCGTAGCTCAGATGGATAGAGCACAGGATTCCTAGTTGAAAATTGGGCGTTGCATTTGGAAACGGTGCAACGGATCTGCTCAAATTCGGGGAACGCTGGGATGCACTTGCATCTTGCCAATCCCGAGCCAAGCCCCGCAAGGGGAAGGTGTAGAGACTGGATGGGCAGCACCTAAGGGCCAAAGCCTAGGGTGAAGGGACAGTCCAGACCACGAACGCCCTTGGGAGCATCCCCAGGGCGGCGGCGAAAGCCGAAGTGGTATGAATCCTGGGGCCGTGGGTTCGACTCCCGCCGCAGACACCATCTCTGGCACAGCCCCTGTTTTTTGGGCGGTTTCAATTGCATTCCATACACACTGGTGCAGTCGGGCAGTTGGTTCGGGCGCGCGTCGTTTTTTCGGTCAATCGGCGATGTCGCCGATTTCAGAGTTCGCTTGGCAAAAACCCAAGCTTTGCCACCTTCAGTGGCAATGGGAGGCAATGCCGAATTTTCCCTTTTTCTGCGGCTGGCTTTGCCCTAACGTCTGTGCAGGCGAATTCCGGGGGGAAGTCCGGGGCGAATTGAACACCACCAGGCAACGAGGAAAACCACGATGAGCAAGCGCGACGACCTGATTGCAAAGTATGCCGCGGACCTTCGCGACAAATGCAAGCTGACACCGGACATGGATCTGTTGACCAAAGTGACCATCGGCTGCGGCCCTGCGATCTACAACGCGGACAGCGCAACTGTCGCCTCGTCTGACACATCCGAGATGGAGCGCGTCAAAACCAACTTCCTGATGAAGAAACTGTCGTTGCCTGACAGCCCGGCGCTGATGGAAGCCATCAACGCGGTTGTAGAGACCTACGGCCGGTCCGAGCGGAACAAGTATCGCGCTGTCGTGTATTACATGCTGACAAAGCATTTCGGCAAAGAAGCCGTTTACGGATAAGCTGCGTATTTGAAAAGAATACGCCGGGTTTGGCATTTGTCCGACCCGGCGTTTTTATGTAGTGTGTATCTCGGGGCAGTAGGCCCGAGACCTTTTTCAGAACACGTGTGGTGCCAGGGGAGCACGTGGGGTGGTGGGGGGTCTCGTAGGGGTGCGGGTCCCCCCATTTACTTCAAAACAGCGTCAGGATCGCGCCCATCACGGTGCATCCGACCACGGCATTGACCCCGTCAATCACGGTCAGCGCGGGTTTGCGCTGCGCGAAGGCATAGTTCATGGCCATCCAGGGCGTGATGAAAAACGCCCCGATCCCGGCTCCGGCCAGAATGCCCGCCCCGAGGCACACGATCCCCGCCCCGGCGAAGATGTGCCGCATCATCCCGGCCACCAGCACCATAGCAATCAATCCGACGACAAAGGGCATCGGCCCACCGGCACGCTGCAGCTCTTCGGTCACCCCCGAGGCCGCCATCCAGCGGTTCCCCATCACGATGTACCACAAGGCGCCGAATGCAAAGGCACCGATCGCCGCAGCAATCACGTTCAGCACTACCATGTCTTTCTCCTTCGTTACGGCGCGACGCCGCCCATCCCGCAGACGATGCGCCATTCGTCTGGGGTCACCGGCTGCACCGACAACCGGCTGTTGTTGATCAGAACCATTTTCTCTAGCCCCGGCTGCACCTTGCAAGTCTCCAGCGTGACCGGCTGCAAAAAGGGCCGCACCGCGCGGATGTGGACGCAATCCCAACGCGGATCGTCGGTCGTGCTGTCGGGCGCAGAGGTCTGGCACACCTCGACGATGCCCACGACTTCCTTGCCGATGTTGGAGTGATAATAGAACCCCAGATCGCCGATCTGCATTAGGCGCATGTTGTTGCGCGCCTGATAGTTGCGCACCCCATGCCATTCCTCGCCCGCAGCACCACGCGCCACCTGCTGATCCCAACTCCATGTGTCGGGTTCGGATTTGAACAACCAATTCGTCATCCGATCACCTTTTTCCATTCGGTGACCGTAACGCTGTCAAATAGCCCCGCCAGCCCGTAGGGGTCTGCGGCCACCCAGGCCTGCGCGGCTGCCAGATTTTCCACGTCAAGAACCACCAGACTGCCGGTCATCTGGCCCAAAGGGTCGATGAACGGACCGGCCATTTCAACCACACCCGACGTCTGAATATGCGCCAGATGCGCTGCGCGATTGTCAAGGCGCACCTGCAAGGCGCCGGGTTTGTCATGACATATCAAGGCGAAACGCATAAGTTCACTCCTGTTTCAAAGATCCGTTCGACAGATTTCGCGCAGCCAGCGCAGCCAAGTTCCGATCGTCCGACGAATTTGTATGCGGTCTGGTCCAGGCAGTCCTCCAGCGGCTTCATGCCTTTGCCCCCCGCTTGCCAGAACCAATCATCGCCGGGGCGGTTGCATCGAGCGGCCAGCGCGGCCGCGCCACCAGATCGGCGGCATCAACCAGACCCGCACGAAACCGTTCGATCCCGGCCCAGGCGATCATTGCTGCGTTGTCGGTACAAAGTCGCAATGGCGGGGCCAGAAACCGCACACCCTCGCTGCTGCATACGTCTTGCAGTTTGGCGCGCAACGCAGCGTTTGCGGCCACGCCGCCCGCCACAGCACAAACCGGCACATCCGGTGACAGGTCAAGGTAAATCGCCAGCGCCCGGCGTGTCTTTTCCGCCAGCACATCGCCGACTGCCGCCTGAAACCCGGCACACAGATCGCGACGATCCTGCAGACGCAATCCGCCCGCCGCGGCTATCGTTGCGTCTCGCGCCCGCAGAACGGCGGTTTTCAGGCCTGAGAACGACAGATCGCAGCCGGGCCGATCCAGCAAAGGCCGCGGAAAGCCAAAACGGCGCGCGTCCCCCAGCAGTGCCTCTGCCTCGACCGCCGGACCGCCGGGCTGCGGCAGACCCAACAGCCGCGCCGTCTTGTCGAACGCCTCGCCGGGGGCATCGTCGATCGTGCCACCCAAACGGCGAAAACGATCCACGCCCTCGACAATCAGGAACTGGCAGTGCCCGCCCGACACCAGCAGCATCAGGTAGGGAAATGCCAGACCGTCCGTCAATCGCGGTGTCAGTGCGTGCCCCGCAAGATGGTTGATCCCGATCAATGGCAGCCCGCGTGCCGCAGCCAGCCCACGCGCCAGCATCACGCCCGACAGAACGCCACCGATCAACCCGGGGCCTGCCGTCACGGCGATGCCATCAAGATCCCCCAACCCGACGCCCGACGCAGCCAGTGCACGTTCCACCACGTGATCCAGTCTTTCGACATGCGCGCGTGCAGCAATTTCCGGAACGACCCCGCCAAACGCCGCGTGAAGCGGCACCTGTCCCTCGACTTCTGACGAAAGGATCAGGCTTTCCGCCCCATGGCGTACCACGGCGGCGGCGGTGTCATCGCAACTCGACTCGATGCCCAGAAAAGTCAGTGTCCGGTTCATCGCCCACGCCGGTTGCCCAATGCCAAGACCGCAGGTAACACTTGGATCATGACCGCACAATCCTTCCTGCTGACCCGCCCTGCGGCCGCATCGGCGCGGTTCGCCGAAAGGCTGCGCGACTCGTTTGGCGCGGCGACGCGGATTGTCATCGCGCCGCTGATGGAGCCGGTTTTTCTGAACCCCGTTGTTCCTGCAGAAAAGTTTGATGCCTTGATCCTGACATCCGAAACTGGGGCAGAAGCAGCACGGCGGTTATCCGCCGAAGGCCGCAACCTGCCCCTTCGTGCCTGGTGTGTCGGGGATCAGACAGCGCAGGCCGCATCCGACGCAGGATTTCATCCGCAATCGGCCAAGGGCAACGCGGCGGCGCTGGTGCACCTGATCAAGACGACGCAACCGGGTGGGCGGTTCTTGTATCTGCGGGGGCGCTGTGTGGCGGGAAATTTGGCGGAAAATCTTGATTCTGCAGAAATAATGGTGCGGGAAGTGGTCGTTTACGATCAGAAACCCTGCCCTTTGACCGCCGAAGCCGCCATGCTGCTTGCCGCTGAGGCCCCCGTCGTTCTTCCGCTGTTTTCACCGCGCAGCGCCAGTCTTTTGGCGCAGTCCGGCCCATTCCTGGCCCCCCTTTGGATCGCGGCTCTTAGCCCTGCCGTGGCAGACTGTGCCCGCCGGCTGCATCCGGTCCGGCTGGCGATTGCGGCGACGCCGGACGCCACCACTCTGTTGCACGTTATAGAAAACCTCTGTGTCGCAAGGGGGCGGACTTGATCCTGTCATGGCGCGCCGCGTAGGGTGGTCACATCCGTTTCCCGCAAGGCCTGACCATGACCGACACCGCGTCCCCGAGCACCGCTGAGCCGTCAAATGATCCGTCTGCGCAGATCGCGCCTGCCGTGGCCGAGCCCGGACCCGATCAGCCAGACAGTTCCGAACCGGAAACCGATAAACCGGATCCAAGACCGGATCGCACTGAACCCCCGGCCGCGATTTCGCAGCAGCCGATGCCTGCACCTGCAGCCGATCCGGAACCGCGCAAGTCGGGGTCGACTTTTCTGGGCATTGTGATCGGCGCTGCAATCGCCGGCGGTGTCGGATACGGCGTGCAGCGCTATCTGCCGCAGCAAGCGGCGTTTGATCCATCGGCCATCGAGGCACGACTTGCCGATGCCGAGAGCCAAAACCAGTCACTGCGCGCCGAATTGGAACGGCTGTCGCAACTGGCCCAGCCCACTCCGGCGCCAGACCCTGCGCTGATCGAACGGATTGCGGCGGTTGAAGCGATCGAGCAACCCGATGTTGCCCCACTCGTCGCAAGGATTGACCGGGTAGAGGCCAATCTTGCCGCTCTTGCCGACCTGCCTTCGGAAACCGGTGTGTCACCTGCGGCGCTGGCCGCATTGCAAGCCGAAATGGCTGCCCTCAAGTCGCAAGGCGGTGGCGCCTCCAGCGACCTGACCGCACTGATAGCCGACGTCGAGGCGCGTCTGACCGCGGCCGAAGCGAGCGCCGCCAACCTTGCGGCACAGGCCACAGCGATTGCGGCCGAAGCGACCCGCAACGCGGCGCTGGGCCAGATCGCGGCCGCATTCGACAGCGGGTTGCCCTATCGCGCCGCCCTGACGTCTTTGGGTGACGAAGCCGTTCCGGACGTCATTGCGGGCTTTGCCGACACGGGCCTGCCGTCGGTCGCGGTCCTGCGGGCTGCATTCCCTGACGCAGCGCGCCTGGCGTTGGAGCAGGCGTTACGCGCCAATCCGGGCGAGAACTGGACGGACCGCGTTGGAACTTTCCTGCGAAACCAAACCGGTGCGCGCTCCCTTGCTCCCCGCGAAGGCACGGACCCCGACGCTGTGCTGTCCCGCGCCGAGGCCGCACTCGCCCGTGCCGATGTTGCTGCAGCCTTGACCGAAATCGCAGCCCTGCCACCCGAAGCACAGGCCGTCCTTGCAGACTGGTCGGCGCAGGCCCGGCAACGGCTGGATGCGCAGGCTGCCCTGACTGGTCTGATGCAACAGGCGGGGAAATGAAATGATCTGGTCGCTGTTGAAGGTTATCCTGTTCGTTACCCTGATCGCTGCGGCCAGCTTTGGCGCGAGCCTGTTGCTGGATACCCAAGGCAAGATCCGGATCGCTGCAGCCGATTGGGAATTTACCCTTGGTCCGCTGCAGACGGCCCTGGTGGTGTTGGCGGTGCTGGGGCTTTTGTGGTTCGTGTTGAAAGTCGCCGGTCTGCTGGTTGCCAGCCTGCGGTTTCTGAACGGAGACGAGACTGCGATTTCGCGGTATTTTGACCGGAACCGCGAAAGGCGCGGCTATCAGGCGCTGAACGACGGGATGCTGGCACTTGCCTCTGGCGAAGGCCGTCTGGCGCTGATCAAGGCGCAGCGGGCAGCAAGGTATCTCGAGAGACCCGATCTGACCACGCTGCTGGTGGCGCAGGCCGCCGACGCTTCGGGTGACGGTCCTCGGGCAACCAACGCCTACAAGAGCTTGCTTGCGAATGAGGCCACCCGGTTTGTCGGCGTGCGCGGGCTGCTAAAGCAAAAACTGTCCGAAGGCGATACCGATACGGCATTGGCGTTGGCCGAGAAGGCCTTCGCGATGAAACCGAAACACGCCGAGACGCAAGACATCCTGCTGCGCCTGCAGTCCGAAAAGGCAGATTGGAAGGGTGCCCGGGCTACACTGGGCGCACAGCAAAAACGCGGCGCTTTGCCGCGCGACGTGTTCCGCCGCCGCGATGCCGTTCTGGCGCTGCAAGAAGCCGCCGGGATCATGGACGAGTCCGCCAGCATCGAGGCACGCGAGGCTGCAATTGCCGCCAACCGACTGTCGCCCGACCTGATCCCCGCCGCCGCCATGGCTGCCCGCAGCTTTATCGCCAAAGGTGAAAAACGCAACGCAGCCCGGGTGATCCGCAAAGCCTACGAAGGCCAGCCACATCCCGATCTGGCCGCCGTGTTTGCCGAAATCGAACCGGAAGAAACACCGGTAGCCCGGCTGAAACGGTTCAAACCATTGCTCGCCCAGCATAAAGGCCGCGACGAGACACGTCTTCTGGACGCCGAATTGCAGATCAGCGCCGAAGATTTTCCTGCAGCGCGTCGCGCCATGGCGGATGTTGCCACACGGCACCCGACGCAACGGGCGCTTGCGATCATGGCGGCCATCGAACGTGGCGAAGGGTCCGATGAGGCGGTCGTGCGGGGCTGGCTGACGCGGGCGCTGACAGCGCCGCGCGGACCGCAGTGGTGCTGCGACAAATGCCAGGCGATCCACGCGACGTGGGGTCCGATCTGCGAAAACTGCGGGGGTTTCGATACCCTGTCCTGGCGCGAACCGCCCGAAGGCAACGGGCCAAGCGCGACCGGTACAGAGCTGCTTCCGTTGCTGGTCTCCAGCCCGAAGCCGACAGCAAAAGACGGGGTGCAGGATGAAATCATCGACGGAACGACAACGGGCCCGAACGGGCGCTAAGCGCGGAACTTGACTTCACTTTGCCGAACCCATACCACCCACGCACCAAAAGGTGCGGCTGTGTCCGGGCTGGCGATGTGCAGGGTTGGGCATTTCGTTCAATCTTGCGGATGATCTGCAACACCAGTTGGTTGTGGGACCGCTTGTTCGAAGCTTGCGGCCCGTGTATGTGGCCGAGAAGGATGCCGCTGTAGCTCAGCTGGTAGAGCACGTCATTCGTAATGATGGGGTCGGGGGTTCGAGTCCCTTCAGCGGCACCATCCTTCTCGTCGAAATCATCAAGCCTGCGTTGGGGGACCTGTTTGCCGCGCCGTCGATTGGCGCGAAGGGTCTGGTGTGAAATCCCGGATACAAGATTGAATGTGACAGGTCCCGGGATCTTGCATACCGGGATTGGTGGCCGTGGGTCTGCCTTTGCGCAAATGGTGTGACGTACGACGATCATCCGCGCCGCGAGCCTATCAGCGCTCCGCGGTATCTTGGGTGAATTGCGTTCGCCAACTGTCGCCGTCTTTCGTCACTTGACGAGTTCATCCAATTCACGCCCGTCGGTGGACACCACTGCATGTACTCGGTCTTGCAAGTGCCCCATCCCGTCGCAAGCGGTATCGTCAGGATGAATTGGCTTGATCGACCGGACGGCCGCCCTCGCCAAAGGCAGACAACTTCGCAGCTGCGGGGGATGGTGCAAGGTGTGTGTTCAAGCGTCGACGACTGAGTAAAGCCACGGCGTCGGAGCCATTTGCCAACCCTGATTTGCAAGATACACGGCGACCTCGGTCTTGAATTCGCCCGCATCGCTGTATTTCGACAATCCAAGGCTGTTGCTGTCATAGAAATAGAACCCGCCGGACGTGACGGCGGCCACAACATGGCCTTGCTGAAGGTCGATATAATAGAAGTCTGGATTCTCGGCCATGTATTTCAGATTATCAGCCAATCCCCCAACGTTTGGATAGACCTCTTTCCCGGTCAGGCGTGCAGCCGTGATGTTTGCATGATTGAACGTGTTTACATCCCCCGCCCCAAATTTTATCCAGCAACGAGAAAAGACGATCTGGGCCAGCACAGGATCCGGTTTTGTCCTACCCGGGATTTTTGAAAACCAGTTCTTCAAAAAAACTGCCGCAAGTGCGGCGCAGGTTCCAATGTTGCTTTTAGTCGAGGCAGCACTCAAAGTCGTCGACTTCTTGCTGTATTTCATCATCGTCCCGACCGTGTTCGAGTCGGTGTACAAATTTTCCGGCATTGAAAAGGAGCTCCATTGATTCCGACGTGTGGGAAATTTAATGCCCAAAGTACACGACGCATTTTGAAAACATAGCCACTATTTCCAGTTTTGCATTAAGAATCAGGTTGACACAAACTGCGTTGGGAAAAACTCCGTCACGCTTGACGCGTTCACTCTGCGCAGGCGCGTGGCTAGCGGTCCTGAGACGCGCAGAAGACCGGATCGGGCGCCCTGGTCAGCGCCGCAGTTTCGCAGCCTTCGCTGGCCTTTCGCAGAGTCGCGAACTTTGTCTGTGGGGTGATGGTGACTTGACTGCGAAACCTCAGCAGCGCATCGTGCACTTGCGTAAACGGGCAGGTTCAGGACCTGCGGCGGGTCAAGGGGTTGGGCCAATGACGGCATTGCAACACAGACCCGCAAACACAGGAGACATTGCGTATCCGATGGCACCCCGGGGTTTTTGCTTTTTGAAGGCTTTGGTGGTTGTCTTGATTGGTCTGTTCGGACCTGCCAAGACGGTGATTGCACAGGATGGCGCAAAATTCCTGACTCTTCAGGGCATATCATCGGCCACAGTTGCGCCATCCGGCACGGGCTTTGCATCGATTACCGGCAGCTTTCTGGAATCCGGCCCCGGCCCGGAGACGGACGGGTCGATAGAATTGGGCTTTGGCCTGGGAAGCGCGGAAGACGCCATCGGCATTCAGGTAACCGCCTCAATTGCGTCCCTGACCGAGAGTTTCGGCGACTCCGGTTATCTGAACCTGAAATTTTCGCGTCGGATCAGTGCTGGCAAGCATCCGACCTACCTCAGTCTTGAAGGCAATCAACTGGCCAATTGGGGTGAGGCCGACGCTGTCGATGCGCGCGGTAAAATCGCGTTGACCACTTTTAGCCTGACCCGGCCTTCGGCAAATGGCAACCGCTTGCCCTACATGCTGACGATTGGCGTCGGCAACGACCTGCAAAACAATGCCACGGATTTCGGGGTGTTTCTTGGCGCCGGAATTGGGCTAAGCGAAACCACGGCGGTCAGCGCGGCGTGGACGGGCGAGGCATTTGACCTCGGGGTGTCTTTCAGGCCGCGCAATTTGAAAAACGTTTCGCTTCACGCGCTGGTGAATGACGTTTCGGACGTAGCAGACAGCCGCAGGGTGACCCTTTCGGTCAGCTGGGCTGTGGCCGGACTGTTCGGGGGATGACGCGATGAAGATGCGGTTTGTAAATCTGTTGAGGGTGGGCGTTGCAATTGCCATATCCTGCGCAGCCAGCGTGCAGGCAGGTGACGAGGCGGCAGGACCGAGCCCCAATGTCTTTGTTCCCACGGCCGCGATTTCCAGCACAGAGGCGGTCGCACAGAGCGAGGCCCTGGGACCCGAGGCGCTGGCTTTGTCGCGGGCGAACACAAACAGGGTGGTTCGCATTCTTAAAAGCGGCCAGGCCTTTTGTGCCAGTCTGGACCAGGATGTTTATGCAATCGATTGTCTTGCGGAACGGATGGAGGCTGCGGCGGCGGCCATGCCGGCCGCGGGCGAATACGCCGAAGCCCGCGATGCGCTGCTGGCGGGCGCGGCGCGGTTGAATGCCCTGGCGGTGGCAAACGCCGACCCTGCAACGCCCCGCGCCATAGCAAGCGAGCCGACCGACGGCGGTATCCGCACGACCCGCCCGCTGGTCCCGGTTCGGGCAGAGCAACTGGCAGAAGTGGCAGCACAGGCCCAGCAGATCGTCGAAGAGACTGAGACGCTTCTCTTGCGGTCGGCCGAAAGCTCCAGTGCCCGCAAAGTGCACTACGAACGGATCGCCGCAGCAGTCGGCTCTAACAAAGTTTTGTTGAGATCTCTGTAACCTGGACGGTTCAAAGGGATTGCCATCATGATGCCGCAGTCTAAGGTAATGGTCCACGGGTGATGATGGGGACCGATATGCTGTTGCACCGCCTTGCGACCCGACTACTTCTTGCGGCTCTTTTCAGTCTTGCCGCTTTGACAGGGCCGTTTGATGCAGGGTTCGCGCAAGATGCGCCGTTCGCACCCGGTTGGGCGTTGCAACCGGGCGCTTCTTCGTTGCGATTCCAGTCGGTCAAGAACGAGGTAACTGTCGAGACCAGTCAATTTGCAACCTATTCCGGTCAGATTGCCGAAGACGGGACCGCCAAGATCAACATCTTGCTCGACTCGGTCGATACGAAAATCGACCTGCGGAACGTGCGGATGCGGTTCTTGTTCTTTGAAACCTTCCAGTTTCCCGAGGCAAGTGTAACCGCAACACTGGACCCGACTGTTTTTGCCGATCTGGCCGAGGTGCGTCGCAAGACGATCAAGCTGCCTTACACGTTGGACCTGCACGGAATAAGTAAGTCTTTTGAGGCTGACGTCGTCGTGACTTATCTGGCTGAAGACCTGGTGGCCATCTCGACCGGGACGCCGATTGTCGTTGCGGCTGACGATTTCAATCTGATGCCCGGCGTTGAAAAGCTGGAAGAGGCGGCCAACGTCAAGATCATCCCGTCGGCGACAGTCAGTTTTGACTTCATGTTCGCGCGCAACAGTACCAATGCCGCTCCGGTAACGGTCGTCGAGACCCCGACGCAAGTTGCGCTGGAGCCGGAAGGCGATCTCGATGCAGAGGCCTGCAAGGGCCGGTTCGAAATCGTGTCTCGTACCGGGAGCGTCTACTTTCCGTCAGGCAGTGCTACGATGGACAAAAAGAGCGAGGCGTTGCTGAACAGCCTTTCAGAGATCATCCGGCGCTGTCCCGGACTGATTATCGAGGTTTCGGGCCACACCGACAGCGACGGCCCTGATGAAGCCAACCAGCGGCTGTCGGAACGCCGTGCTGTTTCGGTGGCGAACTATCTCGAAACCAAGGGGATAGACAGGGCCCGGTTTGTCATGGTCGGCCGAGGGGAAGCCCAACCTCTTCTTCCGAATGACACTGCCAAGAACAAGTGGAAGAACAGAAGGATCGAGTTCAAGGTGGTGAATGGCTAGACCGTCTGGTGCCCTGAAAACGGTTCTGGCCTTAGTTCTGTGTTTTCTGCCGGGATTTGCGATGGCAGAACAACGCATCGCGCTGATCGTGGGTAACGGTGCCTACACTTCCGTGGCAACTTTGGACAATACGGTCAATGACGCCGTTTTGTTGGCCAAACTGACCGAAGAGGCCGGGTTCGGCGTTACGCTGTTGACCGATGCGGATCAGGCGACATTGAACCAGGCGATTGCAAAATTCGGGCGCGATCTGCGTGCGGCGGGGCCAGAGACGACTGGGCTGTTTTACTATGCCGGGCATGGGGTTCAGTCGTTTGGGTCGAATTTTCTGCTGCCGACGGATGCTGCATTGACCGATGCCGCCGACCTTGGACTGGTGGGTGTGCCCGCCGACACCGTGCTGCGCCAGATGGCGTCGGCCCGCAACAAGACGAACATCGTCATTCTGGATGCCTGCCGCAACAACCCCTTTGTCGATATCCCTGACATGAACGACAACGGTTTGGCCGAAATGAATGCGCCAACGGGTACGTTTCTTGCATACTCGACAGCGCCCGGGGCCGTGGCATTGGACGGACTTGACAGCAACAGTCCGTACACCGCAGCTTTGGCAGAAGAAATGTCGATCAAGGGCGTTCCAATCGAGCAATTGTTCAAACAGGTGCGCGTAAAGGTGCTGAACCAGACGTTTGGCAAACAAACACCATGGGACACATCTTCGTTGACCACACAGTTTATGTTTCATCTGGCAGAAGTGCCGTCTGCCGAGGATGTTGCAGCCCGACAGCTCTGGACTTCGGTTCAGGCTACGAATGATCCTGTGCAGATCATGCTGTTCCTGCGGGCCTATCCTGACAGCGACTTTGCAGACGAGGCGCGGCTTGCCCTGGCATCCGCGATGAGCGCCGAGTTGGGGCCCACTGCGGCAGACCTTGGGGAAGACCTTGGGGCAGCGCTTGCGGCAGCTCCTGAGGCTGCACCTGCGGCTGCACCGGAACCGACCGCGCCGCCGCCCGATGCCAGCACGGACAACAGAGAACTGATCGACCCGCGCGAGCAAGAGTTGATCGAAATTGCGGGTAGATCGGGACTGGCCGGCGACTATGAGGCATATCTTGCCGCCTTTCCAAGCGGCATCTTTGCCGAATTGGCAAAGTTTGAATTGACGATACTCGCCAATGCCGCCGTAGCCCCTTCCGTGGAGGCTTCTGTAGCGACAGTTCCCACGCCGGCAACCGAAGCCGTGGCGACCCAAGACGATGCACCCGCCGCACCGGAAATACCGTCGTTTGACACGCCCCTGACCACGGGAGGCGAGGGCGTGCAGGGCAAGTCAATCGCGGCTCTGATCGAGGGATCGCCGCTTTTTGCCCCGATTGAAGGCATTCCAGACTCGCTGTGGAAAGGGCAAACTTGCGCTTCATGCCACAACTGGACGAAAGATACGCTTTGCGATCAAAGCAAAACCTATCTGGCAGAGTCTGCCCAACGCTCGCTCGAGAAACTTCACCCTTTGGGCACCCATTTCAAGCAGTCTCTTGTGGAATGGGCCAAAGGTGGCTGCCGATGATCAAGGGCCTGTCGTTACAAAGAAGTAGACCCATTCACCTTTGAAATCCGGCGTTGCCACGCGTGTTTTTTCGACCGCACCCGACAAAAAGGCCAGATAGGGTTCCGCAGCTTCGACAGTCGGACGAACGCCCGCATAAAGTGGAACGCTTGTCGCGAAGGCCACCGCAATCTCTTGCCCGTATGGCGGCGACACGATCAGTTGCAGTGCCGGTACACCCGGTGCCGCCTTGCCCACTGCGAGGGTACTTTTGGGGGCATGAAGCGTTTGCGGAACCTGATCGTTGGGCTGCATGTGCAAGACATTTCCGGCCGCATCAAAGTAGTCGACGTAGATGACGGCGGGATAGTCGGGGGCGGTCATGTCGAACACCACCTGTTGTCCGGCCCGCAGATCATAGTCGCGCACGAAAGTGTCCGGCCCGACGATGCGGGGGTTGGTGTCCTGTTCGGTTGATTGCGCCAGACCGGTTTGCGCGATAGCACCCAAAACCTGACACAAAGGCCGCCGCAGCAATCTGACCCGGTCCCTGACGGGAAGGGCGCTGCCCACTTGCGCCTGCAATGCGGCCAGCACCGGCGCCCGCAATCCGTCGTCCGGAAGGTGACCGCGCAGGTCAATGCTGCCGGTTTCCGGATCGAAACTGGTCTGAAGCCGGGCACAAGGCACAGCCGACAGAGCGTTGGCGATCCCATCGCGCAGACGGCCGGAGTTTGCATCAGACAGCGCAAGATCACCGGATTGCATGAACGCCTGAATAGCGGCAAGCGACACCGGGTCGAGCGTGCCCTGATCGCCGACCCAAGCGAGAGATGCCGTGCGGAATTCGCTGGGGGGGGCAAGGGTTAGTGCAAGCACGGTGTCGGGTGCGGCGGCATTCGCAGGCAAGGCATTTGGCGGTGCCGGCAAGGCAACAGGACCGCTGGATTGGACTGCCGCCAGCATGTCAGAAGCATCCGTGACCGTCAGTGCCGCCTCGGCTGCGGGGCGACTGACTGGCACCGGAGACTGCGGGATTGCAATGTCACTCGCCTCTTGCCCGCTGATTGATGCTGCGACCACGCTGTCTGGGTTTGGCGCAATTGGTTGGGCGGAAGGCAAGACGGGTGCGGCGGCGGCCAGGACCGCGGCCGCGACAGGAACCGCCGGTGCGACGGCAGAGGTTGGGCGACCCGCCTGAACCACGGATTGCGGGATCGCAGATCCGTTGACCCTTTGACCACCGGCCGGTGCGGCAGCGGACAAAAAAGCGGCTGCGACAGGAACCGCCGGTGCGGCGGCAGAGGCTGGGCGACCTGCCTGCGCCACCGATTGCGGGATCGCAGATCCGTCGACCCTTTGACCATCTGCAGACGCGGCGGCGGTCGCTTCACTTGCCGCCGCTGCGGCTTTGGCTTTGCTGGCCGCAACGGGCTGCGCTGCGATGTCAAGCCTGGCCTCGGACGGGCTTTGATCGGGCGCGGGCTTTTGCGCCCAAGTGACGAGGGCGCCGGCCAAAAGTGCGCCGTGCAGTCCCAGCGACACCAGAACCGCAAGAAGCCAAACATGCCGCATTCAAGGCACCGCCGTCGCCACGACCAACACCACGTCCTTGGCGCCGTTGGCTTCCAGTTCTGCAACCAGCGGCAGAATGACCCGCAATTCGGTGTCCTGATGCGCGTTGATCCGCACCAAAAGATCAGGGTGGGCTTGCAGCATCTTGGTCAGTTCTTCTTTTACCGCCAAGGCCGCCATGACCTGCCCGTTCAGCGCCAAATCACCGACGGCACTGACCGAAACCGTGGCTCCACCGCCCGGCATCGCCCCAGCGTTTTGCGAATAGGGTGGGGCAACCTCGAACGGGGCTGTAGCATCCATCCGTCCCACGATCATGAAGAAAACCAGCAGGAAAAACACAACGTCGATCAGGGCGACGATGGTTTCTGGCTGGGCGCGGCGGCGGCGGCGGCGGCGGCGCAGGTTCATGGCAAGGCCTCCAACCGCAAGATGCGCAGGTTTTGCACGCCTGCGGTTGTGGCCACGTCCAGCACGCTGACCAGGGCCTGTGCATCGGCGTTGCCCGATGGCAGCACCGTCACCGTCGATCCGGGGCGCTGCACCAAATGCGCGCGCAAAAGGGCCGCCAAGCCGCTCGCGTCCAGCACCTTGCCCCGCACACGGGGCATCCCGTCAGGCCCCAGCCGGATCAGCAGGGTCGTCCCGCCAACCACTGCGACCGACGTTTGCGGCACCGGTTCGTCCGTGGCATCCGCCATCGGGATCATTCCGAGTTCAAGGTAGGTCGAGGTGATCATGAAGAAGATCAACAGAATCATCAGCACATCGATCATCGACACCAAAGAGATCGGAGCAGGTTGCGCCTGTGTCCGCCTGACTCGCATCCAAACCCTCCTTCCGCGTCAGCGCCGAGACTCTTCCGCCGCAAAGAACTGGCCAACCGCAGACTCGATCAGCTGGCCTGCGCGATCCACCCTGTCAGCCAGCAGACCTGCGCCGATTGCAGCCGGGATTGCCACAATCAGACCCGCCGCCGTCGTCAGCAATGCCTCCCAAATTCCACCCGCCAGAAGTGACGCATTCGCGGCACCCTCGGCCTCGGCAAGGCTCTGGAAAGACTGGATCATCCCCAGGACCGTGCCAAGCAGCCCCAGCAACGGCGCTACCATCGCGATCAATTCCAGCACGCGGATATGCCGCGACATCTCTATCACTTCGGCATTCCCGCGCCATTCCAGATCCGGCTCGATCGCGGCGCGCCGCGCGCCTGCATTCACCGCCTCCATCGCGACTTTCAGAACCCGGTCGGCCGGCGCTGTGACCGGCAGCGCTGCAATCGCGCCGAACCGGTCCCCGCTTGTCCACATAGCAAGCGCCGCCGCCCGCGCGCCACCGCCCGACAGAACCCGTGAAAGCCGCAGGGTTCGGATCAGGATGATCGCAATGGACGCGACCGACATCATCGCAAGCAACCAGATGACAGGACCGCCCGCGGCCATCAGGGTTGCAACGTCGGCCATGGTTTACTGCACCAATCTGGCGGGGGTCCGACTGGTCAGGTCCAGGATCGGAAAGCAGTCCATCTCTTCTGCGTTCTGCGGCCGGCATGACGATATCTCGTGCAGCAGGATTTCCGAGATCGCGTCACAACTGATTTGCGGGATCTCAAACAATTTCAGAGTGGTGCGCCCGACTGGAATCGGAGCTGCGTCGATGGTCAGCAGCCGGTCGATCACACCCGCGCCGTCCAGAATCGCCAACGACATCTCGAACCCTTCAAAGGTCAGTCCGGTCTGGTTGCGAAACAGAAAGAACGCACGGCATCCGCCACCTTCATTCACCTCGAACTTGTTCAGATCAACGTTCAGCTTGCCGGATTGGGCAAAAGACGGGCCAGAGGCGCCTGCAACTGCTGCCAGAAAGCCAGCAGACAGCACGAAAGCAAAGGTTTGCAAATGCCTCATCTCGAACCCTTCTGCTTGGCTGCGATGTTCAAAGGTGACGCCAACAAACCGCACAGGTCAAGCCTGCATTTCTTGCGCTGGGCGTGCAAAGCAAGGGATTCAAGACGTTGATTTGTGTGCAGGTTATGCTAACGTCGCGGGAATGTGAATGGTTTGGTGCCGCAGTCGTCCTTTGACGATAAGAATTGATTTTTCTTTTTCTGGTGTAACCATGCTATTGGACAGCTACTGCACTGAACGCAGCACCGCCGGGCCGAGCGGCGAAAACTTGGAATATGACCCGGAATATATTGCTTTATTTCTGGCGGCCCAGCCCAAGGAAGAGCGTCAGGCGGGCAAAGAAATAATCCCCGGCGAAGATCCCAATTTCAAAGACGTTGTTCAAAAAGCGCTCGGCGTGTTGGAGCAGAGCCACGATTTGCGTGTAGCTGCCGTATTGGCGGTGGCCCAGATCAGTCTTGGCGGATTTGAAGGGTTGGTCGGGCCGGTTTCCTATATGCGGACCTGCCTTGAGAAGTTTTGGGACACCTGCCATCCGATGCTGGACGCGGATGACGATAACGACCCCACGATGCGGATAAACTCCGTTTCGGGGATTGCCAGCGCCGACATGTTGCGCCGCCTGCGTCTTGCCCCCCTGACCGAAAGCATGACCTTCGGCCGGATGAACCTGCGCGATGTTGCCATGATCGAGGGCGAAATACCGCCGCCGCCCGGGATGTCGAACCTGCCGGACAAGGCAAAGCTGTCGGCAGCGTTCATGGATACGAAACCCGATCTGCTGAAAACCCGCCTGGCTGCGCTGCGCCAATTGATCGCAGACGTCGGTGCAATTGTTTCGGTGTTTGACGCACGCACGGACAGCGCCAGCCCGGACCTTGATCCGGTAGTGCGACTGCTCAAGCGGGCGTCGAAGCTGATTGCAGACGCGATTGGCGAACCGGAGGTCGAAATCGTGATGGCAGACGAGGCAGCGCAGGCGACGATGCCTGTCGCGGCATCCGTTGCCGTGCCAAGTGCAATAACGACGGCTGCGGACGTCCGGATGACACTGGACCGGATCATCGAGTTCTACGTCAAGTACGAACCCTCAAGCCCGCTGCCGCTTTTGCTGCTTCGCGCGCGGCGGTTGGTCGGGGCTGATTTCATGACCATCCTGACGGATCTCGCGCCGTCGGGAATTGACAGCGTCAAGACAATCAGCGGCGCAAGAGAAGCCGATTAGGAACGCAGCTTAGCCGACAAGCACAGCCGAAAAAGTCAACGTTAACAGGAGACAGGGATGGCCAGTTCACAGAAGTTCATTGCGCGCAACCGCGCGCCGCGTGTTCAGATCGAATATGACGTCGAACTTTACGGCGCAGAGAAAAAGGTACAGCTTCCCTTTGTCATGGGGGTCATGGCCGACCTTGCGGGTAAATCAGAAGTAGCCCAACCCGGCATCGCCGATCGCAAGTTTCTGGAAATCGATGTCGACAACTTCGACAACCGCATGAAGGCAATGAAGCCGCGTGTGGCATTTCAGGTTCCCAACACCCTGACGGGCGAAGGCAACATGTCGGTCGATATCTCGTTTGAAAGCATGGACGATTTCTCGCCCGGTGCGATTGCTGCAAAGGTACCGGCGCTCAAGGCGTTGCTTGATGCGCGCAACCAGTTGTCGAACCTGATCACCTACATGGACGGCAAGCCCGGCGCAGAAGAACTGATCGCCAAGGCGATGGCAGACCCTGCGTTGCTGGCATCGCTGGCTGCCGCACCCGCACCCACGCAAGACGGAGAGGCATGATCCATGGCTGAACAGGAAAAACTGGCCGGAGCCGGAACAACGGCCTTTGCCGACAGTGACTTTGCCAGTCTGCTGTCGAAAGAGTTCCGCCCGCGCACGGATGTCGCGAAATCTGCTGTCGAAACGGCCGTGCAGACACTGGCACAGCAGGCGCTGGCCAACACCGCGCTGATTTCCGACGATGTGGTTCATTCGGTACAGTCGATGGTTGCCGAAATCGACCGGAAGCTGTCCGACCAGATCAACAAGATCATCCACCACGCTGAGTATCAGCAGCTGGAAAGCGCCTGGCGCGGCCTGCACTATCTGGTGAACAACACCGAAACCGACGAGATGCTGAAGATCCGCGTGATGGCGATCTCGAAGAAAGACCTGGCCAAGACCTTGAAGAAGTTCAAGGGCACAGCCTGGGATCAGTCGCCGATCTTCAAGAAGCTTTACGGCGAAGAGTTCGACGTGCTGGGCGGCGAGCCTTATGGCTGTCTGGTGGGCGATTACCACTTCAACCAGACCGCCCCGGATGTCGAGCTTCTGGGCGAGATGGCCAAGATCGCGGCTGCGGCTCATGCGCCGTTCATCACCGGCGCCGATCCGTCCCTGATGCAGTTTGAAAGCTGGCAGGAACTTTCGAACCCGCGCGATCTGACCAAGATCATGAGCACGCCGGAGTATGCGGCATGGAAAAGCCTGCGCGAAAGCGAGGACAGCAAGTATGTCGGCCTTGCGATGCCCCGTTTCCTGGCACGGCGCGCTTATGGTGCCAAGACCGATCCGGTCGCGGAATTTGCGTTCGAAGAGAACACCGGCAATGCCGAGTCAGAGCATTTCTGCTGGGCGAATGCGGCCTATGGCATGGCCACCAACATCACCCGGTCGTTCAAGGAATATGGCTGGTGCAGCCGGATCCGCGGCGTCGAATCGGGCGGCACGCTGTCTGGATTGCCGACACATACCTTCCCCACCGATGATGGCGGGGTGGACATGAAATGCCCGACCGAGATCGGCATCGGCGACCGGCGCGAGGCGGAACTGGCCAAAAACGGCCTGATGCCGCTGGTGCACCGCAAGAACACCGACATGGCCAGCTTCATCGGGGCGCAATCGCTGCACAAACCGGCCGAGTATGATGATCCGGACGCGACCGCCAACGCCAATCTCGCCGCGCGCCTGCCCTATCTGTTCGCGACCTGCCGCTTTGCCCATTACCTGAAATGCATGGTGCGCGACAAGGTCGGGTCGTATAAAAGCCGCGACGAGATGCAGCGCTGGCTGAAGAATTGGATCGACCAGTATGTCGATTACACCGCCGCCCATTCCAGCGAGGCCGAAAAGGCACGCAAGCCCCTGGCGGCGGCGGATGTCGTGATCGAGGAAGACGAGGCCAACCCAGGGTATTATTCCTCGAAGTTTTTCCTTCGGCCCCACTATCAACTCGAGGGGTTGTCAGTGTCGCTGCGCCTCGTGTCGAAACTGCCGGCCGAAAAGAAATGAAACCGCGTCGGGCGTGGTGACCGCCGACGCCCGGCGTCCAATCCATTGCAACCGCCCTGCGGGGCATCTTAGTAGAACAGGAGAATTACCATGGCTCTAGACATGTTTCTGGTCATCAACGGCGAAATCAGCGGGGAATCCCAGGACAAGAAATACGGCCCCCTGAAGGCCATAGACTTGCTGGCCTGGTCCTGGGGTCTGTCGCAGTCGGGCAGCTTCCATTCGGGCGGCGGCGGCGGCGCAGGCAAGGCGAACTTCCAGGACATCTCGGTCACCAAATGGATCGATAAGGCCTCGCCAATCCTGATGCTGTATTGTGCAAACGGCGATCACTTCGTCGATGCCAAGATCGTGGTGCGCAAGGCCGGCAAGACCCCGGTCGAATACCTTACGATTGTGATGAAGAAGGTGATGATCACGTCCGTCAGCACCGGCGGATCGGGCGGCGAAGACAAGCTGACCGAGAATGTGAGCTTCAACTTTGCCGAATGTGAAGTCCACTACATCGAACAAAAGGCCGACGGCGCCGCAGGCGACAAGCCCTCGTTCAAGTGGAACATTGCCGAGAACCACCCCGGCTAAACCCACACCCAGATGCCGCCCTCATGTGGGGCGGCATCGTTCCCTTGCACACCACAGGAGACCGCCCTTGACCGCGACCGCCCAAGAGCTTTTGAAAGCCAACGATCTGGATAGCGCGCTGGCGGCGTTGCAGGCGCAGGTACGCGCGAACCCGGCAGACGCCAAGCTGCGCATATTCCTGTTCCAGTTGCTGTGCGTGTTGGGCGATTGGAAACGCGCGATCACCCAGTTGAAGCTTTGTGCCGAGATGGACCCATCTGCCCTGCACATGGCACAGACCTACCGCGAGGCGATCATCTGCGAGGTGTACCGCGAGAAGGTGTTCGCGGGCGAAAAGGCCCCGCTGATCTTTGGCGAGCCGCAAGAATGGCTTGCCCTGCTGATCGAGGCGATCAAGGCGCTGGCAAATGGCCGTGTCGAAGAAGCCGCGGCCCTGCGCGCCCGTGCCTTTGACGCGGCCCCGGCCAGCACCGGCGAGATCAATGATCAGCGGTTCGAATGGATCGCCGACGCCGACCTGCGGCTTGGCCCCGTGCTGGAAATCATCATCAATGGCAAGTATTACTGGATGCCGTTCGCCGCCATCGCGACGTTGCGCTGCGATCCGCCCGCCGATCTGCGCGATGCGGTCTGGACGGCGGCAAACCTGACCCTGCGCAATGGCGGCGAGTTTGTGGCACTGATCCCGACGCGCTATTGCGGCACCACGACCACAGCCCATGCAGCGCCGAAACTGGCCCGCGCAACCGAATGGACCGATGCCGGGGCGGAGACGTTCATCGGGATCGGGCAGCGTTTGCTGACCACGGACGCGGGCGATGTCGCGCTGATGGATCTGCGGGTGCTGCGGATGGATGCTCCTGGTGGCGTCGCGTGATCATAGAAGGCGGGCAGGCGTAAATGGCCGACAAGACGATTGCCGAACGTTTGCAGCCATCGCTGCTGGATCGCCTTACCGACGATACCCCCGACATCGCCATCGAACGCCGCGATGACCGGGTGATCGACGTGCGGCGGCTGCGCGACATCATCCTGCGTGATCTGTCCTGGCTGTTGAACAGCAACAACAGCGAGTCGACCTTTGATGCCGCGCGATATCCCAACGTGGCCCGATCGGTGTTGAACTACGGCGTGCGCGAAGTCTCCGGCGTCTTTTCAACCGCCGATCGCGCCGGCAAGATCCGCACCTCGATTGCCGAAGCGATCACTCAGTTCGAACCGCGCATCAAGCCCGGTACGCTGGAAGTCGGTCTGCATACCGAAGACCGCAAGTCGCATTCCGTGGTCGTGTTCGACATTCGTGCCGACATGTGGGCCCAACCCTTGCCGATGGAGTTGTATCTGCGCACCGAGGTGGATGTGACAACCGGACAGGTCGCGCTGGAACGGAAAGGCTAGCGCATGGACACGCGACTTCTGCGCCACTATGAAAGCGAGCTGTCCTATCTGCGCGAAATGGGGGCAGAGTTCGCGCAGACCTTTCCCAAGATTGCGGCCCGATTGGGGATAGATGGGGTCGAGGTTCTGGACCCTTACATCGAAAGGCTGCTGGAAGGGGTGGCGTTCCTTTCGGCGCGGGTGCAACTGGAACTGGAGTTGCAACATCCGAACTTCACCAGTCAGTTGCTGGAAATCGTCTACCCGCACTATCTGACGCCGACACCGTCGATGATGGTGGCCGAAGTGATCCCGGATATGGCGAACCCGGCACTGGCCGATGGGTTTGTGCTGCCGCGCCACACCTTGATCCGCTCGGCGCTGGCCGACGGGTTGCAGACAGCCTGCCAGTTTCGCACCGCGCATGATTTGACGTTGTGGCCCATCGAGATTGCCGAGGCAGAGTATATCGACGGACGGGGCGCGCTGGTTGCGGCGGGGGTCGCCATCGGGTCAACCGATGCGCGCGCAGCAATCCGGCTGCGACTGCGCCGCGTTGGCGATGCGCCAATCGGGGTCTTGCCGCTGGACCGCCTGACGCTGTTTCTGGGCGGGCAGTCGGCCAAAGGCTGGCAGTTGCAAGAACTGCTGTGCACGGACGTGGCGGCCTTGGTCGCCCGGTCAACCGACCGGCGGGCCGATTGGGTGCTGCCGCTGCGCGGGCGGGTGGAACAAAAGGGCTTTGCGCAGTCAGAGGCGCTATTGCCAACCCCGCGTCAGTCGTTCGACGGCTATCGGCTGTTGCAGGAATACTTCGCAATGCCGGAACGGTTTCATTTCGTCGATCTGACCGGACTGTCGGTTGGCCTTTCGCGTGCTGCGGGATCAGATGTAGACATCTATATTTTGTTGCGCAAAGGGCGACCCGAAATGGCGGCAGGTGTGACGCCCGATGCGTTCACGCTGCATGCCGTGCCTGCGATCAATCTGTTTGAAAAACGCTGCGACCGGGTCTTGATGACCGACGCAGATACCGAGCATCACATCATCGCCGACCGCACTGCACCGCTCGACTTCGAAGTGCACAACCTGATCTCGCTTACCGGCATCAGTGACGAAGGCGAAGATGACCGGATGTTCCGCCCGTTCTTTTCTGCCGATGATTTCACCGCCGCAGGTTCCGGGTACCCGGCCTATTACACCATCAGTCGCAAGATGCGGCAGCGTACCGAGCGGGAACGCCTGAACGGTGCGCGCACCAGCTATCTGGGGTCCGAGGTCTTCGTGTCGCTGGTCGATCCGAACAACGCCCCGTATCCGGCGGGCATTCGGCAACTTGCGGCCCGCGCCATGGTCAGCAACCGCGATTTGCCGCTGCTGATTGCGTCCGGGGCGAAGGACATGTTCCACTTGCCGGATGGCGGCCCTGTTCTGGGCGTGCGCACCCCGGTCTCTCCGACCCGTCCGCGCCCGACGCTGGCGCAAGGCGATGCGGCCTGGCGCATCATCGGGCATCTGAGCCTGAACTACCTGTCGATTGCCGATACCGGCGGGGCCAGCGGTTCCGGGGCGGCAGCGCTGCGCGAACTGGTGGCGCTTTATGCGCCGCTGGCCGACCGGGCGCTGGAAAAGCAGATTGAAGGCCTGCACGACGTTGCAAGCCGCCCCATCGTGCGCCGCATCAGCGATGATGTGCTGTCCACCGCCGTACGCGGGCTGGAAATCCGCCTGACGATGGACGATGCCGCGTTCGAGGGCACCGGCTGCTATTTGCTGGGGGCCGTTCTGGAAAAATTCTTCCGCCGCTATGCGACGATCAACAGCTTTACCGAAACCGTCCTTGCCACCCAGCAAAGAGGAGAGATTGCCAGATGGCTACCAGAGACCGGACTGGGGCGGATAATCTGACGCATTTCGACCGCTTCTGTCAGACCCCAGCGGCATTTCATATCTTTCAGGCCCTTCGCATTCTTGACGCGCGATTTTCGGACGCGCCGGTGCTGGGGGCCTCAAAACGACCGCTGGAAGATCGGGTGCGGCTGGGACAAGAGGCGGAAATGGCGTTCGAACGCACGACGATCCGCGACTTCACGCCTCCGGGCAGCAGGCCGGGTGTGCTGACGAACCGCTTCTTCGGCCTGTTTGGCCCGAACGGACCGCTGCCGACCCACCTGACCGAATATGCCCGCGACCGGGCAATGAACAGCCGTGATCCGACGTTTCTTGCCTTTGCCAACATGTTGACCCATCGGATGATGAGCCTGCTGTATCGGGCCTGGACCACCGGGCAGCCAACAGCCAGCTATGACCGGGGCGCAGGCGGGCGGTTCGAGGGCAAGGTCGCAGCCTTTGCCGGTATCGCAAGCAACAGCCTGCGCAGCAGGGATGCAATGCCCGATGCCGCGCGCAGCCATTTTGCGGCGCATCTGTCTTCCGGCCCAAGACATGCCGAAGGGTTGGTTGCGATGGTACGGACTTTTTTCCATGTGCCCGTCAGTTTGCAGCAGTTCATCGGATCATGGCTTGATCTTGAACCGGGCGACCGATGGCAGCTTGGTGCTGCGGCCGGGCTTGGCCGCGCCACCAGCATCGGCACCAGAGTCTGGAGCCGCAGTTCCAAGTTCCGCTTGCATCTGGGTCCGCTTGGCCTTGACGACTATGTGCGCTTGCTGCCCGGATCGGCATCGATCGCACGGCTGACATCAATCGTTCGCGCCTACGCAGGCGACACGCTTGACTGGGACGTCAACCTCGTGCTCCGCGGCGATCAGGTTCCCCGGGCTGTACTTGGCGGCGAAACGCGACTTGGCCAGACCAGCTGGATCGGCAGCCGCGATCCGTCGCGTCCTGCCGCCGATCTTTTTCTTTCTCCACAGAACAATTCTGAAACGATCGTCTCGGCATCGCCGAACGCAGCGCAACAAAGGACACTCCCATGACAGAGATCAGCCGCGTCGCCTTGTTCGGAAAGCTCAACCGCCTTGGATATCAGGCTGTCGAGGGGGCCGCCGTGTTTTGCAAGATGCGGGGCAACCCTTATGTGGAAGTTGTGCATTGGTTTGCGCAGTTGCTGCAATTGCAGGACAACGACATCCTTCGCGTGATCAGCCATGCCAAGCTGGACAACGGCAAGATTGCTGCCGACATGCAAAAGGCGCTGGATGCCCTGCCGCGCGGGGCCACGACGATCACCGATCTGTCGCCGCATCTGGAAGACGTGGTAGAGCGCGCATGGGTTTATGGCTCGCTCCTGTTTTCCTCCAGTCAGGTCCGGACCGGGCATCTAATCTTGGGGATGCTGAAAACCAAGTCGCTGAAGAACATCCTGCTCGGCATCTCGGCTGAATTTGGTCGCGTCAATGCCGATGATCTGGCGGAGAATTTCCACAAGATCACCGACGGGTCGCCTGAAGACCAGATGGGCGCGCAGGATGGTTCGGTGACCGGGGGCGGGGCCGCACCGGGGGAAACTTCGGGTGCCGTCGCGCCACAGCAGGGCAAGCAGCAGGCGCTGAAACAGTTCTGCACCGACCTGACCCAGCAGGCGCGCGACGGCAAGATTGATCCCATCGTCGGGCGCGACGAGGAAATCCGCCAGATCGTCGATGTGCTGATGCGCCGCCGACAGAACAACCCGATCCTTACGGGCGAGGCCGGTGTGGGCAAGACTGCCGTGGTCGAAGGTTTCGCGCTGCGCATCGCGCGTGGTGACGTGCCGCCCGCGTTGCGTGAGGCGCGTCTTTTGGCGCTTGACGTGGGGCTGTTGCAAGCCGGGGCCAGCATGAAGGGCGAGTTTGAAAGCCGCCTGCGGTCTGTGATCGACGAGGTTCAGGCCTCGACCGTGCCGGTGATCATGTTCATCGACGAAACCCATACGCTGGTGGGGGCCGGGGGCGCCGCGGGCACGGGGGATGCGGCGAACCTGCTGAAACCGGCGCTTGCGCGGGGCACCTTGCGCACCATCGGGGCCACGACTTGGGCCGAATACAAGAAGCACATCGAAAAGGACCCCGCCCTGACCCGCCGTTTCCAGGTGGTTGCGGTCGAAGAGCCAAGCGTTCCCAAAGCCATCATGATGATGCGCGGCATTGCCGGCATGTTGGAAAAGCACCACCGGGTGCAGGTGCTGGACGAAGGGCTTGAGGCGGCGGTGTCGATGTCGGCCCGCTATATCCCAGCGCGCCAGTTGCCCGACAAATCGGTGTCGGTGCTCGATACCGCCTGCGCACGCGTGGCCATCAGCCAGCACGCCGTGCCCGCCGAGGTCGACGACGCCCGCAAGCGGATCGAGGCGTTGCAGACCGAGTTGGACATCATCGGACGGGATGAAACTGCCGGGTTCAACGTGGACGCCCGCCGCGCTGGCGTGACCCTGATGAAAGAGGCCGAGGAACAGCGGCTGGCCGAGCTTGATGCGCGATGGGCCGCCGAGAAGGTGATCGTGACCGAGATCCTTGATCTGCGCGCCAAGCTGCGCGAAGGCGGGGCGGCGGTGGATGATCCGGTAGCACAGGCAGAGGCAACCGGCGTGCGGGCCGATCTGATGGAGCAGTTGAAGGCTGCCAACGCCCGCCTGACCGCGGCGCAGGGCGAAAGCCCGCTGATCCTGCCGATTGTCGATGCGCAGGCGGTCGCATCGGTTATCGGCGACTGGACCGGCATTCCAGTCGGCCGGATGGTGCGCAACGAGATCGAGACAGTGCTGAACCTTGAACAGCATCTGGCCAAGCGGGTGATCGGGCAGGATCACGCGATGAAGATGATCGCCAAGCGTATTCAAACCGCGCGGGCGGGCCTTGATAACCCGTCCAAACCGATTGGCGTGTTCCTGCTTGCCGGCACCTCGGGTGTGGGCAAGACCGAAACGGCACTTGCCTTGGCCGAAGCGATGTATGGCGGCGAGCAGAACGTCATCACCATCAACATGAGCGAGTACCAAGAGGCGCATACCGTAAGCTCTCTGAAAGGCGCGCCTCCGGGGTATGTCGGCTACGGCGAGGGCGGTGTTCTGACCGAGGCGGTGCGGCGCAAGCCTTATTCGGTCGTGCTGCTGGACGAGGTGGAAAAGGCCCACCCCGATGTGCATGAGGTGTTCTTTCAGGTCTTCGACAAGGGCGTTATGGAGGATGGCGAAGGCCGGGTGATCGACTTCAAGAACACGATGATCCTGCTGACCTCGAATGCCGGGTCGGACATGATCATGGACATGTGTTCGGACCCCGACCTGATGCCCGACCCCGAGGGGATCGCCAAGGCGCTGCGCGCGCCGTTGCTCAAAATCTTCCCGGCTGCGCTGTTGGGGCGGTTGGTGACAATCCCTTATTATCCGTTGTCGCCGACAATGATCGGCGCGATCACCCGCCTGCAACTTGACCGTATCAAGAAGCGCGTAATGGCAGCCCACGGCGTGCCTTTTTCCTATTCGGATGCCGTGGTGGAGACGATCGTGTCACGCTGTCAGGAACTTGAATCTGGTGGACGGATGATTGATTCCATCGTAACAAACACAATGCTTCCAGACATTTCCGCCGAATTTCTGCGCCGCATGATGGAAGGCAAAGAGGTTGAGGCAGTCACCATTGACGTCGTGGACGGCGAATTTGTGTACGGATTTGACGCCTGACCGCTTTCGGTCGGAAGGATAGATCAAGAAAGGATCCGGGGTCATGGCAACACCGAAAAAAACTGCTTTCACGACCTCGGGCAAGGCCTTTCAGGAGATGCAGTTCAAATGCGCGATCATCGAGGAAGGTCTGAGCGAACTCTCTTGCGCGCGGGTCGAACTCCTGTCGAAAAACCGGGCCGTCGTCTTGCAGTCGCTTGTGGGAGAGCAGCTGGAGGTGACCATTCCCGGAGATGATGCGTTCGGGCGTCGTTTCATCGGTACCTGCGTGTCTGCCGAATACGTGGGCCGCTTTCGCGACTGGGGCCGCTATCTGGTCGAGGTGCGCCCAAAGCTGTGGTTCCTGACCCAAGGCCGCCAATGCCGGGTTTATCAAGACAAATCCGTGCCGGATATCATTCAGGAAATAATGGGCGATTATGGGTTTTCCGATTTCTTCCTCAAAAAGCTGTCGGGAACCTATGCCAAGCGGGATTTCTGCCTGCAATACCGTGAAACCGATCTGGATTTTATCAGGCGCCTGATGGAGGAAGAGGGGATCTATTTCTTCTTCCGGCATCGTGGCAAGTCTGAAACCCTCGTGTTGGCAGACGGGCCTTCGGCGCATGAACCGATGATGGGGGACTCGGTCCTGGAGTTCTTCGATTACATGGATTCATTCGACCCCACCCGGGAACATCTGTCTGAAATCGCAGCGAAAGAGCAGGTTACCACAGGCAAGGTCACCCTGACCGACTACAACTTTGAAACCTCTGCCACCAAGCTGAAGACCATGCGCGAAATGCCAAAGGGCGCGCATGCCAATTCCGGGATTGAGATCTACGACTACCCCGGAAATTTCCGGGCCGAGCCGTTGGGCCGCGAGCGGGCGCGGGTGCGCATGGAAGCCGAAGCGATCAAACATGTAACCTGGAAGGCCGTCGGCAACATTGTCCGTCTGGGTGTCGGGCAGACCTTCCAGATCAAGAACCATCCGCAAGCCCATGACGAAAGCGGGTTCATGTGCACCCGCGCGACATATTACCTGCAAAGCGCGCCCGACGCGCCTTTGGCTGATGAAACGGCAAGCGTTCTGGGCCAGGGGCTCGATTTTGGCGCGCACAACACCGAAACGTTCCGCGCCGTTTTCGAGATCATTCCGAAGTTGAAACCCTATCGCGCACAGCTGGTGACGCCCTGGCCCGAAGTTCAGGGCATCCATACCGCCGTGGTTGTGGGCCCCAAGGGCGAAGAGATCGAGACGGACAAGTACGGTCGCGTAAAAATCAAGTTTCACTGGGACTTGCGCGCGGCCAACGACGATACTGTCAGCGTCTGGGTGCGCACCATGATGCCTTGGACCGGCAAAGGCTGGGGCATGATCCATGTGCCGCGTATCGGCCAAGAGGTCGTCGTGCAATTCGAGGAAGGCAATCCGGACCGGCCGATCATTACCGGCATGCTTTACAACGACGCCACCATGCCACCCTATGCCCTTCCGGCGCACAAGACCCAATCGGGTGTCAAAACCAATTCGTCAAAGGGTGGCGGCGGCTTCAACGAATTGATGATGGAAGACCTTAAAGGCTCGGAACTTGTACGGTTCAAGTCGCAACGGAACTACAAGCAGATCGTGCAGAACGACGCCACGATCACGGTAGGTCTTGAAACCAAGTCAAAGGGTGACATGGCGCTGACGGTGCATCGCAATCTGACGGAAACGCTCAAGACCGGCGATCATGCCTTTACCGTTGAAACCGGTAGTCAGGTGATCAAGATCAAAACCGACAAAACCGAAACCATCGAAGGTGCATCGACCCAAACCATTACCGGCGATGTTAAAGAAACCATCAAGATGGGTAATTTCGACCGTAAGGTCGAAATGGGTAACCATACGAATGAGCTGTCGATGGGCAACGAAACAAATACCCTAAAGCTCGGAAACTACAGCCTGAAAGCTGACCTTGGGAGTATCACTCTGGAGGCTATGCAGTCGATCACCCTGAAGGTCGGGAATAGTACGATCGTGATTGATCAAATGGGCGTGCAGATCAAGGGTATGATAATTGGCCTTGACGCCAAGCTGATGCTGGATGCCAAGGGTTTGTTGACCAGTGTGAAGGGCAAAGCGATGGTGATGATCAAAGGCGGCATCACGATGATCAACTAGGAAGGGCTTGGCTGTGTCCGAACGTTTTGCAGATCTGAAGAAGGTTCCCAAACAGCCCGCCGCGCGGATGCTGGCACTGGCCAATGCGCGCCTGGAGACCCGGTTGAAATCGCCCGCAAGTGCCGGCGTGTCCGATGTGCTGACCGAACTGGAAAAGGCAGATGCATTGGTGGACATTCTGCGGCTGTTGTCGGTAGCACTGCCTGGGCGCGAACGGGCATGGTGGGCCTGCCTTGCTGCGCGCGACCTGCTTGGTCCCGCACCGGAGAAGGTTCCGGCAACACTGATCGCAGCAGAAAACTGGGTGCGCCAACCCGGAGATCCGACGCGGCTTGCGGTACGGGCCGCGCTGGATGCCGTTGAAAGCGATGACGACATGTCGCTTTGCGCCACTTCGGCCCTGTTTGCCGACGGCACGCTTGGGCCAGGAGAGCTATCGCATCACGCAGCCCCGGCAGGTGCGGCAGAAACTGCGGCCTTCGGGATGAATGTGATGGCCCTTGGGGCGCTAAGCCGCGATTTCACCCTGGAGGCGAACCGGTTGATTGACCGTGCGCTTGACATTGCGCGCGGCGGAAACGGCCGGGCGAGCGTTGGCAAGGGAGACATGGCATGAGCTTTCCCCAGGCCAGAATGACCGATCTGCATGTCTGCATGCCGCCGATGCTGCCTGCACCTACGCCGATATTGCCGCCCTGCGCCGTGACTGTGTTGGTGAACTGCCTTTGCGCCGCGCGGATGGGTGACATGTCACCGGCAGTTCCGATGCCGCCTGCGCTGCCCATTCCCGCCCCCCATCCCTTTATCAAAGGATCGGCGACGGTGATGATCATGAACCAGCCTGCGCTGCGGGCTTTGGTTGATCCGTGTTCCTTTGGCGGCATGGTGGTGCTGGCCTCGTTCAACGTGTTGACCGGGGGCTGATGTGGGATGCCGGTGATCTTGCGATTTCAGTCGACCGGGGTGGTTCCGGGCAACGCCCAGCCGGTCGTGATGCGCGGCGGGTCGCTGACCATCGGGCGCGGCGACGAGAATGACCTGCAACTGCCCGATCCGGACAAACTGATTTCCAAACGGCACTGCGCCATCGAGGAACAGGACGGACAGGTGTCCGTGATCGATCTGTCAACCAATGGCACGTTTCTGAACTACGGCAAGACCGCCCTTGGACCGGTACCATCGCCGCTGAATGATGGTGATATCCTGACCTTGGGGCCCTATGAATTGCTGGTCGAGGTAACATCCGCCCGCCCTCGGGGCAGTATCCCCGCGCCGCTGCAAGAGGGGCCGGTTTCGCATGGACGCGCGGCGGTGGGTTTGGTTGATCTGGATCTTCTGGATGGCCCGGCGCAGGACGGTCGCGTGGACTTTCTGGATGATCTGCTGGGCGGCGGCGGTCCGAAAGGCCCACCCAGCATGCAGCGGCCGCAGTTGGGCGATGACGGGCTTTTGCCGCCGCTTGGCGATGACGACGATCCGTTGACCCCTTTTGCAAAACCCGGCCCTTTGCAAGGCGCCAGCAGGCCGGCGAATTCCCCGGCCATGCAGGACCATTTCAACCCGCCGTCCCGCGTGACGACAGCGATTCCCGATGACTGGGATGATTTGCTCGATCCCTTTGCAACCGCCCCTGAACCTGCCACCGGGCTTGCCGGTGCTGCGCTGTCGCAGGCTGCAAGGCCAGTCGATGCGGGTAACCCGGTGTTCATTCCCGAAGACGTCCCACTTGAGGACGAAGTTCCCGCAAGTCTGCCCGATCATTCACCCTTTGCCACCCTGCCGCCAACGCCGCCAATCCAGCCGCCCGCGGCCTTTGCATCGCCGCCGCCCGCCCGGGGCACCGCGCCACAGGACGCCGCTGCCCGTGCGTTCATTTCGGCGCTTGGTGCCGACCATCTCGCCATCCCCCAAGAGAACTTGCTGCCGACGATGTCGCGTCTGGGCAGTGTATTGCGCATCATGGTGCAAGGCCTTCGCGAGGTGCTGATGACCCGCACCTCGATCAAGTCCGAATTCCGCATGCAGCAAACCATGATCACGTCAGGCGGCAACAATCCGCTGAAATTCTCGATCAGCCCGGAACAGGCCATCGAGGCTTTGGTCAAGCCCGCAACCAGCGGTTATCTCGACCCGGTCGATGCCGCCGAACAGGCCCTGCGCGACATCAAGGCCCACGAAGTTGCGATGATGACCGGCATGGAGGCCGCGCTGAAAGGCCTCCTGAAGCGGCTCGATCCGAAGCTTCTTGAAGAGAAGCTTGAGACAACTGGCGGATTTTCTTCTATCTTCAAAGCCAAGGAGGCGCGCTACTGGGACGTCTACCTGAAGATGTATGCCGAAATCTCTGATCAAGCAGAGAATGATTTCCACGAGTTGTTCAGCAGGGAATTTGCCCGCGCATATCAGGATCAACTCGACAAACTGAAGTGACAGATCTGGAAGGAAGCGGACGATGGCCTGGGACAGCAAGGTGCTTTGGACAGAGGGGATGTTCCTTCAGCCCCAGCATTTCCAACAGGCTGACCGTCGCACCGAAGCGATGCTTGCCGGGATGGCGCGGCGCATGTTGCCCTATGCCTGGGGGGTCAGCGATCTGGAGATTGATGCGGATGTTCTGAAGATCGGGCAATTCGCGCTGAAATCGGCATCTGGTCTGTTTGCGGACGGCACGGTGTTTCGTGTGCCAGAAGCCGAGGATCACCCCTCGGCGCTCGAGGTGCCACCCGGGACCAAGGACTGTGTCGTTTATCTGTCGATCCCGCAACGACGGCAGGGTGCGCTTGAAGTAGAGATGGCGGGGGCCGGATCTTCGGCCGCGCGGCTGCGCCCGACCGAAATCGAGGTCACGGACACGATCGGATCGGGCCGCAAGCCTGTGACTTTGGCGGTGGGCAAGCTGCGCCTGCAATTTGCCCTGCAGGTCGATGATCTGGCCGACCGTCTGGTGATCCCGATCGCCCGGATCATCGAAGTGCGCGCCGACCTCGAAGTCGTGCTCGACAAGTCGTTTGTTCCCTCATGTCTCGACATCCGCGCTGCAGCGCCGCTGGAGGGGTTCGTGCGCGAGCTTGAGGGCCTGCTGTCGCATCGCATGGCAGCACTTGCAGGACGGATGACCGCCGGAGCGTCGGCACGCGGTGCGGCCGAAATTCAGGATTTCCTCTTGCTGATGGTCATGAACCGCATGCTGCCGGTCGTGCGGCACCTGTCCACCATGGAAAACGTGCATCCGGCTGTTCTTTTTCGGGATTGCGCCGGGTTGGTCGGGGAACTGGCCACGTTCATGGCACCTGACAAACAGGCGCCGACATTGCCCCCCTACCGGCATCAGGATCTGACGGCAACATTTGTGCCGCCGATCCGCTTGCTGCGGCGCTATTTGTCTGCGGTACTTGAGCAGACAGCAGTGTCGATCCCGCTTGAGGCGCGCAAATACGGCATTTCGGTCGGGGTCATCGCCGACCGAAAACTGATCGGAAATGCAGGATTTGTTCTTGCTGTGCGCGCCGATGTTCCGGCTGAAAATCTGCGCCGGCATTTTGCCGGGCAGGCCAAGATCGGCCCCGTCGAAGAGATTCGCCAACTTGTGAATTCGGCCTTGCCGGGGCTTGCCCTGCATCCTTTGCCCGTCGCACCGCGCCAGATCCCCTACATGGCGAATGTGGTCTATTTCGAAGTTGCGTCAGACAGCCCGTACTGGAGCAAGATGACCACCTCGGGCGGTATCGCGGTGCATGTCTCGGGCGACTATCCGGGGCTGGCGATGGAGCTTTGGGCGATCAGGCAAGGATAGGAGACACATCGGATGTCCGACGAAGACCCCTTTGCCGAGCAGGACGATACCGAAAAGACGGTGATCCGCCCCAATCCGGCAGGCCGCAGGGCTGGGGTTGCTGCCCCGCCCGCGCGCAGCACCGCGCAGCTTGCAGAACCCTACGCCAGCCCGCAAACCAAATCTGGCACAGAGCCGTCGATCGAGGCCGGGATGACCGGCATGAACCCGCTGAACGCCGCTGCGTCTACGCTGTTTTCGCTGGTCAGCCGCATTCGCAATCGCGCTCAGCATCTGGACCCCGAGGCGTTGCGCCGGTCGGTGGTGGCCGAAGTGCGCGGCTTCGAGGCGCGTGCCCTGCAAGCCAGTGTCGATCCACAAGCAGTCAAGGTCGCCCGCTATGCGATCTGTGCTACCCTGGATGACGTGGTGCTGAACACGCCGTGGGGCGGCACGTCGATCTGGGCGCAGCAAAGCATGGTCGGCACCTTTCACCGTGAAACCGTGGGGGGCGACCGGTTTTACGACTTGCTTGCCCGGCTTGAACAGGACCCCAACCACAATTTGGACCTGCTGGAATTCCTGTATATGTGCCTGTCGCTGGGGTTCGAGGGGCGGCTGCGTGTAGAACAGGGCGGGCCTGACAAGCATCTGAACATCCGCGCCGGTCTGGCGCGCATCATCCGCGCCAATCGCGGAGACGCGGACCCGTCGCTGTCGCCACATTGGCCGGGGGTGCAAAAGCCGCATCAGGCGCTGTCGGCGTGGAAGCCGTTCTGGATCGCGGTCGGCGCGGTTGCGGCGCTGCTTGGCACCGGATTTGTCGGTCTGAGCTGGGCTTTGTCGAACCAGACCGAGCGTGTACTGGGCCAGATCAGCGCGCTTGATCCCAGTGGCGAGGCCGTATTGGAACGCCGGGCGCCGCCAGTCGTGCCGAAACCAACCGTCGACGCCGAAGCGCAACTGAAGCGCGTCGCGGGCTTTCTGGATGCAGAGATCAAGGAAAAGCTGGTTACAGTGTTTCAGGATGCCAACACAATCACCATCCGCCTTGCCGGGTCGGGGATGTTCGGGTCGGGGTCCGACAGCCTGAAACCGACCTTTCAGCAACCGCTTGAAAGAGTGGCAGCCGCCCTGAAAGACACCAAGGGGCCGATCATCGTCGTCGGCCATTCCGACAATCAACCCATCAAGACGGCCCGGTTTCCGTCAAACATGCACTTGTCGCTTGCACGGGCAGAAGCCGTGACGACAACCCTGTCAGCGCTGATCGACGACAAATCCCGCTTGACCGCCGAAGGTCAGGCCGACAAGAGCCCCATCGTCGCAAATGACACCGCCGAAGGACGCGCCCAGAACCGGCGCATCGAAATCGTGCTGGTGCGGGAGAAAGCCGAATGATCCGCAACCTGCTGCGCGCGCTGTTTTCCGGCATCGGCATCACGGTGATGGTTGCCGTCGTCTTGTCGCTGTGCCTGTGGTTTCTGGGCGGCTTTCTGGGCTTTGGCGATGCGCGCCCGTTTGACAGCGTGGTCGGGCGGCTGGTCGGCCTTGCCGTGCTGTGGATCGTGGCCCTGCTTGTGGTTCTGGTGATCCTGCTTACTGCGAAGAAACGCGACCAAGTCATGACAGAAGACATTGTCGCCGCCGCCGACCCGGTATCGGCAAGCGACGATCAGGTCAGTGGCGAACTGGCCGAGATGCGCACCAAGCTGAAAACAGCGCTCGTCAGGCTGCGCAAGGCCAAAGGCGGGCGGCAGCATCTGTATCAACTGCCGTGGTATGTGATCATCGGCCCACCCGGGGCGGGCAAAACAACGGCGATCGTGAATTCCGGCCTGCAATTCCCGCTGGCGGACGAGATCGGGTCCGGGGCAATCGGCGGGGTTGGCGGTACGCGGAATTGCGATTGGTGGTTCACCAACAACGCCGTCCTGGTCGATACCGCCGGGCGCTATACCACGCAGGAAAGTGATGCCACCGCCGACAACTCTGCCTGGCTCGGGTTTCTGGCGATGTTGAAAAAACACCGCAGCCGGCAGCCAATCAATGGGGCTTTGGTGGCGATCAGCCTGTCTGATCTGTCGATGCAGGACGAAACCACGCAGAAGGCGCATGCGACGGCCATCCGCCGCCGCCTGAATGAGCTGCGCGAGAAACTGGGCGTCCGGTTTCCCGTCTATGTGCTGTTCACCAAAGCCGATCTGATCGCAGGCTTCACCGAGTTCTTTGACGGACTCGGCAAAGACCAGCGCGAGCAGGTCTGGGGCTTTACCTTGGCCATGCCCAAGGGACGAGGCGAAGCCTCACCGGTGTCGGCATTCGATGAAGAGTTCGGACTGCTGACCCGCCGCCTGAATGCCGTGTCGCTGGAGCGGGTCCAGGCCGAGACCGATCCACAGCGCCGCAGCCTGATTGCCAGTTTTCCCGCGCAGGTGGCGTCCGTCCGCCAGGTTGCACGCGATTTTCTGGCCGAAGTGTTTCAGGACAACCGCTTTGAACATCGCCAGCTGCTGCGCGGTGTTTATCTGACGTCCGGCACCCAAGAAGGCACGCCGATCGACCGGCTGATGATGGGCATGGCCCGCACCTTCGGAATCGGGCGTCAGGCCATCGGGTCCGGACGCGGCACCGGGCGGTCGTTCTTCCTGACCCGGCTCTTCGAACACGTGATCTTCAAGGAGGCGGGCCTGGTCTCGGCCGACGACAAGGTCGAACGCCGCTACAAGTGGATCCGCCGCGGCGCCATCGCGGCCACGCTCCTCGTGGCGCTGGGCATGGGCGGGCTGTGGACTCGCAGCTTCCTCGGCAACAAGGCGATGATCGCCCAGGCCGCGGAAATGCTCGACACCTACCAGACCGCCATCGCGCCCGTCCCGCAAAGCCCGATCGGCGACAGCGACATCGTCTCGGTCCTGCCCGCCATGGCGGTGCTGCGCACCCTGCCCGCCAATCCCATGGCGGTGCCCGAGGGCGAAGAGG
>JANNPZ010000076.1:0-6719 GCA_031400505.1 Paracoccaceae bacterium | reverse complement strand
TCCCGGTCAGCGCATTGTAGGACTGATAGGCATCGCATTGCAGGAACCGGCCCTGATACCCGGCGAGGAACTTCAGCGGATGCACCTGCCCCCGGCCGGGGGCGTAGTGGAACAGCACAATCGGCGGTCCAGCACCCCCATATCCACGATCATCTGATACGACGGCCCAGAAGTAACCGCTCTTTGTGGCCTTTCGGCCTGGGTCCAGCACCGGCGCGCGGGTTGCGTATCTGCTTGCGCCAATCGTAGATCTGCCAACGGGTCGTGCCATGCTTGCGCGCAACATCGGCCACTGTCACCCCGGGCATCTTGCTTTCCGCCGCAATCCGTGCGCGCTCAGCTCTCGTGCGCCGCAGCCGCCCACTGGGTCCCTCGATCACTTCCAGCCGAGAAACCCCAAAACCTCTTGGGCCGTCCAAATGGACGCCCATTTTGCCGTCTCTATCAAAATCCAACACCTCCGCGCCAAACATGCGCGAAGAATGCACCGATCACGTCAGAAATGGCAGGAGGGGGTCGGCGTGGCGCTTACGCTGGACCGTGCGAGTGTAGCGCTCGATTTGGGCGATCTGCTGGGGCTATCCGGGTTGGATATGCTGGATGGCAATCTCATGTTTCCCGGTCCATTTCATCACCTTGCCACTGATGTATTCGGGGCTGTTGTTGACCCTTATCGTGCCTGGCTTGCCGCGCCATTCGATGATCTGATCAAGTATGGGAAGTGTCAGAAAACGATCTGGAAGATCGTTTCCCCGACGATAGGGAACACCAATTCGGCTCGCAGCGAGAAGTCGTCCTCGATTCCCAGCCTGTCACGGTTGCAGTTGCCTAGCACGGTCGGCAGCAGAAGTGCTCGGCCATCGTCTTGCCGGTCATCCGTGGACCGAAGGTCCACGAAGCGAAATCCATCGCCAAGACCATGTTGGGCGCGTCCGGGACGGCCAGCACATTCGGTTTGACCCGCTTTAGCCGCTTGCTGCGTTTGATCCACAGATTCAGTTCCAGCGCGCAGTAAATCCTACCCGCTTGTGGTTGCGAAGATATCCCATAGTGCATCCTTGCCCATGATCTGACCATAAGTTGGTTGAGCAAAGAAGACTGTCGCCAGCGAAATTCAGATCAGGGGCCTAGGAACGCGACACCTCCCGTGGCCTGATGATACAGATTGACACACGAAACCCTCTTCATATATGAAACTTAGAGACAATCGGCTTGCTGACCTTTGGGAGGGGGAACGCTTGGTGACAGTTCTCAGCAGTGCCATAACGTCTAACGCATCCGAACCGGATTTCGTTTTTGATCTGCACGGTATCGGCAGATCGTATTCCGGCATTCCCGTGCTTGCTGACGTAACCTTGGCGATCCGTGGCGGCGAAATCCATACGCTGATGGGCGAAAATGGCGCCGGAAAATCCACCCTCGTAAAAATCGTCAGTGGCGTGATCAAACCCAGCTTCGGGACGATGGCGATCAATGGTTTGCCGGTGTCCTTTCAAACACCGCGCGATGCCGAAGAGCACGGCATCATCATCATGCATCAGGAACTGAGCCTGATCCCCGAGATGACGGTTGCACAGAATGTCGTGCTTGGACGCGAGCCCTTGAAGGGTGGTCTTTTCATCGACCGGCGGAAGTCGCGTGCCCTTGCCATGGATGTCCTGTTGCGGTTCGGCTTTTCGCTGGATGTCGACACCAAAGTGCGCGAATTGCGCGTAGGCGAGCAGCAACTGGTCGAAATCGCGCGCGCTCTGCTGATGGATGCGCGGTTGTTGATCATGGACGAACCGACCTCGGCCCTGTCGCAAACCGAGGCAGATATCCTGATGGAAGTCGTGCGCGATCTGGCGGCGCAAGGGGTGGCAATCCTTTATATCTCGCATCGGATGGACGAGGTCTTTGAGATTTCCGACCAGATTTCGGTGCTGCGGGACGGTCACCTGATCGGATCGGCCATGGCCAGCGAAACCAGTAGCGCCGATGTGGTCGAGATGATGGTGGGCCGACGGATCGAAGTTCAAAAGATCCGGCGCAAGACACAGCCCATGGCCGGGCTTGCTCTTGAAGTGTCGGGGTTGACTGCTGAAGCACAAGGTCGCAGCGTGCTGAAGAATGTGAGTTTCGGGCTGAGGCGCGGTGAGGTCCTCGGTGTTGGCGGATTGCTGGGCGCGGGCCGGACCGAACTTCTGGAGACGATATTTGGCGCACGGGGTCCGGTCCAGTCGGGACAAGTCCAGATCGATGGCAAGCCGGTGGCGGTGCAAAACCCTGCCGACGGGGTGGCACATGGTTTGGCGCTAATCACCGAGGATCGAAAATCGACCGGGCTCATTCTGAAGCACACGATTTCCGACAACATCATCTTGCCGCAACTGCCACGCATTGACCGGTTTGGCGTTGGCATGGGTCCCTACCAGACCGCGCAAGCGCTGCAAGCAATCGCGCGGCTGCGCATCGCGGCGCGCGGGACTGATCATGTTGTCGGCAATCTGAGCGGCGGCAACCAGCAAAAGGTCGTCCTCGGCAAGTGGCTGGGTCTTGCGCCTCGCATCCTGCTTCTGGACGAGCCGACACGCGGCATCGACGTTGGAGCAAAGGATGAAATCTATGACCTGATCGGCCAGCTCGCCGATTCTGGCATCTCCATCCTGCTCGCCAGTTCCGAGATCCCCGAGCTTTTGTCGATCTGTGACCGGGTGATGGTGCTGTGTGAAGGCCGGGTCACGGGGTTTCTAGAACCAGATGAAATGACCCTCGATGCGATCAAGCAACTGGCGATGCAATTCGAGTGACAGGTCAATTAAAACAAATTGGCCAAAGAAGAAAAATCAACCTGGGGTGATACATGACCGCCAAGAATGACCCGGTTAAAGACGCCAAAGATGCGGGGGCGTGGATGGCGGCCGGGCTTCGGCTTGTCATGCGGTCAAAGCTCTACTGGGGCCTGGGTCTGCTTCTGGTGTTCGGTGCGCTGTCATCACCAGTGACGTCAAAGGGCGTGAATATCTTTCTGTCGCTTGGCAACCTGACCGATGTGCTGAGGCAGGTTTCCGTCACCGGAATTGTGGCCGTGGGCATGACGCTGGTGATCCTGATTGCTGGGATCGACCTCTCGGTGGGCTCGATCCTTGCTCTTGGCACGGTCATCTGTGCCATGTTGCTGACCCAGGAAGGCTGGACGGCGGCAAGCTATATCGGCGTGCCTGCGACAGGTGCGATGGCGTTCGTTTGCGCGATGGGCATTCTCGGCATTGTGCGGCAACTCCTGCGCCCGCACACGTCGGCAAACGGATCGCAAGGCAGCAAGGCCGTTTCCGCCCTTGTTGTGCTGGTGTGCGCGGCGGCCTCGGTTGGACTGATGGTGTGGCTTGCCTCGCAGGTTCCGACCAAGTTCGGGGTTATTGCCGTCCTGATAATGGTGCCCTGCGTCTGCGCCGTCTTTGGCGTCCTGAACGGCGTCCTTATCGTGCACGGTCGCCTACAGCCCTTTATTGTCACGCTGGCCATGATGGTGGGCGCGCTTGGGCTTGCGCGTCTGATCGCAGGGCAGGATACGGCGGTCTACCCAGTGTATACCGGCACCAATGCAACGGCATCATTCGAACTGCTGCGCAACCTGGTGTGGGGCGTCATTCCGATGCCAGGGATATTCTTTCTTTCCGTGCTGGTGGTCTTTTACGCCCTGACCCGGTTTACCACTTATGGCGCCTACCTTCTGGCCATCGGCGGCAATGAACAGGCCTCGCGTCTGGCCGGTATCAATGTCAACCGCATCAAGATCGTGACCTACGCAATCGCCAGCGCGCTCGCTGGCCTTGCAGGCATCCTTTACGTCGCGCAGTTCCGGCAAGGCAAACCTGATGCAGGCATGGGGCTGGAGCTTGACGCCATCGCCGCCGTCGTGATCGGCGGGACCAGCCTGATGGGTGGCAAAGGCACAGTGGTTGGCACGATGGTAGGTGTCCTGATCTTCGGATTTCTCAGCAACATCCTACAACTCAACAACATCGACAGCAATTCTCAGCTGGTCCTGAAAGGCGTGATCATTGTCGCGGCCGTACTGCTTCAGGAAGGTCAGCTAAGTACGATCTTTTCCAAACTCAGGAGGTCCTGAGTCAGAAAGGGAGGAGGCTCTAGCCCCGGATTGTGGAAGGTCGCGCGGCTAGAGCGAACAAGAACGGGCATGAAAATGCCGCCCATGAACAAGGAGACTGTTATGAACAGACGGAAATTTGGCAAGGGGCTTTGCTTGCTTTCGACCGCGCTTGTGATCGGAATGCCTTTCGGGGCGATGGCGCAGGATAAAGAGTACACGATCGGCTTTTCGCAGGTCACCACGGTGGAACCCTGGCGCGTACAGTTCAACAAGGACCTGCGCGCCGAGGCAGAACTGCACCCGAACGTGACGCTGCTGATGGCCGACGCGAATGACCGCACCGAAGAGCAGGTGGCTCAGGTCGAAAACTTCATCCAGCAGGGTGTGGATGCGATCCTGATTTCGCCAAAAGAAGCCGCGGGCCTGACGGGCGTGGTGGAAAAGGCAACGGATGCAGGTATCCCGGTCTTCGTGCTTGACCGCAACGTCGAAACTGACAAGTTCGTCCAGTGGGTCGGCGGCGACAACGTCCTGATCGGCGAGGCGGCGGGCGCTTTCATTCTTGAATCGCTCGGCGGCGCTGGGAAGGCGACCGGCAACATCGTCGAAATCTACGGCGGTCTCGGGATCCAGGCGACCTTTGACCGGTCAGACCCGGTGCACGCGGCTGTTGCCAATGAGCCGGGTGTGAAGTTCCTGCTTGACCGACAGTCAGGCGACTGGAAGCAAGATCAAGCCTATGACATCATGGCCACTGCCCTGCGCAACTTCGAAGATATCGACGTGGTTTACGGTCATAACGATCCGATGGCCTACGGTGCCTACCTCGCAGCAAAAGACGCGGGCCGCGAGAAAGACATCATCTTTGTCGGCGTTGATGGTCTTCCCGGCGAGGGGGTGACGTGGGTCGCCAATGGCGAGCTTGCGGCCACCTTCCTTTATCCCACTCCGGGTGCTGAAGGGTTGCGGCAGGCTCTGGCGCATCTTGCTGGCGAGAAGGTCGAAAAGTCGGTCGTCCTCGGGACAGAAACCATCACCAAAGACAATGCAGACGCAATTCTTGTCCGCAATGGCCTGAAGTAAGGTGATGAAAGACGGATCGGACTTGGGTTTCTCCCCCTGGGTTCGATCCATGGCGCAAGGGCGGTCAAGCGCCCTTGCGTTTTTAACATTCTTGCGAGACGTGGACGCTCAGTCCTGTGAATCTCCACCAAGCAGTTGATGATGACGACCTCATGGCATCCAAACCTCTGACCAAGCTGCAGAAATACTCCGCCCCGGCACTTGAGAAGGGCCTTGATATCCTCGAATTGCTGTCCCTGACAGCAACGGAGATGTCCTTGTCGGCGATTGCCGCCGGGGTTGGCCGTTCCAAGAACGAGATCTTCCGGATGATGATCGTTCTAGAGGAACGCCAGTTCATCAACCGCCGTGCGGGCGACTTTTATGACTTGACCGATCGGTTGGCGGTTCTGGGCGCGAACCGATCCAAGCACAATCGGCTGGCGGAGGTAGCGATGCCGGTATTGGCCGGCCTTGCAGAAAAGACCTCTCTTTCCTGCCATCTTTCAGTGCTGCTGGACGGCGATGTTCTGGTCGTTGCGCAAGCCGATACCGCGAAAAGCTATTCCATTTCCGTACCGGTCGGCCACCGCAGAGCCATGGCCGAATGTTCCGCAGAGGTCTCAATCTTGCGCTCTTCAATGCAGGACAGCTGTCCGGAAGCAGATGAGAAGGGACAGGGCAGAGACAGCAGCGAAATAAGCGCGCAAAGGGCCCGGTCTAAGCTCGAATCTGAGATCATCGAAATGCCGCACCCCGAGCTTTCGGGTATTTCGGAACTGTCTGCGTCGATCCTCAGCACTTCGAACGGTTGTGCCATCGCAGCGATTACAGTCCCATTCATGTCGGCTGCAATTTCGGGAGACCAAAAGTCGGCGGTTAAGTCTTATCTGCTTGAAAGCACACAGTTGATGGAACAACGCGTCGCGATCTTGTTGCCACAATACTAGCGCGTGTCGCGGCCATCTAGCTTCAGGGTTCCTGACCTGCCCCCCGGTCGTCCCTCGTTCATAACAAGAGTCCTTTGGGTTGATAGGCATCGGTTTCAGGATTGGCAGGCGCGCCGGGCGCGTTGCCATCAAGTAGCTGTGAGACCGAACGCTTACGTGGAAACTATTCCGCTTCGCTATGCAGCGGCAGAGCAGTCAGACCGAGCGTGTGTGGGCGCCCCCGCATGGAGGCAAGCGAAATCTTGGGTGCGGTCGGGCATGCAATGAGGTGCGGTCGTGTGTTCATCGCTGACGTATTCCCTATCGAACGCTGTGTTGGTCCGTTTTGGCGCGGTCAAGTGCGGGTTTGGCTACTAACGTGTTGGAATCCGGCGCAGTTTGCTTCGTTTTGTTGACCTATTGTTGACCTGGAATGCGGGCATCCGAAAGCCCCTCGGTGAGGCGGGGCGTAGGGCATTGTAATCATTTGGTTTTTTGGTTGCGGGGACAGGATTTGAACCTGTGACCTTCAGGTTATGAGCCTGACGAGCTACCGGGCTGCTCCACCCCGCGACGGTTGTTCCCGGGTTGGGCTGGGAACTTTATGTGTTGTTTGCTTTGGTCGTGGCTTTGGG
>JANNPZ010000043.1:0-167995 GCA_031400505.1 Paracoccaceae bacterium | reverse complement strand
GGAAAGCCGCTGCCAGAACCTACACTGCATTGTGCAAAAAGATCGCTGCAGTATGCGACCTGTTCCAGCCGAAAGAATGCCGAAACTACTTCACCGCCGCTGGCTATCGTTTGAATTGAACGCGACACGCTCTAAGAACCTCAGGGGGGGTGAATGCCGCAGGCAGGCGGGGGCAGACGGCCCCCCCTTTCCGGCCAAATGCTCTAGCCGCGCAAGGCCGCATCCACCGCCGCCCACAACGCCTCGACCGGCTCCAGCCCGACCGACAGCCGGATGAACCCCTTCGGCACCGCATCGCCCCAGCGCACCCGCCGCTCGCCTGATGTGTGCGTGGACCCGAAACTGGTGGCCTGCGCGATAAGTGAACATTCGGTCAGAAAGCGCTCGGCCCGCTCTGCATCCGGCAACTCGAACCCGATCAAAAACCCGAACCCCGCCATCTGCCGCTTGGCCACCGCATGCGACGGGTCCTGCGACAGACCGGGATAGCGCACATTCGCCACACCCGGATGTTCGGCCAGCCGCCCAGCGACGATCCCGGCGGAGGCACACATCCGCTCCAGCCGCACCTCCAGCGTTTCGATGCCGCGATGCACCAGCCACGCCTCGAACGCCCCCGGCACCCCGCCCGACAGACGCCGCCAGTCGCGCACGCGGGCCATGAACGCTGCATCCCGGCTGGCCACATGGCCAAACAGCACATCGGAATGGCCAGCGGGCGCCTTGGTGTCTGCGGCCACCACCACATCCGCTCCAAGGTCCAGGGGGCGCTGCAACAGCGGTGTCATCGTGGTGTTGTCGACGATCACGATCGCCCCCGCCGCATGGGCCCGTGCGGACACCAAGGCAATGTCGCAGACCTCCAGCCCCGGATTGGACGGCGTCTCGATATAGACCACCGATGCCCCCGTCATCTCGGCTGTTTCGATGTCACGGGTCGCCACCTCGACCACCTCGACGCCGTACTGCGCCAGCACCTGCCCCGACAACAGCCGCGTGACATAGTAGCCGTCCGACGGGATCAACACCCGCTTGCCTGCCCCAAGACCGGCAAAAAGCGCCGCCGATATCGCGCCCATGCCGCTGGGAAAGGTCACGCATTCGGCATCCTCAAGGATGCCCAACTGCGCCTCGAGCGCCTCCCATGTCGGCATGCCCGAGCGGCCATAGACATGGCTCAGCCCCGGCACATCGGGGCTGTGATAGGTGGCCGAACTGATGATCCCCGCCACGATCGGATCGCCGGGTTGCAGGGACTTGCTGCGGTGATGCAGCATCGCTGCCATGCGACCCTGGGTGATCTTGTCCATGCGCTATTCCAGCCGAGCCGGAAAGCCGTCCGCCCGCAGATCGGTGCCCAGCAGGTCTTCCAGCAGCTTGGCGATCATCGGCGACTGTGCCTCGCCGCCATAGGCCGCCTTGGCCGCGATATAGGTCTGGTTGGTGATGGACGCCAATTCCAGCGGCACCCCGAATTCACGCCCGAAGCCGAGCGCAAACCCCAGATCCTTCAGCGCCAGATCGACGTTGAACGCGATGTCATACGACCCGTTCAGGATCAGCGCCCCTTCGGTTTCATGCACGAATGAATTGCCCGACGACGCCTGAATGGCGTGCCAGGACTGCGCAAGATCCAATCCCCCCCGCTTGGCCAGCATCAGCGCCTCGCCGCAGGCCTTGAGGTGAATGAAGGCCAGCATGTTGGTGATCACCTTGATGATGCAGGACGATCCCAAGGGCCCCATGTGGAAAATCCGGTCGCCCATCGCCTGCATCGCCCCGTGATGCAGGTCGAACAAGTCGCGGTCGCCCCCCGCCAGCATGGTGATCTTGCCCTGATAGGCCAGATGCACGCCCCCCGTGACCGGCAATTCCATCATCCGCACGCCCGCCTCGGCGGCCACGGCTGCCAGTTTCAGAACCTCGTCGCGGCCCAGCGTTGACATCTCTACCCAGGACGCCCCTGGCTTCATGTGAGGCAGGATGTTGCGCAGCACCTTTTCCGACACCGCAGGCGACGGCAGGCAGGTGATCACATGGTCAACCGATGCCGCGAGCGCCTCGGCACTGGGGGCCAGCGTCGTCCCCATCGCCACGAGAGGGGCGGCAAGTGCCGGGTTCAGGTCAAAGACCGTCACGGTGAACCCAGCCTTCACCAGACAGCCCGCACAGGCCGCCCCCAGATTGCCAAGGCCGATGTATCCGTAATGCATGGTGTCCCCGTGTGGTAGGGGGCGGCCCGCCGCCGCGCCCCGGATAAATGTCGCGCGTCAGGCGCCGTAACCGACGATGCCCTTGACCTCGCAGAAGTCATGGATGCCCCAATCGGCATATTCGCGCCCGTTGCCCGACTGCTTGTAGCCGCCGAACGGGGCCGCCGTATCCCAGTCGGGATAGTTCAGGTTGACCGTTCCCGCCCGCAACCGGTGCGCCACCACCCGCGCCTCGTCCAATGGTCCCGAGACAAAGGCCGCCAGACCATAAACCGAGTCGTTCGCCATCCGCACCGCGTCATCGACCGTGTCATAGGGCAGGACCGACAGCACCGGCCCGAAGATCTCTTCCTTCGAGATGGTCATCTCGTTTTGCACATCGCCAAAGATCGTGGGCTTGCAGAACCACCCCCGGTTCAACTCGGCAGGCCGGCCCAACCCGCCGGTGACCAGAGTTGCCCCCTCGTCGATACCGGTCTGGATCAGCCGCTGCACCTTGTCATACTGCGCCTTCGAGATCAGCGGCCCCATCGTCGTGCCATCCGCCAACGGATCGCCCGGCACAATCGCCTCGGCGGTCGCCTTGGCAATCGCCAGCGCCTCGTCCTGCTGGGTCCGGTGCACGAACATCCGGGTCGGCGCGTCGCAGGACTGTCCGGTATTGGCCATGATGGCGTTGACCCCCGCCGACACCGCCGCCTGCAGATCCGCCGAAGGCAGGATGATGTTGGCCGATTTGCCGCCCATTTCCTGCGCAACGCGCTTGACCGTCGGAGCCGCCGCCGTGGCGATCAGGATGCCCGCGCGGGTCGAGCCGGTGAACGACACCATGTCGACCTCGGGGTGCGACGTGATGCGCGCACCGACCCCCGGCCCGTCGCCATTCACCAAATTGAACACGCCCGGCGGAACCCCGGCCTCGTGGCACACTTCGGCAAAAAGAACCCCCGACAGCGGGGCAATCTCGGACGGCTTCAGAACCATTGTGCACCCGGCGATCAGCGCCGGGGCCACCTTGCAGGCAATCTGGTTCATCGGCCAGTTCCACGGCGTGATCAGCGCGCAAACCCCTATTCCTTCGTACACGATGCGCGTCGTGCCGCGCATGTATTCCCAGTGCATCTCTTCGCCGGCCTTGATCGTGGCTTCGATATGCACCTGCCCGGCCCAGGCCTGCGCCCCGCGCGCCCATGCGATCGGCGCGCCCATCTCGGTGGACATCGCCTGCGCGAAATCCTCATAGCGACCGTTGTAAACACCCAGAATGCGACGCACCAGCGCGATGCGCTCCGCCACCGGCGTCACGGTCCAGCCGTCAAACGCCGCCCGCGCAGCCATGATTGCGCGGTCCGCATCGTCGTCATTGCCAATGGCAACCTCTGCCACAATCTCCTCGGTCGCGGGGTTTTCAACCCCAATGCGCCGCGCCGACAGAGGTTCAACCCAGGCACCATTGATGTAGAACTTGGTCATGTTGACAGAGATCATCGCGCCCTCACTGAAAGTAGATGTTGTACTTGGCCCGAATGATCGCGTCGATTTCGGGGTCGATCACGCATTTGGCCTTGGCCAGAATACTATTCTTCCGCGCAATCGCCACGTCAAGCAGTAGCGGCTTGCCGGCCTCGTTCCATTCCTTCGGCGACATCCGGTTGCCGACCGCCGGGTAGATATACTCGGTCTGCATCAGCTTCAGCGTCTGATCCGACCCCAGATAATGCCCCGGCCCACCCAGACAGACCTCTTTCATCGCCTCGATCGAGGTGCTGTCCGGCGTCACATCGATACCGCGCACCAGCCGCATCGCCTGTCCCAAGAGATCGTCGCCAAGGACAAGCGATTCAAGACAGAACCCCAGCAAGGACGCATGCATCCCCACCGCCTCATAGCACATGTTCAACCCCGCAAGACCCGCCAGCGAATTGGTGATCCCCTGCTCCCATCCCGCCTGCATGTCGGGCAACTTGCTGTCGGAAATCCCCGACGCAGCCCCCCCCGGCAAATCATAGAACCGGTGCATCTGCGCACAACCGGCGGTTAGCAACGCCTGCTCGGCCGACCCCCCCGACATCGCCCCGGTCCGCAGATCCGACACGAACGGCCAGGTGCCAAAGATGCACGGCGCACCCTTCTTGATCGCATTGGCATAGACGACACCCGCCAGACACTCCGCCACCGCCTGTACAATGGTCAGCGCAATCGGCGCAGGCGCCGTAGCCCCCGCCTGCCCCGCCGACAACAGCAGCATCGGCATCCCGCGCCGGATGCAATCCTCCATCGTGATGCAGCTTTCTTCGGCGAACTTCATTGGTGGGACGACGAAGCAGTTGGAATTGCTGACAAAAGGCCGCTCGCGCCATTTGTCCTCGCCCCCCGCCACGGTGTAGAGCATGTCGAAACAGGCGGCCACATGGCTTGGATCGCTGAAACTGGTCCCCACATGCTTTTTGGTGCCGGCAAGACAGCCATAAAGCGTGTTCAGGTCCATCTCCTGATTGTCCATCACATCGCGGCACACCATGGTGCGCTGATAGAAATGGATGTTGTCAAGGTTATCGACCAGCCGCGCCGCGTCATAAAGATCCTGCGCGGTGCTTTCGCGGTACTCAAGGCTGATCGGGTCGACGATATGCACCGCCGCGCCTGCTGTGCCGTAATGCACGTTGCTGCCCGACAAATGCAGATCATGCTTGGGGTCACGCGCATGCAGCGTGATCCCCCGCGCCGCCACCGCCAGCATATCCTCGACCAACGCGCGCGGAAACCGCAACCGCCCGTCGTCGCCCTGAATGGCCCCGGCCGCCGTCATGATCTCGACCCCGGACGGCGGCGCTTGGCTCAACCCGATTACCTCCAACGCCTCCAGCGCAGATTGGTGGATCATCTGGATGCTCGCCTCGCTCAAGGGCTTGTAGGCCCCCCCCGGCATCCCGCCGCGCACCGGGCGCACATCATCCGCCAAGGGCGCCGAGCGCAAAGCCACCCGCGCCGACCGTCCGCCAGACCGCCCGACCCGCGCCCGCGCCGGTTCACATACGTCGCCCATTTCGATGCTATCGCTCATGTCGCCCTCATCATCTGTTCATAAATATCCCGGGGTCCGGGGCAGCGCCCCGGGTCGCAGTCACATCCGCACCCGTTCCGATTTCGGATCATACATCGGGGCCAGTGACGCCACCGCGTCATGCCGAACCCCGGCCACCTCGATCTGATACCGCGACCCCAGCACATCCGCCTCGCTTTCCCCCGCGCATGGTACATAACCAAGCCCGATCGCCCCCCCCAGGAAATACCCGTAATTCCCGCTGGTTACCGGACCGACGATCTGCCCATCGCGCACAACCGCCTCGTTGTGAAACAACAAAGGCTCGGGGTCCACCAGCCGGAACTGCACCATCCGCCGCGACAACCCCGCCTCGCGCTTGGCCAGAACTGCATCGCGCCCGATGAAAGCAGGCTTTTGCGTGCGCACGGCAAAGCCAAGCCCCGCCTCCAGCACGTGATCCTCATCCGTGATGTCATGGCCGAAATGGCGATAGGCCTTCTCGATCCTGCAACTGTCCAGCGTGTGCAATCCGCACAGCGTCATCCCCCCCGGCAGATCCTGCGCCGCCTCTTCCAGCGCCTCGAAGACATGCGCCGTCTGATCGCTCGATACATAAAGCTCCCAGCCCAACTCGCCCACATAAGTCACCCGATGCGCGCGCGCGAGGCCCATGCCGATCTCGATCTGCCGCGCGGTTGCAAAGGGATGACCCGCATTGCTGAAATCGGCGGGCGAGACTTTCTGCAACAAGGCCCGGCTATTCGGCCCCATCACGCACAGCACAGATTCCGCTGCGGTCATGTCGGTGATAACCGCAAAGGCGTCGCCCAGATGGCGGCACAACCACGCCAGATCGCGCTGCAGCGTCGCCCCCGGCACTACCAGCAGATAGGCTGTCTCTGAAAGCCGCGTCACCGTCAGATCGCACTCGATCCCGCCCTTCTGGTTCAGCATCTGGGTATAGACGATCCGCCCGACGGCCACGTCCACCTCATTGGCGCACATCCGGTTCAGGAAGGTACAGGCATCGCGCCCCTCGACCCGGATCTTGCCGAAACTGGTCATATCGAAGAACCCGCAGCCGGTGCGCACGGCCATATGCTCGGCACGGGCGTTGTCGAACCAGTTCTGCCGCTTCCAGGAATACTGGTATTCCGCCACTTGACCGGGCTTGGCAAACCAGTTCGCCCGCTCCCACCCCGCCACTTCGCCAAACACGGCACCGCGCGCTTTCAGATGTTCGTGCAGCGGTGTGCGCCGCACCCCGCGCGCCGTGGCCATCTGCCGATAGGGGAAGTGATCGGCATAGAGAAGGCCCAAGGTCTCGCTTACCCGTTCCTTCAGGTAGCGGCGATTCTTCTGGAACGGCTGCGCGCGGCGGATGTCCACTTCCCACAGATCAAAGGGCGCTTCGCCTTCGGTGATCCAATGCGCCAGTGCCATGCCCGCCCCGCCCGATCCTGCAATGCCGACCGAGTTATACCCCGCCGCCACCCAATACCCGCCAAGTTCGGGCGCTTCGCCCAGATAATAGCGGTCATCGGGCGTGAAACTCTCCGGCCCGTTGAAGAACGTGTGAATCCCCGCCGTCTGGAACAGTGGCAGGCGATTCATCGCGTGCTCCAGGATCGGCTGAAAATGGTCCCAATCCTCGGGCAGCGTGTCGAAACAGAAATCCTCGCGGATGCCGTTCATGCCCCATGGCTTGGCCACAGGCTCGAACGCGCCGACCATCATCTTGCCGGCGTCGGACTTGTAGTAGGTGCACTCATCAGGCACCCGCAGGACGGGCAAATGGCCCAGACCGGCAATCGGCTCGGTGATCAGATAGAAATGCTCGCAGGCGTGCAGGGGCAAGGTCACGCCCGATGCCTCGGCCAGATCGCGACCCCACATGCCGCCGCAGTTGACCACGACATCCGCAGCGATATGGCCACGCTCGCCGCCGAATTCATAATCGACGCCCGTTACCTTGCCATTGGCCTTGGTGACACCGACGACCTTGGTATGCTCGAATATCTGTGCGCCGCGCATCCGCGCACCCTTGGCCAGTGCCATGGTGATATTGGCAGGGTCGCATTGCCCGTCCAGCGGCAGATGCACCGCGCCTACGACATCGCCGATCTCCAGATGCGGATACATCGCCTTGGCTTCGGTTGGCGAGATTTCGGCGACATCGACGCCGAAAATCCGCGCCACAGTCGCCTGCCGCAGCAATTCCTCGTGACGCTCGCCGGTCAGCGCGACCGAGATCGACCCGACCTGCCGCATGCCGGTGGCAACGCCGGTCTCGGCCTCAAGCTTGACGTACAGATCCGCCGAATACTTCGCCAGCCGCGTCATGTTGGCCGACCCGCGCAACTGCCCGATCAGGCCCGCCGCGTGCCAGGTGGTGCCGCTGGTCAATTGCTTGCGTTCCAGAAGAACCACATCCGTCCAACCCGCCTTCGCCAGATGATACGCAACCGAACAGCCCGAAACGCCGCCCCCGATGACGACCGCGCGGGCTTTTGAGGGAATGGTCATGCGTCACTCTCCGATGGAAGTAGAACAAGTTTGCCGGGGTAGGTTCCGGCGACAAGATCGGCCTGCGCGCGGGCAATGTCGCGCAGCGGATAGGTTTTGGACACAAGGGGCCGTAGGGCCCCGGCATTGATCAGGCCGACAAGCTGGGCAAAGCCGGCAACCGACTGGTGGGTGCAGCCGAAAAGCGTCAGATCCTTGAGGTAGATCACCCGCAGATCGCCCGACACCTCGGCCCCGCCCACCGCCCCCGCCGTGGCATAGCGCCCACCGGGACGTAGCGCGTTCAGCCGGGCAGCCCAACCCGCGCCGCCCACGACATCGATCACCACATCAAAGCTGTCTGCCGCAGGGGTTGCATCCCGATCCAGAACGTCCGCGCCTTGCGCCCGCACCACCCCCGCCTTTGACGCCGAGCATTGCCCCGTCACCTCGGCCCCGCGCTGCCGGGCAAGCTGCACGGCGGCAAGCCCGACCCCGCCCGAGGCCCCAGTGATCAGCACCCGCTCGCCCGCCTGCAGACCCACCCGCACCAACATGTTGTTGGCCGTGCCATAGGCGCAGGGCATGGCGCCGATTTCGGTGTCCGACAGGGGCGAGACGCTGACATCATGCAGATAGTGCGCGGGCACGACGCAGAACTGCGCGAAGGCCCCGTCGAATTCCGACCCGATCACGTTGATCGCCATGGGATTTTCCGGCGTAGGCTCCGGCTGGCAGGTCGGGCAGATCACCCGCGCACCGATGCTGATCCCTGTCACTCCGGCCCCCAAAGCCACCACGCGCCCGCAGAGATCGCCGCCCTGAATGCGCGGAAGGGCCATCGCACCGGCCCAACCGCCCTGCCCGTCAGTGGCATACCAGCCGATGCGCGTGTTCACGTCCGTCATGTTAACGCCCGCAGCCAGCACCCGCACCAGAACCTCGCCCGCCCCCGGTTCAGGCAGCGCCAGATCGTTCCGCCAGACCAGCACTTCTGGCCCGCCATGGGCAGTCAGTTGCACGGCCGTCATGGCGGCGGGCAGGGTCATGCGCGGATACGCTCGTTCTTCGGGTCCCAGACTGGCTGATCGGCCTGCACGACCGCCGGGTAGCGTGTGCCGAAAATCTCGACCTCAACCGCTGTGCCGGGTTCATTGAGATCGCTGCGCAGCATGCCAAGTGCGATGCAAGCCTGCGCGCGGTGGCCGAAATAGCCGCTGGTGGTTTCGCCCACCACATGGCCGTTGTGCCAGATCGTAGACATATAGGGCGGATCGCAATCCCCGGCCTGCACCACCAGCGTGCAAAAGCGCTTAGTCACGCCTGCCTGTTTCTCCGCCGCAAGCGCCGCCTTGCCGCGGAACTCGGGCTTGGCCCAATCGACGAACCGTTCCAGCCCGCCCTGCAGCACGGTGTAGTCGGTCGAAAGATCACCTTTCCACGCGCGATAGCCCTTTTCGATGCGCAGGCTGTTCAGGGCGAACATCCCAAAGGGTCGCAGCCCCAGCGGCGCACCCGCCGCCATCACTGCCGCCCAGACAGCCGGTGTATCGGCGACGGGCGAGTGGATTTCCCAGCCCAATTCCCCGGCGAACGACACCCGCATCAGACGCACTTCGGCGCCCGCAATCCGCGCGGTCTGCAAGGTCAGCCAGCCCTTGGCAAGATCGGCATGCGACACCGCCGCCAGCACATCGCGGCTGCGCGGGCCTGTCAGGATTTGCGTGGACCAAAGATCGGTCTCTTCGGTCAGCACCAGCCCCGGTTCCAGATGCTGCCGCAGCCAGTCGCCATCATGCCCCTGCGCTGTGGCCGCCGTGATCAGCAGCACGCGATCCTCGGCCAGTCGTGCGACCGACATCTCGGTCACGATGCGGCCCTTGTCATCGGCGAAATAGGCCAGCCCCAGCCGCCCGACCGAGGGGATCTTGCCGGTGATCTGGCGCGACAGCCAGTCGATCACGCCAGGCCCTTCGATCACAAAGCGCGAGAACCCCGGCAGATCGAGGATACCGCAGGCATCGCGCACCGCCTCGCATTCCGCCTTGACCGCGCCGAACCAGGGGCCTTCGCGGTTCCAGGTGCGCTGTGCGTCCTCGCTCCTGTCGTCGCTCGTCCGCGCATACCACAGCGCACGCTCCCATCCGTTATAGGGGCCAAACTGCGCGCCCAAAGCCGCCGTGTGGTCATGTACCGCCGAAAGCTTCTTGCCGCGCCCTTCGGGCCAGACGTGATGCGGGAAATGGATGGCATATTCGTGCCCGTAAACCTCCATGCCTTTGGCAACACAGTAGGCCTCATCCTCGAACCCGGTAAAGCGGCGCGGATCGCACGACCACATGTCCCATTCGGTCGCGCCTTCGGTGACCCATTCGGCCAGCACCTTGCCCGCGCCACCGGCCTGACAGATGCCAAAGGTGAACACGCAAGCCTCATAGGCGTTGGGCACCCCCGGCATCGGCCCGATCAGCGGGTTGCCATCGGGGGTATAGGGGATCGGGCCGTTGATCACCTTGGTGAGCGCCGCCTTTTCCAGCAGCGGCACGCGGGCCATCGCATCGGCGATGTGCCATTCCAGCCGTTCAAGGTCATCGGGGAACAACTGAAAGCTGAAATCCTGCGGGAAGGGATCGTCCGGCGTTGCCCAATGCGCGCGGCAGTTGCCCTCATAGGGGCCAAGGTTAAAGCCGTTCTTTTCCTGCCGCAGGTAGTAGGACGAATCCACATCGCGCAGTAGCGGCAGCTTGCGCCCCGTCTCGGCGGTATAGGTGGCAATTTCGGGAATGGTGTCGAACAGCATATACTGATGGCTCATCACCATCATCGGCAGATCGCGGCCGAACATCCGACCGACCTGACGCGCATAATAGCCCGCCGCGTTGACCACCTTTTCGCAGCGAATGTCACCCTTGGGCGTCGAGATCACCCATTCGTCGCCATCGCGCCGCACCCCTTCGACGGGGCAGAACCGCTCGATATGCGCGCCCATCTGCCGCGCGCCCTTTGCCAGGGCCTGGGTCAACTGCGCGGGGTCGATGTCGCCGTCGTAGGGGTCATAGAGTGCGCCGGTCAGATCGTGGGTTTCGACGAAGGGATAGCGCGCCTTGATCTCGTCCGGGCCGAGGATATCAAGGTCCATGCCCTGATACCGCCCCATCCCGGCCACGCGGCGAAATTCTTGCAGACGTTCCTTGCTGTGGCCAAGCCGGACTGACCCGGTCACATGATAGTTCATCGGATAGTCCACAGCCGCGCCCAGACCGCGATAAAGCTCGGCCGAATAGCGCTGCATGTTCATGATCGACCAGCTTGAACTGAACGTCGGCACGTTGCCTGCCGCATGCCAGGTGGACCCCGCCGTCAGTTCGTTCTTCTCCAGCAGCACGCAATCCGTCCAACCCGCCTTGCACAGATGATAAAGCGCAGAGGCCCCGACAGCCCCGCCGCCAATGATCACCACACGCGCCTGTTTCGGCAAATCGGCCATGTCGCCCTCCGTCATTCCGCTGTCACTATCCTGCGACAGAAGCGTGGTTTCAATTGGCGACAGATCAGGCTATTGATCTAAAAAAGCGATTAGAGGGCGGCAGGCCATGCAAATCGAACTTCTGGAAACCTTTCTCGACCTGGTGGAAACCCGCAGCTTCAACCGCACGGCCGAACGGATGGGGGTCACGCAGTCCACCGTGTCGGCTCGCGTTGTGGCACTGGAAACGGCAGTTGGCGCGCGGCTTTTCGTGCGCTCGCGTGCCGGGACCGAGCTTTCGACCGAAGGGCTGCGGTTTGAACCGCATGCCCGCATGCTGCGCGCCGACTGGACCGAGGCGCGCCGGGCCGTTGCCCCATCGGGCAATTCGGCGGTCACCCTGCGGATGGGCATCCAGAACGACCTTGCCCCGGGGCATATCGGCAAGCTGGTGGCAGGGGTGAAACGCAATCTGCCGCAGATGGCGCTCTATATCGAGCCGGATTACTCCGAACAGATGTGCGCCGATCTGACGCGCGGCGCGCTGGACTTCGCGATCCTCTATTCGCCCAAACCGCACCCGGACCTGCACTTCGCCAGCGTCGGCGAGGTCAGTTACCGCCTGATCGCCGACACCGTGCGCGCGCGCGACCAGATCGACCCAGTTACCTATATCCGCGGCGCGTTTTCACCCGCTTTTGAGGAGGCCCATCGTCAAGTGCTGCCCGAACATCTGGGCGCTGCATTGGCTGCGGGGCAAAGCGGAATCATCGCCTCGCTTTTGTCCACCGTTGGCGGCGCGGGCTTTGTGCTGGCCGAAACCGCCCGCGCCATGGTCGAGGCCGGGCCGTTCGGCTATGTCGCGGACGTGCCAGAGGTTACCCAGCCGATCTATGCCGCGATGAACCTGCGCAACCGCACGGCGAAAATCTATCGCCGCATGTACCGGATCGCGCACAAGCATTTCACCGGCCTCGCGTCGCGCGATGATCGCGACTAACGCCGGAGCGACGACCGCAACTAGCGCCGGATCGGGTTCGACCAGGCGCGTTTTCCGGCGGCATCGATCACCGTCACCCGCAGCCATGGGCTGTCGTTCAACCGCTCGACCGGCACTTCCGTGCGGGTCATCGAATGGCCGTGCACGCCCTTGGCCCCGGTACCCGCGCCCTGCACGATCACCGATGCGACAGCCGAGCTTTCGACCACCACCCGCTTGCCCTCGATCCGCACATCGCGCAATTCCGGGCCTTGGGTGGAATAGAATGTCCCCGCCTTCAGGCTGGCCAGCAGCGCCTCGGGGGTGTTTTCCTCGGCTTTGACCATCACCCAGCCGCCGAAATGATCCGGCTCGGAAAAATGGGCATCGTCGGTGGCGATCATCGACAGGTGCCGCCCTTCGGTCAGCAGCAGATCGGCAATACCGAACCCGTCCGCCCGGTCACACCCCGTCGCACAGCCGTGGTTGTAGATTTCAACCGCATGGGCCGCTGTGATGGATCGCGCATCGGCCAGCGTCAGGCCCGACCATTGCGGATGCGCAATTGCGACAAACGCCCCGGCGGCCACGGCGCGGGCGGCAAGCTCGGGGCCGGTTTCCTGCCCTTCAACGGGGACGAAATGCGGGCTGTGCGAAGGCGCGAAATCGGCAGGCAGGCCGACGGCAAGGATATGCCACAACTCGCCATTGGCCATCGCCCCCGAATGCAATTCCGCACCAAGGATCGTGGTAAACCGGTTGGTGCGCATCGGCACGGTATCGACAATCGGATAGCTCCAAAGGCCCACGAAATGATCCGTCAGCGCCAGAAAGTCATAGCCTTCGGCGGCATAACGGCGGCACACCTCTTCGGGCGACAGCACGCCATCGGACCGGGTCGAATGGGTATGCAGGTTGCCGCGCCAGAAACGGCCGGGGGCGGAAAAGGCGGGCATCTGGGTCATGGTCGGTCCTTGCTGCGGTTTGGGGCGGGCTATCCGCGCCCGGTATAGGGCATGTCACGTGCCATCAGTGTGACAAAGGGGATGTTCACCGACAAAGGCAGGTTTGCCATATGCAGCACCGCATCCGCCACATGCGCAACGTCCATCACCGGTTCGGCCCGGATGCTGCCATCGGCCTGTGGCACGCCACCAGTAAACCGCGCGGCCATGTCGGTTGCTGCATTGCCGATGTCGATCTGCCCGCAGGCGATGTCGAACGCGCGTCCATCAAGGCCAAGCGTGCGCGTCAGGCCCGTCACCGCATGTTTCGACATCGTGTAGGGCACCGATCCGGGGCGCGGCACATGCGCGGAAATCGAGCCGTTGTTGATGATCCGCCCGCCTTGCGGCGACTGCCTGCGCATCTGGCCAAAGGCCGCGCGGGCGCAGAGGAACATGCCGGTTATGTTGATCGCATTCACCTCTAGCCACTTCGCCACCGGGATCTCGTCAATCGGGGCGGCGGGGGCAGAGATGCCCGCGTTGTTGAAGAGCACGTCCAGCCTGCCAAACGCCGCGATCGCCTGCGAAAACGTGGCCTCAACCGCGCCCGGGTCGGTCACATCGCAAGGCAGCACCATCCCGCCGCCGGTTTCCTCCAGCGCCTCTGCCCTGCGCCCGATCAGCCCGACCTGCCAGCCCGCCTGCGCAAATGCCCGCGCCGTGGCCCGCCCGATGCCGGACCCCGCCCCGGTGATGAGAATGGTTTTCATTCGACTTCCGATACCTGATATTGCGCCCGGTCCAGCCAGTCGGGGTTGACCTCGACCCCCCAGCCCGGCGCGTCCGTCACCGTCGCATGGCCATCGGTGATCGCATAGGGGTCGCCAAGGAATAGCCCCTGCTGCCACGGATAGTAATCCGCGCCTTCTATCGAAAACTCAAGATACTTGCCTGCGTTCGGGATCGCACGCAGCATGTGCATGGTGCACATGGTCACTAGGCCAAGGTTGGCAGCGTGCGGCGTGATCGGCAGGCCTTTGGCAGCGGCCATCCGGCACACCTCCAGCGTGCGGTGCATGCCACCAAGATACATCACATCGGGCTGCACGATATCGACGACATGCTCGTTGATCATGCTGCGAAAGGCGGTGAACTCGCAGTCCTGCTCGCCGCCCGCCACATCAAGGGACAGGGTTTCGCGCACGATCCGGGTCTGGTCGAACTCCCAATAGGGGCAAGGTTCCTCGAAATGGCCGATGCCGTTGTCTTCTAGCATCCAACCCACCTCGACGGCGCGGCGCGGCGAATAGCAGGAATTGCCATCAACCAGTTTCTCAATTCCGTCGCCCAAGGCCTTGGCAACAATCGGGATAACCGCCTCGGTCCGCCCCGGCCATTCATCGGTGTCACGCCCGCATTCGGCACCCACCCGCCATTTGAACGCGGTAAAGCCGCCCTCGTCGCGCAACCGCACAAAGCGTGCCGCCTCATCCGCAGGCGTGATGTCGCGCCTCATCGAACTGGCATAGGCGCGCACCCGCCCCGGTGTGCCGCCCAGAAGGCTGACCACCGGCTTGCCTTCATGCCGCCCGCGCAGATCCCAAAGCGCCGTGTCAAGGCCGGTCATTGCGCGGCGCAGGTAGCTGCCGGGGAACTTGTGTTCCTTTTCCTGAATGCGCAGCAGCGTGTCAGCAAAATTCAGCGCGTCGGTGCCTAGGGCGTAAGGTGCGATCTGGCGATGAAACACCGTGCAGGTGATGTCGGAGTGATAGGTCGAAACCTGCCCCCAGCCGATCGCCCCGGTTTCCGACGTGGCCCGCACAAAGCCAACATACGGGGTCGAGAAAGTCTCAAGCTTGACAATTTTCATGGCGCCGCTCCGCTTGCATGCAGCGCAAACTGCCGCAGGCTGCATGCATTGTCCGGCGCGGTACCGCCCTTAACAAGGCCAAATGCGACTCTTTGCAGGCTGGCTCGACGCCGAGTGCGATTTCGGTATTCTGCATCTGTTAGATGGAGTGCCACGATGACGGAAAAATCGACCGACCTGAAGCCAAGCATGACACCAGAGGCCGGATTTCGCCGCATCGCTGCAGTCAGCGCCGAAGCTTTCGCAGGTCATCTGAACAAAGTGATGACCGACGATGACCCCGAAGGACCACACCGCGCACGGGTGGCGTTGCGTCGGTTCCGATCCGCCCTCGCGGGGTTTGCGCCCGTGATCGACCCCGCCGCGCGGGCAGCAATGGCGGGGGCAGCACGCGGGCTGTTCCGGTGTCTGGGGCGCCTGCGCGATGCCGATGTGCTTTTGGCGGGCTGCGTGGACCCTTTGGCTGTGGCGGGGCTTGCGGCGGATGCCGACCGGATAAGGGCCGAGGTTCGGACAGAGCTGGTGGCGATGGACGCCGCGCAGTTTGCGCCGCAGTTGCACACGCGACTGGACAGTACGGGTTGGCAAAGGTCTGGCAAGCGGGGCCAGCGCTGGCACCGCCGCGGTCTGGATCGGTTGGGGCGGCGCGCCCTGGGCCGCGCGTGGCAGGATTGCGCGGACCACGGCAGCGATTTGACGATACTTGCCCCCGAGCTTCGCCACGAATTGCGCAAGGATCTGAAAACCCTGCGCTATCTGTCAGAGTATTTCGCGCCTTTCTGGCCAGGTCAGCGTCGCGACCAGTTCTTGAAACACCTGCGCGGTTTGCAGGACAGTCTGGGTTTGCTGAACGATCTTGCCCTTGCCCGTGCCCTGACAGGCGAAATCGCCGTCACCGCCGAAGAAGTAGCCGCATTGAAGGCCGCGCAGACGGCGTGGAAATCGCTGCAAAAGGTCAACCCGTTCTGGGTTCTGGACTGACGTTCAGGCCACGCGACGCCCCTGCACCCAGGTACCCCGCAGCGCCCCCGCCGTGCCGATCCGGGTGACGCGGATGACATCGGCCCGCGCGCCGATATCCAGATGCCCGCGATCAGCCAGCCCCACCGCCGCCGCCGGCGCCTGTGTGACGGTGGCAATCCCGCGCGCCATGTCACCCCACAAATCGCCCAGCATCAGGGCCCCCGACAGCAGCGCCGACGGCACGTAATCGGACGATACGATGTCCAGCATATCCGCCTCGGCCAGCGCCTGTGCCGCGACGTTGCCCGAATGCGATCCGCCCCGGATCAGGTTCGGCGCGCCCATCATCACCTTGATGCCCGCCGCACGGCAGGCGGCGGCGGCCTCGTGCGTGGTGGGAAACTCGGCGAAATGCGCGTCGTATCCGGCGGATACCACCACATGCGCGGCGGTTGTGTCGTCATGGCTGGCCAGCACCGCGCCATAGCGCCGCGCCTCGGCCACCGCCGTCGTTTCGTGCAAGCGTCCCAGGCGGCCAGAAATCGCCGTCAGATTGCTGATATGATCCTGAAAATCGGCTTCTGTCGCGCCGTGTTTGCCCAGCACATATTTGCGCAACTGCCCGATGTCGCGGAACTGGCGCTGGCCAGGCGTGTGGTCCATCAGGCTGACAATGCCGATCCGGTCGGCGGGGCCGAACTTGGCCATCTCGTCTACCAGCGTCTCGGAACAGATCTCGGCGCGCAGATGCAGGAAATGGCTGATCCGCAGGACATTCTGCGCCCGCAGCGAAAGGATCTCATCCGCCAGTTGCCGGGCATATTCGCCGTAACCTGTCTTTTCATTCGAAAGTACCGACCCGACCCGCAGCGCGTCATAGACCGTGGTGATCCCGACGCTCGCCAGTTCCGCATCATGCGCGATGATGGCTGCGGCGTGGGGCCAGTCGACCTTTGGGCGCGGCTGAATGTGGCGTTCAAGGTTGTCTGTGTGCAGCTCGATCAGTCCCGGCATCACCATGTCGCCAAGGCAGTCTATGGCCCCGGTTGGCACCGCCGCACCCTGGGAAATCCCGGTGATGCGATCCCCCGACATATGAAGGCTACCTTGGATCACTTCGGTGGGCAGGATCAGCGTGGCATTGGCAAGGATGGTGTCGGTCATGGTGTGGGTCCTGAACTTGACGCCGCAAGGGCGATAGAGTGTCTTGCATGGGCTATGTCACAGCGCTGTGACATCACAAGGATAACGCCCGAAGAATGACTGGCATTCAGAGATACGCGATTTACTATGCACCCGCACCAGGGGAGTTTGCCGATTTCACCGCGCGATGGTTGGGGTGGGATGCGGCGGCGGGGCGGTCTGTTGATCACCCGGACGTTGCAGGGTTGCCGCAAAGCTTGGCGGCCCTGACCGAAACCCCGCGCAAATACGGCTTTCACGGCACGATCAAGCCGCCGTTCCACCTTGCCGCCGATGCGGATGCGGCCGGTCTTGGGGATGCCTGCGCCGCGCTGGCAAACCGTCTGGCTGCGGTTGTGCTGCCCGGATTGCAGCTGGTTGATCTGCACGGCTTTGTGGCATTGACCCCGTTGGGCGACACCACTGTCCTGGCGGAATTGGCCGCCGCGGTCGTGATGGGTCTTGATGCGTTTCGCGCGCCACCCAGCCCGCAGGAAGTCGCGCGCCGCAAGCCCGAGAGCCTGTCTGACCGCCAGCGTGCGCTGCTGGCCGATTGGGGCTATCCGTATGTGATGGATCAGTTCCAGTTTCATCTTACCCTGACCGGATATCTGCGGTCGGAAGACGCCGCTGCGACCTGTCACGCCCTGCGCCCGCATCTGGAGCCAATTCTGCCGAAGCCTTTCGTGCTGGCCGACCTTGTTCTGTTTGGCCAAGGGGCGGACGGGATGTTCCGGGTTCTGCACCGCTATCCCTTGCTGGGCTGAAGCGCCGCGAGCAGGCGCGCTATGCCCTGCTCGGGTGTGCCGTCATTGACAACCTGCCGCACAGCCAACCCTTCGGGCAGTTCGAACCCCGCGCGCTGCAACCGTGCCGCGATGTCGGCACGCGACTCGCGCCCACGCGCAGCCAGACGTTCTGCCAGAACACCCACCGGTGCGGTCACCAGAACCGCCACCAGACCCGGAAACCGCGCCTGTGCCTCGGGCAGCGCCGCCCGGCTGCCGTTAAACAACACATCGCGTGCAGGGTCGATCTGCGCGGCAGGGATGCCGTATCGCAACCCGTGCGCGTGCCAATCCAGCGCCAGTTCGCCTGCCGCGTGACGCCGGGCGAACTCGGCCTCGCTGACCCCTTCGAAATCCTCGCCTCCCGCCTCGGTCGGGCGCGTGATCACCCGGCGCACCAGCACCAGATCAGGCCGCTGCGCCATCGCACCGGCAAGCAGCGTGTCCTTGCCCGCTCCGGAAGGCCCGACAATGGCAAAAAGACCCATTCAGGCTGCTTTCGGCGTAAAGGCGGTGACGTTCACCACCCGGTCACAGACCCGGTCGCGCGCACCTTCATCGTGGAAGATCCCCAGGATCGCCGCACCGCGCGCCTTGGCCTCTTCGATCAGGGTCAGCACCACGTCGCGGTTGGCCGCATCAAGGCTCGCGGTCGGTTCATCCAGCAGCAGGGCCGGATAGGGATGGGCAAAACCGCGTGCGATGTTGACGCGCTGCTGCTCGCCGCCCGAAAAGGTGGTGGGCGACAGCGACCACAGCCGCTGCGGAATGTTGAGCCGGGACAAAAGCTCTTCGGCCCGGAGACGGGCCTCCTCGCGCAGCATCCCCAGCACCAGCAGGGGTTCGGCCACCACATCGACCGTCGGCACGCGGGGCACGACGCGCAGAAACTGGCTGACATAGCCAAGGGTCTGGCGGCGCAGCGCGATGATCTGGCGGGGTTCGGCCCGGGCCACATCCAGATCGCCCACCATGATCGACCCCGCCTGCGCCAGGTAGTTGCCCCAGATCATCCGCATCAGCGTGGATTTGCCCGACCCCGATGCGCCCACAAGGCCCACACATTGGCCCAGGCTGACCGACAGCGCGCCGCCTGCCATGACCGGGATCACCGTGCCGCCCTGATTGTGCAGGGTAAAGTTCTTGCAGAGGTCTTTCACCTGAATTCCGGAAAAGGTTTTCATAGCCAGTTCTTCCATTTGAAAAACGTATAGGTGGCAACAGCCGACGCCACCATCAGCCCAAGCGCCATCGGATAGCCCCAGCTTTGGTTCAACTCGGGCATCAGGGCAAAGTTCATCCCGTAGATGCTGGCAATCAGTGTTGGCGGCAGAAACAGAACCGCCACCACCGACACGATACGAACGGCGGTGTTTTGCAACAGGTTGATCATGCCCAGCGTCGCATCCGTCGCCTGCGCCACGCGGGTGGACAGGTAATCGCCATGGACCTCAAGCGCTTGCAGGTCGCGCATCATGCCTTTGACCACCGGGCGCAGCGCCTCGCCCACGGGGCGTTCTGCCAGGGACTGGCCAAAGAAACTGACGGCGCGTTCCAGCGTCAGCAGCGACAGACGGATGCGCGCGACAAGGTCGCTTTCGCGTCCCACCCGCTCCAGCGCTTCTTGCAACCCGGCGGCGGTCTTGGTGCGCTGATCCGAGGCGAACACCGCACGCGAGACATCCTCAAGCGCACGGCCCGACCCTTCCAGCAGGTCGGCCAGTCGCCCGATGATCTCTTCGATCAGCCCCAGAAAAACCTTTTCAGCACATTCGCAGCCCGGGCCGACCTTGTCGGCGCGCTCTGGATAGGTCTCGAACGGGCGCGGGATGTGGTGGCGCACGGTGACAAGGCGATCCTTTGTCAGGATGAAGCAGACTGGGCCTGACATCGGCTGTTTGGTTTCCGACATGCCGGGCAGAACAACCGTCATATAATCCACCCCACCTTCGCGGTACAGGCGATTTGAAATCTCGATCTCTTCCATGTCGGCCAAAGTCGGCACTTCGATGCCAAGGGAATTGGCAAGGTCCTGCTGCCCCGGCAGCGGCTTGTAAAGATCGACCCACAGCGCCTGTTCGAGCGGGGTGCTGCGATCCGTCAGGGTCAGTTTGCCACGGTCGGCGCGGAAGGCAGCAATCATCGGTCACACCTGCAACACGGAAGATACCAGCAGTTGCGTATACCCATGCTGCGGATCGTCCAACACCTGATCGGTCAGGCCATGTTCGACCACATATCCCGATTTCATGACCATAAGCCGATCTGCCAGCAACCGGACCACGGCCAGATCATGCGTGACGATGATCGCCGACAACCCCATTTCGCGCACGAGCCCGCGCAAAAGGTCCAAAAGTCGCGCCTGTACCGAAACATCAAGCCCCCCCGTGGGCTCATCCATAAACACAAGACGCGGCCCGGTCACCAGATTGCGCGCGATCTGCAGGCGTTGCTGCATGCCGCCGGAAAACGCCTTTGGACGGTCATCGATCCGGTCGGCGTCAATCTCGACCCGGCCCAGCCAGTCGATGGCCTTGTCGCGGATGACGCCATAGTGGCGCGCGCCGATTGCCATCAGGCGTTCGCCCACATTGCCGCCCGCGCTGACGCCCATCCGCAGCCCGTCGCGCGGGTTCTGATGCACAAAGGCCCAGTCGGTCCGGGCAAGGCGGCGGCGTTCGGGTTCGGTCATCGTCAGGGTATCGCGCGGCCCGGTGGCGGTTTCAAAGATCACCTCGCCCGCATCCGGCACCAGATGCCCGGCAAGACACGACAAGAGCGTGGATTTCCCCGACCCGCTTTCCCCCACGATCCCCAGGACTTCGCCGGGGTAAAGGTCGAACGACACATCGGCGCATCCGATGCGCGGGCCATAGTGTTTCGTCAAAGACCTGACGCGCAGCAAGGGGGGATCAGAAGCCAGCACGATTCAGGTCCACTCCGGTTTTTCGGTTTGCGGCTGATAGGTCCCGAACGACCATTCGTGGCCTTCGGGATCGCGGACGCGGTAGCGCCGCGTGCCAAACTCAGTGTCCTCAGGCGGATAAACCAGCACCGCCCCCGCCGCCATCGCGCGCGCGTGGTGCGCATCGACATCGGCCACCACCACATACACGCCGGGGCTTTGCCGGGGCACGGCGGCATCGACGCTGCCAAGCATGATCACGCCATTGCCGTGGCGCATCTCGCCATGCGTCAGCCGGCCATCGGGGCCGTCAAACGCCTGCACTGTGTCAAAGCCGAAAGCCTCGGCCAGAAAGCGCATCGCGGCCTTGGCGTCGACATAGCTGAAGTAAGGGACGATTGCGGGTCGGTCGGTCATTGGTCCGGTCCTTTTTCGGGGGACATCGCGCCGACATGACCGGCGGCGCGACGGGTTGCACAGTAATCGGTGTCCGAACAGACAAACATCCGCCCGCCTGCATCGTCGATGATCACCTCGTCAAGATAGCTCTCGCCCGCTCCGCACAAATCGCAGTCATGGGCTGCCTTGGAGGCGACAAACGGATGATCGTCGAAATCGAGGCTGACCACCTGCGTATAGGGCGGCACCGCATAAATCCGCTGCTCGCGCCCTGCCCCGAACAGCTGCAACGCCGCCGAGCCTGACAGTTTCGGGTTGTCGAATTTCGGGATCGGGGATGGGTCCATCACATACCTGCCCTCGACCTTGACCGGATAGGCATAGGCGGTCGCAATCTGCCCGTGCCGCGCAATATCTTCATATAGCTTCACATGCATCAACCCGTATTCTTCCAACTCATGCATCTTTCGGGTTTCCGTCTCTCGCGGCTCCAGAAATCTCAGAGGTTCCGGGATCGGCACCTGGTAGACAAGGATCTGTCCATCGTGCAGCGGCGCTTCGGGGATGCGGTGGCGGGTCTGAAGGATCGTCGCATCCGCCGTAGCCTCGGTAACCGCAACCCCAGCCGTGCGTGAGAAGAACTTGCGGATCGACACCGCGTTGGTCGTGTCATCCGCGCCCTGGTCGATCACCTTCAGCACGTCCTCGGGCACCAGACAGGCGGCCGTCACCTGCACCCCACCGGTTCCCCAGCCGTAAGGCATCGGCATCTCGCGGCTGGCAAAGGGCACCTGATAACCGGGCACCGCCACGCCCTTCAGGATCGCCCGGCGGATCATCCGCTTGGTCTGCTCGTCCAGATAGGCAAAGTTGTAAGCCTGCTCGCTCATGCCTCTGCCCCTTTCATCTTGGCCAAAATATCCCCGCCGGAGGCAACCGTCACCAGCCGCAATCCCGAACCGTGCGCCGTCATTCCGCCGCCTCGCGCGCCGCGACTTCGGCGCGCAGATGGCGCACCATTTCCAGCTCTGCCTGAAAATCGACGTAGTGTGGCAACTTGATATGCTCCAGAAAGCCCGTCGCCTGAACGTTGTCGGAATGCATCAGCACAAATTCCTCGTCCTGCGCCGGTGCGCCAATGCTGTCTTCGCCCAACTCCTTCCAGCGCAGGCTGCGGTCCACCAGCGACATCGCAATCGCCTTGCGCTCGGATTGCCCGAACACCAGCCCGTACCCCCGCGTAAACTGCGGCGGCTCGGTCTTCGACCCCTTGAACTGGTTGACGGTTTCGCATTCGCTGACCTCGATCTCGCCGATTTCAACTGCGAAACCCAGTTCGGGGATGTCCATTTCCACGGCCACTGTACCGATGCGCAACTCACCGACAAAGGCATGTGTGCGGCCATAGCCGCGCTGGGTGGAATAGGCCATCGACAGGATGAACCCCTCGTCGCCCCGCGTGATCGCCTGCAGGCGCAACGCGCGGCTGGCGGGCAGTTCCATCGGCTCGCGCGTCAGGTCGGGCGGCGTCGCATCGCTCGGGGTATCTGTTTCGATCATGCCGTCGCGGTTCAGGAATTCGGTGATATGGGGCACCGACGCCTGCATCGCGGGGGCGTGTTGCGATGTCGGATCGCCGCCTTCCGCCAGCAGCTTGAAATCCAGAAGGCGGTGCGTGTAGTCAAAGGTCGGCCCCAGAACCTGCCCCCCCGGCGCGTCCTTGAACGTGGCCGAGATGCGCCGAACGCAAGCCATGGCAGCCGTGTCGATCGGGTTCGACGCCCCCAGACGCGGCAGCGTGGTGCGATAGGCGCGGATTAGAAACACCGCCTCGATCAGATCACCCCGCGCCTGTTTAATCGCAAGGGCTGCCAGATCTGGGTCAAACAGCGACCCTTCGGCCATCACCCGGTTGACCGACAAGCGCAACTGTTCGCGGATCTGCGCGACCGACAGCTCTGGAACCTGCGGATCGCCCCGACGCTCTTCGGCCAGAAACGCATGCGCATTGTCAATCGCACGCTCGCCGCCCTTTACGGCCACATACATCAGATCGCCTCCACTCGAGTCGTGCGCGGCAGACCGGCCAAACGGTCACCGCAAGTCAGGAAAGTATCAAAGCCCAAGGGGAAAAGCGCGCGGTTGGCCTGAAACGCCTCAACCTCGGGCAGACGCAGGGCTGCCTTGTGCAAGATCCCGGGCCCGGTCAGCTGCATCCCGTCGTTCTCCAGCAGCGGCATTTCGACGATCAGGGTCGCTGCACGGTCCGGATAGTCGGCCCGCCCAATGGCAAAGCGTCCGACGGGCCGCAGAGCCGCCCAGTCACCCAGCGCGAATACTGCCTCTGCCGGCCCAGCCAAAGGCGCGCCGCAATGAAAGGTGATCCAGTCCCGTACCAGCGCACAGTCCCAAACCCCTGCCAGATGCACGGGCGTTGTGCCATCCGCGAGTGTCAGCAACACCACCGATGCGGCGACCGATAGCGGGGCAGGTCCCGCCGCCCCCGCCACCGTCACGATCACCCCGGGCCGCGACAGCGCGTTCAAAGCCGCCCGAAATGCCCGCGCCGATTGTACCGGGGCGTCATCAAACCCACCGGTCAATGCTTGGACGTCAAGCTTCATTTGTCTTCCCCCCGAACCAGCGTGAAGAAATCGACCTTGGTCGATGCGGCCTTTTCGGCCCGCGCCAACCTGCGGGCGGCTTCTTCTGCTGCAAGCACATCCAGCACGCCCGCCTGAACAGACGGTCCCTCGTCCGTTTGCATCAACGCATCCAGCACCGCCGCCCGGCGCGCATGTTCCTTGTCGCGCCCCTGCACATATGCGTGCCCGACGGTGCCCGACGTCAGCCGCACCGAACAGCGCGTCACGCTCATTTCTCCCAGATTGAACGGCGCACCAACCGCACCGGTCCTGCCGCGCACCATCACTGCGCCCACCTCGGCTGGTCGCAGCACCTCGTGGTCCGGCAACCGGGGCAGCAGGTCCGCAACACGATCAGGGCGGGACCTTGCAAGCAGGCCGATCCATACTTTGCGCGCGAGGATTGCAGGGGGGGCAGCAGTTTCGGTCATCGGCCTCTCGACAGCTTGCGGATATGTCCAGACTTCTATACAACTAGACAAATCGATACCCGACCCGACCGCCCCCCGCAATCCTTCTTTCAAGAAATTTTCATGACATGCCGCGCGCCGCCCTGTGGAAATCCATAGCCGAAACACTGCTGGCCGAGATCACTGCCGGCCACTACCGCCCCGGCGACCGTCTGCCGACCGAGGCGCAGCTTGCCGCGCGTTTCGGGGTCAACCGCCACACCGTGCGCCATGCGGTGGCCAGCCTGGCCGACACTGGTTTGCTGCACACCCGTCGCGGCGCCGGCGTTTTTGTGGCGTCAGAGCCGCAGCCCTATCCGCTTGGCCGCAGGGTGCGCTTTCATCAGAACGTCTCTGCCTCTGGTCGAACACCGTCGAGAGAGATCCTGCGGCTGGAAACCCGCGCCTGCGACAAGCGCGAGGCAGAGGCGCTACAGGTGGCGGCAGGTACGCAAGTCCATGTCGTGGAAGGTCTTTCTCTGGCCGATGGAACGGCTCTGGCCGTTTTCCGATCGGTCTTTCCGGCCGCGCCGCTGCCAGGCTTGCTGGCCGAGCTGGAGCGGAGCAGATCGGTAACACTGGCGCTGGCGGCTTGCGGGATCGCGGACTACACGCGGTCATCGACCCGGCTTACCGCTGTCGTCGCCCGTGCAACGATGGCGTTGCAACTACGCCTGCCGGAAGGCGCGCCGATATTGCGGTCCGTTGCGATCAATCATGACGCGAAAGGCCATCCCATCGAATACGGCATCACGTGGTTTGCCGGTGATCGCGTCGAATTGACTGTGACGCCAGAGTGATCCGTCATGTGGGCGTTGCTTTGCCGGGTTATCCACAACCTCACACCAACGCAACCGTTCGGAATCACTTATGAACCTGCCTCTCCTCCCATTGCGTTTCACCGGTGCGCAGATCCTGCGCGACGGCGCTTTGCAGCGCCGATCCATCGGTCTGGCAGAGGGCAAAATCGTGCGCGGACCGTTGCCCGAGGTAAACTTGTCGGGCTATCTGGTCTTGCCGGGGATCATCGACCTGCACGGCGACGGCTTTGAACGGCATATCATGCCGCGCCCCTCGGCCCCCTTTCCATTGAGCGTCGGTCTGGCGTCGGCCGACCGGGAGGCGGCAGCGCATGGTGTGACAACCGCGTTTTTCGCCCAAGGCTGGAGTTGGGAAGGCGGCCACCGCAGCCCTGCGGCAGCCATCGCGCTGCTCGAAGCGTTGGACGCGTACCGCCCGCGGGCGCTGACTGATCTGCGCGTGCAGATCCGGGCAGAGACCCATCTGGTCGAGGCGGTTCCGCAACTTCTGGATGCAGTTAGGCAGCACAAAGTGGGTTACGTGGTGTTCAATGACCACCTGGAAGAGGGCTTTGCGATGTCACGGATCGACCCGAACAGCTTTGCTGCATGGGCGCGCAAAGTTGGGCGGACGCCGCAGGATATGGCGGAAACGCTGGATCGTGCGAAATCCCGTGCTCGCGAAGTGCCGCGGCAGTTGTGCACTTTGGCCGAGGCATTCGACGCAATCGGCGTGGCCTATGGCAGTCATGACGACCCGGATGGCGAAACGCGCGAGTTCTACTCGATGATCGGTGCGCGCATCGCCGAGTTTCCGCTGTCGCGCCGGGCGGCGGCGGCAGCGCATGCGATGATGAACCCGGTGATCATGGGCGCGCCAAACGTGGTGCGCGGTCGCAGTCAGGCCGGAAACATCGCTGCGGCCGATCTTATTGCCGAAGGATTGTGCGACGCGCTGGTGTCAGACTATCACATTCCGGCCTTGCCACTGGCGGCTTGGACGCTGGTGGACAAGGGGCTGTGCAGCCTGCCGAAAGCCTGGGCGATGATCTCGTCCAACGCTGCCGAGATCCTGCGGATGCCGGATCGCGGTTTGCTCGAACCCGGCTTTCGTGCCGATATGGTGGTCGTCGAGGCGGAAAGCAGGACCATCGAAGCCACCATTTGCGGTGGAAGGCTGACCTATCTTGCCGGAGAGGCGGCCCGTCGGTTCATGGCGCAGCCCCAGTCGTTGCGGATGGCTGCCGAGTAATCAACCGCCGTAGACATCAAGAAACGCTTCGGCGGGCAGGCGGCGAAAATCATCGAGGCTGGCACGCAGTCGGTCATGCGACCAGTCCCACCAGGCCAGTGCCAGCATCCGGTCGGCGATCGGGCCCGGGAAGCGTTCGCGCAACGGAGTGGCGGGGACGCCCGCGACTATCATGTAGGGGGCAACATCTTTGGTCACCACAGCACCTGCTGCGACAACAGCCCCGGCGCCGATGGTCACTTCGGGTCGGATGATGGCACCATGGCCGATCCAGCAATCGGGCCCGAGGATGGTGCGTCGCGCCTCGCGGCGGGTGAAAAAGTCAGTGTCGTCAGGGGTATCGTCCCAATAGTAGGAAGAGCGATACAGGAAATGGTGCAGCGACGCGTTGCTCATCGGGTGGTCGGTCGGCCCGATCCGCGTCATCGCGGCGATGTTGGAAAACTTGCCGACCGTGGTGTTCGAGATGTCGGAAAACCGGTCGCAATAGGCGTAGTCCTGAAACGTGGAATGGACGATCCGGCTGCTTTCACCGATCTCGACATAGGCCCCGAAAGTCGAGGCGTGGATCTTGCAGCCGTGGTGCAGAAAGGGTTCGGTCGGTGACAGTCTGGGCATTTGTCTTTCCGCGCAGGGCAAGGGCGGTCAGTGCCCGCCGTCGCCGCCCTTGATCAGCTTGCGGCGCAACCATCCGGACAGGCTGTCCATCAGCATCACCATAAGCACGATAAGGACCATATAATAGGCCACCTCTTCCCAATCCTTCTGCGTCACGATGGCTTGGGTCAACAACAGACCGATCCCGCCGCCAACAATGGCGCCGATCACGGTAGAGCTGCGGGTGTTGGATTCCAATGTGTAGAGCACCTGGCTGAGCAGGACCGGCGTGATCTGCGGGATCACCCCCAGACGCGCCCGCTGCAGCGCATTGGCCCCAGTGGAACGCACGCCTTCGACCTGCTTTTCGTCAATGTTCTCCAAGGCTTCGGAGAATGTCTTGCCAAACGTACCGGCATCGGTGATCAGGATCGCGATGGCCCCGGTCATCGGCCCCGGCCCAAAGGCGCGGGACAGGATGATGGTCCAGATCAGCCCGTCCACCCCGCGCACAAAGTCAAACATCCTGCGGAAGGCGAACCGCAACGGGGCCAGGCGCGTAAAGTTCGACGCGGCAAGGAAGCTGAGAGGCAATGCCACCATCGCCGCCCCCATCGTGCCAAGGAAGGCCATCAGGATCGTCTCAAAGATGGCCCACATCACATCGCGGTGGTGCCACATCTTGTTGTCCCAGATTTCCGAGACCATGTAGCTGAAGTTGCTGCGCGCGGGGTCCAAACGCTCGCCCGACACAGCCATTCCGGCCAGTTCAAAGAACCCCTTGCCGTAGAACGGGCTGTCGAGGGTGAAAAAGAACAGCTCCCATCCGGCTTCGTATTTGAACGTCTCGACCTTGGAACGGGTATAATTGAAGCGGCCTGCGGGGGTCGTGACGCCGATGCGGTTGTCGGACACTGAAATCCAGTCAGGGATCGGCTGCGGCGCATCAAGCGCCAGCTTGCCGTCCACCGGTTTGATGTCGATGGTGCCATATCCGGGCACCACCATCCGCGCGCCTGCCGCGTCATAGGTCACGAGGTTGCCATCGCCCAGGTCGATGGTCGTCACGTCGCCGTCGAACGACACCCAGTCGGGTTTCATGCCTTCGGGATAGGTGCCCTTACCCTCGCCTTCGATGGCAATCACCACCTCACCTGTCTTGTTGTCGCGCGTCACATGCGTCTTGTGCGACCAGAAGTCGGACATCAGGATCATCGCGTTGTCCATCTTGGCGCGTTGGGCAAGGCCCGGCACGTCAAAGGCAAAGAAGGTGTAAAGCAGGTACAGAAATATCACCACGGGCACCGCATAGGCCGTCAGGCGGCGGGCGCGGAACTTGGCGAACATGCCTTGGGCAAGGGGGCTGTCAGCGGTGATCATCTCAGGACCCCTTCACGATCTTGGCGCGGTAATGGTCGGAAATGCGGTCGATGATCACAATGGTGATGAACAGCAGGAAAAAGATCGCGATGACCTGATCGTATTTCCCCTGCCCCCAACCCATCGCCAGTTTCAGGTCATGGCCGATGCCACCCTCACCGACAAAGCCCAGGATTGCGCTCGCGCGCACGTTGATCTCGAACCGCAGCAGCGTGTAGGACAGCCAGTTGGGGGCGACCTGCGGGATCACGCCCAGCCACATTTTCTGCCCCCACGAAGCCCCTACCGAGGCCAAACCCTCGATCGGTTTCATGTCGGCATTCTCGCCGACCTCGGAAAACAGCTTGCCCAACGCGCCGCCAGTGTGGAACGCTATGGCGATAACGGCAGGCACCGGACCGCCGCCAAGAATATAGATCAGCACCAGCGCAATCACGATTTCCGGGATGGCGCGCAACGCGTCCATTGTGCGGCGAAACACCGGGATCATCCGGGGAAACGGCGATATCCCGCGCGATGCCAGCAGCGACAGGAACGCCGCGATCAGCGCGCCCACCAGCGTGGCCACGGCGGCAATGTTGATCGTCTCGATCAGCGAGGGGAAGAATTGGGCGATATAGCCCGGCAGATTGGCGCGGTTGGTCCAGGCTTCTGAGATCACTTCGGACGGGAAATCGAAGATGTTGCGCAGGCCAGGCAGGAAGTCTCCGGCGTTGCGGCCTTCGGAAATGCTCCAGCCGGATGCCATCAGCACGATGAACATCAGCAGCAAAATGCCGCCGTACATCCGCTTGCGGCGGTTCATGGCCAGATAGGCGGCTGTGGCGGACTCCAACACGGGCGGCTTGCCCCCGGTTTGTCCCAATGCGACGTCAGCCATCCTATCCCCCGGCCCGCAGAAAAATGCCGGGCCCCCTGACAGGGACCCGGCGATGCGTCATGAAAAGCTTAGTTCGCGGCTTCTTGCAGCTTGCGCGCTTCGATCACGCCCTGATATTCTTCGTGCTTCACCGGGATGAAGTCCTTTGCGTCGCCGGCGGCAACGGCATAGGCGCATTCCTTGTCGGTTTCCCACAGGTCGGCTACGACAGCGTTGACCTTGTCCTTGACGTCCTGCGGCAGAGCGGCGCGCTGAACGTAAGGACCGTTCGGGATCAGGGTCGAGCGCCAGATTTCGACGATCTCGTTCATGTCGACCAGACCAGCGTCAGCGGCCTTGCGGAACGCGCCGTTGGTGTAGCCGTCTTCCCAGTTGCCCAGGCCGTCAGCCCACGACACGCCAGCCTCGATGTCGCCGTTCATCACGCCGACGATGGTTTGCTCATGTCCGCCCGAGAATTTCACTTCGGCGAAATACTCTTCCAGCTTGCCCAGCGAGGCGGTCATTTCAGCGGCCGGAACCAGGTAGCCCGAGGTGGAGTTCGGGTCAGCGAAGGCAAAGGTCTTGCCCTTGGCGATCGCCAGATCGGTGATGCCGCTGTCCTTGCGGGCGAAACCGATCGAGTAGTAACCGGTCGAGTCGTCCACGTTCTGGGTGGTCAGGGTCACTTCGACGGCGGCCGGGTCGGTCAGCCAGATTTTGGCGTAAGAGGATGCACCCAGACCAGCGTAGTCGATGGTGCCGCCCAGCAGACCCTGGATCACGCCGTCATAGTCGGCGGGGGTGAAGATGTTCGTGGGCACGCCCAGAGCAGCTTCGACTTTGGCGCGGAAGCACTCGTTCGAGGTTAGACGGTCCTGGGCGTTTTCGCCGCCCAAGATGCCGATGTTGAATTCCTTGATCGCGTGACCGTCAGCGTAAGCAACGCCGGTCATCATCGTGGTGGCAGCCAGAAGGCCAAACAGCTTTTTCATGGTCGTCTCCGGTTGAAATGGCCCGAGCGGGCCGGGGTGGATGGGTTCAGGCCAGCAGTTTTGCGGCATAGCCCGCATCACTTGGGCCAGTGTCGATGGCGGTCGATGTCGCCGCTTCGTTAAAGCTTGCATCCGCGCCATAGATATCGCGTGCAACGCCCGTGGTCAGTTGATCAGGCGTTCCGTCGAACACAACGCGCCCGTCGCGCATGCCGATCACGCGGTCGCAGTACCGGCGTGCCGTGTCCAGCGTGTGCAGGTTCGCGATCACCATACGGCCATCCTCGTCGTGGATCTTGCGCAGGGCATCCATCACGATCTGGGCGTTCATCGGGTCCAGCGAGGCAATGGGTTCGTCGGCGAGAATAACCTTGGGGTCCTGCATCAGCGCCCGCGCAATCGCCACGCGTTGCTGCTGGCCGCCCGAAAGCGCCTCGGCGCGTTTCGGCGCCTGTTCGGCGATGCCGAGACGGTCGAGGATGTTCAGCGCCTTGGTGATGTCAGCTTCGGACCACAGGTTGAACATGGTGGCCAGCGTCGAGCGGCGGTTCAGCACGCCATGCATCACGTTCGAAGCGACATCCATGCGCGGCACGAGGTTGAACTGCTGAAAGATCATCGCGCACTGGCCCTGCCAGGCCCGCATATCCGCGCCCTTCAACAACAGCACATTGCGGCCTTCGAACTCAAGCAATCCCGACGTCGCGTCGGTCAAGCGGTTCATCATGCGCAGAAAGGTCGATTTCCCCGCGCCTGATCGTCCGATGATCCCGACAAAAGCAGAGCGGTCAATCGTGAAGGAAATATTGTCGACGGCTGCCTTCTGGCCAAACATGCGGGTGACATTCTTTACCGTCAGCATGCAAACCGTCTCCGTTTGAGGTGAGGCCCGGATAGACACGATTTGTGACACTCTCGCCTCGCCTCTGTGAAGCTTTTATGACGGGAGAAGCCTTTGCTTCCGACTTTGTGGCCAACCTCGGACCGATGCACTAAGAAGCGGTACGTTGTGCGTTTTGGTGGCAGGGGTCGGCGCGTTGCTTTTCTATCGGCTATTGATGGGCGCTTTTGCCCCGTTTCTGGTGGCAGCGACGCTGGTACAGCGGCTGCGGGGTCGTGTGGCGGGCGGGGCGGTTTGGCAACGATTGGGCGTTAGTGCAGGGCCAACCGGGTCTGAATCGCTTTGGCTGCATGCGGCGAGCAATGGTGAGGTCACTTCGGCGCGCGGGATACTGCTGGAAATTCTGCAGACACGACCGGATCTGTCGGTCCTTGTGACGGCGAATACCGGAACGGCCGTAGCACTTGTGAAAAGCTGGGAACTGCCGGGTGTTCAGGCGGCATTGGCCCCGCTCGACAGTCTGGGATCAGCCGGTCGGGTTTTTCGGCGCTGGCGGCCTGCCGCTTTGGTTGTCGTGGAAAACGAACTGTGGCCAGCGCGCCTCGCCGCGGCCGATAAGGCGGGCGTCCCGGTTGCAGTCATCGGAGCACGGATGTCGGCACGGTCAGCGCAGCGCTGGGTGCGCTTTGCCCCGCATCTGATGCGGCGGACGCTGCAGCGGGTCACATTTCTATCCGCGCAAGATCAGGGATCGGCCGCGCGACTGGTTGATCTGGGGCTGCCGGTTGCTCGGTTGGGACCCGTGGTAATGCTGAAGGCGCAGGTTGCAGTGTCGATGTCGCCTGCATTGCCGCAAGTGGTGCCGCGTGACCGTGTCTTGTTGGCAGCGTCCACCCATCCGGGCGAAGAGGCGATGATCGTGCAGGCTTTTGCCAAGACGCGGGCCCGGTTCGACCTGCTGATCATTGCGCCCCGTCATCCGCGCCGTAGCGCCGAAGTGGCAGGGGTTATTACGGCGGCCGGATTTGCCTTTGCCAGGCGGTCAGACGGCGCGGCACCCCAGGCGGGCGTGCCCGTCTTTCTGGCCGACACTTTGGGCGAGATGGCACTCTGGTACAGGATGTCAGGGGTCACGGTGATCGGCGGCAGTTTTGCCCCGCTTGGCGGTCATACACCCTATGAGCCCGCAGCCTTTGGATCGGCCATTCTGCATGGGCCACATATGGAGAATTTTGCAGCCCCGGTTGCAGCACTCGCGCAGATGCGAGGCGCACTGGCTACCGATCGTGCGGGGCTTGGCCTGGCGCTTGCAGGTCTTGAAAAGGCGCAGCAAACTGCGATGGCTGCCGCAGCAAGATCGGCACTGCCACCCGAGGATGCGACAGACGCCTTGGCACAGCGCCTGTTGGCCATGGTGCGCCGCGCGTGATCAGCGGCGGGCGAGCGTGGTCAATCGATCTGACACATCGACCGAAACCGGGCCGGGGCGCGGGGCGTCGATCAGGGTTGTCAGCAGGCGCGGATCAGGCGGCGGGCGGCCACCGCCCCCCCACGACAGGGCTGCCAGCACCGAAACGGCAGCATCGGGCAACCGGTCTGGCGGGGTGTGACCCGAAAGGTCGGCCCATAACGCTGTCCACAGCCTGCCCACCGACCATGGATTGTACCCACCCCCGCCCAACAGCAGCAACTTCGGGGCCATCTGTCGCACCGCCGCCAAAACTGCGCGATGGGCATTGTTTGACAGCGCCAAACGCGACAGCGGGTCTTCGGTCAGCGCATCGGCCCCGCATTGCAGCACGATGACATCCGGGCGATGCGCCGCAAGACGCGGCAGGATCAGTTGGTCTGTCACCGCTTGCATCTCGGTGTCGTTGAACCCTTTCGGGACCGGCAGATTGAACAGGTTTCCGACGCCGCGATCGCTCAGTGCCCCGGCGAAAGGCCAACGGTTTTCTTCATGGGTCGAAACCATGAGAACATCTGGATCATCTGCAAAGGCCGCTTCGACCCCGTCAGGGTGATGGGCATCGATGTCGATATAGGCAACGCGGGGAAAGCCTGCGCGTTTCAGCGCAAGGATCCCCAGCACGCAGTCGTTCAGATAGCAAAAGCCGTTGGCGCGGTCCGCCATACCGTGATGCGTGCCGCCACCGGGCACGTGAACTGCGCTCGCCTGCCCCGCGCCCAACAGGTCGGCGGCCAGCAGGACGCCACCCACACCGGTCGCAGGTCGGGCATACATCTGGGCAAACACCGGATTTGACAATGTGCCAAGCCCATGGCGCCTGCGCACGGCATCGGTCACCGACCCTGCCGCTTCGGCCGCTTGCAGGGCGGCTATGTATTCGGGGCTGTGCCAGACCGTCAGTGCCCCCGGTTTGGCGCGTGGCGCGGTTCGATACTGCGCCGACGGCAACCAGCCCAAGCTGCGCGCAAGGTCGATCACCGTAGAGACCCTCGGGACCCGCAAAGGATGGCTCGGCCCATAAGACGAACCCCGATAAATCTCGGAGCCAATGAACAGGGCGGTCATATCATGCTATTCCTGTTACTCTGCGCTTTTCGACCTGCACATGGGTTCCGGTCAGAAACCTGTGACTTTACCCTAGCCCTTCTTCAAATGTTTGACACACCCTCTGGGATTCCCTTGGGCAGCATGAGACAATGGCGACAACTAGACAAATTTACGTGTTGTCTGCTTTTTTGAATAGTAGAGTACTTTGAATGAGCCGTCCAAACTCTGCGTCTTTTGCAAAAGACACAAGCGAAGCCAGCGGTCAGCATGGTGCCTTGTGTTGGAGACTGCACCGTGGCGCGGCGCAAGTCTTGTTGATCACCAGCCGCGATACCGGACGGTGGATCATTCCGAAAGGCTGGCCGCATGATGGGCTGAGTGCCGCACAATCAGCCGCCGCCGAGGCTTGGGAAGAGGCTGGGGTTGAAGGTGAAGTGTGCGACGCCCCGATCGGACTTTTCAGCTATAACAAGGTGTTGAAGCCGGGTCTGTTTCAACCTTGCGTCGTGACGGTCTTTGCGTTGCGTGTCGCGCGCTTGCGAGCCAAGTTTCCGGAACGCCGCGAACGCAGGCGTAAGTGGTTCAATGCGGACCGTGCCGCGCGCAAAGTCGCAGAGCCAGAGTTGAGGGTGCTGCTAAGGCTGGTCGCGTCCGAGCCGGGGCTGTTGACGGGTACACAAGGCGGCGCGGCGCAAGCCTGACCGCTTCCTGTGTGCGATCTGGAAAAGTCGAGGTGCAACGACTTTGTTTTCTGGCAAGGACTTGAACTGACACCAGCGTTATGGAAGCGTAAAGCGATGATCAACTACCGCTTGCACTGCCCCGACAACCACCAATTTGACAGCTGGTTTCAATCTGCTGCGGCCTATGACGCATTGCTGTCGGCAGGACGCCTCGCCTGCCCCGTTTGTGCTTCGCCCAATGTTGAAAAAGCCATGATGGCGCCAGCCGTGCGCCCCGCCCGGGCAAAAGGCGACGCTGACGCGGCCAAATCCCCGTTGCAGACGCCCGCCAACGAATCCGAAGCCGCTTTGGCTGCGTTGCGGCGCGAGGTCGAGCAAAACTCTGACTATGTCGGACTGAACTTTGTCTCCGAGGCCCGCGCCATGCATGATGGCGACACACCAAAGCGGGCAATCTACGGCGAAGCGCGCATCGATGAGGCGCGCAAACTGCTCGAGGATGGCGTGCCGGTAGCACCGCTTCCGTTCATCCCGCGCAACAAAGTCAATTGACCCGACAGCCTGTCCTAACCGGGCCTTGGCTGCGTCGGCGATACTCTGGCAACGCGGTCAATTGAGATCGATGTAGCGTCCGTAAGTCACTGACCCGTCCGCCGAAACAAACCCGACACTCCCCCCGTCACGCGTGATCCCATAGCAGGTCCAGCGGTCGGACGGCGGCCATTGCGAACAGTATTGATCGCCCTGCACCTGCCAGCGACCCCATTCCGCACGATCACCTTCATAAGACGTTCGCCCGTCGGCAAAGAACGTCTGCGTCTGCCCTTCAGCATAGCCCAGAACGCGCGCCGTCAATGCCTCAGTTATCTGTGACCCGGTGATCAGCGTCCCAGTGATGCTCGTCTCAGCAATTTGCGTCCCCGTCAGGGGGGCTGCCTGCACCGTCAAGGCAGGCAACAAACCCGCAAACACCATCCACCGCATCGCCATCCTCGCTTGCCCTTGCCGCCGGTGCAGTCTAATCGCTGCACGCCTGCCCTGTCCATGAAAGGCTGCCCGATGATCCCGCGATACTCTCGTCCCGACATGGTCGCCCTATGGTCGCCTGATACCAAGTTCCGCATCTGGTTCGAGATCGAGGCACATGCCTGCGATGCGCAGGCGGCCTTGGGGGTGATCCCGGCGGAAAATGCAAAGGCGGTTTGGCGCGCACGGGATGTTCCGTTCAATGTTGCCCGGATCGACGAGATCGAGGCGGTGACAAAGCACGATGTGATCGCGTTTCTGACCCATCTGGCCGAAATCATCGGGCCAGACGCCGCGCGCTTTGTCCATCAGGGAATGACGAGTTCCGACGTTCTGGACACCACGTTCAACATTCAACTCGTGCGGGCCACTGACATTTTGCTTGCGGGAATGGACCGGGTTCTGGCCGCGTTGAAACTGCGGGCGCATGAGCACAAAGACACCCCGAGGATCGGCCGCAGCCATGGCATTCACGCCGAACCGACGACAATGGGCCTGACCTTTGCCCGGTTCCATGCCGAAATGGCGCGCAGCAGGGCACGTCTGGTGATGGCGCGGGCCGAAGTTGCCACCGGGGCCATATCCGGCGCAGTTGGCACCTTTGCAAACATTGATCCGAGTGTCGAAGAGCATGTCTGCAAGGCGATGGGCTTGGTCCCGGAACCGATCAGCACCCAAGTCATTCCCCGCGATCGGCATGCGATGTATTTCGCTGTCCTTGGTGTCATTGCGTCCAGCATGGAAAACATCGCAATTGAAATCCGCCACATGCAGCGCACCGAAGTGCTTGAGGCGGAAGAGTTCTTCTCGCCAGGTCAAAAGGGCAGCTCTGCGATGCCACACAAGCGCAACCCGGTGCTGACCGAAAACCTGACCGGGCTTGCGCGGCTTGTTCGGATGGCGGTCGTGCCGGCACTTGAAAACGTCGCGCTTTGGCACGAGCGTGACATCTCGCATTCCAGCGTGGAGCGTGCGATCGGGCCGGACACGACCATCACGTTGGATTTCGCACTGCACAGGCTTGCCGGCGTGATTGAAAAGCTGGTGATCTATCCAGACAACATGCTGGCCAACATGAACAAATTTCGCGGATTGGTGATGAGCCAGCGCGTTTTGCTGGCCCTGACCCAAGCCGGAGTGAACCGCGAAGAGGCCTATGCCATCGTGCAACGCAACGCGATGAAAGTCTGGGAAAACGGCGCCGACTTTCAGACCGAGCTGTTGGGGGATCCCGAAGTGACCGCAGCGCTAAGCCCCGGCGAAATCGCTGAAAAATTTGATCTGGGCTATCATACCAAACACGTGGATACAATTTTCGCACGGGTTTTCGGCAAGGCGTAGCGTCACGCAAACGTGATGACCAAGGGTGCCGAAAGGCCGCATCTTGCTGGCGGCGCGCATGATATCTTTGCACATCTTTGACAGGGTTGTTTCAGAATGATCCGCGTGATTGCCCTGTGCCTGTTTGTGCCTGCCGCAGCATTGGCGCAGCAAAGCACGTCGCCCGGCGAATGCGAAAGCAAGCGCTGTCCTGACGGCCAGATCATGGACCCGGCAACAAAGGCTTGTGTAGCTATCTCTGCCTGAAATTGTTCAGCCTCGGTTAACGGTGACCTGCGAAGCTTTCAGCATCACAGGGAATCGGGGGCCAGAATGGCGCAGGACACGACAGCGTTGGCAAAGATTGTCCCGGCGCAGCGCATGGTTGCGGTGGGGCGAACTGAACCCCAGGGTGTGGGCGCACGCAATCTGACGCCGCGTGAAAAGGCGGCGGTGATCGTGCGCTATCTGCTGTCTGAGGGAACTGCACTTTCGCTGACCTCGCTGCCGGATCAGATGCAAACGCAGCTCGCCGAACAAATGGGCCAGATGCGCCGGGTTGACCGCACAACGCTCCGGGCGGTGGTTGACGAGTTTCTGATGGAGATGGAGCAACTGGGGTTGTCTTTTCCCGGTGGGCTGGAAGGCGCCTTGTCCGTGATGGGCGACCACATGTCGGCCAACGCGGCAAGCAGGTTGCGGCGGATGGCAGGCGGCATGATGCGCGCGGACCCGTGGGAACGGATGACGACCATGAAGGCAGAAGAGCTTCTGCCCGTGCTGCAAGACGAAAGTACGGAAGTGGCCGCTGTGATGCTGTCGAAGCTTCCTGTATCCAAAGCCGCAGAATTGCTGGGAAAACTTCCCGGAGAACGCGCGCGCAGGATTGCCTATGCCGTGTCGTTGACCGGAAACGTCGATCCCGAAACGGTGCACCGCATCGGCCAGTCTCTGGCGCAGCAACTGGATCAAAAGCCATCCAAGGCGTTTGACACGGGCCCGGTAGAACGGGTTGGGGCCATTCTCAATGTCTCGGCGGCAGGGACTCGCGACGATGTGCTGCGCGGGCTGGAGGAAGAAGACGCAGGCTTTGCAGAAAAGGTTCGACGCGCGATCTTCACCTTCTTGCACATCCCGGCGCGCCTTCAGGCACGCGACGTGCCAAAAGTGATCCGTGGGGTCGATCAGCCGATGCTTGTGACCGCACTGACCGCAGCACAGGCAGAACCCGAACTTGCGGCAGCGGCAGAGTTCATATTGGCCAACATGTCGCAACGCATGGCGCAGGGCCTGCGCGAAGACATGGCGCAACGCGGCAAGATCAAGGCAAAGGATGCGGACGATGCGATGTCGGCGGTCGTGATGGCCATTCGTATGCTGGAGGCGAGCGGCGAAGTGGTTCTGACTCAGGAAGAAGACTAGGGGAAGTATCGCAGGCCAAAGCCTAGAACGCGTATCCGACAAAGCCGGTGTGACAGATTTTGATGTCACCTGATCGGCTTGCAGCGCGCGCGAGCGCGGCCTATGGTTCGCGCATTGCCCCCCCCGAAAGGTCACCATGCGCGGTTCAACCTCGACTCCGACCGCCACAACGCGGGGCATCCTTATGATGTTGCTTTCTATTCTGATATTCACGGCAATGGACGCACTTGCCAAGGATCTGGTCGCTCGCTATCCGACCCCGCAAGTTATCTGGGCGCGGTTTGGCGGACAAATGGTGCTTGTGATGCTGATCCTTGGCCCACGGTTGACGCAACTCGTCGCCACCCAATACCCGGTTTTTCATTTCTTGCGTTCGATCACGCAACTGGGCGCTGCAACCCTGTTTTTCCTGTCTTTGAACTACATCGGGCTGGCCGAGGCGACGGCCCTGGCCGACATCAACCCGGTATTGATCACACTCGGGGCAGCCTTCTTTCTTGGCGAGCGTCTGACCCTCGCCCGGTTGATCGGAGTCGGGACCGCCATGGTTGGTGCGTTGATCGTCATCCGCCCCGGCAGTGGTGTTTTCAGCTTCGCGGCCGTGCTGCCGCTGGGCGCTGCCTGTTGCTTTGCGATCAGTGCATTGCTGACCCGGCACGTCGGCGCGAGAGAAAGTCATTGGGCCTCGCTTTTCTGGCCTGCAGCTTTTGGCACGCTTGCCACCTCGCCGGTGTTGCCATGGGTCTGGGTTCCAGTTGCGATTGCCGATTTTGGGGGCTTTGCCCTGATCGGCGTTTTGGGCGCAGGCGCGCAATTGTGCCTGATCCGCGCATTTACATTGGCCGAGGCATCGGTAGTGGCACCGTTTACGTACACCGGCATTCTGTTTGCAACCGGATGGGGCATCGGACTTTATGGCGAATACCCGGACCACTGGACAATCTTCGGGGCAGTTGTGATCGTGGCGGCAGGTCTTTATGTCTGGCACAGCGAAGCCGCACGGATGCGGACCCTAGCGTAAAGGCTGCCGATGTCTGCCCCGCCTGAAAAGATGAATTTCGCTGCAGCGCCGTTCCAACTTGCGGATTTTCTGATCAATCTGGTCTTGCGCGGGTTGATCGGGGGCTACCTTTTGCTGCCCTATACATGGCGCATTCCGCTTATGGGGTGGACGATTCGCACCGTGATCGGACCCCTGGCGGGCTATCGCCGGCGCGCGCTGCAAAATCTGGCGATGGTTTATCCGGATATGCCACCTCGCGACCGCAGTGACCTTGCGACTGCGGTTCTGGACAATATCGGCCGGACGGTGATGGAAAACTATTCGGGACGCGCATTCAAGGCACGCATGGCAAGGTTGCAGCCCAAGGGGCACGGCCTCGAAGTGCTATACGCAGTGCTGCAGCAGGGGCAAGGCGCTGTTCTGGTGTCGGGACATTTTGGCAATTACGAAGCGATCCGGGCCTGCATGCTGGCGCACGATCTGCCGCTGGCGGCGCTGTATCGCCCGATGTCGAACCGCTACTTCAACGCGCATTATATTGAAACCCTGGCCGCGATGGGTGGTCCGATTTTCGCAAAGGGCCGGCAGGGTCTTGGCGGTTTCATGCGGCATCTGCGAGGAGGAGGCGCCGTGGCAATGCTGTTCGATTTGCATGCCAGTGACGGTGTATCAATGCCATTTCTCGGGAAACCGGCGCTGACGGCCTTGTCCTGCGCACAAATGGCGTTGCGCTATGATGTACCGCTGATCCCGAGTTTTGCGACAAGGTCGGCGAATGGTCTTGATTTCGACATCGAGCTTGAAGCGCCGATCCAGCGTGGGTCGGCAGAAGAAATGACCCTCGCGCTGACACAGCGGCTGGAGGTGCGGGTCACCGCGACGCCAGCCCAATGGTTCTGGATCCATCGTCGCTGGAAATAGATCAGACTACGGGATCTGGGCTGCGGCTATGATCGGGCCGGGGCCTTCACTCTGGACGATCACGACAATCGGCTGATCTCCGGCAGCATCAACGTTTGCGGCAAAATCGTCACGCCCGTCCCAACCGCCCAGATTGTTCCACGACGTCACTATGTTGTGATACGTGATCTTGTGGCCGGCATTCTCGCCCCGTTTTATGTCAACGCTCCGGCTTGGCAGATAGCGAACCAGCTGAACCCGCATCTTTCGGGTTTGTGGATCCATGGCAACTGCACGGATCGACACTTTATCACCCTTGCGTTCCAGCCACAACTGCACTGCGCCAGTGTCTTGCATCAAATCAAGGACATGCGCAGCAACCTTGCCTGGTGAATGACCAACAACCCGTTCCTGACCGTTGATAATGAACTGCGGCGTATAGATCGTCTTGCTACCTTCCGCATGGGCATAGGCCTTTTGACGTTCCGTGAACTTCGGATTTGCAAAGCTGTCAGCCCAACCGATGTAATCCCAGTAGTCCACATGCAGCGCCAGCGGGATCACGTTGGGATCTTGCGCAAGGCTGGCGAGAAATTCGTCAGCAGGCGGGCAAGACGAGCACCCTTGCGAGGTATAAAGCTCTACCACAACCGCAGATTGGGTCTGCGCTGCCAACGGAGCGCCAAAGGCGGCCCAGAGGCCACAAGCAGCGGTAATCAATGATCGCACCATGGGGTTCTCTTCCTCGTCATGTGCGTTCCGTCTAGTGAAATTTGCCAATCCCCGCCAATCAAGGTTTTGCGAGGCTTCCTGAAAGGCCCGCTGATCGGGCGCACGAAACCTTGCCGCGAAGGCATCGGGAAACGGGGTCTGAATCTCTTGTGGTGACTGCGGGCAATTTTGGTATACAATTGCATACAATGCTGCCGATTCGCTTGCACCTCGGGCCCCGAATAGGGCACAACGGTGTCGCAGACAGCCCCGCTTGTGAAGCCTCAAGGAGCCACGCCATGACTGTTACCGTTGGACACGACAGCGCCAAGACCCGCCAGACCCTGACCGCAGGTGGAGCGAATATCGCATTCTATTCGATACCCGCCGCCCAGGCAGCAGGTCTGGGTGACTTTTCCCGCCTGCCCGCCAGCCTGAAAGTGGTCCTGGAAAACATGCTGCGCTTTGAAGATGGCAAGACGGTCAGTCAAGACGACATCCGGGCCTTTGCGGTTTGGGGCGCGCAGGGCGGGAAAAACCCGCGCGAGATCGCCTATCGTCCGGCGCGCGTTCTGATGCAGGATTTCACCGGCGTACCGGCAGTGGTTGACCTTGCCGCGATGCGCGACGGTATCATTGGGTTGGGCGGAAAAGCCCAGCAGATCAACCCCTTGGCCCCGGTTGATCTGGTGATCGACCATTCGGTGATGATCGACGAATACGGCACGCCGCGCGCGTTTCAGGCCAACGTGGACCGCGAATACGAGCGCAACATGGAGCGGTATGTTTTCCTGAAATGGGGACAAAAGGCGTTCGACAATTTCCGCGTGGTTCCGCCGGGCACCGGCATCTGCCATCAGGTCAACCTTGAATACCTCGCGCAGACCGTGTGGATCGACAAGGATCAGCATGGGATCGAGGTTGCTTATCCCGACACGTTGGTCGGCACCGACAGCCACACCACCATGGTCAACGGCCTGGCTGTTCTGGGCTGGGGTGTCGGCGGGATCGAGGCCGAGGCCGCGATGCTGGGTCAACCGGTGTCGATGCTGATCCCGGAAGTGGTGGGCTTCAAGCTGACGGGTGCTATGGTCGAAGGCACCACGGCCACCGATCTGGTGCTGAAAGTGGTTCAAATGCTGCGCAAACACGGCGTGGTGAACAAGTTCGTCGAGTTCTACGGCGAGGGTCTGGACCGCCTGCCTTTGGCCGACCGCGCAACGATTGCCAACATGGCTCCGGAATATGGCGCGACTTGCGGCTTTTTCCCGATCGACGGCGAAACGATCCGTTACCTGCGCAACACCGGGCGCGACGAGGCACGCATCGCGCTGGTCGAAGCTTACGCAAAAGCGAACGGCATGTGGCGCGATGCGGCTTATGATCCGATTTACACCAGCACCCTGCACCTTGACATGGGTACGATCGTGCCGGCCATTTCCGGCCCGAAACGCCCGCAGGATTTCCTGCCTCTGACCGATGCCAAGGCGGCCTTCGCCCGCGAGATGGACAACGGTTTCAAACGTCCGCAGCATGTTGAAATTCCGGTCAAGGATCACGCTTTCACCATGTCTTCGGGCAAAGTCGTGATCGCATCGATCACCTCGTGCACAAACACATCGAACCCTTACGTCATGATCGGGGCCGGTCTGGTGGCGCGCAAGGCGCGCGCGCTGGGTCTGACGGCAAAGCCATGGGTGAAAACCTCGCTGGCTCCGGGATCACAGGTCGTCAGCGAATATCTGGAGGCCGCAGGCCTGCAAGAAGACCTCGACGCCATTGGCTTCAACCTTGTGGGCTATGGCTGCACCACCTGCATTGGCAACTCCGGTCCGCTCGACCCCGCCATCAGTGCGGCAATCTCCGAAGGTGATCTGGTGGCCACGGCCGTGCTGTCGGGCAACCGCAACTTCGAAGGACGCATCAGCCCCGACGTGCGCGCCAACTATCTGGCTTCGCCGCCGCTGGTCGTGGCATATGCGCTGGCGGGCGACATGAACATCGACATCACCACTGAACCTTTGGGGATGGGCACCGCAGGGCCGGTCTATCTGAAAGACGTCTGGCCAACCAACGCCGAGATTTCCGAACTGGTCGAGGCAACCGTCACCCGCGCAGCCTTCCAGAAGAAATACGCCGACGTCTTCAAGGGCGACGCCAAATGGCAAGCGGTCGAGATCACCGACAGCGAAACCTATGACTGGCCCGCCGCCTCGACCTATATCCAGAATCCGCCCTATTTCAAAGGCATGGCAAAAACTCAGGGCGTGATCTCGGACATCACCGGCGCCCGCGTTCTGGCACTGCTCGGGGACATGATCACAACCGACCACATCTCGCCCGCAGGCTCGTTCAAGGCAGGCACACCGGCCGGCAAGTACCTGACCGAACGGCAGGTTCCGGTGTCCGAGTTCAACAGCTACGGCGCGCGGCGCGGCAACCATGAAGTGATGATGCGCGGCACCTTCGCCAATATCCGCATCAAGAATGAAATGCTGGCCCGCGAAACCGGGGGTGTCGAAGGCGGCTACACCCTGGGGCCGGATGGCACGCAGACCTCGATCTTCGAGGCCTCGATGGCCCATCAGGCCGCAGGAACCCCGCTGGTGATTTTCGGCGGCATAGAATACGGCGCAGGTTCCAGTCGCGACTGGGCCGCTAAGGGCACGGCACTCCTCGGTGTAAAAGCGGTGATCGCCGAGTCGTTCGAGCGCATCCACCGCTCGAACCTTGTCGGCATGGGGGTGATCCCCTTCGAATTCACCGAAGGCATGACACGCAAGTCCTTGGGGTTGAAGGGCGACGAGACCGTGTCGATCAGCGGGCTTGCCGGCGATCTGAAACCACTTTCACTGGTGAACTGCACCATCACCTCGGCGGACGGCACAGAACGGATCATCCCGATCAAATGCCGGATCGATACCGAAATAGAAATCGAATACGTCGAACACGGAGGAGTGCTCCACTACGTGTTGCGCAACCTCGCACGAGCATGACTGCCCTTTGCCTCTCCGCTTTCATCTTGGAAAAATATCCGCGGGGGGTGAGGCGCCGCGCGCCGAGGGGGGCTGAAGGCCCCCCTATTGGTCGCGTGTCACGTCGTGGCCGTAAAGCCAGTCAAACCGCCGCAGCGCCAAACCGGGTGCGATAGCCCCACCCAACCGCAACCCTGCATGCGCAACCGCCCGCTGCAGGCCACGCAGGTGATAGGCGCGCGCATTGCCGTTGGCCGCAGCAACAACGCGGCGGACCCGGTCGAAACGCTCCGCCTGATAGGCGACCAACCCTGCCGCCAGTCCATCATGGCGCGCAAGGCACGCAGCCAGCACCCAGGCATCTTCCAGCGCCATCGATGCCCCTTGCGCCAGAAACGGCAGGGTCGGATGTGCAGCATCCCCCAGAATCGCAACCCCACCTTCGGGCAAGGCCCGTTGCCATGACTTGGCCACCGGATGGCGGAATAGGCCCCATAGCCAGACGTCCTGAACCTGGTCCAGCCAGCCTCGCACCAGCGGTGAAAACTCGGCGAAAGCCATGCAGACCTCAACCGGATCGTCGCGCAGCGACCAACTCTCCTCGACCCAGCGGTCGCGCTCTTCCACCGCCACGATGTTGCGCAGTGTGCCGCATCGCAACGGGTAAGACACCAGATGGCGACCCGGTCCCATGTGGACTTCCGCCGCGGCAGGTGCCCCGGGTTCGCAGGCAATCAGCGCGCGCCACGCCACTTGCCGGGTAAAGAATGGCGCAGATTTGCCGCACAGCGCGATGCGGGTGGCCGAATGCAATCCGTCCGCGCCAATCAGCAGATCGGCTTCCCTGCCGCCCTGCACCGTTTTCACCAAGGGACGTGCGCCGCTCAGATCGACGGATGTGATCTTTTGCAGCAACCGGATATCCACCCCTGCCGCCCGCGCGCCCGTCTCAAGCAGGGCAATCAGGTCGGCCCGGTGGACAAAGTGATAACCCTGCTCGGGACGCAAGCGCGCCAGATCCATGCGCAGCACAGGCGTGCCGGTAAAGCCGTCTTTCAGCGTGACAGCCTCGGCACGTGTCGCGCAAGCCTGCAGCGCCGCATCCAGACCCAATGCGCGCAGCACCGCCGCCCCGTTGGGTGACACCTGCAACCCCGCACCCACCTCTCGGATGGCATCCGCCTGTTCCAGCACGGTCACTACCGCCCCGCGCAACGCCAGCGCACAGGCTACGGCCAACCCCGCGACCCCCGCCCCCAGCACTGTGACGCGTTGCCCGATCAATGTCATAGCCACCCCTAAATGCAAACGCCGGACCATCAGCCCGGCGTCAGCCAATCCCTGCTACGATCCTGGCACAACCCCGCAAGGTGCCGCCTCAGTCTTCGCGATGGACCTTCTCACGCCGCTCGTGCTTTTCCTGCGCTTCCAGCGTCATCGTGGCAATCGGGCGGGCGTCCAGCCGCTTCAGGCTTATCGGCTCGCCTGTCATTTCGCAGTAACCGTATTCGCTGCTTTCGATCCGGCGCAAAGCCGCGTCGATCTTGCTGACCAGCTTGCGCTGGCGGTCGCGGGTGCGCAGTTCAAGCGACCGGTCGGTTTCCTCGGAGGCGCGATCTGCGATGTCCGGCACGTTGCGCCCTGAGTCTTGCAGGTTGTCGATGGTTTCGGCGGATTGATTTAGCAGTTCCTGCTTCCACACGATCAGCTTGCGCCGAAAATACTCCAGCTGCCGATCATTCATGAAAGGTTCGCTTTCGGCGGGTCGGTAATCTTCGGGCAGAAAGACTTCGGCTTTCATCGCAGCTCTCTCCTGATCACGGTCTTGCTCTGACAGCGGGGATCTTGTCAGATTGCACTCCTGATTGCCGTCCCTCTAGCCCAAAGCAATTGGCTTGTCACTAGCGGTTGCGACTATTTCAACGGGCCGTTAAGTTGCATGTGTCCCTTTGCAGAGGCTTGATGCACCGATGAAATTCGCGACGACCGAAGCCTATGTTGCAACCGAAGACCTGACAGTGGCGGTCAATGCAGCCGTGATGCTGCAGCGCCCTTTGCTGGTCAAAGGCGAACCCGGCACAGGAAAGACCGAACTGGCGCGGCAGGTTTCCAAGGCACTGGGGCTGCCGCTGATCGAATGGCATGTGAAATCGACCACCAAGGCGCAACAGGGGCTTTATGAATACGACGCCGTCAGCCGTCTGCGCGACAGCCAGTTGCGCGATGCGCGGGTGCATGACGTGGGCCACTACATCCGGCGTGGAAAACTGTGGCAGGCATTTGACGCCCCTAGCCGGGTTGTCTTGCTGATCGACGAAATCGACAAGGCCGATATCGAGTTTCCCAACGACCTGCTGCAAGAGTTGGACCGGATGGAGTTTCACGTCTACGAGACAGGAGAGACGATCCGGGCGCTGCACCGCCCGGTTGTGATCATCACCTCGAACAACGAAAAAGACCTGCCGGACGCATTTTTGCGTCGCTGTTTCTTTCACTATATCCGGTTTCCCGACGCAGAGACCTTGACTGCAATCGTGCGTGTTCACTTTCCAGACATCAAACCCGGCCTGTTGACCGTGGCTTTGACGCAGTTTCTGGACCTTCGCGAAACGCCCGGATTGAAAAAGAAGCCCTCCACCAGCGAGGTTCTGGACTGGCTGAAGCTGTTGCTCGCCGAGGATCTGACACCGGAAGACCTGAAGCGCGACGGAAAGACAATGTTGCCCCGTCTGCACGGGGCGCTGTTGAAAAACGAACAGGACGTGCATCTGTTCGAAAAACTGGCCTTCATGGCGCGGAACGCGCGGTAGTTCCCGCCCGTGCTGGCGCAAGGTAATTTCTGCGAATCGGACATGATCACACGGCCTTAGCCATAGTCTCGCCAGATTTCACTCACGATTTCTAATTTTTTGAAACTTTATGAAATACATTGTGATATCTGTGGACAACTTGCAGTAGCTCGGCCAGAGATGCCGTCCATGGGTAGATTGTGCGCCCCGCCCGGATTCCCAAAGATTGACACAATCGTGCCGCTTTGTGGACACTGCTGGCACGTCAAGTCGGGCCTGGTGACCCCGACGTCCGGTCTGATCAAATGGAAGCCTCCTGATGCCGTTTCGTCTGCCCTTGCCAGGGCGGCATGGACCGGGAACGCCCGGCAAGTCTGCCTTGTCGCTGGCCTGAACATCTGGGGGAAACCGCCTTCGTGCTGCTCGCCGGAGGTTTGATCGGCCATCGTCGGGCAACCGGACCGGACATAGGGTGCCTGGGGAGGCACGCTTTGTCTTGTCGAAACGCTGAAACCGAAAGGGCGCACTGCCTTTTCCCGAGACATAAAGCTGCCAAGCTCATGCGACTGATTTCGGTCTTTGCCTTTTGCGGCGTCATAGCCTGCGCACCTTTGCCTTCGCAGGAGGTGTCCAAAGGCTTTGTCGAGCCCGCATCAAGCGGCTACACAAGCCCCGTATCAAAGGATTTTGCACCTACGCCCGGCAGCCTAGCCTTGCGCAGCAACACGGAAATTGCGGCGGATTTCATTGACCTAGAATTTCGGATGGAAAGCGGGCGCGCGTTGTCTTCGCTCACCCGGTTTGACGGACCGATCAGCGTTGCATTGCAAGGCGACGTGCCGTCAACGGCACGCACCGATCTGTCCCGCCTGATCGCACGCTTGCGGACAGAGGCAGGGTTGGACATCCGGGCATCGGAGCCTGATGAGAAGGCATCGATCGTCATCAACTTTCATCCGCGCGCGGAAATACAGCGTGTCGTCCCCTCGGCGGCCTGTTTTGTTGTGCCGCGGGCCATGACGCTGGCTGAATACCGCGCCCGCCGCAACACATCTTTTGTCGATTGGGCGACCCTGACGCGGCGCGAAACCGTCGCGATCTTTGTGCCATCCGATACCAGCCCGCAAGAGGTCCGGGATTGCCTGCACGAAGAAATGGCACAAGCGATGGGGCCGTTGAACGATCTTTATCGGCTGTCGGATTCGGTCTTCAACGACGACAATTTCAATACGGTTCTGACCGGCTTCGACATGCTTGTGCTGCGCGTTCACTACTCGGCAGACCTGGCAAACGGGATGACCGAAACCGACGTGGCAGCGCGCCTGCCCGCGGTGCTGGCCCGGTTGAATCCTGCCGGCGAAATTGCCGGCAGCCGTCCGGCGCAGATCGGGCCGCGTTCCTGGAATACTGCAGTGGCGCAAGCCTTTGGCAGGGGTGCAGGTCGTCAGGCGGGGGCAGATGCGATGCTGGCATTGGCCAGGGCACAAGGCTGGCAGGACAGCCGACTGGGCTTTGCCTACTTTGCAACCGGCCGGGTCAACGCCGCCTCTGATCCGCAAGTTGCCATCTCGGCGTTCAGCCAGGCCGCGAAAGTTTACCGCAGCCTGCCCGGTGCCGCCATCCACGCCGCACATGTCGATACGCAGATGGCCGTCCTCGCTTTGTCCGCAGGCCAACCTGAGCAGGCCCTGCAATTTGCGGACCGCGCCATTCCGATTGTGCGCAAGGCCGAGAATGCATCCCTGTTGGCCACGCTGATGCTGATCCAGGCCGAAGCGTTGTCCGCACTGGGCCGCGACGACGACGCGCGTGCTGTTCGGCTCGACAGTCAGGGTTGGGCACGCTATGGATTTGGCGAGGAAACCCACGTACGCGCAAGGGCATCAGAAATCGCTGCGATCGCCGCGCGCGGGGGTCGCAGCTAGGGGTCTGATGAACCCCACGAAGGGGGCAGCATGATTACGATCGCAGCCGCGATAGCCGGCATTGTTATCGGGACATTGACGGCATTGCGCCGCGGCGGAAAGCGGTTGGATGCGGCCCAATATGGCGCAGGCTACGGAATTGCCTTTGCCTTGCTGGGCATGGTGATAACCATCGTCCTTGACCGCAACTTCCTGAGCTAGACTGTGTTCCTTCCATTCTTCCAGACATTGCGCAGCGCCGGGGTGCCGGTCAGTCTGCGGGAATATCTGGCGTTTCTGGAAGGCATGGCAGCGGGTCTGGTCACGTATGACCCGACCGGGTTCTACTATCTTGCACGCACGGCCATGGTCAAGGACGAGCGTCACCTAGACCGCTTCGACCGGGCTTTTTCACAATCTTTCAAAGGGTTGGAAAACATTCGGTCGCAAGACGTGCTGGAGGCGCTCGATCTTCCGGCAGAGTGGCTGGCAAAACAGGCCGAAAAGCATCTGACCGCAGAAGACCGCGCAGCGGTTCAGGCGCTTGGCGGGTTCGAGCCGCTGATGGCGGCACTGCGCGCGCGCCTCGCCGAGCAGGACGCGCGCCATCAAGGCGGGTCCAAATGGGTGGGCACGGCAGGAACGTCCCCATTTGGCGCTTACGGCTATAACCCGGAAGGCGTTCGGATCGGACAGGACCAGTCCCGTCACGGACGGGCGGTCAAGGTCTGGGACCGGCGCGAATTTCGCAATCTGGACGGATCGGTGGAACTCGGCATCCGAAACATCAAGCTTGCCCTGAGGGTGTTGCGAACATGGGCTCGGGATGGCGCGACAGAAGAACTGGATCTTGACCGCACAATTCGGGCGACAGCCGAGCAGGGCTGGTTGGACGTGCAAACCCGGCCCGAACGTCGCAACGCCGTGAAAGTGCTGCTGTTTCTTGACATCGGCGGGTCAATGGACCCTTACGTGCGGGTGATGGAAGAATTGTTTTCGGCCGCCCGCGCCGAGTTCAAGCATCTGGTGACATTCTACTTTCACAACTGCCTTTACGAAGGCGTGTGGCGCGACAATCGCCGTCGCTGGAATGACCAGACCCCAACCTGGGAGGTGCTGCGCACCTATGGTTCTGACTACAAGTGCATCTTCGTGGGCGACGCGCTGATGAGCCCGTACGAAATTCTGCATCCGGGCGGGGCCAATGAGCATTGGAATTCAGAAGCCGGTCAGGTTTGGTTGCAGCGTGCCGTTGCCCAATGGCCCCGCCATTTGTGGATCAATCCGGTAGCAGAGGTGAACTGGGGTCACAGTCACTCTGCAAGGTTGATCCGCGGGATTATCGGCACCGAAATGGTCCCGATGACACTCGAAGGGTTGGCCCGGGGCATCAAGGCGCTGCGATAGGACTGGATTTGTCACTGCAGAATGACCCACAAGGCTTTTCTTGCAGGCCCGCGCAACCCATATACCTTACATGTTGAAACTCACCCCGATCTTGTTGGCCGTCGGTTACGCATTCGTGATGATGCGTTTTTCGGTTTGGCGTACCAAGAAGATGCTGGATGAGCAAAGCCAGCCTCTAACCGATCCATCGGTCACAAAACTGGCCGCCCGTATGGCCGTGGCGATGGATCTGCCCGCGATCCCGGTCCATGTGTTCGAGGTGGAGCCGGTGAACGGCCTTGCCTCCCCGGATGGCCGCATTTTCATCACACGTGGGTTTCTGAACCGCAAGATGCGCGGCGAAGTCTCGGCGGAAGAGCTGGCAAGCGTGATCGCGCATGAGTTGGGGCATGTGGCGTTGGGCCATACCCGGCGGCGGATGATTGATTTTACCGGGCAGAATGCGGTGTTCATGATGCTTTCGGCGCTGTTGAACCGGATTTTGCCGGGGCTCGGGGTGCTGATTGCCAATTTCCTGGCAAGTGCCCTGATGGCCCGGATGTCGCGCCGTGACGAATTCGAGGCGGATGCCTATGCAACCGCGTTATTGATCAAATCCGGGATCGGAACCGACGCGCAGAAAAGCCTGTTCCGCAAGCTGGAGGCACTGACCGGCGCACGCGGCGCCGGCACACCCGCCTGGCTGCTAAGCCACCCGAAGGCCGCAGAGCGGATCGCGGCAATCGAGGCCAACGAGGCGCGCTGGACGGCGATCGACGCCTAGGCACGCTGTGGCACACCGGGCAGAATGCACAACATCTCGTACAGCAGATTTGCGCCGATCAGAGCCGTGTTTCCCGAAGGGTCATAGAGCGGTGACACCTCGACCAGATCGCCGCCGACGATGTTCAAACCCGCGCAGCCGCGAATGATTTCAAGACCTTGCCAGATCGTCAGTCCGCCCGGTTCAACGGTACCGGTGCCGGGGGCAAATGCGGGATCCAGGCTGTCGATATCATAAGAGATGTAGCAGGGTGCGTCGCCGATCCGGTCGCGGACCCGGGCCATCAACGGGGTCAGGGATTTGTGCCAGCACTCTTCAGCCTGCACCACAGTCCAGCCGCGCTGGCGTCCCCAGTCAAAGTCGTCGGGGCTATAGCCGGTGCCGCGAAGGCCGATTTGAAACACTTTTTCGTTTATCAGGCAGTCTTCCTCCCACGCGCGGCGGAAGGGGCAGCCGTGGGCGACTTTCTCGCCAAACATCGTGTCGTTGATATCGGCATGCGCATCAACATGGATCAGCGCCACCGGCCCGTGCTTTTCGCGCATGGCCCGCAGGATGGGCCAGGTCAGCGTATGGTCGCCGCCAAGCGTCAGCGGGATCGCCTTGGTGGCAAGGATGCCCCGGTAGAAATCGGCAATAATGTTCACGGTCTTCTTCAGATCGAACGTGTTGATCGGCACATCACCGATATCCGCCACTTGCAGATGCTCGAAAGGTGCTGCCCCGGTCGCCATATTGAACGGGCGCAGCATCCGGGATTCGTCGCGTATCTGCCTTGGACCCAACCGTGTTCCAGGCCGGTTCGATGTGCCGTGATCCATCGGGATGCCCACAAAGGCCACGTCCAGGCCGGTGGCATCAAGCTGCGACGGCAGCCGCATCATCGTGGCGGGGCCACCAAAACGCGGCATGTCGTTGCCGCCCAGCGGTTGGTTGAACTTGGTCATTGCGCCCCCCCTGTCCGGCCAGAAACTGTCGCGTTTGGGTCAAAGGTGCAACCGGAAATGCAAAAGGGCACCCAGTGGGTGCCCTTTGATCCGAAAATCCCTGAAAAATCAGGCCGCTTCGGTGATGAATTTCACTGCGTCGCCAAAGGTCTGAATGGTTTCGGCCGCATCATCGGGGATTTCGATCCCGAACTCTTCTTCGAAAGCCATCACCAACTCGACGGTATCAAGACTGTCCGCGCCCAGATCGTCAATGAACGAAGCGTTCTCGACAACCTTGTCGCCTTCGACGCCCAAATGCTCGACGACGATCTTCTTCACGCGGTCCGCGATGTCGCTCATGTCAGTCCCTCTTTTACCGTTGCGCCGAGGATCCGGCTGTCAAGTGTTCCCGCCCGGCCCAAAGAGCCTGCTGCGTTGTCGCGGGCCTATAACAAGCGGTCAGGCCCAAAGCAACACCACAATCACAGCATATCGCCGCCGCCGTTGATGTCCAGAGTGGCGCCAGTAACATAGGCCGCTTCGGCGCTTGCAAGATACAGCACGCCCGCGGCTATCTCGCGTGGAACTGCCATTCGGCCCACCGGCACGCCTGCAAGGATTTTGGCGCGCTGTTCTTCGTTCAGTTTGGCCGTCATCGGGGTTTCGACCAGACCCGGGGCCACGCAGTTTATGGTGATACCCCGGCTGCCAACCTCTTGGGCAAGGCTTTTCGACATGCCGGTGATCCCGGCCTTGGCGGCGGCATAGTTGACCTGACCGGGGTTACCCGCCTGCGCCACAACGGACGTGATGTTGATGATGCGGCCCCAACGGGCCTTCATCATCCCGCGCAGGGCGGCGCGGCACAGGCGAAACGTCGAATTCAGGTTGACCTCGATCACCGACAGCCAGTCGTCATCCGACATTCGCATCATCAGCCCGTCGCGGGTGATACCGGCGTTGTTCACCAGGATATCGACCGCCCCCATCGCATCGACGGATTGTTTGATGAGCCCGTCAACGGCGTCACTGTCAGACAGATCGCAGGGCAGGACATGGGCTCGCGACCCCAGTTCTTCGGCCAGCGCCTGCAAGGGTTCCACCCGCGTCCCCGAAAGCCCGACAGTCGCCCCCGCCGCGTGCAGCACCCGCGCAACCTCCGCCCCGATGCCGCCCGAGGCTCCGGTCACCAGCGCGCATTTTCCTGACAGATCAAACATGGTGTCCCCCTGAGTTAGCTTGTGAAAACTTTTACCTTTTTGTGCATCACATATCAGTGCATGCGCAAAGGAACCACCTGTTCAAAAGGACAAGCAGACAGGCACCCCGCCGCATGACGTGGCGTCAGATCGGGGCGTTGAGGGCAGCCATATCTTCGGGCGTGCCAATCGCGCGGATCGTGACACCTTTGGTGATGCGTTTGATCATGCCGGACAATGCCTTGCCTGCCCCGATCTCCCAGAATTCGGTCACACCTGCGTCCGCCATCCACTGTATCGATCCGCGCCAAAGCACCGATCCGGTAATCTGTTCAACAAGCAAGGCGCGGATTTCGGCGGGATCGGTTACCGGTGCGGCGCGGACATTGACAACGACCGGCACGCGGGGTGCAAGGATCGCGACATCGGCCAGCGCAACTGCCATTTCGGCAGCAGCGGGTTGCATCAAGGCGCAATGGAAAGGGGCTGAAACAGGCAGCAGAACCGCGCGTCTTGCACCGCGCGCCTTGGCAATGACCAGCGCGCGTTCGATGGCCGCCGTATGACCCGAGATCACCACTTGCGCAGGGTCGTTGTCGTTTGCGGCCTGACAGACCTCTCCCATAGCGGCTTCGGCTGCGACTTCGGCGGCTGTGGCAAAGTCTAGGCCCAAGAGAGCCGCCATCGCCCCTTGCCCGACCGGCACCGCCGCCTGCATGGCGCGGCCCCGCACCCGCAACAGCCGTGCGGTATCGGCCAACTGGATGGACCCAGCGGCACAAAGTGCTGAATATTCGCCCAGCGAATGCCCGGCCACATAGGCCACATGCGCCATGCCCAGCCCTTCCACCTCGAGTGCCGCAAGGGCGGCAATTGATGTGGCCATCAGCGCAGGCTGTGCATTCTGGGTCAGCGTCAGCGTTTCGAGATCGCCGTCCCAGATCAGCGTCGACAGTTTTTCCCGCAATGCATCATCCACCGCCTCGAACACGGCATGCGCCGCAGGGTAGGCTTGCGCCAAGGCACGGCCCATGCCGATGGTCTGGGCGCCCTGCCCCGGAAACACGAATGCGCGGCTCATGATGATCCTCCCCGATCTTTTTTCCCGATTAGCGGGAAGCCCGCGCTGCTGCAACTGCTCGCGGGGGTCTTGCACAGCGGATGTGCGCCGACATGTCTCTGTCGCGCCGAGAAGGCATGTTAAGGAAAGCAGGACGCAACAACGGAGCCGCAAATGGCACTGATGAATTCATCAAACAGTTTTGGCGCAGTGACGCGCAGCCTGCACTGGCTGACGGCCCTGCTGATCTTGACCAACTTTCCACTGGGGCTGATTGCCAACCGCCTGCCCTATGACACCGCCGACGCGCTGGCGCAGAAAGCGCAGTTGTTCTCGCTGCACAAGACATTGGGGGTTGCAATGTTCTGTGTGGCGGCCCTGCGCATCCTGTGGGCGCTGACGCAGGAACGCCCCGTTGCCCTGCACCCCGAGCGGCGGGCGGAAACGGCCTTGGCAAGTGTGGTGCACTGGACGCTTTACATCTCGCTACTGGCGGTACCCTTGACGGGGTGGGTGGGTCACGCAGCCCTTGCGGGCTATGCGCCGATCTTGTGGCCCTTGGGGCAAGGCTTGCCGTTTGTTCCATTGTCGGACGATGTGGCGATGCTGGCGGCCTCGCTGCACTGGGTGTTTACCAAACTGCTGGCGCTGTCGCTGGTGCTGCACATTGCGGGCGCGGTAAAGCATCATGTGATCGACCGCGATGCGACATTGATGCGGATGTGGCGCGGCACCACGGCCCCGGCGGTGCCTTCACGTTCGGCACATGGGGCGGGGCCGGCGCTGACGGCAGTTGTGGTCTATCTGGCGGGGGCGGGGCTTGCGTGGTCACTGGTCAAACCCGTCGATGTTGCGGCCCCTGCCCCGGTGGTGGCGAGTGGCGGTAACTGGTCGGTAGACAGCGGGACCATCACGTTTACGGTCGCGCAGATGGGCACCGATGTCGACGGCCGCTTTGCCAACTGGCAAGCCGATATCCAGTTCGACGAGGCCAGCCGGACCGGGCAGGTCACTGTCAGCATCGACACTGCCAGCCTATCGTTGGGAACGGTGACCAAGCAGGCCAAAGAGACTGAGTTCTTTGACGTTCTGACCCATCCGACGGCGGTTTTTTCGGCCGCCATTGCCCCCGGTGCAGACGCTACAAGCTATGTCGCTGCGGGAACCCTTGCCCTGCGCGGCATGACGCTGCCCCTGGAAATGCCGTTCACGATGACCATCGTGGATGGCAAGGCCGCAATGTCGGGTCGCGTCGAGATTGATCGGCGGGCCTACAAGATGGGGCAATCCTATCCGGATACGACTTCGGTCGGCTTTGGTGTCAAGGTCGTGGCCGAAGTCACAGCGACCCGGCTACCGTAACGCAAAACGCCGCCCGAATTTCTTCGGGCGGCGTTGGTTTTGGCTGCGTCGTTTGCGCGGCTTGAAGGATCAATCCAGCTTCATCGCCTCGAACGACAGGTTGATTTGAACTTCATCGCTGATAAAGGGGGCGAACTGACCGACGTTGAAATCGCTGCGCAGCACTGTTGTGGTCGCGTTGAACCCGACAGCCGGCTTGCCTTCGAACGGCGGCGCCGGATAGGCCCCTTCGCTGGTCATCACGGCATCCAGCACAATCGACTTGGTCACCCCGTTCAGCGTCAGATCACCAATGATCTTGCCGGTCTTGTCGCCGGTGACTTCCACGGCCGTCGAGGTGAAGGTGACCATCTCGTCATCCGTCGCATCAAAGAAATCGGGCGACATGAAGTGTTGAAACCGGGCTTCCAGACCGGTCAGCATCGATTTCACCGGGAAGGACACCGAAACGTTCGAGGCAGCCGGATCGGCCGCATCAAAGTTCACTTCGCCTGCGAACCCGGAAAACATGCCGTAGCCGGTCGAATAGCCAAGGTGGTTGTAGCTGAACACGATCTGCGCATGGCTGCTGTCGATCGTGTAAGCCGCAGGCGCTGCGAAAGCAGGGGCTGCGAGCAGGGCAGTGGCGAGTGCCAAAGGTGCGAGGCGGATCATACGAATCTCCTGTCAGGAACACTACGTTGGACGTGGGTCAAAAATGCCGCTCAGACCGGCTCTGCACAATTCGCCAACTTCGAACAGCGGATGTTCGAACCCGCACAATGCCCGCAGTGTCCGCATTCTGCTTGCCACGGCCTATGCATCTGTGTAGGACACCGTATCTTTCCGCAATTCCATGAACCGGCGCAGGCTCTCGTGGACGGGCCGCGGAAAGACATTGCCCGTCCTATGAAATGCGCCTTGAAAATGAACGGAGACCGCATGCCGCTTTATGAGCATGTTTTCATCTCGCGTCAGGACTTGTCGAATACGCAAGCCGAGGCGCTGATCGAACATTTCACCGCAGTGATCACGGACAACGGCGGCAAGATCGTTGAACATGAATACTGGGGCGTCAAGACGATGGCCTACAAGATCAACAAGAACCGCAAGGGGCACTATGCCTTTCTGAAATCGGATGCGCCCCCGGCCGCCATTCTGGAAATGGAACGCCTGATGCGTCTGCATGACGACGTGATGCGCGTGCTGACCATCAAGGTCGACAAGCATGGCGAGGGCCCGTCGGTGCAGATGCAAAAGCGCGACGACCGCGAACGTGGCGACCGGCCCGAAGGTGGCTTTGGTGGCGGCGAGCGGCGCGAGCGCAGCTTTGGCGACCGCCCGGACCGGGGCGGTGACCGTGGCGGCTTTGGCGGCGAGCGTTCGGGTGGCGGTGGCTTTGGTGGTGACCGCGGAGGCGACCGCGCTGGCGGAGGCTTTGGCGGCGCGCCGCGTCGTTGATCAGGCAGAAAGGATAAACCATGGCGAACAAACCATTTTTCCGCCGCCGCAAGGTCTGCCCGTTCTCGGGCGACAACGCACCGGCGATCGACTACAAAGACACCCGCACGCTGCAGCGCTACATCTCCGAGCGTGGCAAGATCGTGCCGTCGCGGATCACTGCCGTCTCTGCCATCAAGCAGCGTGAGCTGGCCCGCGCGATCAAGCGCGCGCGCTTTCTCGCCCTGCTGCCCTACGCCGTGAAGTGAGGAGATAGATATGCAAGTCATCCTCCTTCAGCGCGTGGCCAAGCTGGGCCAGATGGGCGAAGTCGTCAACGTCAAGGACGGCTACGCCCGCAACTACCTGCTGCCGCAGGGCAAGGCGCTGCGCGCGAATGCCGGCAACATCCAGTCCTTCGAGGCCAAGAAGGCCCAGATGGAAGTCCACAATCTGGAAACCCGCAAGGAATCCGAAGTTGTCGGCGCAAAACTGGACGGTCAGGTGTTCATCGTGATCCGCTCGGCCTCGGATGCCGGGGCGCTTTATGGCTCGGTCACCACCCGTGACGCGGCAGATGCGGCCACCGAGGGCGGCTTTACGGTCGCTCGCGGTCAGGTTGTTCTGGACCGTCCGATCAAGGAACTGGGCATCCATTCGGTGTCCGTGGTCCTGCACCCCGAAGTGACGGTGAAGATCCAGCTGAACGTCGCCCGTTCGGTCGAAGAGGCCACGCTGCAAGCGTCGGGCAAGTCGATCCAGGATCTGGCAGCCGAAGCCGAAGCCGCTGCAGATTTCGAGATCGCCGAGTTGTTCGACGAAATCGGGGCCGCCAACGATTTCGATCCGCGCGACGCGCGCTGATCGGGTTTAAGTTACAGAACCGCGCGGGGGCAACCTCGCGCGGTTTTTTGTTGGATGGCCCATGTACAACAATTGCGTGACTTGTTGTACATGGCGATTGGAAGCATGGCGCAGCCGTGCTATGTACAACAAGAACCCATCTTTGTTGTACATTTCATGATCGACCACCACAGCTCTCTCTCGCACGCCGCCTATCAGGACCTTGTCAGGTCGCTGCTGGATGACATGGCCTCCGACATCATAGGAACGCCCCGGCTCGAAGATCGGGATGGCAAGCGCTACTGGTATGACGTCTATCGCAGCGGAAACGACGTCCGAAAGCGTTACCTGGGGGAAAACTCCGAGGCGCTTGCGACCCGCATGGCGCGCCATGTTGACCTCGCGGCCGACGCCAAACTGCGCGCGGCAGAGCGCAGCCGCCTGATCCGCGTGCTGCGGGCAGAGCGGTTTCAGATGACCGATCCCGCGACCGGATCGCTGCTGTCTGCCCTGGCCAAGGCAGGCACCTTCCGGCTGGGCGGGACAATCGTGGGCACCCATGCGTTCCGGCTTTACGAGGGCGAGCTTGGCATCCGGTTCCGGCAGACCGACATGATGCAGACGGGCGATCTGGATATCGCACAGTTCGGGCGCCTGAGCCTTGCCGTCGGGGATCACGTCGAACCCTCGCTGCCCGACACATTCAAGGTGCTCGATTTCGCGCCGGTTCCTTCGACCTTTTCCCGTTCAATCTGGCGGTGGAAACAGACCCGGTCGAACACACTGGTCGAGTTTCTGACGCCATCGTTCAGCGATGACGAGGATATCCGCGAACTGCCGTCATTGGGCGTTGCGGCGCAGTCGCTGCATTTCCTGAACTACCTGATCGCCGAGCCGATCAAGGCGGCAGCACTTTACCGGTCGGGCGTTCTGGTGCAGATCCCCCGCCCCGAACGGTTCGCCATTCACAAGCTGATCGTGGCGGACCGGCGCAAGACGGACCGGATCAAGTCGATCAAGGATCGCGCGCAGGCAGCTTTCCTGATTGGCGCTCTGGCAGAAGACCGCCCTGACGATCTGAAAGAGGCCGTTGAGGATGCCCGCAGCCGGGGGCCAAAGTGGGTGCAGCATCTGGAGGCGAGCCTTGCGCGGATGCCCGACACGGCGGCCACCATCGCCGCCGTTTAAGCCTGGGCGGTGTCGGAAACATCCCAGACGGCGTCGGGCGGCCCCCCTAGGCTCGTGCCAAATCACTTCAAGGGCGCAAAGATGATCACCCCTCAAAGCCAGAACAACCGCGCGGGTATCCTGTGTCTTGTCGTGGGGATTGCTGTGTTTTCGGTGCAGGATCTGATCCTGAAACTGATCTCGGGGGACTATCCGCTGCATCAGGCGATGGTGCTGCGCAGCGTCACCGCGATTCCGTTCATGCTGGCCATCGTGTGGTGGTTCGACGGCACCTTGCGAACATTGGCCAGCCGGGGATGGCCTGCGATGCTGGGGCGCGGGGTGCTGAACTTTTCGGCCTATACCGCCTACTATCTGGCCCTCGCGGCGCTGCCGATGGCGACGACCGTTGCGCTGTATTTCACCGCCCCCTTGATGATCACCGTGCTGTCGGTGGTGATGCTGCGCGAGCCGGTGTCGCTGCGGCGCTGGCTAGCAGTCGGGGCGGGGTTTGCCGGGGTGGTGATCATGGTGCGGCCCGGAGGGGCGCTGTTCGACTGGGCGGCCCTGCTGCCGATCTTCTGCGGTGCGGCCTATGCGATGTCGATGATCCTGGCGCGGACCATGGGCACCCGCGATACGGCGGCGGCGATGGCCTTTTGGGGCAACATGGCATTTCTGCTTTGTGCAACAGCCTTGTCCGCGTGGTACGGCAGCGGCGAAAGGGTCGGGCTGTCGCACCCGAGCCTAGCCTTTCTGACGCGGGGCTGGGCCTGGCCCACGCCCGTTGATCTTACCCTGATGTGTGCCTGCGGGGCCATCGCGGCGGTCGGGCTGACGCTGCTGACGCAAGCCTACCGGATCGGGCAGAATTCGGTCGTGGCCCCTTTCGAGTTCACATTTGCGTTCTGGGGCCTGATGTGGGGCTGGATGTTCTGGGGTGACATTCCCGATGCACTCGGCTGGGTCGGGATCGTTGTGATCATCCTGGCAGGGCTTTACGTGCTGCGAGAGGAAAGGCCTTCAACCGCATGACAAAGGCCGCGCCATGACGCGCGGCCCTTATACTCCACGACAGTATGGGGTCAGAGCTCGTCCAGCGCCTCGATGAACACCTGCAGTTCGGCCTTGGTGATTTCCTTTTCGGTGACCTTCGCCCCGGCCACGATGAAATCCACGACCTTGTCTTCAAAGATCGGCGCGCGCAGTTGCTGCTGGATCTGCTGGTTCTTCTGCACGAACTCGAAATACTGGCGTTCCTGGCCCGGATATTGCCGGGCCTGCGCCAGAACGGCCTGGGTCATTTCCGCATCGGTCACTGTGATTTCGGCCTTGCGCCCGATTTCGGCCAGCAACAGGCCCAGACGCACGCGCCGCACGGCAAGACTGCGATGTTCGTCCGTCGTGTCGATGTGATCGTGGTTGTGGCCCTGCACCTGCGGGTTTTCTTCATGCCACAGCTGATGCGCGATCTGGCTCGCCTCGGCCTCGACCAGTGCCTGCGGCAGATCGAACGTCACCATCGTGTCAAGCTGATCCAGCAACGACCGCTTCATCACGGCGCGCGCGGCGCCCTTGTATTCGGCCTCCAGACGCTCGGCGATCTGGCCCTTCAGCGCCGCAAGGTCCTCGGCCCCGAACTTCTTGGCCATTTCATCGTCGATCGCGGCGGCCACCGGCTTTTTCACTGCCTTGATGGTGCAGGCAAACACGGCGGCCTTGCCGGCCAGATGTGCGGCCCCGTAAGCCTCGGGGAAGCTCACGTTAACGGAAACCTCATCGCCTGCCGCGTGGCCAACCAGTTGCGCCTCGAACCCGGGGATAAAGCTGTTTGAGCCGAGCACCAGCGGATAGTCCGTGCCTGCACCGCCTTCGAAGTCAACGCCATCGACCGAGCCAGAGAAGTCGATCACCACCTGATCGCCGTCCTTGGCTTTGACCCCAGCCTTGCAGTCCTTGAACGACTGCGCTTGTCCGGCAAGCCCGGTCAGCGCCTCGTTCACCGCCGCATCATCGGCCTTGACGATCAGACGGTCCAGCGAGACCGCCGATGCATCCAGATCGGGGATCGCGGGCAGCGCATCATAGGACATCTCGACCACGACATCCTGGCCTTCCTTCCAGTCCTCGCCGCCCATCATCTTGACTTCGGGCTGCAGGGCCGGCCGGTCCCCCGAGGTTTCGAAATGGGATTTCATCGCGCCGTCGATTGCCTCTTGCATCGCATCGCCCATCAGACGCTGGCCGAACTGCTTGCGCAGCATGGCCATCGGGACCTTGCCTTTGCGAAAGCCCTTCATCTCGATGTCCGGCTGTGCCTCGATCAGCTTTTCCTGAACCTTTGCGTCAAGCTCGGCCGCCATCACCGTGATGGTGTAGGCGCGTTTCAGACCTTCGTTCAGGGTTTCGGTGACCTGCATATTGGCGTTCTCCCACGTCTTTCAGGGCCACGCGATGCGGCCTATCCCAAATCAGGCGTCTGTTTAGGGGCGGATGCCGGGCGGCGCAAGGTCAAAGCGCAGCGGTGGTGCGGGTGAAGGGACTTGAACCCCCACGCCTTGCGGCGCCAGAACCTAAATCTGGTGCGTCTGCCATTTCGCCACACCCGCCCGTCTGGTTGTTTAGCAAAGGTCCGCGACCGGCGCGAGCCCGAAATCGATCAGAAAAAGGCTCGCTCTCAACCAATTGTTGACATAATCTTGGATAAAAACAACCAGAGCAGCGGGCAACACATGACAAATTCGACGATCAAGACCCAAGATGTCGCACTGGACCTGCAGGGCCTTGTGTCGGGCACCCTTGTATTGTCAGCGGAAGGGTCGTTGCCGGTTGAATATCTGACGGCGGGCGACAGACTTGTGACCAGGTCCGGGCTTCGTATCCTGCGCGCGGTTTCTGTGCGCGTCGTGCGCCGCGCGTCCATGGTGCGGATCGGGCGAGACATGCTTGGGGTCGGGCGGCCAGAAGCCGACGTCATGGTGCCTGCAGGCCAACCGGTGATGATCCGCGACTGGCGGGCTCAGGTGCTTCGTGGCCGGAAAACAGCGTTGATTGCTGCGGCGTGTCTGGTGGACGGCCAATTGATCCGCGCCGAGTCAAAAAACAACGTTCGGCTCTTTGGACTGCGTTTTGACGGCCCCGAGGTGATCTACGCGGGCGGTCTTGAGTTGGCGTGCACCGAGCAACCGGTGCTCACCTAAATCCCGAGTGCGCGAAAGACCTTTGGCAATTCCTCGGGCAGATCCTCGGCGATCAGGCCCGGCCCGAAACTGCGGGCGCATTCCACATGCAGCCAGGCGGCGGTTTCGGCGGCCTGCATCGGTGAAAACCCGCGCGCCAGAAGCCCTGTGATGAACCCCGCCAGCACATCCCCTGACCCTGCCGTCGCAAGCCAGGGGGCCGCGCGGTCGTACTGCGCCGAATCGATACAGCACCGCCCCGAAGGTTCGGCAATCACCGTATCCGCCCCTTTGAAGATCACCACGCACCCTGCACGGGTTGCGGCTTCCCGCGTTGCATCGACCTTGGAATAGGCCGGTCCCCGCACCGCAGGCTCGGCCAACCGCGACGCTAGATCGGGAAACAGCCGCGCAAATTCGCCACCGTGCGGGGTCAGCACGCAACCGTTGTGCAAAAGCGCGAACAACTCTGGTTCTTCGGCAAGCGCGGTCAGCGCATCGGCATCCAGAACAACCGCCCGCGTAGGTCGGGGTTCACCCCGACTCTGCAAGGCCGCCCCCAACATCTCCTTGGCCCGCGAAACCCCCATCCCCGGCCCCAGACACAGCGCGTTGATCCGCCGGTCCTCCAACACCTCCGCCAAAGCCTCCGCATCCCCCACCCGCCGCAGCATCACCGCATTCAACTGAGCCGCATTCTCGATCACCGCAGAGGGAGGACACCCCACCGTCACGACCCCCGCACCGATCCGCAGCGCCCCCCGCGCCGCCAGCCGCGCCGCGCCGCCGTGGCCGACGCCACCGGAAAGGATCAGGGCGTGGCCGTGGGTATATTTGTGTATCGCCGCTCCGTTTAGCAGACCTGCCGGGTCTTTTTCATGGGCACGCCGCACACGCCCCACCGCCAAAGACACCACGGAAATGTCCCCCCGATCCCCATGATTTCGTTGATAATGCGGAACAAAATCCCCAATTCCGATGCTTTTAACGACAAGCTTTTCAACCACGCCCGGCAATAGTCCAATGTAGTGTCCAAGCTTTGCCCGTTCGAACGTAACAACGAGCGGCGTATTGGGACCATCATACCAATCCTTCGCCTGACCACCCAAGAACCGTCCGCTATCGGCACAAAACCCAGACGGCACATCAATCGCCACCTCAGGTCCGCATTTGAACATCTCCCAACAAAAGTCCCATGCTTCCCCGGTCAATGAACGCGACAGACCAGTGCCGAATACCGCGTCGATGCGCAGGTCAAATCTGGAAACAAGGTAATTGCTGCTCATCAAATCGCGCGACGTGATATCCCCCATCCCCACCCACCGCTCATAATTCGCCCGCGCATCCGGCGGCATCTTCGCAGGGTCGCCGTACAGAAACACCTCCACCTCCCACCCCCACTCCTTCAGCAACCGCGCCACCACGAATCCGTCGCCGCCATTGCCGCCCGGCCCGCACAGCACCACCGCCCGGAACGATCCCGCCGCAAGCTCCGGCCATTCCTCGAAGATCGCCTCGACCACGCCGCGCCCGGCGCGTTCCATCAGTTCCAGCCCGGTCACCTTGCCGCTCGCAATCGCTGCCGCCTCGAGGCTCCGCATTTGGGCAGCCGTCAGCAATTCTGTCACGTTCCACCTGCTTTCGTTCTTTTTGCGCCCTCTTTTTGATCTCTACGGCTATTTTTCGCGCACACAGCGAAGAAACCGCAACCGCCCGTCCCAACGCTCGTCTTGCCCGATTGTTCCTGCGCCGTCGAAGTGGTCACTGGCCCTTAACCATGCGAACGTCCGGGGAAGCCTGCAAATGAAAAAGATCGAGGCGGTCATCAAGCCGTTCAAACTGGACGAAGTCAAAGAGGCCTTGCAGGAGGCCGGCATTCAGGGTCTGTCAGTGACCGAGGTCAAGGGTTTTGGCCGCCAGAAAGGCCACACGGAGTTGTATCGCGGCGCCGAATATGTCGTGGATTTCCTGCCCAAGGTAAAGATCGAGGTCGTGCTGGCTGATGACATGGTGGACGCTGCCATCGAGGCAATCGTCTCGGCGGCACGTACCGACAAGATCGGCGACGGCAAGATTTTCGTCTCTTCGGTCGAGCAGGCCATTCGCATCCGGACTGGCGAAACCGGCGACGATGCGATTTAACGGATCCGCAAACTTTCTAAACTGAAACCCCAACATAAAGGCATCATGATGAGCGCAGTGAGCAAAGCTCTGAAACTGATGAAGGACGAAGAGGTCGAATATGTCGACATCCGGTTCACCGATCCCAAGGGCAAGCTGCAGCATGTGACGCTTGTGGCCGATCTGGTGGATGAAGACTTCTTCGAGGAAGGCTTCATGTTCGACGGATCGTCGATTGCCGGATGGAAGTCGATCGACCAGTCCGACATGAAACTGATCCCGGATGCGGCGTCGGTCTATATCGACCCGTTCTATGCCGAAAAGACGATGTGTGTGCATTGCGTCGTGGTCGAGCCGGACACCAACGAGGCCTACAGCCGCTGCCCGCGCCAGACCGCGCTGAAGGCCGAGGCGTTCCTCAAATCCTCGGGCATTGGCGATGCGTTCTACTGCGGCCCCGAGGCTGAATTCTTCATCTTCGACGACGTGCGCTATTCGGTCACCCCGCGCAAGGTGTCGTATGAAATCGACGCCGCCGGTGCTGCGTGGAACACCGACACCGTGCAGGAAGGTGGCAACTATGGCCACATCGCCGGGCACAAGGGCGGCTATTTCCCGGTGAACCCGGTCGATGAGGCGCATGACCTGCGCGGAGAGATGCTGTCCACCATGAAGCGGATGGGCATCAAGGTCGACAAGCACCACCACGAAGTTGCGACCTGCCAGCATGAGCTTGGCATGATCTTTGGCGGGTTGGTCGAACAGGCCGACAACATCCAGAAGTACAAATACGTGATCCACAACGTGGCACACGCATACGGCAAGACTGTGACTTTCATGCCCAAACCGATGAAGGGCGACAACGGGTCGGGGATGCATGTCAACATGTCGATCTGGCGCGACGGCAAGCCCCTGTTTGCCGGTGACAAATACGCGGATCTGAGCCAGGAGGCGCTGTATTTCATTGGCGGCATTCTGAAACATGCGAAAGCCTTGAACGCGATCACCAACCCCGCGACCAACAGCTATAAACGCCTGATCCCGGGGTTCGAGGCACCGGTGCTGCGCGCCTATTCGGCCCGCAACCGGTCGGGCTGCGTGCGTATTCCGTGGACGGAATCGCCCAAAGCCAAGCGTGTCGAAGCGCGTTTCCCCGATCCGTCAGCCAATCCCTACCTGGCGTTCGCAGCCCTACTGATGGCGGGTCTGGACGGGATCATGCACAAGATCGATCCGGGTCCTGCGTCGGACAAGGACCTTTATGATCTGCCGCCCGAAGAACTGGCAGAGATCCCGACGGTCTGCGGTAGCCTGCGCGAAGCTTTGGAAGAGCTGGAAAAGGATCACGATTTCCTGCTCGCCGGCGACGTGTTTACCAAAGACCAGCTGGAAGGCTACATGGCCCTGAAGTGGGAAGAGGTTTACGCCTATGAACACACGCCGCATCCGATTGAATATCAGATGTATTACTCCTGCTGACCGGAGTTTTTAGGTGAACTGCAACAGGCTGCCCCCGGGGGTGGCCTGTTTTCTTTAGTGGGTGACGCAAAACCGCCATCTTGACGCCGCGTGGAAGTCGTCTGGACCGTGCATCACTGGGCGCATCACGCGGCTTCAGCCAAAAAGCAGTACAGCGCCAATGTTCCTCAACCGCCCGTCAGCCAAACAACGCAAGACTTCTGCCCGGGCGGGTGCTCCCAGCCTTTGGGTTGAGGGCAGCCAGAGACCGCGCTTTGACATCCGTGCGTTTGTGCGGGTCAGTCTGCTGTTGTCGCGCGCCGCAGCCCGGCCCGTGCTGTTGAACGGATCGTCCTTGCTGGTCCATGCAGCCGAGCAGATGGTCGAAAACACTTTGGGGCCACGACTTTCCCGCGCGTCGCGTCTGGGTCGCGCCCTGCCCTCACGCGAGGGTGTGGCGCAGGCGATCGTTGCAACTGCCGTCCTGATCGCGAAGGCCGCAGACCTCGCCGCATCGCCGCCCGCCGCAGAGCCTGAACCAACACCGGCGCCGGTTCGACCGCCGTTGCTGGTCAACCGCCGCAGCTATCCCTCAGCGCTACCGATGCCACCGGCAGAGCCCGATACGCCCGGGCTCAAGGCAACCGTGGCCACGTCCCGGGACGTGGATTACGATTTCGATGCCCCCACACTTGCGGCAATCCGCGCATTGATCGACGACATGCGAGACCCGCCCAAAGTCGCGCCCAAGCGGCGCGTTCCGGCTGCATTGCCGCCGCCATCCGGGTTGGTCTTGCTGTCCCACGCCGTACCGCTGTCGCCCCCGGAACGCCTGCCGCGCACGATTCCCGAAACATTGGCCGATCATGCTTTCAACCTGGCATCGGCAATGCTGGCGGCGGTTGTGACGCTGTGCGTTATGCCAGTCGGATTGGTAAAGGCCGCCTTGGCCCATCTGAATGGTCAGGATCTGCGCAGCTGGCCCTGATTGCGGCAGCCCGACCGCAATGGTTAATTGTGGCGAAGACCAGCACAATCCCGATCAGAGGCCGCCGAATGGCCTCAGTCGTTTCCAAATCAAAGCGCAATCTCACGTCAAAGCTGCAACACGCAGAAGTGGAGAATTGCCATGTCAGATGTCGCTCAGAGTACGATTGCCCAGGCGATTTACGCCAACCCGCAACATTGCAGCTTTCCCCGTGTGGTTGCTGAACTCGAAAGCACATTGTCTCGGATGCGCAACATGCCGCTGCGCACCCGTTGGGACTTCGAGAATGTCGTTGTCTTTGACATCGGAGCAACCCGTATCGTGCTTGGCTGGACAGAGGATACATCCGACGCCCTGCCAGCCTGCCTGCTGGTTTCAGTGGGCCCTTTGCCTTCAGCGGCTTCCACAGGCCATGATCCAGAACATGAAGTGCTGTGCAGCCGGCTGGTTGAACGGATTCAAGGCCGCTATGCACCCGACGCGGTTTTGTGGAGACAATATCCAGCGGTAATCGAACCTGAACTGGTCGACGTGCTGATCGACTCATTGCCTTCGATTCACGATGTTCTGCGTGCAGACTGTGCTAGCCACACCGGGTCACCGACAACCTTCATCCCGTTCATGCCAGCCGCAATGGCGGCAAACGACCAACCAGACCTGCCGCCGCCCGACACAAGCGAGTTGAACCGGGTACGCGCGGCCCTCTACCCGGTCGCCATGGCGGACGCGCCCGCACTTGAAACGGCCCAGATGCGGCTTGCAGCGCAGGCGATGAATGCCACGCTGATCGTGGTGTGGATGCCTTTGGGGGTGGCTGCGATGACATACAGCCTGGTGAAGGGTGAAAAGATCGACTTTTCCGCGCGGATCATGGCAGTGACCGGCGTGATGGTCGCGTTTTGCCAGACACCGCTTGGTCAACAGGTCGCGGCCCTGGCTGGAACCTGACGCAGTTACGAAAGGGCCCCGTCAAGCGCCGCACGTTCAAGGGCCGACAGCGTTTCGATCCGCACCACATAGGTGTGGATCGAAAACACCACGGCCCGCGATTGGGGCAGGCGAACGAAACACTGGCGTTCGGACCGCACGAAACCACCGCCGCGCCGGTCGGTCCGCGGGTCGGCCTCGCGTCTTGGCTGGTGCAGGGTCGGATCAACATAGACCAACGCGTTCATGCGCCACAAAGGCTGCTCGGGCCGGATGGCATCGAACATCCTTTGTACGCGGGCGGCAATTTCCGCGTCATAACCGCGAACAGGCGCGTGAATACTGATCAGCGGGCGGCCAATCTTTTCGGCCAGGCTCCAGCTTGCTGGAAAGCACAGGGCCGCGCCAGTCAGCCGGTGCACGTCCCCCGCCCTCTCCAACACACACAGGTCTTCCTGCACCAGACGACCCAAGGTCAGCAATGGCTGGTCGCGGTCAAGCGGTACTTCGATGCCATCCGGACGCAGCGCCGAGGCTTGCCCGACGCGGTAACCGGGCCGGTGTGCGAGGCGGGTCAGGATTGACTGATAAAGCTCGGTCGCTGCGCCTTGTCCGTCATCCAGCAACGCATGCACGCGGTCCGGAACCGTCGCAAACAACCGGTCGCGGAGCGCCAACTGCCCCGCAAAGGCGTCATCCACCCGAAGCCAGTCATCCCCCACCATCGGCATGACCCCGGGAAGGCGCGCGGTGCGCGGGTCCATCCAGGGACAAAATGGCAGGCGCGATTGCAAGATCGGATCCATCGGTTTTATGTAATATGGCCGTACCGATCTCGATACCGCAATTCCGACATCGCAGGTCGCGGGCGGAACAGCCCGCCTACCCATGATCAGGAACCTATTCCCAAAAATGGGGTACGCGATGAACCAGCCTTATTCCGAGCGCCGCAAGATCGACCCGACACGCGGGGCAAAGCTGGGCGATGGCAGCCCCAATGACAACGACCGTGTCGAGATCGGTCCGACGCGACTGGCGTTCGGCGAATGGGCGGCGGCCGGGTTGGTCCTGCCCGATCTGGGCCGGATGCGCGAGTACCGCTGGGCGCGGCTGGTGCAGGCGCTGGGTGACCGCGACTATGGCGGGCTGCTGCTGTATGATCCGTTGAACATCCGCTATGCGACCGACACCACCAACATGCAGGTCTGGAACACCCACAACCCGTTTCGCGCCTGCCTGATCTGTGCCGACGGGCATATGGTGATGTGGGAATACAAGAACTCGCCGTTTCTGGTGACGTTCAACCCACTGGTCAAGGAACTGCGGTCGGGGGCCACGTTCTTTTACAACTCGACCGGCGATAGGGGCGAGGCGGCGGCCCGCGCCTTTGCCGCACAGGTGGACGAGGTGATGCGAGAGCATGCAGGCACCAACCGGCGGCTTGCGGTGGACAAGATCATGGTGCACGGGCTGCGGGCGCTGGAGGCTGCAGGGTTTGAGGTGATGGAAGGCGAAGAGGTGACCGAGCGGGTTCGCGCCATCAAGGGCCCCGACGATATCGCCGCGATGCGCTGCGCGCACCATGCCTGCGAAAGTGCCATTCAGGAAATGGAGGCGTTCTCGCGGCAGAACATCCCGTTGGGGGGCGTGTCAGAAGATGCGGTCTGGGCGGAACTCCACGCCGGCAACATCCGGCGGGGTGGTGAGTGGATCGAAACGCGGCTGCTGGCATCCGGCCCCCGCACCAACCCGTGGTTTCAGGAATGCGGGCCGCGGATCATCCAGAACAATGAAATCGTGGCCTTCGATACCGACCTGATCGGCGCCTACGGGTTTTGCATCGACATCAGCCGCACCTGGTGGATCGGCGACCAGCGGCCCACGAATGCGATGATTTCCGCGATGCACCACGCCCGCGAGCATATCGACACCAACATGGCGCTGCTGAAGCCCGGCGTGTCGATCAAGGAATTGGTTTTCGGGGGGCATAAACTGGACGCACACTACGACAAGGGCAAGTATTCCTGCCGGATGCACGGCGTGGGCCTTTGCGACGAGTGGCCCTATGTGCACTATCCCGACGGCTGGATGGACGGGGCGTTTGACGCGGTGCTGGAACCCGGCATGACGCTGTGTGTCGAGGCGCTGGTGTCGCCCGAGGGCGGCGACTTTTCAATCAAGCTGGAGGATCAGGTGCTGATCACCGAAACCGGCTTCGAAAACCTTACGAGTTATCCGTTCGATCCGGCTTTGATGGGGCAGTAATCAGGGGCAGGCGGGGGTCCATGGCCCGAGGCTGCGCAACCGGCCTGCGACCTCGGTGGTGATCTTTCCGTCGTCCAGCCTGACCGCGATCCGCCGCGACCAGTCTTCTGAGGCGACCACAAGCGTATCACGCCCGCCGCATCGCACCGTGCCGCCCGAGATCACATCCTGCCCGATCCGGTGGTTGGTCAGACCGCCCGCACGCGCTATCTCGGTCAACTGACCCCGGCCATAGCGCAGAAAGACCAGCTCCCTTGTCAGGTGCGGGCGGTCGACATAGGCGATCTCGATCCGCCCGTCACCGTCGAAATCGCCGATCCCGGCGGGGGCGAGCCAGCGGTGCGTCTGGCCCACCGGCCGGGTTGCCGCACGCTTTCCGCCGCCGTCATAGACCGCAAGCGTGGCCCCAAGCGCCATGTCGGTTTCGACCACGATCACCTCGGCAGCCCCGTCGCCGTCCAGATCGGCGATCCGCGTCGTCGCGTCTTCGAACACGCGGGTGTCGGGAAGGGTATGGATCACAGTCCCCGCACCCGTGCTGATCGCCAGCCCGCCCCATTCCACCGCATCGCCCAGCACGGCATGGTCATAGCGGTCTGTCGGCTGCACCAGCCGCGCCTCGGTCACGCCTTGGGCCATGACCGGCGCAGCCAGCAGGCAGCAAACCGCTGCCAGCCGCATCGTCAGATCTGCTTTTGCGGCATCTGCACGCGCAGACCATCCAGTGCGTCGCTGACCTTCAGCTGACAGGTCAGGCGCGAGCGCACCGGGTCCGGCTGCCATGCGAAATCCAGCATGTCCTCTTCCATCGCGTCCTTTTTCGGCAGTTTGCCCACCCAGGCCGGATCGACGTAGACATGGCAGGTCGAACAGGCACAGGCCCCGCCGCAGTCGGCCTCGATGCCCGGAATGCCGTTGTCGCGCGCGCCTTCCATGACGGTCAGGCCGCTGGCCACCTCGACCACATGTTCTTTTCCGCCGTGTTCTACATAGGTGATCTTCGCCATGGGCTTGCCCTGTCCGGTGTTGTGAATTGCATCCTGACATAGGCCAGATCGCGCAGGTTTGCCAGTGTAACCAAGGCTTGCGTCATTTCCGGCAAGTTCTATATTTGTTCCCATGACCCCCGACTGGATGACTCGCACCCCCCGGCCCAACACCTGGCCACGTCCGCCTGCAGCCCTTCTCGCTGCCCGCCTGAACGAACCGCCCGGCGGGGCGCGGGTTTGTGTGGCGGGGCTGGTGCTGCTGCGCCAGCGGCCGGGCACCGCCAAAGGCGTGATCTTTGTCACGCTGGAAGATGAGACCGGGACGGTCAATGTGGTGGTCTGGGCCTCGATCTATGAACGGTTTCGCCGCGCGGTGATTTCGGCGCGGCTGTTGCGGGTCACCGGACGGCTGCAGCGCGAGGCGGGGGTGGTGCATGTGGTGGCCGAGGTGATAGAGGATCTTTCACCTTTGCTGGACCGGCTGTTGCACCCCGATTTCAAGCCCGATGGCGTGCGGGCCGGCGACCAACCCTAGGGTTTCGCTGACCGTCTTTTCCCGCTATGGTGGCAACCACAACAGGCCGGACGGCAACCGGCGCGGATCAGGCAGCGGCATGGCAGGGCGATTCATTGGCATCCTCGGGGTTTGGCTTGCGCTGGCAGCCTGCCAATCGGCGGTGGTCGAGGCACCGTCCCGAGCGCAGCTTTCGGCCGAAATCCTGCGAACCGACCCGCCAGACGGCGACGCCGGCACCTGCTGGGCCGCCGACGTCAGCCCGGCCGTCATCGAAACCGTGACCGAACAAACCCTTGTCACACCCAAAATCCGCGACGCCGCGGGCAATTTGGTGACATCGGCCACCTTCCGCAGCACCACACGCCAGCGTATCGTGCAGGACCGCAACAAGGTATGGTTCCGCGCACCCTGCCCTGCCGAGTTGACCGTGGAATTCATTGCCACCCTGCAGCGCGCACTCAAAGCCCGTGGACTTTACCGAGAGCCACTGACCGGCGTGCTCGACCCGCCGACAACCGAGGCGATCCGACGGTTTCAAGCCGAACGCGGGCTTGATAGCCGGCAGTTGTCGCTGGCAGCGGCACGCGAGCTTGGCATCATCTCGACCGAACTGGATGCGCTTTGAACAGACCAAAAGCGCAGGCGTCCGGAGCGCCTGACATCGGCCAATTGCGGTAATTCTGGCGGCACACGCGAAGTTCAAAATTGCACGCAGCTGCGCGCGTTCCGGCAATTAAGCGGGAAATGGGGCGGCGGATTGGCCGCCGCCCCATTGCACCGTTGCAACTTTATTCCAGAGACAGCGCCACAAAGCGCGGATCACCTGCCCGACGCACCAGCAGCAACAAGGACTTGCGCCCAGCGTCCTGTGCTTCGGCCACCCTGTCCTTGATGTCTTGCAACCGGATGACCTTCTGTTGGCCGGCCTCGGCTATCATGTCACCATCGCGCAGTCCCTTGGCATAGGCCTCGCTTGCCTCGTCCACTGCCACGACCACAAGACCCGTGGCCGATGCGTCAAGACCCAACTTGCTGGCGATATCGGGGGTAATCGGGGTCAGGGTCATCCCCAAAACCTCTGCCTCGGCGGGTTCCTGGGTCGGAGCAGCGACAACCGGCGTGCTTTCCGCCTCGGCATCTTCGCGGCGGCCCAAGGTCACCTGCAAGGTTTCTTCCTTGCCATCGCGCAAGACGACCACCGCCACCGCTTCACCAATCGGCGCATCCGCCACGCGGTTGACAAGATCACGGGTATCATCGACCGGCTTGCCGTCAAACGTCTGGATCACATCGCCAGCCAGCATGCCCGCATCGCGCGCCGGGCCTTCGGGAACATCGGTGATCAGTGCCCCTTTGGCATCGAGCAGTCCGATCGCCTCGGCCACATCGGGCGTGACATCCTGAATTCGCACGCCAAGCCAGCCACGGCGGGTTTCACCGAACTCTTGCAGCTGCGAAACAACCTTGCTTACCACATTCGAAGCCATCGAAAACCCGATCCCGATCGACCCGCCGGTTGGTGACAAGATGGCGGTGTTCACGCCGATAACCTGACCGTCCATGTTGAACAACGGGCCGCCCGAGTTACCCTTGTTGATCGCCGCATCGGTCTGAATGAAATCGTCGTAAGTGCCTTGCAATTCGCGCCCACGAGCCGAAACGATGCCCGCACTGACCGAAAAACCCTGACCCAACGGGTTACCCATCGCCACGACCCAATCGCCGACCCGCATCGCGTCACTGTCGCCAAAAGGCACGAACGGCAGGGGTTCGTTGCTTTCCACCTTCAGCAGCGCAATGTCGGTTTTGGTGTCGGTGCCGACAAGCTTCGCGTCAAGCCGCTCACCCGAAAAGAACTCGATAGATATCTGATCGGCCCCTTCGATCACATGGTTGTTTGTGACGATATAGCCGTCGGCAGAGATCACAAAACCAGAACCCAGCGCTTCAGACCGGCGGGGTTCGCGTTCACCCGGGCCATTGCGGTCCTGAAACTCGCGGAAGAAATCCTCAAAGGGTGATCCTTCGGGCACGATCGGGCTTCCCTCGGGCGGTGCCGCAACCAGCGCGGACGTCGTGATGTTTACGACCGACGGGCTGATCTGTTCGGCCAGATCGGCAAAGCTCTCGGTTTCGCCGCGCGCAAAAGCCTGCGTGGTCAGCGACAGGGCAAGAACCAGTCCCAGCCCAACCGCCAGCATCAGTCGCGAGGTTTGTGCCTGTTCTGGCACCGGGCGGGCCGTCAAAACGGCTGAAAATGGTGCGGATCGCATAACGCTGCATTCTCCAATCTGGGTGTGCCGGATGTGCTGCAATCCGGCTATCGTGCAATATTTGGTCTTGTCGCGACAAAGCGCAAGGCAATCTGCCTCGCGTCCTGTCAATCCGTTGTGAATAACCGGGCCAGGTTGCACCACAGGCGTCATGCCTCCAGCCAGCGACCGGCGGCGACCAGAACGACACCCAAAGCTACCGCGCCCAGCCCGAAAATCCGTCGTTGGTCTTGGCCAAGCGCGGCCAGCATCGCCAGAACCTGTTCCAGACGCAAAGGGGCCAGTGCAAGCACCAGCCCCTCGATCACCAACACCAGCCCGAAAGCCAGCAGGATGCTGCTCATGGCGCGGGCTTTGCTACGGGTGCCTCTTCGCTGCGCAGATAGTCAAAGAACACGCTGTCAGGCTGCATGACAATCGAGGTGTTGCTACTTTGCAAAGCGCGTTCGTAACTGGTCAACGACCGGGTGAAGGCGAAAAACTCTGGGTCGCGCCCAAACGCCTGCGCATAAATGCTGTTGCGTTCGGCGTCGGCTTCACCTCGGATAACCTCGGCGTTCTTGCGCGCTTCGGATGTCAGTTCAACCACGGTACGGTCGGCGGATGCCCGCACGCGCTGTGCGGCCTCGTTCCCGCGGGCGATTTCGTCTGCGGCCTCGCGTTCACGCTCTGCCCGCATCCGGCCATAGGTTGCGGCAAGGTTCTGCTCGGGCAGATCGGTTCGGGTCAGGCGAACGTCGATCACATCGACGCCCAGCGACTGCGCCTCGCGTTTGGCGATGTCGCGGATCTGGTTCATCAGCCCGGTCCGGTCTTCGGACAGCACACGGTTGGAGGGCACCTTGCCAAGGACTTCCGGGATGGCGTTGTTCAGAATGCCAGCCAGCAGTTGCTGCGCTCGATCGATCCCGACCACCCCGACCGATTCGCGAAAGCGGACAAGATCGGTGATCTGCCAGCGCGCAAATGCGTCCACCACCAGCCGGCGATCATCCGACATTGTCACTTCCAGCGGCGGCGTCGGCAGGCTCAGGATGCGGCCGTCATATCTGACGACTTCCTGGATCAACGGAAGTTTGAACCCAAGGCCGGGCTCCTCTTTCACTTGTTTAACCTGACCAAACTGCAGCACCAGTGCCTTGTCACGTTCATCAACGATGAACAACGACGACAACGTACCGACGACCAGCACGAAAACAGCGGCAAGAATCAGCGGCATACGCATCAGTTCGTCCCTCCGGTGGTCGTGGTCGCGGCGGCAGCCGGGGCCATGCGGTTCAATTCATTCAGTGGCAGGAACGGCACAACGCCCTGTCCGCCTTCGCCTGTCGTCACGCCATCAAGGATGACCTTGTTCATGTTGCCAAGCACCCGTTCCATGGTTTCCAGATACATCCGCTTGCGGGTCACTTCCGGCGCCTTGACGTATTCATTGTAGACCGACAGGAAACGGCTCGCCTCGCCTTCCGCGTTGTTGACGACCTGGGCGCGGTAGGCCTCTGATTCCTCTGCCAGCCGAGCGGACTCGCCTCGGGCCGCAGCCGTCACCCGGTTTGCATAGGCATCGGCTTCGTTTTCCAGCCGGACGCGCTCTTGCTGAGCCGCCTGCACTTCACGGAAAGCATCGATCACTTCGGTCGGTGGTGCCGCCTTGGCGAAGTTGACGCGGACAACGTTGATGCCGGCCTTGTAGCTGTCCAGCGTTGTCTGCACGGCAGTACGCACGTCGTTTGCAATAACGCCGCGATCACGGTTCAGGATCGGCGAAAGTTCCGACCGCGCGATGATGTCGCGCATTGCGGATTCGCTGACAGCACGGATCGTGTCGGTCGGATCGGACAGGTTGAACAGGAAGAAAGACGGATCAGCGACACGCCAGACAACCTGAAATTCGATGTCGACGATGTTCTGGTCGCGGGTCAGCATCAAACCCGTGTCCAGTTCCCCCCCCAATCCGGTGCCGATGTCGGTAGACCTTTCGCCGGTGACCTGAACGATCTCTGCCTTGACCAGTGGCCAAGGTGCAAAGTTCAGACCGGGATTCCCGATGGTGCTGAATTCACCCAGAAACAGCTCGACCGACCGTTCTTCAGGACGCACCGTGTAAAACGACATGAAACCCCAAAGCGCAACCGCAGCCAGCCCGCCCATGATCAGGCCGTTGCGGGTGAAAATCGGTCCTTCGGGCAATCCGCCGGGCCCACGGCCACCGCTGTTGTTTCCGCGACCGCGCCCGCCCATCAGCACGCGCAACTGCTCTTGGCCCTTTTTCATCAACTCTTCGATCTCGGGCATCTGCGGACCCTCGCCCGGGCGGCGTCCACCGTTCGGGCGACGTTCCTCGTCACGGTCGCCATCTCCGGGGCCCTTGCCCGAACCGCCGCCACCCCATGGGCCTCCGTTACCTGCCATTGACCTGTCTTTCTCTGTTATACCTTGGCCCCTTAACTGGGCACGACGGCGCGAAAATCAAGCTATTTCGGCCCAACTGCCTGCGGCCTTCAAACCGTCCTGGTCGGAGTTCGCAATGTCACCAATTCCTCTGACATCGTCGGATGCACGGCGACAGTTCGGTCAAAATCCGCCTTGGTTGCCCCCATCTTGATAGCTATCGCGGCAAGCTGGATCATTTCTCCGGCCTCTGGCCCAACGATGTGACACCCAAGCACGCGGGCAGTGTCCGCGTCGACCACCAGCTTCATCAGGACCCGGTCGGACTGGCGCGCAAAGGCCGTCTTCATCGGGCGGAAAGCTGCCACATAGACGTGGATCGGCCCCAGCGCGCGCGCCGCCTCTTCAGACAGCCCGACCGAACCCAGTTCGGGCTGCGTGAACACGGCTGAAGGCACAAGGTCATGGTCCGCCCGCGTCGGGATACCGCGAAACACCGTATCGGCAAAGGCATGGCCTTCGCGGATCGCAACTGGCGTCAAATTGATGCGGTTGGTGACATCGCCCACGGCATAGACCGACGGCACGGCGGTTTGACTGTAGGCATCGACCTCGATCTGACCGGCCCGCCCGATCTTCACGCCCAACGCCTCCAGCCCCAGCCCTGCGCTGTTTGGCCGCCGCCCCGTCGCATACATCACCAGATCAAACGTTTTGTCCGACCCGTCCGTCGACGTCGCCAGAATGCCATCCGCTGTGCGTTCCAGTCGCATGACATCGGTGCCGCAATGAATGTCGATGCCGCGTTCCTGCATTGCATTGGCCACATGCCCGCGGGCCTCGTCATCAAAGCCGCGCAGAATTTGCGCACCGCGATAGAACTGCGTGACCTTGACGCCCAACCCATTCAAAATACATGCGAATTCCGAAGCGATATAGCCACCGCCAACCACCAGCGCCCGTGCCGGAAGGGCGTCAAGATGGAACATGTGGTTCGAGGTTACAGCCAGATCCGCACCCGGAACATCAGGCACGAAAGGGCGGCCGCCAGTGGCAATCAGGATGTGTTTGGTCGTGAATCGCTGGCCGCTCGCCAGTTCGACGGTGTGCGGATCGATGACAGTTGCGCGCGCGTCATGAATCGATACGCCCGCTTTGATCAGCGTGTTGCGATACGCGGCCTCCAACCGCGTCAGCTCCGCCTCCAGGCTGGTGCGAAACCGCAGCCAATCGAAGCCGCCCATGGCAACATCCCAGCCATAGGCCCGCGCCTCGGCCATAGCCGACGGGTATCCAGAGGCAAAGACCATGAGCTTTTTCGGCACACAGCCACGGATCACGCAGGTACCGCCCATGCGGCTTTCTTCGGCCAGACCGACACGCGCGCCACCCTCGGCACTGGCGATGCGAGCGGCACGCACACCGCCCGAACCGCCGCCGATCACGAACAAGTCGTAATCAAAGGTCATCTCAGTCCCCCAGATCGGCAAAGATATTCAGGCTGGGCGCAAACTCGATGCGGTCGTCATGCTCTGACCCTTCATTGATGTCGCGTACTGTGACCCGCCCGTCGGCATGCCCGATGATCACAATGTCACAAATGTCGATGAAAAGCCCGTTTTCCACCACGCCGGGGAGCTGGTTCAGCACCATGGCCAGTTGGCGCGGGTTGCTGATGCGTTTCAGGTGAAGATCGACCAGGTAATTCGCCTCGTCGGTCACCAAAGGTGCTGCGCCGTTCATCCGCACCGTCACGTCGCGGCCCATCACGTCCATCGAAACCAACACCTCTTCGATCAGCGCCTTGGTCGTCTGCCAACCAAACGGTATGATTTCGACCGGCAAGGGATAGGTCCCCAGCGCAGTCACTTCCTTGGCGGCGTCCGCGATCACGATCATCTGGTCGCTTGCGGTTGCCACGATCTTTTCTTGCAGCAGGGCCGCCCCGCCGCCTTTGATCAGCGCAAGATTCTGGTCAAACTCATCGGCACCGTCGATCGTCAGATCCAGCCACTTCGCTTCGTCCAGGCTCACGACCTTGATGCCAACCTGACGCGCCAGTTCCGCAGTACGGGTCGATGTCGGGACGCCGACAATCTTCAGCCCTTCTTCGCGCACGCGCTCGCCCAGACAGCGCACCATCCACGCGGCGGTTGATCCGGTGCCAAGGCCAACTTTCATGCCGGGTTGCACAAAATCCACAGCGCGCTTTGCCGCCACAAATTTGGCTTTGTCGATCGGGGACAATTCGGCGGCCATCGGCAATCTCCAGCGTGGTTCGCCGTGCTTATAGGCAATCGACCGTGCAGGAGCAACGTGTCGGCTCGGATCGGGGACACTGATATGTGACAACTGCAACGGTTCGGGACCTGCGGGGCAGATTTGGGTCAGCCCGCCACGTCTAGCCCCAGGATTGCGCGTTTGACCTCTGCCATGTCGACCGCACCATCACCGTCCTGATCACAAGACAAAACGGCACGCAACAGCGCCACTTCGGACTCCGAGACGGCGCGCAAGCTTTCGGCCCGGGCATGTGCCGACAATTCGAAAGCGTCCACCACACCGTCGCCGTTGGTATCGGCCCGCGAATGCGTGGTGATCAGACGCGCCCGCGTGGCCGCACTGGCTGCCCCGGCGGCAACCGAAATCTCGGACGTGGCAACCGCCCCGTTTCCATCAAGATCCGCCGCCAAGAGACGCCGCAATGCCGATGCGCGCGCGCCCGCCCGGTCAAGAGAGATCGCCCGTTCGATGCCGGCATGGTCTATGCTGCCATCCGCACCAAACCCATGGATCAGCAAGGCCGCCAGATCAAGGAACCGGTCAGGTACGGCCTTGATCCGCTTCGCCATCGGGTCGGGCAGCGCCAGGGCAACGTCTGCATTCGCAGGCACCACCAGGAACAGGCAGCACAGGATCAGGGCAACCAAGCGCATGTCATTCTCCATTTCGGTCAGCCCAGTCTGCAGAAAGACTGGTTAACGCGAGATGAACAATTTAGGAACAAATCGCCAGACGCCGGGCTATGGTGCCGTTTTCACGCGGCTTGCGTCGCTTTGGGCGCGCAACACCACGCTGACCTTGGCATACTGAGGCTGCGCAGTCCAAAGAAGGACCATATCGATGTATGTGCTTCACGTCTCACCCGATTCAGCTTCGACCATCGTCCGGCTTTTGCTGACCGAAATCGGTGCGCCACATGAATGTCGCCTGATAGACCGGGAAGGGGGCGCGCTCGACAGCCTCGCCTACCGCGCGATGCATCCGATGGGCCTGATCCCGGCACTCGAAACACCCGACGGGCCAATGTTCGAGACGGCAGCAATCCTGCTTTATCTGGTGGACAGGCATCCGGGCTTTGGCCCACAGGCCACCGACCCTGCGCGCGCCGACTGGCTCAGCTGGTTCGTGTTTGTCAACAATTCGGTTCACAGCACACTGATGCAGTATTTCTACCCCGACCGTGTCGCCGGACCCAATTGCGCCAACGCTGTTGAATTGGCAGCCAAAAACCGGCTGCTGGCGCATTTTGGCTATCTTGAGGCAAAGGCGGCCACGAACCCGGATTGGCTCTCGCCCGCAGCACCCAGTGCACTGGGATACTACATCGGCATGTTGTTGCGTTGGTTGGCACCGTCGCCGAACGATGCCGCCGAGGCAATTTCAACACGGGCATTCCCGGCGTTGCACGCGCTGCTGTCCGCACTGGAAACCCGACCGGCGGCGCTTTCCGTGGCCAAGGCCGAAGATCTGGGCCAGACAATTTTTACAAACCCCGCGTTCAGCGGCGCATAAAACACCGGAGCCTGCATGTTCCTTTCCGTATTCGACATGTTCAAGGTCGGCGTGGGGCCATCGTCGTCGCACACGATGGGGCCGATGGTGGCAGGGGCACGGTTTCTGGACCTTCTGCGGCAATCGCCGTTTCAGGCGCACGGGCTGCGCGCATCGCTGCACGGCAGTCTTGCGTTTACCGGGGTGGGCCACGCGACCGATCGCGCAACTATTCTCGGTCTCGCCGGGTTCGAACCGGCGAGTTATGACGCAGAGAAAGCCGAAGCAACACTGCAGGCGATCAAGTCGACCGCACTGATCCACCCGCCCGGACTGCCCGCGCTTGGCTTTGATCCGGCGCGCGATCTGCTGTTTGACTATGGCCCGGCCCTGCCCGGACATGCCAACGGAATGGTGCTGAAGGCAACCGACGCGCAAGGTGATGTGATCTTGCAGGAAACCTACTATTCGATTGGCGGCGGTTTTGTTCTGACCGCCTCCGAGATTGCCGAGGCAGGCGGCACCAGGGGCAGGTCGCGCGCCGATGTGCCCTACCCTTTCCAGACAGCAGACGAAATGCTGGCGATGGCGCGCGCGTCCGGTCTGTCGATTGCTGCCATGAAGCGCGCGAATGAAATGCGGTTTCGCGCGGCTGCCGACCTTGATGCGGGGATGGCGCGGATCTGGGCGGTGATGACCGATTGCATCGACCGCGGCATGTCGGGAACCGGGATCCTGCCCGGTGGGTTGAAGGTGCGGCGCAGGGCAAAGGGCATCCATGACGCGCTGATTGCCGAACGTGGACTCAACATGACGGCCCCGCACGTGATCAACGACTGGATGGGTCTTTACGCGATGGCGGTCAACGAAGAGAATGCGGCCGGTGGACAAGTCGTGACTGCGCCGACAAACGGCGCGGCGGGCGTGGTTCCGGCCGTGATCCGCTACTACCTTGATCATGTGCCGGGGGCTTCGGCATCGCGGATCGGAGAGTTCATGCTGACCGCAGCGGCAATCGGCGGGCTGGTCAAGCATAACGCCTCGATCTCGGGGGCAGAATGCGGCTGCCAGGCCGAAGTCGGGGCTGCGGCCGCAATGGCGGCAGCGGGGCTGGCTGCGGTACTGGGCGGAACACCCGAGCAGGTGGAGAATGCCGCAGAGATCGCGCTGGAGCATCATCTGGGGATGACCTGCGATCCGATCGCAGGGCTGGTGCAGGTGCCTTGCATCGAGCGCAACGGTCTGGGTGCCATCAAGGCGGTGTCGGCGGCAAGCCTTGCCTTGCGGGGCGACGGTATCCACCTGGTCAGCCTGGACAACTGCATCGAAACGATGCGGCAAACCGGGGCGGACATGCACGAAAAGTACAAGGAAACCTCGCTTGGTGGTCTGGCCGTGAATGTGCCAAACTGTTGAACAGGCCTGTGGCCGACGCAGTCGCGGGAGGACGGGATGAAGATCATTGTTGTCGGCGCCGAAGGCGATATCGGGAGAACTGTTTGTGACGAGCTGGGCCAGCGCCACGATCTGATCAAGGTCGGGCGGACCCGTGGCGATCTTCAGACTGACATCACCGACCGCAACTCGATCCGGGCGATGTATGACAAGGCCGGGCCGGTCGACGCGGTGGTTTCTGCCACGGGAAATGTCCATTTCGGCGCCCTGACCGAGTTTACGGAAGAGCAGTTCATGCTTGGCCTGCGCCATAAGGTGATGGGCCAGATCAATCTGGTGCTTGAAGGTCTGGCGCGTGTCAGCAATGCAGGGTCGTTCACCCTGACCAGCGGCGTCCTTGACCGCGACCCGATCCGCATGGGGGTGGGTGCTGCAACCGCGAACGCGGCTTTGGGAGGGTTCGTCGTCGGGGCGGCGATTGAAATGCCACGCGGGTTGCGGGTGAATGTGGTCAGCCCGGGGTTGCTGCAAACGTCCGTTCCCCGCTATGGTGCGTGGTTTCCGGGCCATGAACCCGTGCCATCGCAGCGCGTGGGACTTGCCTATGCCAAAAGCGTCGAAGGTGCGATCACGGGGCAGGTCATCATTGTCAGCTGATCACCCCTGTTGGGGTGGCCCCCGACTGCCACTGTCTGACCGGCACGAAAGCTGCACAGGAACCCGCACGACGTGACCCAAGACCGTATCCTGCCTGGCGTGGCCCTGATGCTCGCATTTTGTGTGCTGGCCCCGCTGCTGGATGTCGCGGCAAAGCTCGCGACGGCGACAATACCGGTGGGCCAGATTACCGCGGCCCGCTTTGTGGTGCAGGCCGGCCTGATGCTGCCGATTGCGCTGATGATGCGCCTGCCGATGGGGATGTCCGCGCGGTTGTGGCGGATGACGGTGGTGCGCGCGGTGCTTTTGATCGCATCCACTTACTGCTTTGTTGCCGCCACTCAGATAATGCCGATCGCCGATGCGCTGGCCATCGTGTTTGTCGAACCCTTTATCCTGTTGATCCTTGGCAATCTGATCTTTGGGGATGCTGTCGGCCCCCGGCGCATCGGGGCCAGTGTCGTAGGATTTGCCGGGGCGATGCTGGTGATCCAGCCGTCGTTGGTGGTGTTCGGCTGGGTGGCACTGTTTCCGCTGGGCACGGCCGTTTTATTTGCGTTCTATATGCTGATCACGCGGGCGATGTCGGCGGATGTGCATCCGGTGACGATGCAGTTGCACACTGCGCTTGCAGGTTCTGTCTTGTGTCTGCCACTGCTTGCGCTGGCAGAGGGCAGCGGTTGGGCCGAATTCGATCCGGTCGTACCGCAGGGACTTGACTGGCTTTGGTTGTTCGGAGTGGGGTTCTGGGCGGCAGTCAGCCATATCTGCATGACCTATGCCCTGAAATTTGCGCCTTCCGCGACGCTTGCCCCGCTGCATTATCTGGAAATCGTGTCAGCCGTGGCGCTTGGCTATGCCGTGTTCGACGACTTTCCGAACGCCCTCACCTGGGCAGGGATTGCGGTGATCGTCGGATCGGGCCTTTACATCATCCACGCCGAGCGGGCGCGTGCAGCGCAAGCGCCGCCAGCACAGCGGGCAGCGCGCGTTGCGGCAGAATGATCAACATGCCGGGCGCATCAAAGGCCAGAGTGACCCGCCGTTCGACCACTTCGTTCGATGTGCCGATGCGCGCGCCCGGCGCAAAATGCAACCCATCGATCTGCCAGCGCAGTCCGGTCGACCGACCGGTTACCGGGCGCATCGGAAACAGCGACAGCCGCGAGCCGATCGGCAGATCCAGTTCGATCAGCGGGGGCGCCAGAAACGTGACATCGCCCTGCCCCAGGATAAAGCAACGCCGATGGGCATGGCGCACCAGCGTGTTCAACACTGCCAGTCCATGATCAAGGCGGGCACCGGAAAACCCGAGGCCCACGACAAAAGGGGCCGCGATGCTGCGCAGTGCCTTGTCGAAATCGGTGGTGTCCTGCTCTGGGATCAGATGCACCGCGTCGCGCAAGTCCCGCAGCGCCGATGCCGAGATCGAATCGAGATCACCGATCACCGCTTCGGGCCGCTGCCCCAGCCGCAATACGCGGTCCGCCCCGCCATCTGCGGCCACCAGTCGCGGCGCGAAAGTCAGGCTGCGCATCAACACGCCACGGCTCAGCGGACCGCCGCCGACCAGCGTGACGCCTTCAGAAGACTGAACAATCACCAAAGACTCTTCGCTATTGTTTACCCAATTGCGGCGGGACATCGGTTCCAATGTCACAATCAATCCTTCAAATGACCGTGTTTTGTCCATGTAGTTGCACCTGTAAACAGCCAAAGTGGCTTCGAAGCGAATGGCAGAAGGCAAAGCTCCCATGATCGGTGCGAGTAAAATCCTAACGGTTTCCTATGGCACGTTCTCGTGCACATTGGAGGGTTTTGACGATCCCTTCAACACCATGCGCGCCATTGCCGAATACTTCCGGGATCTGGCCGCAGAGGATCGCTATTTCGGGGCCGAGCCGCCAACTCCGGATGCGGCAATGCTGCACCGGATTGCCGAACGCGAGATCAACCGCCGCGTCGAGGCAAACATTCAGGAAAATGGCGTCATCTTGCGGGCGGGCGACATTTCGGTGACCAAAGGGCCGCAGCAAAACGCCATGCCGGCAGCGGCTGTCGTGATCGAGCCGCACCTGAATGACACCGTTGCAACAACTGAAGATTCGGCTGCCTCCAGGCTGATCCGGCTGAGAGAGGCGCAGACCGCATCCGCCCGGGCCACCGCAGAGGGTGCCGGCCCGATGTACCTTGTTGAAGACGAGACTGATCTGCTGAACGCTCCGGTCACGGCATGGGATGCGCAGTTTGCCATTGAAGCGGCGCCGGACCGTTTTGTCGAAATCCGGGCCGAGGCCGCTGCCGACGCCGTTGATATCATCGCATCGGAGATGGCAAACGCCGCAGCAGAGGCAATCACACCGACCGATCTTGCGCAGCAAGACTTCACCGACGCGCCCGATGCGGATATTTCCTTGTCCGCGACAACTGACCAAGACGACGAACTGCGCAGTCTTGCCACGCAAGAAACCAAAGCGGATGTGTCCAACACTGCCGAGACCATCGCCCCTGTGATGGACGAACCCTGCACCGACTTGCCGGAAATCGCAAACTTCGCGGAACCTGCGGACGAGGCCACTTACGAAGATACCATCGCCGCTGTGATGGCCGACCTTGGCGCTGACTTGCCGGAAATCGCAGACTTCGCGGAACGTGCAGACGAGGCCACATACGAAGACACCATCGCCGCTGTGATGGCCGACCTTGGCGCTGACTTGCCCGAAATCGCAGACTTCGCGGAACCTGCAGACGAGGCCACATACGAAGACACCATCGCCGCTGTGATGGCCGACCTTGGCGCTGACTTGCCAGTTCGGGCGGATGTCGAAACCGAAGCCGACCTTGATCACGTAATGCTCACCGCCCTCGCCGATACCGACGATGAAGTCCAAGACAATACAGCTTCGGCATGGCCGCTGGTCGATGATGTTCCGAGTGCCGAAATCCTGTTGCCGGAATTCGAAACACCGGAGCGCTACCAGGCCGATCTGCCCGATCCTTCGGCAGATGCCCGTGGGCACGCAGAAGAGGTTTTGGCCGATCCGGTTGCCCTGCCTACCGACGAAACCGCAACACAGATTACTTATGGCCAGATGGTCGACCCCGACGGCGAAGATGAATTCGACGTGGCCGCAACCGTTGCGCAATCGGATGACCTTGCATCACGGTCAGATGAAGAAGGCCCGGTGCAGGTTTCAGGCCAAGAGGCTGCCCTGGATGCCGACGACCCAAGCGAGATGCCGGAAAGCGTCTTTGTACCCGCACCAGAGCCGCAGGTCGCCTCGCCACTTAGCGAACGGTTGCAGCGGGCGCGCGCGCGCGTGATCAAGATCCGCCGCGTCGACGCTGTCGCTGCCGCACTGCCGACCGAAGTGGCGCTTGTTGCCCCGGTCGCCGAAGTTCAGGTGCCAACCCCCACTGCCCCCGCCTTGTCACCGCAGGCCGAGGCCGATTTGCAGCGCGAACTGGCTGATCTTGAAGCCGATCTGCGTGCCGACGCAGGGCCCAAGCCAGAGGCGTCGCACAAGGCAGAGGTGCCGTCCGAGACAGTCGATGCGGCAAAACTCGGTGATCCCGCCACGGACGATGACGCGGTTGAACGGCTGATCTCGCAAACCAATGCTGCGATGGAAGGCCCGGAAAACAAACGCCGCCTGTCTGCAATCGCGCATCTGAAGGCGGCGGTTGCTGCTACTTTTGCAGATCGCAAAAGCAATGCTGCGCCAGCGCAGCAAGTCCCGACAGTGCGGATGGACCCCTACCGTGATGATCTAGACCGGGTGGTGCGCCCGCGCCGTCCTGCCCTCGTCAACACGGAAACCGGTTCATCGGCCCAAAACGGCGGCACGCCAACACAACGCCCACAAATCGAAAATCGACCGGCACCTTTGGTACTGGTGTCCGAACAGCGCATCGACCGTCCTGCCACCGTCCAGAATGCGCCGACTTTGCCGGTCAGGCCGCGCCGGGTCACCAGCGAACTGATGGCCGTGGAAACGGTGCCGGACGATCCAAGGATGCCCAACGATCGAAGGATGCCCGACGAGGTGGCACACGACACCGAAGATGATCTTGGCGTTGATGATCTGAACAATATCTTTGCCGATCCGAGCCAGCCGTTCGCCGATTTCGCAGAACGACTTGGGGCGACCTCAATGCCTGATCTGCTGGAGGCCGCTGCGGCCTATTGCGCATTGCAACTGGGTCGGCCACAATTTACCCGCCCGCTGTTGTTGCAGCAAATCGCTGACCTGCCAAGCGCCGACGACCACAACCGCGAAGACTGCCTGCGCGGTTTCGGCACGCTGTTGCGTGACGGCCGTATCCAGAAGATCAAGCGCGGCCAGTTCAAACTTTCCGGGCATTCACGTTATCTTGCTGAAGGAAAACGCAGCGCGGGCTGACGTGCCGCTTGTCAAGGCCGAGCTGCATTCAGGCGGAAGGATGTTCTCCTTCCGCCTGTTTTCTTTCCGGATCTGCTTGGCCAATTCCGATGAAGACGAATTTGAACGGCACCATCCAAACGAAACCCAACACCAGATAAACCGGCACCTCGATCCAGATCGGCGGGCGGTCCAGCCAGTTCACGACTGTCACCGCAGCGACGATGTAGATCGGCAAACCGACAAGCAGGATCAGCAAAGCCAGGCGTCTGCGCGCACGATAAGACAAAACCAAAGCTGACCTCGCTGTTATCAAAGGCATTTCACCGGCCTTGCTTGTGACCTAGTCCGCGAAGGGGTCAGTGACAAGGATCGTGTCGTCGCGCTCTGGCGACGTCGACAACATGGCGACCGGGCATTGAATCAACTCTTCGATCCGGCGCACGTATTTGATCGCAGCGCCGGGCAGTTCGGCCCAACTGCGAGCACCTGCGGTAACCTCTGTCCAACCCGGCATCTCTTCAAAGATCGGCTTGCACCGGGCCTGTTGGTCGGCGGCAGTTGGCAAATGGTCAAGCCGCAGCCCGTCAAGATCGTAACCAATACAGATTTTCAGGATCTGGAACCCGTCGAGCACATCCAGCTTGGTCAGCGCAATCCCCTTGACGCCTGATGTCACACAAGTCTGGCGCACAAGCACCGCATCAAACCACCCGCAGCGCCGCTTGCGCCCGGTCACCGTGCCAAATTCGTGCCCGCGCTCGCCCAGCCGCGCCCCGTCCGCGTCGTGCAATTCTGCCGGAAACGGCCCTTCGCCAACCCGCGTCGTGTAAGCCTTGACGATGCCAAGTACAAAATCGATTGCCCCCGGTCCCATTCCGGTGCCGGTCGCCGCCTGCCCCGCAATCACATTGCTGGAGGTGACAAAGGGATAGGTCCCGAAATCGATGTCCAGCAATGCGCCCTGGGCCCCTTCGAACAAGATGCGCTTGCCCGACCGCCGCGCGTCATGCAGCACCTTCCACACCGGTTTCGCATAGGGCAGAACCTGCGGCGCGATGCCCCGCAGCGCGGTCAGCAATCCGTCCCGGTCCACTGGTTCCATTCCAAGGCCCCGCCGAAGCGCGTCGTGATGGCCCAGCAGGCGGTCCACCCGCAGCACGAGCGTCGCCTCGTCGGCCAGATCCGCCACCCGGATAGCCCGCCGACCGACCTTGTCTTCGTAGGCAGGCCCGATGCCCCGCCCGGTCGTGCCGATCTTGGCAACCGAATTCTGCGCCTCGCGCGCCCGGTCCAACTCGCCATGCACCGGCAGGATCAACGGCGCGTTTTCCGCGATCATCAGATTTTCGGGCGATATTTCAACACCCTGCCCGCGCAGCTTGTCGATCTCGGCCACCAGATGCCATGGGTCGAGCACCACGCCGTTGCCGATCACCGACAGCTTGCCGCCCCGTACGATCCCGCTGGGCAACAGCGACAGCTTGTAGATCTTGCCGTCGATGACCAGCGTATGCCCGGCATTGTGCCCACCCTGAAAGCGCGCGATCACATCTGCGCGTTCCGAAAGCCAGTCGACAATCTTGCCCTTGCCCTCGTCACCCCACTGCGCCCCGACAACCACGACATTGGCCATGACGACCCCTTCCGAAAAGGAAAACCCCGCGTCATATAGACGGAACGCGCGGCAGGACGAAACAGCATAATGCGCAGACGAGACAGGAGCGGGTGATGGGAATTCTTTTGCGCTGGCTGGGTGCGCTGGGTCTGGTCGTCGCGACCTACAATCCGACGCCCTACAATTTCGTGACATGGGTGCAGGCGAACTGGGCCACCCAGACACCGCTTGCGGTGTTTCTGGGGCTGCTTCTGGGGGTTGCGGTGGCGATCTATGTGGTGGCGACGCTGCGCAGCATCGGGGCCTTCGGCGTCGTTCTGATTGCGGCGATCTTCGGGGCGGGGCTTTGGGTGCTGATCGACTGGGGGGTGCTGTCGCTTGCCAACCCCGGCCTGAACACCTGGCTTGCACTTCTGGCGCTTTCCGTCATCCTTGGGATCGGGCTGTCGTGGAGCATCATCCGCCAGCGCCTGTCGGGGCAATCTTCTGTCGATGAAATCGAGGGTTAAGATGATATTGTACATAACCTTGGGCACCAACGACCTTGCCCGTGCGAAGGCCTTCTATGACGCAGTCATGCCAACGCTTGACCTCGCGCGCCGCCATTCGGACGACAGCGAGATCGGCTATGGCCCGCCCGACGACAGCCGCATCCGGCTATGGGTGACCAAGCCCTATGACGGCAATTCAGCCACGGTCGGCAATGGGTCGATGCCCGCATTCACTGCGCTAAGCCGCGCTGCGGTGGATGCCTTTTACAGCGCAGCGCTGTCCAATGGCGGGACAGACGAAGGCGCACCCGGTCTGCGCTACCAACCCGATTTCTATTCCTGCTATGTCCGTGACCCCGACGGCAACAAACTGTCTGCCGTGTGCGAGGTACCCCAGCCAGCCTGACGCCACCTCTTGCACCCCTGCCCGCATGGTCCTAGATAGATGCGTCACCTTGTGGGAAGCCTCATGCAAAACGTTGTCCTTACCATCCACCTCATCCTCGCCCTTTTGCTGATCGGCATCGTGCTGTTGCAGCGATCCGAGGGGGGCGGCTTGGGCATGGGGGGCGGTGGTGCGGTGTCAGGCCGTGCTGCGGCGACGGCACTTGGCAAACTGACATGGATTTTTGCAGCGGCCTTTATCGGCACGTCTATAACGCTGACCATTCTGGCAGCGCAAACTGCCTCGACCGCCTCGGTCATCGATCAGATTGGTGGCAAAGTGCCCGCCCCGGAGGCGCCCGAGTTGCCGTCGCTTGGCGGCAACCTGTTGCCTCCTGCCCCTACCGACGCACCCGCTGCCCCGCCAAAGGCCGACTGACCACAACTTTTTGAGATTTTCGCACCGACGCCTCCCGTATCTTGCGGTTTGGTTGCGCATTGTTCGAGCTTACGGTATCTCTTCAATCCCGTGAGCAGCGATTCCCCGGAGTGATTTCCGGCCCCAGAACCAGCACGGGAGACCCCATGGCACGCTACATCTTCATCACCGGCGGCGTGGTGTCCTCGCTTGGCAAGGGCCTAGCCTCGGCGGCCCTTGGCGCGCTGTTGCAGGCGCGCGGCTATACGGTGCGGTTGCGCAAGCTGGACCCCTATCTGAACGTCGATCCCGGCACGATGTCGCCCTTTGAACATGGTGAGGTGTTTGTCACCGATGATGGCGCGGAAACCGATCTGGACCTTGGGCACTACGAGCGCTTCACCGGCGTCTCGGCGCGGCAGACCGATAGCGTGTCGTCGGGCCGGATCTATTCCAACGTGCTGGAAAAAGAGCGCCGCGGCGACTATCTGGGCAAGACCATTCAGGTGATCCCGCATGTCACTAATGAAATCAAAGACTTCCTCAAGATCGGCGAGGATGAGGTCGATTTCATGCTGTGCGAGATCGGCGGCACGGTCGGCGACATCGAGGGTCTGCCGTTCTTCGAGGCGATCCGCCAGTTCGGCCAGGACCGCAAGCGCGGGCAGTGCATCTTCATGCACCTGACGTTGCTGCCCTATCTCGCGGCGAGCGGAGAGTTGAAGACCAAGCCGACCCAGCATTCGGTCAAGGAATTGCGCTCGATCGGCATCCAGCCTGATGTGCTGGTCTGCCGGTCCGAACACCCCATTCCCGACAAGGAAATCGCCAAGATCGCGCTCTTCTGCAACGTCCGCCCCGAGGCGGTGATCCCCGCCTATGACTTAAAGTCGATCTATCAGGCCCCGATGGCCTATCACCGCGCGGGCCTTGATCAGGCGGTGCTGGATGCGTTCGGCATCTCACCCGCGCCGCGGCCCAACCTTGCGCGCTGGCAGGACGTGATGGACCGCATGACCCATGCCGAAGGCGAGGTGCGGGTGGCGGTGGTCGGCAAATACACCCAGCTTGAGGATGCGTATAAGTCCATCGCCGAAGCGCTGACCCATGGCGGGATGGCCAACCGGGTGCGGGTGCGGGCGGAATGGGTGGATTCTGAGATTTTCGAACGCGAGGACCCTGCCCCCTATCTGGAAAATTTCCATGCAATTCTGGTACCTGGCGGGTTTGGGGAGCGGGGGACGGAGGGGATGATCCGGGCGGCGCAGTTTGCGCGGGAGAAGAAGGTGCCGTATCTGGGCATCTGTCTGGGGATGCAGATGGCGGTGATTGAAACCGCACGCAATCTGGCGGGGCTTAGCAACGCGGGGTCGGAGGAGTTCGACCACGAGGCGGGGGAGAAGCGGTTTACGCCGGTGGTCTATCACCTGAAGGAATGGGTGCAGGGCAACCATGTCGTTGCGCGCAAGCTGACTGACGGCAAGGGCGGCACGATGCGGCTGGGGGCCTATACGGCACATCTTGCGCCCGGATCACACGTCGCCGCGATCTATGGGGCCACCGAGATCGAGGAACGCCACCGCCACCGCTATGAGGTGGATGGCAAATACCGCGAACGGCTGGAGGCTTGCGGGCTGGTTTTTGCCGGCATGTCGCCGGACGGACGGCTGCCGGAAACGGTCGAGGTCAAGGACCACCCGTGGTTCATCGGCGTGCAGTTTCACCCCGAATTGAAGAGCAAACCCTTCGCGCCGCACCCGCTGTTCGCGGATTTTGTACGGGCGGCGGTGGAGGGGGCGCGGCTGGTTTAGGCGTATGGTTTGAGGGTGCGTTGCGTATGGCTGACGTATGGCTTTGCGCATGACGTTGGGCGCAGGCGCGGATTATCGGCTCTTTAACCCTCGCCCGCAGATCCTGCTGGCATGTCGTGCTACAAACGCCCCAAGAGTCCCGGCGCTTGCGTGTTCTTCACGGTCAATCTGGTGGACCGTGGGGCGGACACGCTGGTGCGGCACGTCGATGTGTTGCGCCAAGCGGTCGCGGTCACGCGGGCGACGCGACCGTTCGGGATTGATGCCTGGGTGGTGTTGCCGGACCACATGCATTGCGTCTGGACCTTGCCCAAGGGGGATGCAGACTTTGCCGGGCGGATGGCCTCCATCAAGGCGCAGTTTTCGATCGGATTGCGTAGGTCGGGCTTCAGCCCGACTCTGAACCCCAACCCGCACGGCGCGGTGGGGGGGGCGGCGGAGAGTCGGGCTGAAGCCCGACCTACGGGGCCGGGAACCCCGGGGGAACGAAGCGGGCATCCGGCAACGGCGGTATTGGGAGCCTCACATCCGCGATGAGGCCGATTTCGCCGCTCATGTCCGGTATTGTTGGATCAACCCGGTGAAACACGGGTTGGTGGAGCGGGTGGGGGATTGGCCGTATCCGTCTTATCACCGAGACTGGGTTGCGATGCAGTAGGTTGCGCATTCATCGCGTACCTTTGGGACATCGGCCGAGGGGTGACGCGCGTTCATGGGTAGGGTTAGAAACGGCGCACAATGAATGCTCACCCAAGGCAAAATATTAGACTTTGCGACTCAGCTCGCCGAGTTGATCGACTGTTTGATTTCGCAGATTCTCAATCTCGCATGCACCAAGAACTCTTGGTAATTGCCGACCAATCCTTTATCGACTGTTTTGGGCTTTGCGTCATTTGTGTACCAGTTTTTGACTTTTGGTCCACACGAACTTGCTGAGAACGAGTATAAGTCAGAATCATTTGGGTGATTAATCAGATTGTTTCTGACGTCCTGCACCCCAATGAACTTCTTCCTTTTTTCCTTCCGAAACTTACCTTGCTCAAGTAACTTCCAGGCAAGATGAGTTCGCATGTAAAAGCTTTCAAGAGAACTCGCGAGAGAGATGTGGCGTTCTCTCTGATCTTCAGCGATTTCTTCCGCCACTACGCCTGGCCTAAAAGCAGAAAATGAAAAGGGCCCCCGAATTGCAACGTTTTGCCCGAATGGATGTGGAATAACTGCTTCAACTCCGTTATAGGTGGCGATAACTTTACCTGTTGCTCTATCAATTCGAATTGAAGCGTCTGTCATTTCGCGGTCATGCGTCAGGATTTCAGAATTAAGAGCCATACTTCTTGAGAAGTCTTCTTGGATAGCATGAATGTTTGAGCGAAGTTGCTCAAAAGCTCCCCTATTTACCTCGCCTTTCACACAAAGAGCGATCAATTCGTGATCTATTGATTGCACTTGCGCCGCAATGTCACTGACGATCCGATTGATGTTTAAATCGCATTCGAACAAATTACTCACCCCAAAACCCCCTCAAACTCCCGCCACTCCCCCTTGCTCATGCCACTCGTCTCCTGCGTCACCACCTCACCGTTCAGCATTCGCTTCACGCAGTCCATCGCTTTCGCGCTCAGCGTCACGCCGCCCATCCGGTAATCCTCGAACGCGGCGTAGGCCAGGGGCAGCCAGTCTTTCACGCAGGCGGCGATCACCTCGGCGTAGACGCGGATTTCGTATTGGGCGTGGGGGTCGGCCCTTAGCCTAAGGAAGTGGAAGAGGTTGTGCAGGTCCACTTTCCAGTACCACTGGGTGTAGATGTTGGCGGGGAGGATCATGCGGGCGAGTTCTCTGGCGAGGCCTTGCTGGCCGTCTTGGCTCAGCATCTCCTCATAGTGGTCATAGGCGCGGTTGGCGTCGGATTTCAGCATCTCCAGCACGCGGGCGGCTTCCTCGCCCGACAGGGTTTCGCCGCGGCCCTGGTTGTTCACGGTGGATTGGGCGGCGAGGTGTTCGGGGGCGGGGATGTAGAACTCTCGGTCGAGGATCGAATAGCGGGCCGAGTATTCGTTCACATTGGCGGTGCGGTGGCGGATCCACTGGCGGGCGACGAAGACCGGGAGTTTGACGTGGAGTTTGACCTCGCACATCTCGAACGGGGTCGAATGCCAGTGGCGCATCAGGTAGCGGATCAGGCCTTCGTCGTTCTGCACATGCTTGGTGCCGGCGCCATAGGAGACGCGGGCGGCCTGAACGATGGCGGCATCGTCGCCCATGTAGTCGATGACGCGGACAAAGCCGTGATCAAGGACGGGGTGGGCTGTGTAGAGGTGCTGCTCCATCCCCGGGGCGGTGACGCGCAGGGTTTGGCGCGGGGATTGGCGCTGCGCATCGATTTCGGCCAGCTGATCGGGGGTAAGGGGCATGGCGGTGCTTTCGGCTGAGATGAGTCGCGGACCACTATAGATTGCGGTTGCCGGTTCGTAAAACCACGAGATGCGGCGTGATGCGGTTGGGGCACAGAAAGCGAGCGATCCTGTGGATAGGTCAGTTCCTCTTTGACTTTCAATGTCTAACACTGCAATCTTCGCGCAACAGTGGGCAGATCGAGCAACAAAATGACCCCTAACAAGACGATACTGATGGCATGCCTTTTGCTGGCGGCCTGTGGCGGCAATCCTTTTCTGGAAGAGGACCCGACGGACCCTGGCAGTGACCGGATACTGCCGCCGGGTACAGAAAACCCATCGCGCAGTTCACCTATTGAGCGCCGGGAACCGACAGAGGCGGACGGCGGCGAAGTGGGCGATGGCTATGTCGCGGCTGTGGCCTATGACAGCAACACGGACACTTTCGAAGTTGACGGCCTCGCCTTCGATGGCGGCAATGTCTATTCCCGCGACAATCAGGTCAGCTCCCTGGGGCCTTTTGCCGTGTACGAGGCCGACAGCCTTTATGCTGACGATGTGACGGGAACGCCGATCAGACAGTTCGGGCATCGGGCAATCAGAGGGGTGTCGACTTCGGGGAATACCGAGTTTGCAGTGGTACGGACCGGGGCATACATCCCCTACGGCTATGGTGGGTTTGTGTACCAGCGCAACGGATCGGTAAGGTTGCCAAGTTCGGGTCAGGCCAGCTATGCGGGTGACTATGCTGCGATCCGCGATTTCAACGGCACCGGCGGGCTGGAGTATGCGGACGGCGATATGGTCGTCAGCATCGACTTCAACGATTTCAACGAAGGCGCTGCGGTGGCTGGGCAGGTGTTCAACCGGTCGATCTATGACGTCAATGGGAACGACATCACGGGTTCAGTGCTTGCCGCGTTGAACGCAGACAACGACGCGAGCCTGACGGCGCTGCCGACGATGGTCTTCAGCGTGGGGCCAGGGGCGCTGGATGCCAATGGCGAGATCATTGGCCAGTTGAGCAGCTCTTTCACAGCAACGGACGGCACGCCAGTATCCTTTGAAAGCGGCAACTACTATGCCGTTCTGTCGGGGGATGCGACAAGCGGCGGAGAAGACGAGGTCGTGGGCGTCATCGTTGTCGAAGCGCTGGATCCGCGCGCTGAAGGCGTGACTGTGCGCGAAACCGGCGGGTTTATCCTGTACCGGGATTGAGTTGCCATGTCGTCCGGTTTGGTGCGACGGCTGGTGCTGTCTGCGGCACTGGCGCTTGCGGCTGATGCGGGCCAGGCAAACCCGCTGACACTGGAGGCCGACGCGTTGCGCAAGCTGGCCTATGCGGCCGTCGCTTCGGGTTTTGCCGAAGATGCCCTGCGCTATACCGATGCGCTGTTGCAGCGCGATCCCAACGACAGCACTGCGCTGGTCATCCGCTCGCAGGCGCTTCGCGGGTTGGGCCGCATCGATGCGGCGCGGGATGCCGCAAGATCAGCGTGGGACACTGCCAACACTGACCCGGGCCGGTTCGGTGCTGCGATGGTCATGGCACAGGCCCTGGCAACTGGCGGACGGCGGACGGCGGCGCAATGGTGGCTGCGACGGGCCGCACAGCATGCGCCCACCGACCGGGCCGAAGCTACCGCAAAGCGCGACTTCGGATATGTCAAATCGCGCAACCCGTGGGACATACAGATCAATACCAGTGCCACCCCGCGTTCGAACGTGAACAATGGCAGCCGCCAGGATACTCTGACGCTTGCGGGTCTGCCGTTTGAATTCATCATCGACCCCGAGGCACAGGCATTGTCCGGGTTCGAGACGGGCTTTGGCCTGAGCGGAACCTACCGATTTTCACCAAAGGGCCCCTTGCGCCAAACATCGGCGAGCTTCGGGGTGTTGACCGAACAGGTCGTGCTGTCACGCGAGGCCAAAGAGCTCGCGCCGGATTTGTCGGGAACGGACTTTTTCTACGAGGCTGTCGAACTTGGGATTCTGCACAAGCGGGCGCTAGACAGCGACGGCCGAACGGCGTTGCGATTGGGGGCGACCGGGGGGCACAACTGGTTCGGCGGCGACCCGCTGTCGGATTATTTTCGCCTGGAGGCGGGATTGGACCGAAGCCTGGGCGCGAAATCGATGCTTGGTTTTTCGGCTGTCGGCGATCGGGTTCTGCGGATTGACAGCCCCATTCAATCCTCGGACCGACTGGAGGGCAATCTGGGCTACACTCTTACAATTCCGAACGGGGATCAGCTTTCTGTCGGCCTGATGGTTGCACGTACGGTTTCGGATTCTGCCGAGATCCGCAACGAAGCGGTCGGTCTGTCGATGAGTTGGGCAAAGGCCAAACCGGTGGCCGGGATCGCCGTTCAGGCCAGGCTGGGCATCGAGAACCAGATTTACGAGGACTCGGCCTATGTTGCCGGTGGGCGCGAAGACGTGCGGTTGTCGGCCAACCTGTCGATGAAATTCGAAAATGTAGACTACTTTGGCTTTTCTCCGGTGCTTGACGTTCAGGCAACGCGGAACCGGTCGAACGCAGCCCTTTACGACACGCAGGATTTCGGGATTACCTTGGGGATAACCTCGTCATTCTGACATCCCTGCCCTGTTGTTCGCAGCTGTGTCTGCTAGACTTCCAGCACACATACAGGAGGACGGGATGACGATCCGATATCTTCACACAATGGTTCGCGCGCTGGACCTAGAGGCATCCATTGCGTTCTACCAGTTGCTTGGGCTGCAAGAGACCCGGCGCTATGACAATGAAGGTGGGCGGTTCACGCTGGTCTTTCTTAGTCCGCCCGGACAACCGGAATGCCCGGTGGAATTGACCTACAACTGGGATGGCGACACCGGATTGCCCAGCGATTCACGGCATTTCGGGCATCTGGCCTACGAGGTGGACGACATCTATGCAACCTGCGCGCATCTGCAGTCCCATGGCGTCACGATCAACCGGCCCCCAAAAGATGGACGGATGGCCTTTGTGCGCAGTCCAGACAACATCTCGGTCGAGTTGCTGCAAAAGGGTGGGGCATTGGCTTTGGCAGAGCCTTGGGTGTCGATGCCCAACATCGGGCATTGGTGACAGCAAACGGGGCCGGCCTCCAATGCCTGTTTGTCGTCGAACCCGTGACGCGCAGCATCAGCGCGCCATGAGGACATCTATGTGCTGATGGTGTCGGCCAAGGTCCAATGCGATTGGGTACCCTGGCCGATCTGTCTGGTTGACAGAAGGGTCAGGCGAGGCGCCGCTGCAAGCCTGTCGAGCATGAGTGGGCCGACGGCAGGGTGGCCATCCGCGCCGATCAGCGCCCCCGCGGTGTAGGTGATCACATCGTCAACAAGGTTTGCCCGGATCAACGCCGCAGCAAGCGTTGCACCGCCTTCACACAGGATGCGTGTCAGACCGCAGGTGCCAAGTCGAGTCAGGGCGTCGTGAAGGTCGGTTTGCCCGTCAGCGGTTTCCTGGGTTTCAATCAATGTCGCGCCGGCAGAGGTCCAATCCGCGCGGGCTTGCGCGCTCGCGGATGCGGTGTGCAGCAACCAGACCGGTGCCTTTCGGACACCAAGGCCGAGCCGACTGTCGGGCCGGTGCGTTAGTCGCGGGTCGATGACAATGCGGACCGGTTGATGCGTTGCGCCAAGGTCGCGCGCGGTCAGGTCCGGATCATCGGTACGGGCGGTGCCGGCACCCACCATCACCGCATCATGGGTCAGACGCAGGGCATGGGTGGCGCGACGGGCCTGAGGGCCGGTGATCCAGCGGGACTGCCCGCTGCTCGTGGCGGTGCGCCCATCAAGGGTTGTCGCAAGTTTGAGGGTGATCAGGGGCACCCCCTTTGTCATGCGCTTTAGAAACCCTGCATTCAGGCGCGCAGCCTCTGCGGTCAGGATGCGCTCAGTCACCGAAATGCCCGCCGTGCGCAGGATCGCGTGACCGCGACCGCAGACGCGCGGGTCGGGATCAGTCAATGCGGTCACAACGCGCGCTATCCCGGCGGCAATCAGGGCGTCCGTACAAGGCGGCGTGTGGCCATGATGGCTGCAAGGTTCAAGCGTGACAAAGGCCGTGCCGCCCCTAGCCAGAGCGCCCGCCTGAGCCAAGGCCATCGTCTCGGCATGTGGGCGTCCGCCTGGTTGGGTCCAGCCACGCCCGACAATGCGGCCGTCTTTGGCAATCACGCAGCCGACCGACGGATTTGGCCACGTGCGCCCAAGGCCCCGGGCGGCAAGGCCCAGAGCATGGCACATGTGCGCGTCGTCGGTCACTCTTCGGGTTGGCCCGATGGGCGCAATTCCTGCACAAAGCCGTCGAAATCATCCGCCGACTGGAAATTTCGATAGACGCTGGCAAACCGGACATATGCCACGGTGTCGATCCGGGCGAGGCTTTCCATCACAATTTCGCCAATCGTCTTCGACGGGATGTCGGTGTCGCCAAGGCTTTCAAGCCGCCGCACGATGCCTGATATCATCTGGTCGATGCGGTCGGGGTCGATGGGACGTTTCTGCATCGCGATGCGGATCGATCGTTCCAGCTTTGTGCGATCGAAATCCTCGCGTTTGCCAGACGATTTGATCACCACCAGATCGCGCAACTGCACCCGTTCATAGGTCGTAAAGCGCCCGCCACATGCAGGGCAAAACCGGCGGCGGCGGATCGAGACATGATCCTCGGCCGGGCGGCTGTCTTTGACTTGCGTGTCGATATTTCCGCAAAATGGGCAGCGCATGGCGTGCCTCCCCTTCGTGTTTTCGTGCCTGCCTCAAGTGCGGGGGTTTGCCCCCGGCGTCTGCACCAAACATAGCTACATGTTGCAGAGATCGGGTAGCGCTTTCTTACTAGCACTGCATCTGGGGGTAAACCTGTGGCGCGGCGGACTCAGGGGGTGGCAGTTTTCATCATTGGCACCAGCGGCGAATGCAAACCCAGGCGCGCGTCCGGATTTCCGTCGAAGCTGCGACCTGCGAAGGATCCGGACACCGTCAGGTTTGGTAGCGTTTTGTTTCCGGAATTTGCCCAAGAGCAACCCAGTGATCGATCAGTTCCGCCCGCCAATGGTTTGGAAAGGTGGCCTCGCTGCAACAGTCCCGGACAGTGTTCACAGGCATCGTAGCGTCGCCAAGAGAAACGGGCACCGCAATCGCCAGTCCGAAAAATGAATCAATGCGCGCACGGACGCCTAGAAATCTTCGATGACATAGTTGAAGCAGAACTGCGCAAATGCACCGCCAGCCGACATGCTGCCATCTTGCAAACCGCCGAATGTTGACAGACCGGTTTCGCCGGCACTTCGACTGGCATCCAACGTGAAGGATATGCCTTGCCCGGCTTTGCGCGGCGGCGGCGATTTGCGGTAGACGCGCGTCCGGTCTGGCAGCGCCATAACGTTGGTTACAAAATTGCCAGCCGCACACCAGTAATCGGTGATATCGGCTTGCGAATTGTACCCCACCGTAAAGTCGCCACCCGGTTCTTGGGTCACACGAAGCCGGGGTTCGGTCCCGAAGGCCTGTGCGGGCACTCCGAGGGCAAATGCCAACAGGATTGGAAGAACGCGCATGAGGTCTCCATGAAAATCTACGCCCTGGGTGACCATCCCACAGCAGGACCGGAAGGAAAACTCAAGATCTTGCGAGCCGTCAGTCAGGCGTGCAAATCCCCACCCGAAAAGTGTCATCATCGGTATCGTCATAGGTAAAGCGGCCGTCCGGGTAGAGCGTGATGATACGCAACTGCGGGTCCGACAACAGACATTCCACGGCATCCGGCGTGTCGCGACGCCGGGCAGTCTTATCGCCGATCAGACATTGGGCGTTCTGCACGTCAATGCGCAACACAATCGGCGCGGCACGGCAGACCATGGCCTCCGCCATGGCGGGGGCCAACAGGACAAAGCAGACGGACAGAAAGTTGCGCATTGCGACTACCCCCAGGACGTCAGAGGTAATGCGCACCACACCGCCATCAAGCCGCCTACTGATCCAGAAAGCTGCGCAACTTTCTGGACCGGCTGGGATGTTTCAACTTCCGCAGCGCCTTTGCCTCGATCTGGCGAATGCGTTCGCGCGTCACGCTGAACTGCTGGCCAACCTCTTCCAGCGTGTGGTCAGTGTTCATCCCGATGCCGAAGCGCATGCGCAATACGCGTTCTTCGCGCGGGGTCAGCGACGCCAGAACCCGTGTCGTGGTTTCCTTCAGGTTTTCCTGAATGGCGCTGTCGAGCGGCAGGATCGCGTTCTTGTCTTCGATGAAATCGCCAAGCTGGCTGTCTTCCTCGTCGCCGATGGGCGTTTCCAGGGAAATCGGTTCCTTGGCGATCTTCATCACCTTGCGGACCTTTTCCAGCGGCATCTGCAGCTTTTCGGCCAGCTCTTCGGGGGTGGGTTCCCGGCCGATTTCGTGCAGCATCTGCCGCCCCGTGCGCACCAGCTTGTTGATCGTCTCGATCATGTGGACGGGAATACGGATGGTGCGGGCCTGATCGGCAATACTGCGGGTGATCGCCTGACGGATCCACCAGGTCGCGTAGGTCGAAAACTTGTAGCCACGGCGGTATTCGAACTTGTCCACCGCCTTCATCAGGCCGATGTTGCCTTCCTGAATGAGATCAAGGAATTGCAGCCCGCGGTTGGTGTATTTCTTGGCAATCGAGATCACCAGACGCAGGTTGGCCTCGACCATTTCCTTTTTCGCGTGCCGCGCTTCTTTCTCGCCCTTCTGGACCTGATTGACGATGCGGCGAAACTCGCTGATGTCCACACCGATGTACTGACCGACTTGCGCCATGTCGTTGCGCAGGTCTTCGACCTTGTCGCGGGATTTCTCCATAAGCTGCTGCCAGCCGCGCCCCGATTTCGCCGCCATCCGGTCGCCCCAGCCGGGGTCAAGTTCGCAACCCTGGTATTCATCGATGAATTCACGACGGTTGATCCGCGCGGCATCGGCCAGTTTCACCATCCCCGAATTGATCGCCATGATCTTGCGGTTGATGCCGTAAAGCTGATCGATCAGCGCCTCGATGCGGTTGTTGTGCAGGTGCAATTCGTTGACCAGCGTGACGATCTCGCTGCGCAGTTTCTGGTACGAAGCCTCGTCCGCCGCCGAGAACCGGCTGGCAGAGTTCATCGTGGCATGCATCCGGCGGTCCTGCATTTCGGCAAGCGTCACATAGTCGCGCGCCACAAGATCCAGCGTTTCCAGCACCTTCGGCTTTAACGCCGCTTCCATAGCGGCCAAGGACAGGGACTGACCTTCGTCTTCGTCATCCTCGTCATCGCCACGCAACAGCGGATTGCCGTCAGCGTCCATTTCGGGCTCTGCGTCGCGGCGCGGAAGGGCTGTTGCTTCAACGCCTTCCAGATCCGGACCCACCATGTCGTCTTCGCCATCAAGGCTGCGCCCGAATGTGGCTTCCAGATCGATCACATCGCGCAGCAGAATGTCTTCGGACAAAAGCTCGTCGCGCCAGATCGTGATGGCCTGAAAGGTCAGCGGGCTTTCGCAAAGCCCGAGGATCATCGTGTTGCGACCGGCCTCGATCCGCTTGGCAATCGCAATCTCGCCCTCGCGGGACAGAAGCTCGACACTGCCCATCTCGCGCAGATACATCCGCACGGGATCATCGGTGCGGTCCAGTGTTTCACTTGTGGAACCGACAACCGCCACCTCGCGCGAGGTGGACGTGCTTTCCACCAGATCGCCCGCGGTTTCGGCACCTTCATCCGCTTCGTCATTCTCGATGATGTTGATGCCCATTTCCGACAGCATCGACATCACGTCTTCGATCTGTTCGGACGACACCTGTTCGGGCGGCAAAACCGTGTTCAGCTGATCGTAGGTGATGTACCCACGCTCTCGCGCGTCAGCGATCATCTTCTTGACCGCGGTCTGGCTCATGTCGAGCGAGACATCGGCCTCATCGCCGTCTGGCTTGCCGTCGTCGGTGTCTTTGAGTGCCATGGGGTCTCCTAAGAGCGAATCAGAAATCTTGAGCCGAATCAATAGCTCGAATCAGCGGAAAGGGCAGTGGGAATCAAAGTTTTTTCTTGCTGGAGATCCCTTTTAGGATCGCGTCGAGTTGGCTTAGCATTTGCGGGCGGTCTTCGCCCAGATCGTTGGCGGCTTCGGTTCGTGAAGCCACGGCATCCTGGCGGGCCAGATTGGACTGGCTGATCCGCCAGGTCAAACCTTCATCTGCAAGGTTGGCGATGTCTTCTACTCCGTCTGCGATCTCGCGCTGTGAACCGCGCTCTGCCTCAAGCTTTGCCAAGTCCTGTGCAAGGCACATCATGGCCTTTTCGATGTCCTCGGGCTGTCGCACGCCCGGCGCGTTGCAGACGTGGGGGTGCGACAGCAAGGCGTCAAGGGCTGCGGGCGCAGCGGTACGGATACGTTCACCAAGATCAGGCGCCTCGGCATGGGTCAGGATCAGCGCGCGCAGGGTTGCATGGTCGCTTCCCGTGACCTCGATACGCTCTATCGCTGTCAGAAAGCGTGGGACGAGGGCCGGATGGGTGATCAACGTCGCCAGGATCACCGCCTCGATCACGATTTCCCCGACCGGCCCCGACCCTTGCGCGAGGAGAGAACCCTTGGTGACCGACCGAGCGTTTTCCGGCGGCGCAACATAGGGTCCTTTGCGGCGCGGCTGCGGGCTGCGGCGTCTGGAATTGAACAGGTCCCAACGCAGGCGTTTGACATCTTCTTCGTAGTGGCTGCGGATCGAAGGGTCGGCGATCCGGGTCAGAGCCGCGCGCAGCGACTTGTCCAGGGCAGCCTTGCGTTCCGGGCTGTCGAAGGTCTTTCCTTCGGTTTCGCGGGTCCAAAGCAGCTGAACCATCGGTTGCGCCGCGTCCAGCACACGCTGCATGGCGGGGGGGCCTTGTGTCCTGATCAGGTCGTCAGGGTCCAGCCCGGCAGGCAGGACGGCAAAGCGCAGGCCCTTGCCGGCTTCAAGCAGCGGCAGCGCCAGGTCGATGACGCGCAAGGCAGCGCGCGTGCCGGCAGGATCGCCGTCCAGAGCAATGATCGGCTCGTCATGAATGCGCCACATCAGTCTTAGCTGGTCCTCGGTTACAGCCGTGCCAAGCGGCGCGACCGAGGATTTGAACCCGGCTTCGCAAAGCGCAATCACGTCGATATAGCCTTCGGCGACCACAAGCGGCTGGCCTTTGCCCGCTGCTTCACGCGCCGGACCGTGGTTGTAAAGGTTGCGGCCCTTGTCAAAAAGTTCCGTCTCGGGCCCATTCAGATACTTGGCGCGCGCGGCAGGGTCCATCGCGCGACCCCCAAGGCTTATCGCCCTGCCCCGGCCGTCGCGGATCGGAAAGATGATCCGCCCGCGAAAACGGTCATAGGGGGCGCCGCCGTCATCAGGTTTGGCGCACAGGCCCGCGTCAATCAGCAAGCCGGGGGCAATACCCTTTGCGGTCAAGGCGGCGTAGAGCGATTGGCGGCCGTCGGGGGCATAGCCGATGTGCCAGCGATCTTGCGCCTCGGGCGTCAGTTTGCGTCTGGAAAGGTAGGCTCGGGCATCGACAGCAGCAGTCGACTTTAACTGCAGACGGTAGAAGTTGACGGCTTCTTCCATGACGCGGGAAAGATCCGCAAGCCGGTCGGACTTTTGCGTGCCTTGCAGATCGCGTGCCGGCATTTGCATCCCTGCCTCGGCCGCAAGGATTCGGACCGCGTCCATGAAACCGACATTTTCAGTTTCCTTGACAAAGGTAACCGCGTCGCCTTTGGCGTGGCAGCCAAAACAATAGTAGTAGCCCTTGCGATCATCGACGTGAAAGCTGGCGGATTTTTCCTGATGAAAAGGACAAGGCGCCCACATGTCACCCTTGCCCATGTTGGATTTGCGCATATCCCACGTCACCTTGCGGCCAACGACCGAGGCGAGGGACAGGCGGGTGCGGAGTTCGTCCAGAAAGCCGGGGAGAAGTGACATCGGGCGATTATCGGGCTTCGCCGGGCGCGTGTCGAGTCGGTGATCGACCGCTGACCGGGGGCCAGCCCCCGGACCCCCGAGATATTTCAGCCAAGATGAAGGAGCCCGCGGGGTTAAAGACATTGTTGCCAGACGAGATACCCGTGCGCTGATTGCAAGAAAGACTGCGCGGAAGTTGGGGGCAGGTTCTTGCAGGGCAGATGGCGGGCAAGGTCAAGAAGACGCGTCGCAGGTCCATTTTGGTCGCATGGGTGTCACATTGCCCAAGGCTCGCAAACTGCGCGGCGCAGAGGCGTGATCGTTGATCGGCGGGGCGGAGCGATCGCCACCTACCACGATCGCGGGTTCCGGACCGCTGCCTTGCCAAAGTGGGCGCAGGGTTTTGGCCACCCGGAGTTTGCACAAACCCGTGGCACCGTTTCGGCCGGATATGCGGCCGCAAAAACGCGGGCAGTACCGGCGGCGTATCCGGCCCTTTGCCGCTGGGCTTCGTGTGTTTGGTGACGGAGTGGAAGAAAATCGAATGCGCCATCGGCGTTGGTCTGAAGTCAAAGTCCTTCGCGGGCGGCAAGGGCGTGCAGCGCGGTTTCGATCTCGTGCCAGGCGGTTTCGGCCATGGACCGGAAGGTAAGGATCAAAAAGCCGTCCGTATCGCGCAACAGGATGGCAGCCATGTGGTTGAGCGTGGTGCGGGTACAAGTACCGAGGGGGAAAACCGCACTGCGCAGATCGAGCGGCACGAGGCGAGAGAGCGCCGCTTCAGCTTGTGGGCCGCACAGGCGCAGTGCACACCAGCCGCCGGTTTGGTCGGTGGTGGCAGCCAGGCCGGCAAGGTCGGGGGGTGTACCCAACAGGAAGGCCTGATCGCGGCCGGTCCACATCAGGGGGCCGGAGGTTGTGTTTGGTTTGGGAAACGGGTGGCCCAACGCCGTGCCTGTCGCGCCGGTCTGGCCAGGAAACGGCGCGATCGATGTGAGGGGGCCGATCTGCGCCTCGGCCAAAGTGGTTTTGGCGAGAGTTGTCGTGCGGCCACCCAACACGGATTTGGCGATGAGATCAGGCACGGAGTTTCTCTCCTTTGGGGTCGAAGAACACCGGGGCCTGGATTTGGCAGAGCACATCGGTGTCGCGCAGATGATCGACCAGGCGAACCTGTTCACCGATACGGGCGCGACCGTTTCGCAAGAAGCCCAGCGCGAGGTGAGAGTTCAGAGTGGGCGAGTGGCAGACCGAAGTGGTATAGCCTTCGCTGTTTTCGCGTGTAGCGCGCGCAGTCGGCGCGAAGAGATGTGCGCCAGCACCGATGAGCGTCTGGGTAAGCGGTTTCAGGCCGACGAGGTGTTGCCGTTCAGGGCCGGTAAGTCCGGGTCGCTGGGACGCAGCCTTGCCGATGCAGTCTTTCTTGGCGCTGACCATCTTTTCCATGCCGATGTCATAGGCCGTGATGCGGCCATGAATTTCTGCGTGCGTGATAAAGCCCTTTTCGATACGCAGGACGTTCAGCGCCTCCATCCCGTAGGGACCGCCGCCGAGGGTTTCGGCGCGGGCGAGAAGGTCGCGGAACAGAGCCTCGCCGTGCGAGGTGGGCACGACGATTTCATAGCCTTCCTCGCCAGAAAACGAGATACGGAACAGGCGGGCCTGGGTGCCCATGATGCTGACCGCAGTGGCACCCATGAAGGGAAGCGCGGGGTCATGGTCGAGCAAAGACGCAAGCAGGACGCGGGCTTTCGGTCCGGCGATGGCAAACTGCGCCCAAGACTCGGTGACCGAGATGAGGCGCAGATCCCAGGACGCGCAGAAGGCCTGATGCACAAAGTCCAGATGCCGCATCACTTGGCCAGCCGCGGCGGTCGTGGTGGTCATCAGATAGTGGTTTGCCCCAAGACGCGCACTGGTGCCGTCATCCAGCACATGGCCGTCTTCGCGCAGCATAAGCCCATAGCGGACTTTGCCCACATCGAGAGTTGAAAACGTGTTGGCATAGACGAGGTCGAGGAATCGTGCGGCGTCACTCCCTTGGATGTCGATCTTGCCCAGGGTCGAGACGTCGGCGACGCCCACGGCTGTGCGCACCATGGTCACCTCGCGGGCACAGGATTGCTGCCACGACGTCTCGCCGGGTTTGGGGAAATAGCTGGGGCGGTACCAAAGCCCCGCCTCGATCATTGGGGCATTGCGGTCAAGGCTCGCCTGATGGCTGGTCAGATAGCGCTGCGGGGCAAACCCTGCGCCCCGCCCCCCCGCGCCCATCGCAGCAATCGACACCGGCGTGTAGGGTGGACGGTAGATTGTGGTGCCGGTTTCAGGGATGGCGCGGCCCGTCGCATCGGCCAGCACCGCAAGCGAACCGATGTTGGAATTCTTGCCCTGATCCGGCGCCATGCCTTGGGTGGTATAGCGCTTCATATGCTCGACCGACCGGTAGCCTTCCTGCGCCGACTGACGGACGTCCTTGGTCGTAACGTCATTGGCAAAATCGAGCCAGGCGCGGGCGCGGCCATCGACCGACCAAAGCGGGGTCAGACGGTACGGGGCGTCTTCGGCCCCTGGCAGCGGCGCATCGGGGGCCGCGCGCCCAAGTGCGCCAAGGGCGGCCGCAGCGGCGGCGTGGCCGGTGGCAAGGGCTGCATGGGTTGAAAACGCGCCATTGGCAGCGCCTGCGGGTGTCAGGCCGGGCACAGCACCCGGGGTCGGGAGGAAGGCCGAAAGGCCTGAGGACCATGTCGGTTTGCCGTTCATGTGGCAGGTCAGATGCAGCGTGGGGTTCCAGCCTCCCGACATTGCAAGGCAGTCGGTTTGCACGGTGATGATGCCGCCGGCATGCGCCACATCGACCGCAGACAGCCCGTGGCGGCCCTTGGTGTCGGTCACGGTGGCCCCCCGATACACCGGGCAGTCTTCCAGCACGCTTGCATCCGGGCGGCTGTCGAAAATCGCCGCGACAGAGACCCCGGCGGCCATCAACTGGCGCGTGACACTGCGGGCATTGTCGTTGTTGGCAAACAGCGTCACCCGCCGCCCCGGCACCGTGCCAAAGCGGTTGAGGTAGGTCTGCAGTGCCGAGGCCATAAGAATGCCCGGACGATCGTTGTTCGGGAATGCGATGGGTCGTTCCAGCGCACCGGAGGCAAGGATCGCCTGCGCCGCCGTGATCCGCCAGAAACATTCGCGCGGCAGGTGGGGCCGCGTGGGCAGATGCAGGCCCACCCGTTCCAGCGCGCCATACACCCCGCCGTCATAAGCCCCGGTCACCGTCGTGCGGGCCATGATCCGCACATTGGGCCGCGCGCGAAGGTCCGCCTCAACCGCTGCCACCCAGTCCAGACCCGGGGCATCGTCTATCTGCGTGTCGTCAGACAGAAGGCGCCCCCCCAGCAGGTTGTCTTCCGTGGCAAGGATCACATCCGCCCCTGCCCGGGCCGCCGTCAGCGCGGCCATCAGGCCCGCAGGCCCCGCACCGATCACCAGCAGGTCGCAAAAGGCATAGGCCTTTTCGTAATCCGCCTCGTCATGCTTGCCCGACAGCGACCCAAGACCTGCCGCGCGGCGGATCGCGGGTTCGTATAGCCTCTCCCAGAAGGCACGCGGCCACATGAAGGTCTTGTAGTAGAAACCGGCACTCAGGACAGGCGCTGCATAGTCGTTGACCGACAACGCATCCCAGCGCAAGCTTGGCCAGCGGTTCTGGCTTTGCGCTGACAGCCCTTCAAACAACTCCTGCATCGTGGCGCGGGTGTTGGGGGTCTGCTGGCCGTCCTCCAAAATCTCGACAAGCGCGTTCGGCTCTTCGGATCCGGCGGTCAGGATGCCACGCGGGCGGTGGTATTTGAAGCTGCGCCCGACCAGTTTCACCCCATTGGCCATCAAAGCCGAGGCAAGCGTGTCACCCTTACATCCCATGTAGGATTTGCCGTCAAAGCGAAAGCTGATGGGCTGCGTGCGGTCGATCAGGCCCTTGGTGTCGATCCTCATGGCGCAGCTCCGAGGTTGGCCACCAGTTCGACGGCGTGAATGTCATGGGTGACGGTATCGCGGGTGACGACCAGCCACGAGGTGCAGCCCATGTCGTGATACCACAGATCCCGCGTCATCCCCGCCGGGTTGTCGCGGTTGTGCAGGTAGTCGTCCCATTCATGGGGCGCTGCACCCTCGGCGGGACGCTTCAGATAGTCGTCGGTTCCGTAGTAGTAGAACTCGCGACGGTCGCGCGGGCCACAGATCGGGCAAGTCAGGCGCATGATGGTCCCTTAGTGCAGGTTGTGCTGGCTGCCGGTGCCTTCTTCGTCCAGAAGATGGCCGGTTGCGAAACGATCAAGGCGGAACTTGGCAGCAACCTCGTGCGGCTGCCCGGTGGCCATCAGATGGGCCATGCACCAGCCCGATGCCGGCACCGCCTTGAAGCCGCCGTAGTTCCAGCCGCAGTCGATGAACAGCCCGTCGATATGGGTCTTGTCGATGATCGGGCTGCCGTCGGGGGTCATGTCCATGATCCCGCCCCATGACCGCAGCACCTTGGCGCGCCCGATCATCGGCATCAGGGTCATGCCCGCTTCCATCACATGCTCGACCATCGGCAGGTTGCCACGGCTCGCGTAGCTTGAGTAGAAATCAAGATCGCCGCCGAACACGAGGCCGCCCTTGTCGGACTGGCTGATGTAGAAATGGCCCATCCCAAAGCTGATGACCTGGTCAATGACAGGCTTCAGCCCTTCGGTCACAAACGCCTGCAGCACATGGGACTCGATGGGCAGTCGCATGCCCGCCATTGCCGCGACCTGGCTTGAGCGGCCCGCCACGATGATGCCGACCTTCTTTGCCCGGATTGCGCCGCGCGTGGTCTGCACGCCCCTCACGACACCGTTTTCGATGTCGATTCCGGTCACCTCGCAGTTCTGGATCAGATCGACGCCCCGGCTGTCGGCCCCGCGCGCATAGCCCCAGGCCACCGCGTCGTGCCGGGCGGTGCCGCCGCGCGGGTGCAAAAGGCCGCCGTAGATCGGAAAGCGGGTCTGTTCGTAATCCAGATAGGGCAGCAGCGCCCGCACTCCCTCGCGGTCCAGCAAAATCGCGTCGTCGCCCTGATTGATCATCGCATTGCCGCGTCGTGCCGCCGCGTCGCGCTGGCCGTCAGAGTGAAACAGCACGATCTGGCCGCGCTGCGAATGCATGACGTTGTAATTCAGTTCCGCCCCCATCCCCTCCCACAGCTTCATCGAATGGCTGTAGAATTCCGAGTTGCCGGGAAGAAAGTAGTTGGCGCGCACGATGGTGGTGTTGCGCCCGATGTTGCCTGATCCGATGTGGGATTTTTCCAGCACGGCGATGTTGGTCAGCCCGTGGTTTTTCGCCAGATAGAACGCGGTCGCCAGACCGTGCCCGCCGCCCCCGATGATGATAGCGTCATACGCGGCCTTGGGCGCCGGATCGCGCCACGCGCGTTGCCAGCGTTTGTTCCCGAGCAAAGCCTCGGTGATCACCCGCAAACCCGAATATCGCATCATGTCTTACCTGTTCCAGTCACACGCATTAGGAACCTTTGGTCGGAATGCGCAAGCCTAGCCCCGACACGAGCACGGCAAACGCGACATTCAATGTCGTGTTTGCCCTGCCTGATTGTCGCATGACCCGCTGTGGAACAGCGCTCGGTCGTGGCGGAATTGTGGTGTTGGTGATTCGAATTTTCGGCAAAACTAAGCCACATTCGCGCCATCGCCGCCATAATCTGTAGACGCCTTCGGCACAATGCCTGCCCTTCTTTGACAGTGTTTCCGGCAGTGGCCGTTTGGCGCAAGCCTGCCGCCTTTGCCACAATTCTGCCTTAACTTTTAGTCAGCCCAGTGTTCACAAAGCGACTTTTTGTGTGCCGGAGCGATCCGGTCCACCAGTAACCAGGGACCGCCGTCATGTTCAATAAGAGTAAATTTGTTCTGCCAGGATTTTCCGCACGGGTGGCTTTGTTCCGCCGCGATGAAGGCGGCACTTTGGTGGTCTTTGGGCTGTTCCTGTTTGTACTGATGGTCATGCTGGGCGGCTTTGCCGTTGACCTGATGCGCTATGAAGAGCGGCGGACGCATCTGCAAAACAGCCTTGATCGCTGCACTTTGATGGCGGCCAGCCTGACCAACAAGAAAGATCCAGAAGGCGTTGTGATCGACTGCATGGACAAATCCGGCCTGCAGGGTCAGGTCGAAGATGTGCGGGTTACCCAGGGTCTGAACTTCAGGGATGTGGCCGCCAAGGGCAAAGTGCCGTCAAATCCGATTTTCATGCACATGATCGGGATCGACAAGTTCGACGCATTTGGTGTGTCGGGTGCGGCGCAGAAAATCACCAATGTCGAGATCGTCCTTGTTCTGGACGTTTCGGGATCGATGTCGGGGGCGAAAATCGCCAACCTGCGCACTGCCGCATCGGAATTCGTGGACACGTTGCTGAGAAACGATACCGACAACCGCTTTGCCGTGTCGATCGTGCCTTATAACGCACAAGTCAATCTGGGTGCCACGCTGCGCGGCAAGTTCAACGCGACCAACATACATGGCGTGGCGGATGTGAACTGTCTTGAAGTCCCGGCATCGTCCTATGCCACTTTGGGGATCTCTCGGACCTTGCCGCTGCCGATGGCTGCTTTTGCCGACATGAGCTCCACCACCATCCGCAACACGAATTATGTCGCGCATACCGACGCGAGCCAGGCCACGATGAATTCCAGCCGGCCGTTCTGCCGCAACGAAGCGGTGAACGTCGTGCGGTTGCCGTCAAATGACGTTGGGCAGTTGCAGGCGCAGATCAATGCGCTGACAGCAGCGGGCAATACGTCCATCACGCTTGGCATGAAATGGGGCCTTACGCTCATCGACCCGGATGCGCGCGCGATGTTTGGCGAGTTGGTGGATGATGGCGCAATTCCGGGCAAGTTCCGTGGGCGTCCGTTCGATTGGGGCGACAGCGAGGCCATGAAGGTCATCGTTCTGATGACGGATGGCGAACACGTGTCGCACACCAAGACCAATGACGCATTCAAAACCGGGATTGCGCCGATCTGGCGGTCGGCAGGCGACGGAAACTATTCGATCCAGCACGCCAGCCGCCCGTTGCCCGATCAGTACTGGGTGCCCCACCGCAACGCCTGGCAGGCAACGCCGTGGGATTCCGGCACAGGTGCGATACAAATGAACTGGGAAGGCATGTGGGCAGCACAGCGGCAGTCTTGGGTTGCATGGCAGCTTTATGCCCGCGCGCTTGGCACTGACAACTCAACCCGCAACACGGTCTACACTGCGGCGATGAACCAGTTCCGGTCGCAGTTTGAGTCGGTCGCGAACATGAACAGCCAATTGCAGCAATCTTGCGGCCAGGCCAAGACGAACGGCGTGATTGTCTTTGGCATCGCATTCGAGGCTCCGACCAATGGTCAGACGCAAATCTCGCAGTGTTCCTCTTCGCCTCAGCACTATTTCGCGACGCAAGGACCTGAGCTTCAGACTGCGTTCCGGACCATTGCGAGCAATATCAGCCAATTGAAGCTGACGCAGTAAGGGATGGGTCATCATGTTGCCGCATGTGATTCGGAAGCAGCCATTGATTGGGGGGCGGTTGCGGCTGTCAAAGCGTAGTTTTTGCAACCAAAGAAACAATAGGGTCGATCGGGCACGGCTGTTTCCACATGCGTCAGATTTGCCCGACCTGCCGCCACATGCACCCGCTTCACGCCACATTTCCGCCCTAAGGCTGCGCATTAGTGATGTGCGCAGAGTTGCCATGCCGAACACGAACGATCTGCGCGGCGACAGACCCAAGGAACGTGCAAATGAACGGTATCTTCTTGAAACGCAGTGTTGTCGTCCGGTGCTTTCTGCAGGGCTTCGATCGGAGTGCGTTGCATCGCACAGAGAACGGCAACGTGACGTCGTTTTCCTTGTTTCTGTTCATCATGATGGCAATGATGGGCGGCTTGGCGATTGATCTGATGAAATACGAACAAACCCGCACCACTTTGCAAAGCACGCTGGATCGCTCGACGCTGGCAGCGGCGTCGCTGACGCAGCAACTGGACCCCGAAAGCGTTGTGCGCGACTACTTTGATGCCGCAGGCATGTCGGATACGCTGAAGAGCGTCGAAGTGATCGAAGGGCTCAACTTCCGAAATGTGATCGCCGAAGCCTCTGCCGGGTCCAACCCGTTCTTCTTGCACATGTTCGGCATCGAAGAATTGGATGCACCCGCGTCATCCGGGGCCGAACAGCGGATCAACAACGTCGAAATCGTGCTTGTTCTCGATGTGTCGGGTTCGATGAGCGGCACGAAGATGACCAACCTCAAGGCGGCCGCATCGGATTTTGTCCAGACACTGCTGGAAGACGATGATGAAGACAAATTTTCAATTGCGATTGTGCCCTACAATTCTCAAGTCAACCTGGGCTCGGCACTGCGCAGCAAATACAACGCCACCCATGTGCATGACCAAAGCAATTCGAATTGTCTGGAAATTCCTTCATCAGTCTATTCGACTGTGGGTGTTTCCAGAACACTTCCGATCCCGATGGTGGCCCATGCCGACGTGGTTTCCAGCGCCGGCAGCTCTTCCTCCAACAACTATTCCACCTACAACAGCACATCGTCGGCGACGAACAACCCGCTAGAAGTGCATTGCAGCATAAACACCGGAAACGTGGTCCGCCTGCCGTCGAATGACATTCCAACGCTGAAAGCGCAGATCAACGCATTGTTTGCGGATGGGAACACATCGATCACGCTGGGCATGAAATGGGGTGTCAGCCTGCTTGAACCTGGCGCGCGCCCGATGTTCGGCGAACTGGTGGACAGTGGCGCGATTGATGAAAAATTCCGTGGCCGGCCCTATGATTTCACGGACGACGAGTCGCTGAAAGTCATCGTTCTGATGACCGACGGAGAGCATGTCGTCCACAACAAGGTCAATGACGCCTACAAGGTCGGATTGTCACCGATCTGGCGGTCGACCGGGGACGGCAATTTGTCGATCTTTCACGACCGGGCCTCGACAACCAGCGACTACTACGTTCCCCACCGCAGCGCCTGGCAGACAACCGCCTGGAATTCCGGCGATGGGGCTGTGCAACAGGACTGGAAACATGTCTGGGCCACACAGCGCATGACTTGGGTAGCCCAACAGCTTTATGCACGTGCCCTCGGGACGAGCAACAGCACCCGGACCACGGCCTACAACAACGCACTGACTATGTTCCGGTCGCAGTTTGCCTCGGTCAGTTCGATGAACAGCACGTTGCAGCAATCCTGCACCCTTGCCAAAGACAACCGGGTCATCGTGTATGGCATCGCGTTCGAAGCACCGACCAACGGCAAGACCCAGATCTCGCAATGCTCCAGCTCGGCCGCCCACTACTTTGACGCCAGCGGTTTGCAAATCAAGACGGCGTTCCGCACCATCGCCAGTAACATCAGTCAGTTGAGGTTGACCCAATGACCGCGTTTTTGTCTCGGCTGCGTACGGCATTTCGTCGCGAGGATGGCACGGCAAGCCTGGAATTCGTCCTGGTCATCCCGTTGATCATGACCGTCTTCATGGCAAGCCTCGAAAGCGGACTTATAATGGTGCGCTCCACCCTGCTTGAACAATCGGTCGACATGACAATGCGCAACCTGCGCGTTGGCAACTATCCGATCGTGACGTCCAATCTGCTGAAATCCGAGATCTGCTCTCGGACGATCGTTTTCCCGAACTGCCATGAAAACATCATGATCGAAATGCAGCGCGTCAGCACAGCAAACTGGACATTGCCGGCTGCGCCAATTGTTTGCACCGACCGTGAAGAAGAAGCCCAGCCGGTTTTGACGCTTCAGATCGGCCAGCAAAACGACGTGATGCTGGTTCGCGTGTGCGTCGTGCAGGATCTGATATTCCCGATGACGGCGTTCGGTCTTTCATTGCCGCATGATCCGCTGGGCGGCATCGGTTTGATTGCTGAAACCGCGTTCGTCACAGAACCGATTTAAGGAGGTTGAGATGAAGCTGTTTCGCCAGGCACTGCGTCGGTTTCGGCAAGAAGACGGAGGCAACCTTGTGTTGGAAGCCGTCTTGGTCATGCCTTTCATGCTGTGGGCCTATGTCGGGTTGTTCGTCTACTGGGACGCATTCCGGTCGATCAATGCGGTTCAGAAGGCCACCTACACCGTCAGCGACATGATTTCGCGCGAAATGGTAGCCATCACTCCGGCATACCTGGCCGGGATGGACACGGTCATGGAAAGGCTGATCGATCAGTCGCAAGACGTCTCGCTGCGCATCACTTCAGTCTATTACGATGAAGCCGACCTGCGCAACGAAGTACATTGGTCCGTCTCGCCCGGTGGGGCTTTGACCGAGCAAACGACGGCTTCCTTGCTGGATTCCGCAGACAAGATCCCGGCAATGTCTGACGGCGACTACGTGGTCATTGTCGAAGCACGGGTTGCCTATGCGCCGGTCTTCAATGTGGGACTGCCAAACATGGACATCCAGCAGTTCATCGTGACGCGGCCCCGTTTTGTGCCAAAAATCTGCATGCAAGGATTTGTGTGCTCTTAACGATCAAGATGCCGTTTGTGCGTGGGCGCACAAACGGACGGCAAGATTGACGGATTGTCCAGGCGCAACGGGTGACATAGCTATTTCGCAGACCTGTCAGAAGAGGTGTGCAAATGTCGATCAGACCCGTAACCAGGACCGTGCGCGCGCAGCCAACGATGGAGGGCGCAGGCGTCCACCTGCACCGAGCGTTCGGTTTTCAAAACCCCGAGCAGACGGACCCGTTCTTGATGTTCGACGATTTCCGCAATGAAAATCCGCGTGACTACGTCAAGGGCTTCCCCTGGCACCCGCATCGTGGAATCGAGACGATCACCTATGTCCTGGCGGGCGCCGTCGAGCATGTTGACAGTTTGGGCAACAGCGGTACGTTGAGGGGGGGCGACGTGCAATGGATGACGGCGGGGTCGGGTATTCTGCATCAGGAAATGCCGCTCGGCAACGCCAAGGGCCAGATGCACGGGTTTCAGCTGTGGGCCAACCTGCCCGCCAGCCTGAAGATGACTGCCCCGCGTTATCAGGATGTCCAAGGCCGCGACATTCCGGAAATCCTGGAAGACGACGGAACCGTGGTGAAAGTCATTGTCGGCTCATTCCGCGGCAGAACCGGTCCGGTAGACGGGATCGCCGCCGATCCGTTGTATCTGGACATTTTTGTGCCTGAAGGCCGCAGCAAGCGGTTTGCGGTTGATACCCGCCAGCAGGCGTTTGCCTATGTCTTTGACGGGGCGGCATCGTTTCGCGACGCAGCACCGCCAAAAGGTGTGCTTCTTGAGAAAGAGATCGCTGGGCAGGAAGTCAACATCCGGGATCTGTCCGGCAACCGTACGCTGGTGCAGTTCGGGGCGGGTGATGACGTGGAGGTGACGGCGGGCCCGGACGGCGTGCGGTTCTTGCTGATCGCGGGCGCACCCATTCAAGAGCCGGTGGCCTGGCACGGGCCGATCGTGATGAACACCCAAGCCGAATTGCAACAGGCGATGAAAGAATTGCGCAACGGCACATTCATCAGGCCGGCGCACTGAACCGCGCTGTGGCAGGGGGGCTGTCAGCCCCCCGCCTGCGGTGCAGGCCCCCCCGAGGATATTTTTGCCAAGATGAAGGCGGGGGGTAGTTTCGGGAAGACCGGGCCGATAGGGTTTGGTGTCTTTGGGAAATGGTCAATGCGCGTTTTGATGATCCTTGCAGTGCTGGGCGGCTGTTCCAAGTTTCCCGATGTGGATGCCGCGTCGCCTGATTTGGCGGGGCCCGCGCCGTCCCTTTTGCCACTTGAAGAGATTTTGGCAGGCCGGGAACCGGTGGCTGAGGCACGCGGCGACGCGTTGGCGGCACGGGCATCGGCGTTGCGCGGCCGGGCAAATCCCTAAGGGTGCGTTGCGCTGGTTCGGGGTTTCCGTTAACACGCGGGCGGGATTGGGCTTAGGAGCAACCGATGACATCGCACCCGCATTCAAAGCCGCTGCGTTTGGGGATTGCCGGGCTGGGAACCGTCGGCATGGGTATCGTCGGCATCGTGCAGGACCATCCTGCGCTGCTCGCAGCCAGGGCCGGACGGAGGATCGAGATTGTTGCGGTTTCAGCGCGGGACCCCGCCAAGGATCGCGGGCGTGACCTGTCGGACTATGCGTTCGAGGCCGATCCGGTGGCGTTGGCGCGGCGGGGCGATCTTGACGTTTTCATCGAAGTGATGGGCGGGCATGAGGGGGCGGCGAAAGTCGCAACCGAAGCTGCGATTGCCAGCGGTCATGACGTGGTGACGGCCAACAAAGCGCTGCTTGCGCATCATGGGCAGGTTTTGGCACTGGCGGCAGAGGCAGGCGGGCGACAGCTGCGGTTCGAGGCGGCGGTGGCGGGCGGCATCCCTGTGATCAAGGCGCTGACCGAAGGCATGGCGGGCAATGCCATGCGCCGGGTGATGGGTGTGATGAACGGCACCTGCAACTATATCCTTACCCGGATGGAAGCGACTGGTCTGGGTTACGATGCGCTGTTCAAGGAATGCGCGGAGTTGGGCTATCTGGAGGCGGATCCGAACCTGGATGTTGGCGGGATCGATGCCGGCCACAAACTTAGCCTTTTGGCTGCGATTGCCTTCGGCACGCAGGTAAGTTTTGACGCCGTCGAACTGGAGGGGATCCAGAACGTTTCGCTGGACGATATCCGGCTGGCCCGCGACATGGGGTATCGGATCAAGCTTCTGGGCGTCTCACAGATGACCGGGCGGGGGTTGGAGCAGCGGATGTCGCCGTGTTTGGTGCCTGCCGACAGCCCGCTCGGACAGTTGCAGGGCGGCACCAACATGGTCGTGCTGGAAGGCGATCAGGCTGGCCAGATCATCTTGCGGGGTGCCGGCGCCGGTGCGGGGCCGACTGCAAGTGCGGTGATGGCCGATGTGATCGACCTTGCCCGCGGCGCGCGGCTGCCTGTGTTCGGTCAGCCTGCCACCAGTCTTGCCGTGCCTGTCGCGGCCCGGACCGCGAGTGCCGCGCCTTACTACCTGCGCATGATGCTGTTGGACAAACCCGGTGCGCTGGCCAAGATCGCCACCTGTCTGGGCGAAGCAGGGGTTTCGATCGACCAGATGCGCCAGTATGGGCATGAAGGCGTCAACGCGCCGGTTCTGATCGTGACGCACAAGGCGATGCGCGACGATATTGCCCATGCCATGGGGTTATTCGGGGCGACGGGTGTGCTGGTCGGCGATCCTGTGGCCCTGCGGATTGAAGAAGTCTGACGGTCTGGCGCGTCAGCATGCTTGCGGCACCCCCCCAAGCCGGGCTATGCGAACCTGGCCTCTGGGGCAGATACAGGAGAAGTCCATGGCAGATGCATCGCAATTCCAGGATCGGCTGTTGTCGCTGGGTCTGGCCCGCGTTTCGGAAGCTGCAGCCTTGGCGTCAGCGGCGCTGGTCGGGCGCGGCGATGAAAAGGCCGCTGATCAGGCCGCGGTCAACGCGATGCGCGATCAGTTGAACCTGCTCGACATCGCGGGTGTCGTGGTCATTGGCGAGGGCGAGCGTGACGAGGCCCCGATGCTGTTCATCGGCGAAGAGGTTGGAACCGGCCATGGTCCGGCGGTGGACATAGCACTTGACCCGCTTGAAGGGACCACGCTGACCGCCAAGGACATGCCGAATGCGCTGACTGTCATCGCGATGGCCCCGCGCGGCTCGTTGCTTCATGCGCCGGATGTGTACATGGAAAAGCTCGCGATCGGGCCGGGCTATGCTGTCGATACCGTGACACTTGCAATGTCTCCGACTGAACGGGTGCAGGCGCTGGCGCGGGCAAAGGGAGGGGCACCGGCTGACATCACGGTCTGCGTGCTGGAACGCCCGCGCCACGAAGAGATGATCGAAGAGATCCGCAGAACCGGCGCCGCGATCCGGTTGATCACCGATGGCGACGTGGCCGGGATCATCCATTGCGCCGAAGCGGCGATCACCGGCATTGACATGTATATGGGATCAGGCGGCGCGCCAGAGGGCGTTCTTGCGGCGGCGGCATTGAAGTGCATGGGTGGGCAAGTTTACGGGCAATTGCTGTTTCGCAACGACGACGAAAAAGCACGGGCGCGACGCGCCGGGATTACCGATCTGAACCGCATCTACACCCGCGACGATCTGGTGCGGGCTGACGTGATCTTTGCCGCAACCGGTGTCACCAGCGGGTCGATCCTGGCCGGGATCAAACGTGAACCGGGCTGGGTGACCACCGAGACGATTCTGATGCGGTCGAAAACCGGGTCGGTGCGTCGGATGTCGTATCGCAGTCCGGTCCGCTGAACGCCGGGACGAAAAAGGGGGCGGGATGGCGCGCGCCTTTCTGAACGTCGAGGCGTCGCTGACCGGGCGGCGCTGGGAAGGTCCGGGCGAGGGTACCGTCAGGTTGGCCGAAGCGATGGCGCAGGTGACAAGGCTGCCGTTGCCGTTGTGCCTAGGGCTGGCGGGGCGCGGTGTTACGGCGGATCAGGCGCTGGGGTTTCTGTCGCCGCAGTTGCGCGATCTGTTGCCCGATCCGCTGCGCCTGAAGGATATGGACCGGGCGGCGGCGCGGTTTCTTGCGGCCGTCAGGGCCCGCGAACGGATCGCAGTGTTTGCCGATTACGATGTGGATGGCGGCGCGTCTGCGGCGCTTTTGATCATCTGGCTGCGGGCGATGGGGGTGAAGGCTACGCTCTATATCCCCGACCGGATAGACGAGGGGTATGGGCCAAACGTGCCGGCGATGGCGGCATTGGGGGCAGCGCACGATCTGATCCTTTGCGTCGACAGCGGCACGCTGAGCCATGATCCGATCGCAGCGGCGGGGTGCGATGTGGTCGTGCTTGATCACCACCTTGGCGCTGAAACCCTGCCCCCGGCCCATGCAGTGGTCAACCCGAACCGGCAGGACGAAGATGGCACGCTTGCGCATCTATGTGCTGCGGCAGTGGTGTTTCTGCTTTTGGTCGAGGCAAACCGGCAGTTGCGCAGCGCGGGTCAGGCGGGGCCGGACCTGATGGGCATGCTGGATCTTGTGGCTTTGGCGACGGTGGCGGATGTGGCGCCACTGGTCGGCGTCAACCGGGCGTTGGTCCGTCAGGGGCTGGTGGTGATGGCGCGGCGCGAACGCGTGGGCCTGCGGGCGCTTGCGGATGTGGCACGCATGGATCAGGCACCATCCACCTATGCGCTGGGATTTGTGCTGGGACCGCGGGTCAACGCGGGCGGGCGGATTGGGGCGGCAGATCTTGGCGCGCGGTTGCTCGCGACGGATGACGCGCACGAGGCGAAGGCGCTTGCAGAACGGCTCGACCGTCTGAACACCGAACGTCGCGACATCGAGGCGCGGGTGCGCGAAGAAGCTATGGCGCAGGCCGAGGCGCGCGGCCTGCAAGGGCCACTGGTCTGGGCCGCAGGCGATGGGTGGCATCCGGGCGTGGTCGGCATCGTCGCGGCACGGCTGAAAGAGGCGTCGCATCGACCGGCGGTGGTCATCGGGCTTGACGGAGATATCGGCAAGGGTTCGGCCCGGTCGGTGTCTGGCATCGATCTGGGTGCGGCGGTGCAGCGCCTGGCGGCAGAGGGTCTGTTGATCAAAGGCGGCGGGCACAAGATGGCGGCGGGGCTGACGGTGGCAAGGCATCAGATCGAGGCTGCGATGGCGCGCCTTGCCGAACTGCTGGCACGCCAGGGCTCTGGGGCCGTCGGGCAAGAGGCGTTGCGCATCGACAGCTTGCTGATGCCAAGTGCCGCAACCCCCGCATTGATCGAGCAGATCGAACAAGCCGGCCCCTATGGTGCCGGCGCCCCTGCCCCAAGGTTTGTCTTTGCCGATCAGTCGGTCGCAGCCCGGCGGATGGGCGAAAGTCATTTGCGGCTGACCTTCGGCGATGTTGGCGGCAAGCTCGATGCCATTGCATTCGGCGCGTTTGACAGCGCGTTGGGGCCAGATCTTTTGGCCGCAGGCCACCGCCGGTTCCACCTTGCGGGTCGGCTGGAGATCAACCACTGGCAAGGCCGCACCAAGCTGCAACTGCGCATCGAAGACGCCGCGCCGAGTTAGGCCATTTTCCCTCTTGCACAGCGCGCGCCGCCCGACTAAACCCCGCCCACAAACAGTGCGTCCCGTTCGTCTATCGGTTAGGACACCAGGTTTTCAACCTGGGAAGAGGGGTTCAACTCCCCTACGGGATGCCATTTCTTGCATGTTCCCCACAATGCCATGGTGTCTGGGTTTGGATTTGCCATGGCACTTGCTGGACAAGCAGCCTCGGAACATCGCAACCCTTTTGGCATGGCGTTGGTGACGACTTCGATCACGAAGGTTTCGGATCCTCCAACGTCTAGCACGAAGCCAGTTTCAAACCCGGCTGCGCGCGTCGTCCTTTCAAACCTGACACCAGTTCTGCCTGTTTCAGGATCGCAGCACCATTGCCAAGCATTGGCATCGGTTCGGTTGAACCGAATGGCGGCCTGTGTCATCAATATTGCAAGTGCAGCCGCGCAATCCGAGATTGATCTGCAATTGGGGAGACGACAGAATGTCATCGACATCGGATGTTTTCGATCTGGAAGAAGTCGCCACCGGACTGGGCTTTCCTGAGGGACCCGTGGCCATGAACGATGGCTCGGTGCTGTTTGTAGACATTCAGAACCAGACGCTGATGCAACTTATGCCGGACCAGCAAAAGACATGCCGCGAAGTTGTCAAGTTGCCGGGTGGTCCGAACGGCTTGGCAATTGGACCGGACGGGGCGGCGTACATCTGCAACAATGGCGGGATTTACACCTTTGTAAAGTATCCGCCAGATGCGCCACCTGACGCGCAGATCACGATACCCGCCCCTTTGCATCCGAACTACCAGGGTGGCTCGATCCAACGTGTCGATCTGACGACCCTCGAAATCAAGACATTATACAGCAGTTACAAGGGAAAGAACCTGATCGCGCCAGACGATATCGTCTTTGACAAGCGGCGTGGCGGCTTCTGGTTCACCGACACCGGCATGCAGCATGAACATGGCAGCGACTTCGGTGCAGTCTATTTCGCGACGATTGACGGCAATACGCTGGTTCAGGCTGCGACCGTACCTACGGCAAACGGGATCGGTCTGTCACCGGACGGGACCACGCTTTACGTCGCCGACACAGTGTTTGGTCGGCTGTGGAGCATAAAGATCGACGGTCCGGGCAAACTGAGGCCGGGGCCGTTGCCTGGCATGCCGGGCAATGTCGTGCAGACCCTTTCGGGATACCAATGGCTCGACAGTCTTAAAGTAGAGGCAGATGGGCGCATCTGCGTGGGCACGATCTTCAACGGCGGCATCACGATCATCAACACTGACGGCACGACCGAACACGTCAAGTCACCCGACATTTTCACGACGAACCTGTGCTTTGGCGGCATAGACATGTGCGATGTTTGGATTACTGCTTCTGGCACGGGCAAGATCTACAAAACCCGCTGGCCGCGTCCCGGACTCAAGCTGGACTTCACCGCGTGACGTATAAATTTCAATCTGGAATTGAATGAACCGTCACGACTTTCATTCGCAAGTTGACCACGTGCCTTCATTGAAGCCGCGCAAAAGCCTGAGACCGATTTGGCCGCGCAAAAAGTAGCCACGGCTCGCATGATCGTGCTACTTTTCGCCCCATGACTGATGCACCCGAGCCATCCGCCATCAACGTGTCGCGACTGGGCGAACGGCGCCTGGTTTCCGTGCTGTTTACCGACATGGTGGGCTACACTGCGATCGTCGATCGGCTGGGCGAGGAAAAAGCCCTTCATTTCACCCGGATGATCTACGACATGCTCAGAAGGGTGGTCAAGGAACATGGCGGTGCCGTGCGGGGCTTCGCAGGCGACAGCATCATGGGACTCTTTGGTATTCCCGATGCGCAGGAAGATGCCGCATTGCGGGCTTGCACGGCAGCCACGGCGATTCAGGTGGCTTTCCAGTCTGCGGCGGACGACATCGATGCGCGATTCGCGGTGCGTCCTGTCATGCGCGTCGGCATATGCTCTGGGTCCGTGATCATGGCAGCGGTCGAGGGCGAAGGCGCGGAGATGACTGCCGTGGGCAGTACCGTCAACCTCGCGTCGCGAATTCAGGCGTTGGCGCCGGGTGGCGGCTGCCTGATCTGCGACACCACGCGTCGGCTGGTCGAATGGCGGGTTGATCTGAGCTTCGACGCCGAACACAAGATCAAAGGCCTGGCCAAAGAGCAAAAGCTGTGGCGGCTGCAATCCATCCGGCAAGGCACATCCCGTTTTGATGCATCCGTGGCGCGGGGTCTAAGCCTGCATATCGGTCGCGACGACCAGCTTTCGATCCTGTCCAGCGCGCTGGATCAGACCTCCGGCGGACTGCGCGTGCTTGATCTGGTGGCCGAGCCGGGGTTGGGAAAGACACGCCTCGTTTTCGAATTCCTCGACCGGACGCAGGCCGAGGATAGGGTCGTGCTCATGGGCCATTGCATGGCCGTTGGTCAACAAGTGCCCTTCTTTCCGTTTCTCGAGGTGGTGCGTGGTTCGTTCGGCATTCACGGCGATGACGAACCCGCCGACATTGCGGGAAAACTGCAAAGGGGTTTGCTGCGAACCGAACTCGACACGCCCGAAAACCTTGGGCTTCTCATGAACCTGCTGGGGTTGAAGCCACCCGAGGGTACCCTTGGCGGACTTGATGGTGTGTTGATCGGCTTGCGGACACGCGACTTGTTGCCCGCACTTTTAAGATCGCAAAGCCGCGTCAATCGCGTGGTGCTGGTGGTCGAAGACGGACACTGGATCGACGGCGCTTCGGAAGACCTGCTGCGCAAACTGATAGATGGCGGCGATTTCCCGAACCTGCTGATCTTGTACACGCGACGGCCTGAATACACCCCGGATTGGCTGCAAAACCCCGCAGTGGCTAGCATAGATCTCAAACCGCTGACGGTTGAAGATATCCGCAATCTGGCTTGTACGCGTTTGGGAATTGAAGCCTTGCCCGACACGCTTGCCCGAAAGGTGACCGAGCGCGCCGGGGGCAATCCGCTGTTTGCCGAAGAGATTCTGAGCTTTCTGATCGAAGAGGGCGCGCTTCGGGTCGAAGACGGGCATGCGATCTTTGACAAGGATCGCAATCCGAACGGGTTGCCCGCCAGCATGCAAGCCCTGCTTTCTGCGCGCATCAATCAGCTTGAGCCAAGAGAAAGAGACATCTTGCAGGCCGCAGCCGTGATTGGGCGGCGTTTTGATCCGGGGCTTTTGTCGCTGGTGGTGACGCGGCAGGATGAAACGGGCGCTGCGTTGCTGCGGCTGCAGGCGCTCGACATCGTTCATCGCGAAAGCAATTCTGCAGAGTATATGTTCAAGCATGTCCTGCTGCGCGACACGGTCTATCAAAGCCTGGTAACCGACCGGCGGTCAGATTTGCACCTTGCGATTGCCGCCGCATTGGAAATGCGCAATGCAAACCGACTTTCCGAAGCGGCCGAGACGCTTGCCCATCATTATGCGCAAACATCGCGCGCCGATCTGGCGTTTCAATATGCGGCCCTCGCCGGGGCCAAAAGCCTTGGGGTGTTTTCCCATGATCAGGCCGACCAGTATTTTGCCACCGCATTGGCGCTTTACGAACAGGACCCAACCTGCGCCAGCGACGATGCCCTGGTCGGGCTTCTTGCCAATTACGCTCTTTGTTTGAATATTTCCCTGAATGTGATGACAATGATCGCGCTGGCCCCAAAGATGCGGCCGATCTTGAACAGGATCGGCGACAGCGGCGATCACGTTCTGTTCTTGCATCACTATGTCTCATGCCTGGTGTGCAACAGCCGTTTTCTTGAAGCGCGGCGGGTGCAGCAGGACCTTTCGGCAATGGCCGAACGCGTCGGCGATCCGAAATCGCGGGCCTATGCAATGGTCAATGAACTGTCCGTGGCGATTTACTGCGCCCCGATTTCCAATGCTGCATTCGAAGCCAAGAAGGCCGAAATCGAAGCTGCAATGGCGTCTTTCGACGATGCCTATCTTCAGAACTTCTATCTCGCCACCACCGCGTGGAATGAGTTGACGCGCGGCCGCGTCTATAGCGCGCGCCAATCGGCAGACCGGATCGTGGCCGTAGGGGAACTCAAGAACGATCCGCGCGCCCTTGGATATGGTGTGGCGATGAAGGCGCTTGTTGCTGTCGTAAGCGATGATCACCAGACGGCGCTGGAATTTTCGGAAGAGGCATTGCGCCTTTCCCGTGCCGAGTTCGAGATCGCCATTGCGGAATCCTCGCTCGTGGCCTCGTTGGTGCCCCTGCAAAGAGAGGGCGCGCGCGTGCAGGTTCAACGCTATATCGACATGTGCGAAGCAAAGGGTTCAACGCTGTTTGCCGGTGTGCCGCAGACGATGCTTGGCGTGGCAATGGTGATGGAGGGTGGCGTGGCCGAAGGACTTCGCCAGATCAAGAAAACGATCGAACGTCGCGAAGCCGAAGGATCGCAGATCGCCGCCGACTGGAACCGCCTGCTGCTGAGCGAGGTCTACCTGAAAATCCTCTTGGGCGAAGGTGGCGCGTCTATTGGCGTACTTCTGCGCAACTTCGGCGCATTGGCGGGCGTCATGCTTTTTGGCGAAAAACGTATCACGGCTTTGGTCGCGAAACTGCGCGAAAACCCGCAGTTCGACCAGGACGGCCACTATCATGCCAGAAGCGAGATGATCCTTGGTCTGCTGTGCAAGCGAAGCAAACGGAAAAAGGCCCTCGCGATCAAACACCTCGCGACCGCGCATCAGCTTCTGGTGCAAACCGGCCCTTCGCCCATTCTGACCGGCATCGAAAAGGCGCTGGTCGAACTGTCGGCATGAGCGCGCCCCGGCATTTCAGCCCGTCAGCGCCGACAGGTAACGAATGGCCGTCAGGCTGGGCAAGAACGTATAGGCCCCACCGCGCGTCGTCACAAACCTTGGGAAGCCGCGCAACGCGATGTGGCCGCCGTCGCTCAGCGTCAGGTCGAAAGCGCTGGTTTCGGGCACGTTGGCCCCAAGCATAGGGTCATTCGTGCCGGTAATCTCGGGGTCCTGAAGGCCCAGGTTCAACCAGTCACAAACGACCGCCTCGAATTGGGCGCCATAATTTGCACCGATGAAATTGCCCAGCAGTCCGCGCTCTGCAGTGTCGGGATTTGCCGGGTCAAATTCGGGGCCATAGGACATGCCCCGTCTGACCAGCCTTCGGGTGTAATTGGCGACACGTTGCACGATCGGCCCGCCGCGCGGATTGGCGCGGCGCATGTGGGACGCGGCGGGGCAGCGCGAGGCGCGGGTATAGTCATAGTTGGTCAGCGAAACCGCCTCCGACGGCGCATCGGTGTTGGGCGACAACTCGTACGGGGTGCCATTGCGCCAACGCCCGCAAAACTGCGCCGCCACCACTTCGCGCAAGGCGTCGCGCCGGCCCATGCCACCCCCGACGCGGGTCTCTGCCCCCGGTTCCAGCAGCAGGTCCACCTTGGGATGCTTGATCAGCATATCGGCGGCCTTGTCCAGATAGGCCTCGAACCCGGCAGCATCCTGCCGAAGCACGCGGAACGCATTGAAAGAGCCGTTTCGACCCAGGGCATCCGGAGAAGGAATGTTGAACCTCAGCCCTTCCAGATGCGTCGGATACCCAAGCAGCACCGTTCCGATCGGATCCTCGGGTTCGTCCACGCCAATCATGTCCCTGTCAAAAACATGCCGGAACCTTGGCTGCGAAATACCGTCGACATAGCCAAAGAAGACCTTCCGATCCGCCAGGTTGCGCCCGTTTCGCACCCCCAGTACCGTGAACACCTTGGCCAGTTGCGCCTCGATCTCGTCGAATTTCCGTTCCTCGTTGGCATAGACCGACGCTACAAGATGCAGGCGTTCGGGCCGATCGAACGGAGCGGGCCAGTTTTGCGGGGCGCTTTCGCCGACATCGCCAAGTTTCATCGCACGCTTTGCCATGCCATCCGAGAATTCCCGGGGAAAGCTTTCAAGATGGTTCGCCGGCGTGCCCAGCGCGCGCAACCCCGCAAAGGTAATGCCGATGTTGAAACACACGTCGGGTCTGGCCTTCCAGACCGCGCGCGTGATGGTCGGAACATCGGTCAATGCGCCGCTTGCCGCGCCATCCGCCGCAGCGGCAAGGAATTGCCGCGCCCTGACACGGTCGGCGACTTCCAGCATGATGTGACGAACGGCATCCAGCTTGTAGCCGCGCAGGATGTTTCCCTGGATGTCTTCGGGATCAAAAGCGTTCACCAGCCTACTCCCAGTTCCCGGCGCACTTGCGCGGCCGAATATCCCGGGTAACCACGGTAGCCCCCGCCAAGTGAAATGTTGCGGTTCGCGTGCAATTGCAGGATCAGGCCGCGTGGCAAAGTCTTCAACCCCAGCGGTGGATCGTTAGGCCCCAGACCTTTTTGCGCATTCTGCAAACCCAACAGATCAATCGCATAATCCGGCGCCTGGAAAAGGTCGTGTGCCTGCACCCAATCGATGAAAGCCTCGACATTTTCCTCGCAGGGGCAGACTTTCTCGCCGCCCACGACCAAATGCATCAGATCGTTAAACACACTGCCGATGGTTGCAATGAAATCGCGGATGTAATTGTCAAAGTCGCCGTCATAGACCGAGATCATGCAGACGTAATCTTCGATCAGCAGGAAACGTGCGGAATGCACGGTGCCGACATTGTCCAGACCTGCAAATATCTCGTCCACGTTCTGCGCCAGCGCCAGCACTGCCTTGGCGCGCCCAATGGGCGAGCTGTCCTTCAGCGGCATCAGCAGGTTCATCATGCGCTGCGTACTGTCGCTGGGTTGTTGTGACGGACGCGGGCCCCCCGGCAGTTTGGGCCTGCCTTCGCGCCAGATCCAGTAGGGTACCACCACATATCTGGACAGGAACTGAAACCAGCCCCGATTGGGCAGGTCGTTGACGTAATTGTTTAGCCATCCACCATCGTCAGCCATGATCCGTCCTTTTGGTGCTGCTGAACGGGCATGGAGTTCCGCCCCGCCGCTTGCTCGAATATTCGTAGACGGCCTTGCGTATCTGCAACACCGGATCATCTGATGCCCTGATCCCCTCGGTCAGAAGGCCGGGATTGAAACTGAGTTTCTCGCTGAATGCCTGCTGGTCTTTCGGCACTGACACGAGCGTCAGGGTCCCCATCATCACCCGCCGGCGGTGTGGCGGCCACTGGCGCGTGGAATCGTTGAAGTCATCCCCCGTCTCTCCGATCGTCATCATCAGCGAAAACCGCGCGACCGTGTTGCTCAGTCGGTCTTCCAGCTCGCCCTTCAGGTAGTCGTCAACGCCGGGTTTGGCGGGATCGGTATTCAACACCCCGGCAATCGGGGCCCAGTGAAACCGCACCCAGCGTTCCGCGCCATCATCCCCCGTGACAACGAAAGTGTGCACAGCATGGTAGGACGCCCGGGCATAGCTGGTCGGCGCGCCGATGGACGAGGCAAGCAAGACCCCAGGTTGCGCCCAGGAATTCTTTTCGGCAAAGGCAGTGGCACCTTCGTTGGGGCGTTCGCGCTGGCCTGGGTAGGGATCGGGCATCGGCAGTGTCAAAGCCAGGAAATCAAGGATCTTGCGCCAGGGGGTTTCCGGTTTGCAGGGCTGTGGCCGCGCCGCCAGGGCAAACTCCAGAAAGGTTTCCGCCGTGGGTGCAAAAAACACGGGCAGCGTCATCGCAACAAGGTCGGTGGCCCTGTCATTTTCAAGATGAAACCGCACCGCCAGGCCGCGTATGTCAGACCGCCCGTCATGCGTTTCAACCGTTCCCGTCCCGTTGGAAAATCTTACCGTTGTGCGGACTTCGTCAGTGGTGAAATGCTCGGCAGCGCAGAACTTCCGCGCCTCAGGTGAGGCTTTGAAAGATCCCGTGGCGCCGACGCCGATGGTGTGAACAGGGCGGCGCTCTGTGCTGCCACCCGTTATGTCGAGCGAGTGTACGATTTTCTCGACAAGGTCGGGATCAGAATCGGCCATTGACGTCCTCTTCGTTCAAGAAACAACCTTGGAAACTTGCGGAACCAACACTGAACCAAAACGGGGCCACGAACATCTGTGCCGTCTGCCGGGGGCAGAATTCCCCGCAAGGATACGCGCCTGAACAGTATTGCCCCAAAAGGTGGCTCGACCGTCCAGGCGGGTCACGCCTTGCAGCACAAGGTCGTCTTAATCTGTTTTCGAATCAAGTGTTTTGCGCGAGCCCCGGTTGCCGCCGCCGCGTCGCACACACGGGCAGACTTTGCGTGCATTTTGTGCCTTGGTTTGCACGATTGGAGGAGCACCTGAGGAATCCTCGACAGTGATCGCAATGCCAACCGGATGGTCAGGCCGCAGCGCCAGTTCAGCGCGCCGGTCCGCGGCCGTCAACCGCGCAAGGGCAAGCGAAAGAACACGCGCCTCAATCCGCCGTTGCCAAAGAGCAGCCCAACCGTCTGACAGCCCACCGACGCCCATCGTGACGCAGTTCGCTGACAGTGCCCGGCGCTATGTCGATTGACCAGAACGCGGTCGGTTGTGCCATCAGCACCGTGCAGACCATCGACCGGATGACCGCAGAATGGGTGATTGCCACCACGTGATGCCCCCCGTCGGCAATCCGGTCCAACCAAACCGCCGCGCGGTGCGCCAATTGATCGCGGCTTTCTCCGCCATGGTCGCGGAATGCCGGATCAAGAACCCACCGTTGCACCGCTTCGGGCTCTGATCGGGCAACCTCTGAAATCTCACGTCCCGACCAGCCCCCGTGATCAAGGTCGCGCAGGTCAGGGTCGATGCGCGCCTCCAGTTCCAAACGCTGCGCCATCTGAAGACACGCCGTTTGCGGGCTGCAAACACTGTTTCGGCTACGCCACGCCGCAATCGGACCGAACGGAACCTTACCCTCGAGCAGCGGTTCGTCCCCCGGAAACGCCGCGCGCAGCGAGGCAGAGGTGGCCCCATGCGATACAAGTGCAAGCACAACTGTCATCTGAACCCCACTAAAGCCAGTTTTTGCGATCATGACGCGCCAAGAGATTGACTTCTTTGTGCATGACATGTCACGTTCTACTCTTGAAGTTCAGAAGGAAGCCGGTGACAACCCGGCACGGTCGCGCCGCTGTGTTCGCTTTGTGCGAGAGTCAGACCCTTCTGCGTCCGATTAACCTTGAACGGGACGCGAAATCCCGAGGAGACAGTATGTCGCTTGCGAATATGACAGATGGTGCAGTCGCCCCGCTTCCCCTGCGCGCGGTTCTGCCTTGGGCCGTTTTCGGCACTCTAATGCTTGCGATCCTGATCTACTTTGTTGGCGCAGAACAGGGTGCGACGGCTGTGGCACAAGGCGAGATGATCCACGAATTCCTGCATGATGGCCGTCATTTGCTTGGCTTTCCCTGCCACTGACGGGAAGCTGAAATGATCGGATCTCTTTTGCTGCGCGGCATGATTGTCGGCGTTGTTGCAGGAATGATTGCATTTTCCTTCGCCGCCACCTTTGGCGAGCCGCAAATTGATCTTGCGATAGCATTTGAAGATGCGGCCAATCTGGCAGCGGCGGGCAGCGAGGCAAGTGTCGCCCCCCCGGTCAGCCGGGAAACGCAGGCCGGGCTGGGATTGGCCGTTGGTCTGATGGGTTATGGCATTGCGGTCGGCGGTGTTTTCGGGCTGATCTTCGCGGTGGCCTATGGCAGATTCGGCACATTGAACGCGCGCGGCCTGTCTGCGCTTCTTGGCGCAGCGGCATTCGTGTCACTCGCGTTGGTACCGCAGCTGAAATACCCGTCAAATCCTCCGGCTGTCGGCTTGGACGAAACCATTGCTGCGCGCACCTCGCTGTTCTTTTTGCTGTTGGCGCTGTCTGTGATCTGCATGGTGGTGACGGTGCTGGTTGCCAGACGCCTGTGGCGCGACCGCGGCGCCTGGTCGGCGAGCCTGATCGCGGGCGCGGTCTTTGTCGGGCTGACGGCGATCAGTTTCATGGCCTTGCCGTCGGTGAACGAAATGCCTGCGGGGTTTGATCCGATCGTGATCTGGAACTTCCGCATCGCCACGCTGGGCATCCACCTGGTGCTTTGGCTGACCATCGGGCTGGGGTTTGGCGTGCTGGCCGAGCGATTGCTGGAAGGGCCGCAGAACCGCCGGTCTGCCGCCGTCTGATCCGGTGAAACCGATGATGCGACCGGGTCCCAAAAGTCTTTTATCGGGTCGCTGCGGTTGGCAGATGATCCTGTTTGCGATGTCGCTGATTGCCTGCCAGGCAACGGCAGCAAACGCACATGTGGCACGTTCGGGAAACACCGCAGTCACAGGTGTGCCGATACCAGAGATCACCCATGGTCAGATGCCGGTGATTGCCGGGCACCTGTCTGAAATTCTTGCGCTTGCAGCAAGGCAACCTGCGCCTGCAACCGACTTTCACCGAGTTTTGAACTATGCCAAAATCCAACGCACATTCTGCCTTTGGGGGCTGGTTCCCGGCAGCATTTCCGACGAAGCCAGCCCATTCAATGCGTGTTCGCACGCTTATCTTGCCGCGGCACGCGACTTGCTGATCAGGATGACCGCAGGCGGCGGTACGCCTGCCGCAGTTGAATTGGCGCGGCGGGTTGACGGGGATATGATCCGGGCCTCTACGGCGCTGCAATTTTGCAATTACAGTGCGTTGCCCTATGACACGGCGAAGGTGGTATGGCCGATATGGGCCGATGTGGCCGGCCATCCGGCAACCATTTCGAGCCTTGGCGGGCTGGCTGCGGTGTTGGCGTTTGCTGCGGCTCTTTTGACCCGCTGGTTTGCCAAAGCCGTCGTTGCTTGACGACCTTGACCCAACAAACGGGGTCCAACTGCGGGCCGGTGGCCGAAGTGCAGGTCGCGGGTCATTTCGGGGAATGGATGCAAGGCCGGCTCGGCGCCGATGGTCCGGTGGTTCTGATCACCCTGCCCTGTGCGGTTCTGGGGGTTACCGCACGGCCTGATCCGCACGGGCGAAAACTACTCGGAGCAGGACTTGACAGCCCGCAGGGTGCCGCGGCGGCGGCAAGGTTCATGGCAGACCTCGGAATTGATCTGGCAAAAGGTGCCCACCTGACGGCAAGCGTCGAGGCCGGTCTGGGCACCGGGGTTTCAACTGCCACTTTGCTGGCCTTGGCGCGACTGGCAAACTGGCGTGGTCGTGCATCGGTGCTTGCACGGGCTTGCCTGCAGGCAGAGGGCGCGTCGGATCCGCTGATGTCGCAAAGCCCCGCGCGCCTGTTATGGGCATCGCGCGAAGGTCGGGTGGTTGCGCGCTTGCCCGCCTTGCCCGCCTATGAGGTGATCGGCGGATTTCACGGCGCTGCACGACCAACCGACCCGAAGGACAGCGCGTTTCCCGATATTGCGGATCTGGTTGCGGCCTGGCGCAGCACGCGCGACCTAGCGGGTTTTGCGGCGCTTGCGGCCGTATCTGCGCAGCGATGTCTTGACCTGCGTGGCCCGGCAAGCGATCCGACTGCCGGGTTGGCACGCAGGCTTGGCGCGCTGGGGTGGGTGATTGCCCATACCGGGGCGGCGCGCGGGTTGATCTTTGCGCCGGGTCGCGTGCCGGACCACGCAGGGCAGGTGCTGCGCGACGCGGGATTGCTGGGCGTCTTGCAGTTCGGGGGGGGGCGGTCATGAGTTTTGCGGCGATGATGCTGGTTGCAATGGCCATCGACGCGGTGCTGGGCTGGCCGACCTGGCTTTACGCCCGGATCGGACATCCGGTGACTTGGATCGGCGCTCTGATCCGGCGGCTTGACCTGCGCTGGAACCGCGCGGCGGACGCAGACCTGCGGCGCAGGTTGGGCGGCGTTGCGGCGGCTCTGGTGGTGGTTGGCGTTGCGGCGGGTTTGGCCTGGCTGGTGCAGTCCGCCCTGCCCCATGGCTGGCCGGGCATCCTGATCGGTGGCTCGTTGGCATGGCCGCTGGTTGCGGTGCGGTCCATGCATGATCATGTGGTGGACGTGGCGCGCCCCCTTGAGGCGGGCGACCTGGCGGCGGCACGACATGCGGTGTCGATGATCGTTGGGCGCGATCCGGGGCGGCTGGATCAGGCCGGGGTCGCGCGGGCGGCGATGGAAAGTCTGGCCGAAAACACCTCGGACGGGATTGTGGCACCGCTTTTCTGGGGCGCCGTTGCCGGGCTGCCGGGGATTGCCGCCTACAAGGCGATCAACACGCTGGATTCGATGATCGGGCACCGCACCCCGCGCCATCTGGCGTTCGGCTGGGCATCGGCGCGGATCGACGACGGGGTGAACCTGATCCCTGCCCGTTTGACCGGATTGATTTTCGCCGCCGTCTCGGCGCGGCCCCGGGCGGCACTGGTTTGCATGGGGCGCGATGCGCGCCATCACCGGTCCCCCAACGCAGGCTGGCCCGAGGCCGCGATGGCCGGGGCACTGGGGGTCCGGCTGTCGGGGCCGCGGGTTTACGCCGACCATATCGCAGAGGAGCCTTGGGTGAACGCTGCCTGCCCCGACCCGTCGCCCCGCGACCTGCGCCGGGGTCTCTCGCTTTATCGCCGCGCCATGGTGGGATGCGGGGTGCTGCTTGCGGTTGCGACGCTCTGCATTGGGTGATTGCACGCGCAAGGTGGCGAGGGTAACCTCGCACCGTCTGGTGCCGGTCTTGCGCGGATCGCGGGGGGCCGGAGAATCGGGAACGCGGTGCAACGCCGCGACGTGCCCAACGCTGTAAGGTGGACGGGGTTGCAAGATGCCACTGGCCCTGCGCCGGGAAGGTGCAACGCCCGTGTGAAACCAAGTCAGAAGACCGGCCAGACGCAACCGGGCGCCCCGATGGTCAACGGGGGGTCAGTGTCTGTGACAGGGGATTTGTCATGCAGCCACCCGTTACCCCCGCGCAGGCGGGCCCGTTCAGTGCCGCCGAACAGGCCGCCGTTTACCGTGCGATCAAGACGCGCCGCGATGTGCGCAGTCAGTTCACCGACCGCTCCGTTGATGACGCAACCCTTCTGCGGCTGCTGGCGGCCGCGCATCATGCGCCTTCGGTCGGATTGATGCAGCCGTGGAATTTCATCGTGATCCGCAGTGCTGCGGTCAAGGCGCAGGTCCGCGCCGCCTTTGACCGCGCCAATGCCGAGGCGGAGGCCATGTTCAAGCCTGACCGTTCCGCGCTTTATTCCTCGATCAAGCTGCAAGGCATCCTGGATGCCCCGGTGAACCTGTGCATCACCTGTGACCGCAGCCGGGGCGGGCCGGTGGGTCTGGGGCGCACCCACAACCGCGACATGGACCTTTATTCAACAGTCTGCGCGGTGCAGAACCTGTGGCTGGCCGCGCGGGCGGAAGGCATCGGCGTCGGCTGGGTCAGCATCTTTCACGAGGCAGAGATGCGCTGCATACTGGGCCTTCCGGATGCCGTGGTGCCGGTGGCCTATCTGTGCGTCGGCCACGTGGACAGCCTTTATGAAGAGCCAGAGTTGCAGGCGCGCGGCTGGGCCCGGCGGTTGCCGCTGGAGGATCTGATCTTTGCCGACCGCTGGGGGCAGACCGCGCCGGCCGGTGCCCTATGAGCGCCGACCACGATCATGGCGGGCAGGATCATGGCGGCAACATCGACGCAGCCATCGCGCAGTTCGGGGCGGGTGACTGGATTGATCTGTCCACCGGGATCAACCGGCGCGCCTACCCCGCGCCTGCGCCAAGCAGCGATGCCTGGCGCGGCCTGCCGACCCGCAGCGCCACGCAAGGGCTTGTGGCGGCGGCGGTCGCGGCCTGGGGTGTCGCACCGGGACTTGCGGGCGTGGCCCTTGGCGGGGCGCAGGCGGCGATCCAACTCGTGCCGCGCCTCGCCCCTGCGGGTGCTGCGCGGGTGTTAGGGCCGACCTATAACGAACATGCCGCATGTCTGCGCGCCGAAGGCTGGGCGGTGCAGCAGTGCGCCACGCTGGCCGATCTGGCGGGGGCAGATCTTGCGGTGGTGGTCAATCCCAACAACCCGGACGGGCGGTGTTTGGGCGCAGAGGCGCTGATCGGGATGGCCGCGCGCGTGGGGCTCTTGGTGGTGGACGAAAGCTTTGCCGATGCGCAGCCCGCATGGTCGATGTTGCCGCAAGCGTGCCCGCCGAACCTGTTGATCCTGCGGTCATTTGGCAAGTTTTATGGCCTGGCGGGCCTGCGGCTGGGCTTTGCCTTTGGCAGGCCTCCGTTGATCGCAGCACTGGCGCGGATGGCCGGGCCCTGGCCGGTGTCCGGGCCTGCCATTCAGATCGGCTGCGCGGCCTTGGCCGATGCCGACTGGGCCAATGCCATGCGCCTGCAGCTGACGGCCGATGCGGCGCGCGCCGATGCGCTGGCACAGGCGGCGGGGTGGGCCTGCGCGGGCGGCACCCCGCTGTTTCGGCTCTATGACACGCCCGATGCCGGGGCCGCGCGCGACAGGCTGGCCCGGCACCATATCTGGAGCCGGATTTTCCCCTATTCGCAGCACTGGCTGCGCCTTGGCCTGCCGGGGTCCGAGGCGGAATGGCACCGGCTGGCCGCGGCTTTGACGTGAGCGGGTGTTCGCCACCTGACACGGGTTTTCCAATGCAAGCAGGGTATCGGACAAAGGCCCGGCATTCCTGAGAAACACCATCAGATGACGGCTTCGAGCCGATTGCTGACAGTTGCGCAGCTTTACAGGTGTGGTCTATCTTGGCGGGTTGTCCAAGAGGTTTGGGGTTCATCAGGCCAGGTCGAGCCGATGGGTTGCATGGCAATCCATGTTTCCTTGATACGACCATTTTCGGTCTGATATACCTGCATGCCGGCGCGTGTAACGATTTCACCATTGATGTCAGTCCAACGGAACATAAAGCGAAACCACGCCCGATCAGTGCCGAAATCATGATCGAAGACGACGACACGAATATCCGGTCGTTGGGTGTGGATGCCTTTCATTTCGGCCAGATACTCTTCGCGGGTCACCGTCCGAGTGCCGCTTTCATCATGTCGGGTGTAGCTTTCGGCAACGCAGTCCAACGCCAGCTCATATAGTTTTTCGTGCCAGACCCTTTCCCAAAGGCTGAACAAATCTTGGAGCGGTTTGGGTGAGGTCATCGAATACACACCTTTCTTGGTTTTAGTCGCGCAACGGAATCGTCATGGCATCCACTATTCGTTCCCTGTTTGTTCGATTGCACCTACGATGTCAACCGTCGGCTTTGCCCGCATCGCTGCCCCCCCAGCTGCATCCCGGCACCCGAATGCCCACAACAGGCAGGCCGGAAACCCTGTATCAGATGGGCAACACTACCGCGCCAGCGCGAGCAGCCCCGGCACATCCAGATGCGCCTCGACGTGATCGGCCAGCGCGTCAAGCGCCGCCTCGACCGCAGCCCCGTGTGACCGCGGCGGGGCTGCAATCCCCAGTTGGTGCAGAAAGGCCGCGCGGAACGCATCCGACGCAAACAGCCCGTGCAAATAGCTTCCCGTCACGCGGCCATCCGGGCTGATCGCGCCTTCGGCCCGCCCCAGCACATGGGCAAAGGGGCGCGCGCAATCGGGGCCGTCGGTGCGCCCGATGTGGATCTCGTATCCCGCGACCGAAAGCCCGCTGCGTTCATGCACCGCCTGCACCCGCGCAAGGCGTTTGTCCGGCGTCATCACCGTGGCCACGTCCAGCAGGCCCAACCCCGGCGACATACCCGCCGTCCCTTCGATGCCTTCGGGATCGTCGATGAACCGACCCAGCATCTGATACCCGCCGCAAATTCCCAGTACATGCCCACCGCGCCGCACATGCGCCGCAAGGTCAATGTCCCAGCCTTGGGCACGCAAGAACGCAAGATCCCCGCGCGTCGATTTCGACCCCGGAATGATCACCAGCCGTGCCACCGCCGGGATTGGCTGTCCGGGGCCAACCATCACAAGCCGCACACCGGGTTCGGATTTCAACGGGTCCAGATCGTCGAAATTGGCGATGCGCGACAGGGTCAGACAGGCGATCACCACCCCTTCCCCCGCCGGGCCATCGGTGATGTCTAGCGCATCCTCGGCCGGCAGCAGATGGGCCTGACCGAACCACGGCACCACGCCAAACCCGCGCCAACCGGTGCGGGCCTCGATCATCGCATATCCATCGTCGAACAGGCGCGGATCGCCGCGAAACTTATTGATCACGAACCCCGCGACCATCGCCGCATCCAGGGGGTCGATGACCGCCTGCGTGCCCACGATCTGCGCGATCACCCCGCCCCTGTCTATATCGCCGACCAGCACCACCGGCACATCCGCCGCGCGGGCAAAGCCCATGTTGGCAATGTCACCGGAGCGCAGGTTCACTTCGGCAGGGCTGCCCGCGCCTTCGACGATCACCAGATCGAAGGCGCTGCGCAACCGCGCGAAACTCTGCAGCACTGCCGCCATCAACGCGGGCTTCATCGCGGCATAGTCGCGCGCGCGCACTGTCGCCACCCGGCGGCCCTGCACGATGACCTGCGATCCGACATCGGTTTCAGGCTTCAAGAGCACCGGGTTCATGTCGGTCAGCGACTCCAACCCGCAGGCCAGCGCCTGCAACGCCTGCGCGCGGCCGATCTCGCCGCCGTCCACCGTCACGGCGGCGTTGTTGGACATGTTCTGCGGCTTGAAAGGGGCGACCGTCAGTCCGCGCCGCAGCGCCGCACGGCACAACCCCGCCACCAGCATCGACTTGCCGACGTTGGACCCGCAGCCCTGGATCATCAATGCGGTCACAGCCTCAGAACTCCACGCCCGGCTGGCCCTTGATGCCCGACCGGAAGGGATGCTTGATCAGCGTCATCTCGGTGACCAGATCCGCCGCCTCGATCAGCGCGTCCTTGGCGTTGCGCCCGGTCAGGCAGACATGCGTCAGAGGCGGTTTTTCGGTGGCCAGAAACGTCAGAACCTCGTCAAGGTCAAGATAGTCATAGCGCAGCGCGATGTTGATCTCGTCTAGCAGGACGAACCGGATGTCGGGATCGCGGATCAGCTCCCTGGCCTTTTCCCAGCCGCGCCGAGCCGCCGCGATGTCGCGCGCCTTGTCTTTCGTTTCCCAGGTAAACCCTTCGCCCATCGCATGAAACTGGCAGATGTCAGCAAAGTTCGCCTCGATCAGCCGCCGCTCGCCGGTGTCCCAGGCGCCCTTGATGAACTGCACCACGGCGCAGGGCATGCCATGCGCGATGCAGCGCAGGATCATCCCGAACCCGGACGAGGATTTGCCCTTGCCCGTCCCGGTATGCACGATGACCAGCCCCTTTTCCCCCGCCTTGCCCGCCATCATCTTGTCGCGGGCGGCCTTGATCTTGGCCATCTTGGCGGCGTGACGGACCAGAGCGGCATCGGAGGTTGCCAAAGGGGTGTCGCTGTCGTCTGTCATACTGCCGGTCCTTTTCCTTGACTCTGCCCAATCCTGTGTCACTGGTGGGCGATTATTGCTGGTGCTTGTCGTATGGCAGGCTAAAAGGGAATGCGACAGGTTCTGCGACGCGAATTGTCGGAACACCAAGCGCAGCCGCCCCCGCGACCGTGACCGGAAAGGTCTGTCCATGCCACTGGCCGCAAGGCTGGGAAGGCGGACAGAGCGCCGGAACCGCCAAGGTTCCGATATCCGCAAGCCGGGAGACCTGCCAGCGCTGGAACTGAAACGCACGGACGGGGTGTTCCGTGACCTTCGGATGTGGGCGCACACCGCCCGCCCCGCAGGCTATGCCCCGTTCTGAACCGAGGGTTGGCCTTCTTGACTGCAACACTTTACGTCTGCATGACCTGCCGCGCCGGTCAACCGCTGCCCGAGGGCGAGGTGCCGCCGGGTGCGCATTTGATGGCTGCCCTGACAGCGCAGTCGCTGCCGGATGGCGTCACCTTACGAGGGGTCGAATGCCTTTCGGCCTGCGATCACGGCTGCACTGTGGCTGTGACCAAACCCGCCGGCTGGTCCTATGTCTATGGCCGCATGACGCCCGCCGACGCCCCCGAGATCTTGCGCGGGGCCAGGCTTTATGCCGCCACAACCGACGGGCTGGTGCCATGGCGCGACCGCCCGGTGATTTTCCGCAAGCAGAGCATTGCGCGTCTGCCCCCGATGGAGTCCTGACATGACCGAACTGACGCTGCCTGATCTGACCAAAATCCCCGTCACCATCATCACCGGGTTTCTGGGTGCGGGAAAAACCACCCTGATCCGGCATTTGATGCAGAACCCGCAGGGCAAGCGTCTGGCCATTCTGGTCAATGAATTCGGGGTGTTGGGGGTTGATGGCGATATCCTGAAATCCTGCGCTGACGAAAACTGTCCGGTCGAAAACATCGTGGAATTGGCCAACGGCTGCATCTGCTGCACCGTGGCCGATGACTTCATCCCCACGATCGAGGCGCTGATGGCGCTGCCGCAGCGCCCCGACCACATCCTGATCGAAACCTCTGGCCTGGCGCTGCCCAAACCGCTGCTCAAGGCGTTCGACTGGCCGGCGATCCGGTCGCGCATCACGGTGGACGGGGTGATCGCACTTGCCGATGCCGAAGCGGTGGCGGCGGGACGCTTTGCCCCCGATGTAGCGGCGGTGGACGCCCAGCGTCTGGCCGACGATGCGATTGACCACGAAACCCCGCTGTCGGAGGTGTTCGAGGATCAGATCGCTTGCGCTGACATCGTGCTTTTGTCCAAGGCCGATCTTGCAGGCGAAGCAGGGCTTGCCAGCGCCCGCGCAGTGATCGAGGCGGAAAGCCCGCGCCGCGTGCCGATCTTGCCGATGACAGACGGCATCATCGACCCCCGCGTGATCCTTGGCCTGCAGGCGGCTGCGGAAAATGACCTGACCGCGCGCCCCAGCCACCATGACGGCGAGGATCATGAGCATGACGATTTCGCAAGTGTTGTCATAGAGTTGCCCGAAGTTGTTGACATCGATGCACTGGTGGCCCGCATCCAGACGCTTGCCCGCGAACAGCACGTCTTGCGGGTCAAGGGCTATGTCGCGGTGGCGGGCAAGCCGATGCGCCTCCTGGTGCAGGCGGTGGGGACGCGGGTTCGCCATCAGTTTGACCGGCCCTGGGGCGACACGGCGCGCCAGTCGCGGCTTGTGGTGATCGGCGAACAGCACGCGATTGACGAAACCGCCATCCGCCGCGTTCTGGGGGCCTGACCGCGCATCATGCACGTCGTCTTTCGCGAAACACACGGGTTAGAGCAGACCGAAGCACCCTACGATCCGGCACAGGATCCGGCGGATCTTGTCGTGTTGTCGTACTCTGACAGTGACCTTGGGGCTTTTGCGGCAGGGTGGCAGCGGGCTGCGGGCAAACTGCCCAGCACCCGGTTGCAAAACATCGTGGCGCTGAAGCACCCCGTTTCGGTGGATACCTATATCGAACGCACGCTGTCGGGGGCCAAAGCGATCCTGATCCGTCTTATCGGGGGGGTTGCTTATTGGCCCTATGGGATCGCGTCAGTGCAGGATCTGGCCCGGCGGCGCGGGATTGCGTTGGCTATTCTGCCCGGCGACGGGCGGGCAGATCCAGCGCTGGATGCGGCATCCACCCTGCCGGTTTCGACCCTGCGGCGGCTGCAAGAGCTGTGCGATGCCGGGGGTGCTGTCGCGGCACAGGCGGCGCTGGCGCAGTTGAGCCTTGCGGCAGGGCTGTACGCAGGACCGGTGGCCGGCGACAAGCGGGTGGCGGATTTCGGATTTTACGACCCCGAACGCGGCGTAACCGCCCAGATGCCCACCGGCCCGCTGATCCTGATCAGCTTTTACCGCAGTTACCTGACGGCCGCCGACACCGCCCCGATCGATGCGCTGATTGCCGCGTTTCGGGCGCGCGGGTTCTTTGCGTGCGGGGTGTTTGCGCCGTCGCTGAAGGCCCCAGGATTTGCCGATTGGCTGCGCCCGCATCTGTTGGCGTCCCCGCCCGTGGCCATCGTCAACGCCACAGCGTTTTCCGCGCGCGGTGAAGATGGCAGCATGCCGTTTGACGCCGTGGACTGCCCGGTGTTTCAGGTGGCGCTGTCCACGGCGCGCAAACGGGACTGGACGGCGTCGGACCGGGGCCTTTCGCCTGCCGACCTTGCGATGCATGTGGTTCTGCCCGAAGTGGACGGTCGGGTTTTTGCGGGCCTTGCGTCGTTCAAGTCGGTGGCCCCACGGGACCCCGACCTGCAGTTTTCACGTTTCGCGCATCGCCCGGACACGGGCCTTGTGACGGCCGTTGCCGACCGTGTGCAGGCCTGGCACCGGCTGGCGGTCACCAAGGCCACCGACCGCCGGCTTGCCGTGATCCTGTCAACCTATCCGGGGCGGGCGCATCAGATGGCCCATGCGGTTGGGCTGGACGCGCTGGCCTCGACGACCCACCTGCTGGACGATCTGGCACAGGCGGGTTACAGCGTGGAAACGGGCGGCGATCTGGCGGCGTTGGGGACGGCGTCGCTGCACTGGCCGCTGGCGCAGTACCGCGCGGCGCTGACTGCCCTGCCCGCCCCGCTGGTCGCGGCGCTGCACACCGCATGGGGCCCCCCCGAGGATGATCCGGCCTGCACCGACGGCACGTTCCGCTTTGCCGCGCTGCGTCGGGGCAATGCCCTGATCGCCTTGCAACCCGAACGCGCGGATGTGCCGCTGCGCGAGGCGCAGTATCACGACCTCGCGCGCACCCCGCGCCATTCCTATGTGGCGTTCTATCTCTGGCTGCAATCGCAAGGGATTGACGCGCTGATCCACATGGGCGCGCATGGCACGTTGGAATGGATGCCGGGCAAATCGGTGGCGCTGTCGGCTGCGTGCTGGCCGGCTGCGCTGACCGGCGCGCTGCCGGTGATCTATCCGTTCATCGTCAATGACCCCGGCGAGGCAGCGCAGGCCAAGCGCCGGATCGGCGCCGTGACATTGGGCCATCTGCCGCCGCCGCTGATCCACGCGGTTGTGCCGCCCGCCCTGCAGCGTCTGGAACGGCTGCTGGACGAGTATTCCACCGCTGACGGTCTGGATCCTGCGCGGCGCGATCGCCTGATCGCCAATATCCGGGCCGAGGCACAGGGCAGCGGGGTCGAGGCAGACCTTGGCCTGCCCGCGACCGCCAGTCTGGCCGAAGCGATCATCCGCATTGACCGATTTGTGTGCGACATCAAGGAAAGCCAGTTCGGCGAAGGGTTGCATGTGCTGGGGCGCGGAGACTGCGGCGCCGCCGAACGCGACGGCATCTTGACGGCGCTTGCGGGCCGCCGCGTGGCCCCCGGCCCGTCCGGATCACCTGCGCGCGGTCGGCGCGACGTGCTACCGACCGGGCGCAACATGTTCTCGGTAGATCCGCGCGCGGTGCCGTCGCAATCGGCCCATGCCATGGGTGTCAAGCTGGCCGAGGAATTGCTGCGCAAACATCTGCAGGATCACGGTGACTGGCCACGCGGACTGCTGGTCGATCTGTGGGGCAGCGCCACGATGCGAACGGCGGGGGAAGAATTTGCGATGGCGCTGCATCTGGCGGGTCTGGCCCCGGTCTGGGACGCGGGGTCTGGCCGTGTTTCGGGGGTCGAGGTGGTGCCGCTGGCTGTGCTGGGTCGGCCGCGCATCGACGTGACCTTGCGGGTGTCAGGGCTGTTTCGTGATGTTTTTCCAGGGCTTGCGACGCTCTTTGAAACCGGAGCGGCGGCGCTCGTCCGGCGCGACGAGCACGCGTCCGACAACCCCTATGCCGATCACGCCGCGCGGGTGTTCGGCCCGCGACCAGGGCAGTATGGCCTGGGGATGGGCAATGCGATTGATGATTTCAGCCCGCAAGCCCGCGCGGCCGTCGGCGAGGCGTGGCTTGCCGCATCATCCTGGGCCATCGGCACAGACGGGGTCAGCCGCGACGACCGTGCAGGGCTGGAGGCGCGGCTGCGCGGGGCCGATGCCTTTGTCCATGTTCAGGATCTGCCGGAAAGCGACGTCTTGATGGCGGCCGATTATGCCGCTCACGAGGCTGGCTTTGCCGCGGCCCTGACCCGGCTGGGGGCGGCGCAGCCCGCGCTTTATCATCTGGACGCGACCCAATCCGACCGGCCGCGCGCGCGCACCTTGACCGAGGAAATCGCCCGCGTGGTCCGCGCCCGCGCTGCCAATCCGGCCTGGGCAGATGGCATGTTAGCGCATGGATATCGCGGTGCCGCCGAGATTGCCGCGACGCTGGACCATATGGCAGCTTTTGCGCATCTGGCGGGCGTGGTGCCGGCGCATCTCTTTGATCTTTATCACGATGCAACACTGGGCCGCGACGATGTGGTGCGGTTCATGGCGCAGGCAAACCCGGGTGCGCTCGCGGCGTTGCAGGACTTGTTCCGGCGTCTGACCGAAGCGGGATTGTGGGTGACCCGGCGCAATTCGATTGCCGTCACGCTGGTGGCGCATTGACCGGCGCTGCGACAGGAGGCGGGCGGTTCGTGGTGCAGGGTTGGTGCCCGGGGGCGCACCGCCCGATGCAATCGGGCGATGGGCTGGTGGTCCGGGTGCGCCCGGCTACGGGGCGGCTTGGCAAAGCGCAGTCGGCGGGGATTGCCGCAGCGGCACTTGCGCATGGCAACGGGCTGATCGATCTGTCGGCGCGCGGCAATGTGCAGCTGCGCGGAGTGACCGAGGCCAGCCACACCGCCTTGATTGCCGATCTGCGCGTCCTGGGATTGATCGACGCCGATCCGGATCAAGAAAGCCGCAGCCACGTGCTGGCAACACCGTTCGCCGATGCGGAAACCCTGGAACTCGCGCGTCTTCTGATGGCGCAACTGGCGCAAGCACCTGCTTTGCCGGGAAAATTTGGCTTTGCACTGGACACCGGACCCGCGCCGGTCTTGCAAGGGGTGTCTGCCGATATCCGGGTGGAACGCGATGCGTCGGGCGGCCTGATCCTGCGCTGCGACGGTCTGCCTCTGGGCGCGCCTGTGGCACTTGCCGACGTGGCGGGGCGGGCGGTCGATCTGGCGGTCTGGTTTGTCGCGGCGGGCGGCGCACTTGCGCAAAGGGGCCGGATGGCGAGCCTCATCGCACGCGGGGCGCGGCCAGACGGCGCGCTGGCCGCGCGTGTTGCACCATCCCCACCCGCCGCGCCGCGCGCGCCCGGTCTGCACCCCGAAGGCGCACTGATCGGGTTCGAGTTTGGCCAGATTCAGGCCCACACGCTAACGGCACTTGCGGCTTTGGGCGACATGCGGGTCACACCATGGCGGATGCTGCTGATCGAGGGGTTGCACCAGTTGCCCGATCTGTCGGGATTGATCGTGGTTGCAAACGATCCGCGGCGACGCGTCATCGCCTGCACCGGTGCGCCAGGATGTCTGCAAGGCCATGCACCGGTGCGACCGCTGGCGCGGCGGCTGGCAGATCAGGTCCCGGAGGGCAAGATCCTGCATGTTTCGGGTTGCGCCAAGGGTTGCGCCCATCCGGGCAGGGCGGATATCACACTGGTTGCCACCCCGCAGGGGTTTGATCGCGTCAGACTCGGATCGTCACAAGACAGGCCCGAGGCGACCGGGCTTTCCGAGGCACAGATCGCGCTTGAAGGACTGTTCAAATGATGCATCGCTATGAGACGGACGGGGCGGCGATTTATCTGCAATCCTTCGCCATCATCCGCGCCGAGGCTGATCTTGCCTGCTTTACACCCGAAGAAGAAGTGGTGGCGGTCCGGATGATCCACGCCGCAGGCATGGTCGGGCTTGAACGGTTTGTCCGCTTTTCCCCAGGCATGGCGATTGCGGCCCGCACAGCGCTGGAGGCTGGCGCGCCCATTCTGTGCGATGTGCGCATGGTCAGCGAAGGTATCACCCGCGCCCGGTTGCCTGCCCAGAATGCGGTGATCTGCACATTGCAAGACCCGGATGTGGCCCCGATGGCCACGCGTCTCGGCACCACCAGGTCAGCGGCGGCGGTCGAGCTGTGGCGGCCACATCTGGCGGGCGCAGTGGTCGCGATCGGCAATGCGCCGACGGCCTTGTTTCACCTGCTCAACCTGTTGAACGATCCTGACTGCCCGCGCCCTGCGGCAATCATCGGCTGCCCGGTGGGGTTTGTGGGGGCGGCGGAATCCAAGGCCGCGCTGATGGCCGCACCGCCCGCGCCATCACTGATCGTCGAAGGTCGGTTGGGCGGATCAGCGATCACGGTGGCCGCCGTCAACGCGCTGGCAAGCCGGCGCGAATGAGGATGGGCGCGCAAATGACGGGGACAGGCGAATGATGGGGGGCCGCATCATCTGTGCCGGGCTTGGCCCCGGCGACCCCGACCTGCTGTCGGTGCGATCTGACCGGGTGATCCGCGCGGCAAGCCATGTCGCCTATTTCCGCAAGGCCGGACGGCAGGGTCAGGCGCGCAGGATGGTCGAGGGCATGCTGCGGGGGGATGTGCAGGAACTGGCGATGGAATACCCCGTCACCACCGAGTTGCCGTTCGACAGCCCCGAATACATCCACCTGCTGGCCACGTTTTATGACGACTGGGCCGCGCGGTTGCAGGACCTGGCGGCAGAGGGCACCGATGTGGTGGTGCTGTGCGAAGGTGATCCGTTTCTTTACGGGTCGTTCATGCACCTCTATGTCCGGCTCAAGGATCTGGTGCCGGTCGAGGTGATCCCCGGCATCCCGGGCATGGTCGGCTGCTGGAACGTCAGCGGCGTGCCGATAACCTGGGGCGACGATGTGCTGTGCGTGCTGATGGGCACCTTGCCGGATGCGGACCTTGTCCGCCACATGCAGGGGGCCGATGCGCTGGTGATCATGAAAACCGGGCGCAACCTGCCACGGGTGCGCCGCGCGCTGGCACAGGCGGGGCGGCTTGACGACGCCTGGCTGGTGGAACGCGGTACAATGCCGGGCCAGCGCATCGCGCGACTGGCAGAGGTTGAGGCCGCCGATTGCCCGTATTTCGCCATCGTGCTGGTCCATGGCCGGGGCCGTCGCCCGGTGGCAGGGGGCGAGGAATGACCGATCAGGGAATGACCGTGCCTGCGTTGACAGGTTGGGTCACCGTGGCTGGCCTTGGGCCGGGGGCCAGCGCGCAAGTGACGCCCGAGGTCACCCTTGCGCTGGCCGAGGCGACCGATGTCGTGGGCTACATCCCCTATGTGGCGCGGGTTGCGCCGCGCGCTGGCCTTGTGTTGCACGCGTCGGACAACCGCGTGGAACTGGACCGGGCGCATCTGGCACTTGACCTCGCGGCGGCGGGGCGGCGGGTTGTCATCGTCTCGTCGGGCGATCCGGGCGTGTTTGCCATGGCCTCGGCGCTGTTCGAGGCGCTGGAGGCGCGCGGTAACCCTGATACGGCGGACATCCGCATCCTGCCCGGCATCACGGCGATGCTAGCGGCGGCGGCGCGGGCGGGTGCGCCCTTGGGCCATGATTTCTGCGCGATCAACCTCAGCGACAACCTCAAGCCGCTGTCCGAGGTCGAACGCCGGGTGCGCCACGCGGCGCTTGGCGGGTTTGCGATGGCGTTCTACAACCCGCGGTCAAAATCGCGCCCCTACCAGTTCGCCCGAATTCTGGAGGTGCTGCGTGCGGAATGCGAACCCACCCGCCTGATCCTGTTTGCCCGCGCCGTCTCGACGCCCGATGAAACGCTGACATCCGTAACCCTGGCAGAAGCACATCCCGAAATGGCCTGCATGCGTACCGTCGTCATCGTTGGAAACGCAGCAACCCGTCGGGTCGGGCGCTGGATCTACACGCCACGGTCGGTGCCCGCGTGACCCAGCCAGCTCAGCACCTCGGCCACCGACCCCAGTACGCGGCGGGGCGGCAGTTCGGGCCGATCGATCAGGATCACCGGAAGGCACAGCATGCGGGCTGCGATCAGCTTGGCCTCGGCCCCTGCCCCGCCTGCGTTCTTGGCGACGATATGGGTGATCTCGTGCGTGCGCAGCAGCTCAAGGTCGCCCGGCACTTCAAACGGTCCGCGCGCGATAACGGCGGTTGCCTTTGGCAACGGCAGCGGGCCCGCCGGTGCATCCACAAGGCGCAGCACATAGTGGTGCTGCGGACTGGCCGCGAATGCCGCCAGCGTCTGCTTGCCGATGGCCAGAAACACCCGCGCGGGCAGGTCGGGCAAGGCGGCCAACGCCGTTGCGATATCCGGCACCAGGGTCCAGTTGTCGCCAGTGCCCGCTTGCCAGGCGGCGCGTTCGAATGCCGCAAGCGGCACGTCGGACTGCGCGCAGACGGCAAGTGCGTTCCGGCTGATCTGGGCTGCGAAGGGATGTGTTGCATCCACCACATGCGTGATGTGGTGATCTTTCAGAAACTGCGCCAACCCGGCCATACCCCCAAAACCGCCGGTCCTGACCGGGACCGGCTGATCCAGTGGGGCCGCCGTGCGCCCGGCATAGGAATAGATCGCGTCGATGCTCGCATCTGCCAGCGCGCGGGCCAATTGGCCCGCCTCGGTGGTACCCCCCAGCACAAGGACATGCGTCATGTCTGATCCCTGGTTGTCGATCATCGGTCTGGGCAGTGATGGACTGGCAGGCCTGTCGGTTGCAAGCCGTGATGCGCTGACCGGGGCCGAGATCGTGTTTGGCGCACCCCGCCATCTGGAGCTGGCGCAGGTCGGGTCCCGGGGGCACTGCTGGCCGGTGCCGTTTGACCTTGCACCGCTGCTGGCGCAGCGCGGGGGCCGCGTGGCGATGCTTGTGTCGGGTGATCCGTTCTGGTTTGGCGCGGGCGGATCGGTTGCAGCGCATCTGGCCCCGCACGAATGGACAGCCTACCCTGTGGCCGGCGCGTTTTCGCGGGTGGCAGCCCGGCTGGGATGGCGGCTGGAAGACACGTTTTGCCTTGGTCTGCATGCAGCGCCGTTTTCCCGCCTGCGCCCGGTATTGGCCCGTGGCGTGCGCGTCATCTGCACTGTGCGCGACGCGGTTGCAGTGGCGCAGTTGGCAGATTGGCTGACGGAGAACGGATTTTCCAAAGTCCGGATGACCCTGTGCGAAGCGATGGGCGGCCCAGACGAACGCGTGCGCCACGGGCCTGATTGGCCCGACATTGGAACCCCGGTTGCAGTGGCGCTGGACGGCTGCGATCTGCCGCGCGATGCGGGGCTGCCGCGCGCCAATGGCTTGCCCGACGATGCCTTCGCCCATGACGGCCAGATCACCAAACGCACGGTACGGGCGCTGACGCTGTCGGCGCTTGCCCCCAGACCGGGGCAGATGTTGTGGGATATCGGGGCGGGATCGGGGTCTGTCGCGGTCGAATGGTGTCTGGCCGGAGGCCGCGCCGTTGCCATCGAGCAGCGGACGGATCGCTGCGCCAATATCCGCCGCAACGCCGATGCCTTTGGGCTGGCGCATCGGCTGGCGGTCCTGCAGGGTCAGGCGCCGGCGGCTCTGGCCGATCTGCCTGAACCGGATGCGGTGTTCATTGGCGGTGGCGGCGATGCAGCGCTGCACGATGCGCTTTGGTGCCGGCTTGCGCTTGGAACGCGCTGTGTTGCCAACGCCGTGACACTGGAAGGCGAAGCCGTGCTGGCCGCCCGGCACACCCGCCACGGCGGCAGTTTGCTGCGGATAGATCTGGCCGAAGCAGCGCCTTTGGGACAGTTTCGGGGCTGGCAGGCGGCACGCCCGATTGTGCAATGGAGTGTAACGGCATGAGGGTCGCTGGATTTGGATTTCGGGACGGCGCGCCGATTGGTGCGCTGCGTGATGCGTTGGGTCTGGTGGAACAGGCGGGCGGTTCCGCCTTGGCTTTGGCAACGGCGACGGACAAGGCCGGGTCCGCAGCGCTGAACGATCTGGCGGCCGAGCGCAGGCTGGTTTTGTTGGCAGTGCCGGTGGCCGGGATCGCGACCCCAACCCGGTCATCGCGCGTGGAAGCGCTTTTTGGCACCGGATCGGTGGCCGAGGCCGCCGCTTTGGCCGGTGCCGGCCCCGGTGCCGCACTGCTTGTCAGGCGGATGACGTCGCCGGACGGCATGGCAACTTGCGCGATGGCGATCAGCAGCGGAGCCTGCCCATGACCGTGCATTTCATTGGTGCGGGCCCCGGTGCGGCCGACCTGATCACCCTGCGCGGGCGCGACCTGATCGCGGCTTGCCCGGTGTGCCTTTATGCGGGGTCACTGGTGCCGGATGCACTTTTGGCGCATTGCCCGCCGGGGGCGCGGATCGTGAACACCGCATCCCTTGACCTGGATCAGATCATCGCGGAAATCGCCGCGGCCCATGCGCAGGGGCAGGATGTGGCGCGGCTGCATTCGGGGGATCTGTCGATCTGGTCTGCGATGGGTGAACAGCTGCGCCGCCTGCGCGCGCTGGATATTCCGTTTGACGTCACGCCGGGCGTGCCGGCCTTTGCCGCCGCCGCCGCCGCGCTGGAGGCAGAGTTGACCTTGCCGGGGGTGGCGCAATCGCTGGTCCTGACACGCACGTCGGGCCGGGCATCAGCCATGCCGGATGCCGAAAGCCTTGAGAATTTCGCAGCCACCGGCGCGACACTGGCCATCCATCTGTCGGTGCATCTGCTGGACGAAGTGACGGCCCGGCTGATCCCGCAATATGGCGCGGATTGCCCTGTGGCAGTGGTGTTTCGCGCATCCTGGCCGGATCAGCGGATCCTGCGCGCGACGCTGGCCACGCTGGACCCTGCGATCGGGGTGGGCGAGCGGACGGCGTTGATCCTTGTGGGTCGGGCACTGGCGGCGACCGGGTTTGACGAAAGCCGCCTTTATGCCGGGGATTATGACCGCCGATACCGGCCTGTCGGCACCGATCCGCGGTTTCCCGAATGATGCGCACGATGCCCCTTGGATTGCTGATCTCGGCACCGGCATCCGGTACCGGCAAAACCACGGTCACGCTGGGGTTGCTTGGCGCATTTCGGGCGCAGGGGATGCGGGTGCAGCCGTTCAAAAGCGGGCCGGACTATATCGACCCCGCGTTTCATACGGCGGCAGCGGGGCAGGTTTCGGTGAACCTTGATACCTGGGCGATGACGGCGGATCAGATCGCGCAACAGGCGCAGGCAGCGCTGGGGGCAGATCTGATCATTGCCGAAGGCTCGATGGGCTTGTTTGATGGCGTGGCCCTGCCCGGCGAGGCGGGGTCCGGGGCGAGTGCGGAACTCGCGGCACTGATGGGTTGGCCGGTTGTCGTGGTGCTTGACGTGTCGGGGCAGGCACAGACGGCGGCGGCGGTGGCGCTGGGGATGGCGCGGTTCCGACCGGGGTTGGCTGTGGCGGGGGTGATCCTGAACAAGGTCGCCTCGGCCCGCCACGAAGCGCTGGTGCGCGCAGGCATGGCGCAGGCGGGTCTGAACGTGCTGGGTGCCCTGCCCCGCAACCCAAAGACCGCCCTTCCGGAACGCCATCTGGGCCTTGTGCAAGCCGAAGAGTTGCCAGCGCTGACGCAGGTGCTGGCCGATGCCGCCGAATTTGTGGCAGCGCATTGCGATTTGGCCGCCATCCTGGCAGCCGCACGCACCGCACCAGCCCGCGACATCTCCCAGGCACCCCCCCCGATCCCGGCCCCCGGCGAAAGGGTGGCCCTGGCGCGCGATGCCGCGTTTTCCTTCGTCTATCCACATGTGCTGGCGGACTGGCGGGCGCAGGGTGCGACCATTCTGCCCTTCTCGCCGTTGGCGGACCAAGCGCCGGACCCAACCGCAACCACATGCTGGCTGCCCGGCGGTTATCCGGAACTGCACGCAGGCAGGCTTGCCGGATGCGACCGCTTTCGCAGCGGGTTGCGGGCCTTTGCCGAAACCCGGACCGTCCACGGCGAATGTGGGGGCTACATGGCGCTGGGCGACGGGTTGGTGGCAGCAGATGGCACACGGCACCGCATGACCGGGCTGTTGGGGCTGGAAACCAGCTTTGCCAAACGGCGGATGCATCTGGGCTACCGCATTGCGCGGTTGCAACAGCCCTGCGCGGGCTTTGCCACTGGCGCAACTTTGCGGGGCCACGAGTTTCACTATGCCAGCATTATGGCGCAACCCGACGCAGCCCTTGCAACGGTGACAGACGCCACGGGGGCAGAGGTTGCCGAAACCGGGTCATGGCGGCGGACCGGTGGCGGCTGCGTGACAGGCAGCTTTTTCCATCTGATCGCGCCCGCCGGCAGGCAGGCTGCGTCATGACCGGGTTTGTCTCGTTTGTCTCTGCCGGGCCGGGGGATCCGGACCTGCTGACGATCAAGGCGGCGCGGTTGCTGGCGCAGGCGGACGTGGTGCTGTTTGACGATCTGGCATCGGGTCCGGTCTTGTCGCTTGTCGGGGCAAAGACAGACCTTGTGGCCGTGGGCAAGCGGGCCGGGCGCGCCTCGCCCAAGCAGCATCATGTCAGCCAGTTGCTGGTGGAACATGCACAGACGGGCGCGCATGTGGTGCGGCTGAAATCCGGCGACGCCGGGGTGTTCGGCCGACTGGAGGAAGAGATCACTGCGCTGACCGCTGCCGGCATCGCGTTTGAAATCGTGCCGGGTGTGCCGTCGGCCTGTGCGGCGGCGGCGGCGGCGGGCATCCCGCTGACCCGTCGGCTGACGGCGCGGCGGGTGCAGTTCATCACCGGGGCAGACGTGACGGGCGACCTGCCACAAGAGATGAACTGGGCCGCACTGGCGGATGGGGCGGCGACCACGGTTGTGTTCATGGGAAAACGAACCTTTCCGGCACTGGCGCGCGCGCTGATGGATCATGGCCTTGCCCCTGACACCCCGGCGATGCTGGCGCAATCGGTCGGCCATGCCGACCAGACGTTGACCCGGTCGACGATCGCCGGCCTTGCATCCCAGCTTGCGCTTGATACCGGCGATCAACCTGCCCTGATCCTTTACGGCCCCTTGGCGATACCGTGACGCAGCCCCCGACGATCGAACTCTTTCTGATCGGGATCGGCACTGGCAATCCCGACCATGTGACGGCGCAGGCGGCCAAAGCAATTGCCGCAGCCGATCTTATCCTTGTACCGCACAAGGGGGGCGACAAGGCAGACCTCGCCGGTCTGCGGCTCGCGATCTGCAAGACCTGCATCACCAATCCGCAAACGCAGATAAAGATGTTCGATCTGCCCATCCGTGACCCCGAAACGCCCGAATATGTGACGCGGGTCAATGACTGGCACGACGCCATTGCCGCCGTCTGGCAAAGCTGCATCGCGCAGCATCTGTCAGATGGTGGCGGTTCGCGCATCGCCCTGTTGGTCTGGGGGGACCCGTCGCTTTATGACAGCACCCTGCGGATTGCGGCGCGTGTGGCCGTGCATCTGCCGCTGCGCCTGACGGTTATTCCCGGGATCACCGCGGTTCAGGCGCTGTGTGCGGCCCATGCGATCCCGCTGAACGACCTTGCATCCCCAGTCGTGATTACCACGGCCCGGAACCTGCGCAACCTTGGCTGGCCACAGGACGCAAACACCCTTGTCGTCATGCTCGACAGTGGCGGTGCTTTCACCGAGATCGACCAGACGGGCATCACGATCTGGTGGGGAGCCTACCTTGGTTTGCCAGAAGAGATCCTCATTGCGGGGCCCCTGCCGGATGTTTCGGCGCGGATCATCGCCTGTCGGGCCGAAGCACGCGCAAGTCACGGCTGGATCATGGACATCTACCTGATGCGCCGATCGTGACGCAGGCTCGCTGATACCGCAGACGCTATGGCCGGCCCATGCACTTCGGCAAAGGCGTTCTTTTTGGGCACCGCCAATCGGTCTGACCGGGCGTTTGGTGGCAAATAGACGGGCCGGCACGGATGCAGCAGGACGCCGGGCGGCCAACCCCCGGTCCGGTGGCTGTGCATGTCCCCTTTCCATGACGTGAAGCACGGTTGGAAAATTGTTGCGTCATTTGGGTGCATCGCGACGGGATCATCAAAGCGGCAGAACCCGCTGATCACAAATGGCCACGCCTTCCATGGGTGATCCGCCGCAAGACCATCTCCGACGGACCACACTGGAAAACGCAGGTCCAGGCGAAGGCCGGCAGCATGCCACCCGCCCGGTCGATCTTGCCGGTTTTGCCACTGGCCGTGACAGTTTGCTGACCGAGGCGATAGCGATGACACCGGCGCCCTGAGATCAGAAATGGTTCGAATGCGGTCCCGGCATGCGCAAATGCGACGGCGACCCGACCTTGCTCCAAGGTCCTGAAGGACTTCTGCGTGGCAATGCCTTGCATGTTGGTTGTCATCGCAGCGACAGAACGGCCTCTCCGGGACTGCAGCACGGCTACCCCGATGTTTCCTTCGGTCGCGAAGCCATGCCAGTTCCAACCGGACGGCACTACCTGCCCCTTTGGGGCTCGGTTCCCCGGTTCGTTCTGGCCGCAGAAGCGTGCAAAACACTAAGGGGAAAGCCCCATGAAACCGGAATACGCAGGCCTTGCGCGCCGTTCCATTTTGCTTGCCGCTGCACCCGAACAGATGGTGTCAGAAGTCTTGCACCGGGCGCGCGCGAGACGGTTCGGGAGGGGTGGCATGGTCCATAAGCAAGGCGCGGGGCCAAGTTTCTGATGGAGTTGTCCCCTGTCCGGTGAGAACTTGCGAAGTGGCGCTGTTTCATGACAAGTTCCTGATCAAGGGTCGCCGGGGAAGATCAGGCGTTGGCCTGGGGCAAGGGGTATGATGGCCGGTTCTCTGACGCGCGCGCTGGCAGACATCGATCGGGCCAATGCCGCCGATCCGGACCACGAGGCGGGTCGACCCGCAGCATTGGTCTATGGCGAACGGATGACGGCCGAACTCGCCCGGTTGCAGCCCCAGGCCGGGGCGGTGCTGCAGATTGCGGCGCGGGGTCAGCATGTTGAACGCTGGCTGTTGCCGCGATCAGACTACCCGCCGGGCAAAGAAGGCTATCTGGCCTGGCGGCGCGAGCAAGGCCGCCGGCACGGCGAACGGGTTGCGGGGATCATGGCCGAGACCGGATATGCCCCCGAAGATTGCGCCCGCGTGGGTGTGTTGTTGCGCAAGGAAGGCCTCAAGCGCGACCCCGAGGTGCAGATGCTGGAGGACGTGATCTGCTTTACCTTCCTGCGCTGGTATTTCGCTGGTTTCGCTGCCGGCAAGGATCCGGTTGCCGTCCTGGACATCGTGACCAAGACCGCGCGCAAGATGTCCGCCGGGGGCCGCGCGCGTGCGCTGGCCGAATTCGACCTGCCGCAACTGCTGGCGGCGGCGTTTCGCGATCAGGGGCCAGACGCCTAGGGTCCGGGCCAGAAGCCGATTACTGAAGCGTACTGGTGCCACAAGCCGGCGCAGACCGGCCGCACAATCCCGGCACGCGGCCGCGATGGCAACGCGTCAGGCCATCAACTGCCGGTCAACAGATTGAAACCCGGGAAAGGCGCCATGCGCGCCGTCAGACGGGCGCCGTCACCTGGCGTCATCGCACAGCGGAGGCGGCCCTTGTCCGGCGCCACGCCCCACCAATCGCAATCCGACGCAATTGCACGAAAGACTGGCAAGGCGCATTCTAGGGCCGGAACGCACTGTCGTAACGCCGCCGCTTAGTCATGTTCGCGGCACTGACGACGGGTAAAGACACAGGGCTCAGACGGCGGGCACCGATAGCGGGCACAAACGGCGGATCCCGGCGGCCCGGCAAGCGGTCATGGGCAAGGGGACCACAGAGATGACTCTCAGACTTTCCAGCCTTCTGACTGACAAGATCGCCGAAATTGTCATTCTTGGCCCAAGTGTTGCACCGGACCTGGCACTCGAGATCATGCGCCGCACGGATGGCTTCTTTTGGGGGAACCATCAGTTTCCGACATGGCAGCGCGGCGGCAGCAAAGAGTATTCGATGGCGCTGGATGAAGCCTTTGCCTACCCTTCCGGCGCACGGCTGGCGCGACTTGCCACGCTTGATGATCGCCAGCGTGACCGCCTTCCCACGATCTGGCGACGCCGGTGGGGCTCGATTGACCTGCGGTGGTTGCGCAACCATCAGATCATGAACGGCAGCGGTTTTTGCCACCCGGACGGATCGGTGGCCTTTGTCGGCGAACTCGAGGATTATCCGACCGGGCCGGAGGTCTTGAATGACCTGCGCCGGTTGTCTTCTGCGTTTCCCGGTCTTGCGATGGATGTGGCTGTCTGGTGTACAGCAGGTCAGTCAATGCTGGGGTTTCCCTTTCACGACGGGTTGGAAACTGCCTGGCCGCCCGAATTGCTGGCCAGGGTGGCAGAACCGACGGTCGGGTTCTTGGTGAAGGCCGGAAACGTCACGGTTGTGCGCGGCTTTGACCGCCGGTTGTTTGCGGCGCGCGGATTGCGATACCCGCAAGCCCTGGAAATGGCACTGCATGAAACCCGCAGGCTGGACGAGGCGCTGGTCCACGAATCCGCCTTTGCGCGCCGTGACCATCGCGGCCTGCGCGACGATGTGCTGTACGGATGGATAGACTGCGCACGTGCCCTTGGTCTGGCGCGATGACCGACCCCGATCTGTCGCATCCCTTTCAGGCTGGCACATACCCCAGCCGCGCCCAGTCCACGATCAGGGTGATCGGCCAGAACAGCCCCTGAAGGATCGTGACAGGAATGCTCTGCGGGTCATCTCTTGACCAACCAAAGTAGCATGCGACAGCAAGGTAGGCGAAAAACGCGACCTTGATTGGCCAGTCTCCCATGTCTTTAACCCTTCGCTACATTTCTTGGCGACCGCGCGCAGCCTGGGAAAAGCACCCAAGGCTACCAGCAATCGCAGACCATGGTTAGGGACGCGACCGGCACTTGACAAGAAAAAGCAACCGCTTTGCTGCAACACCCGGCGTCTGTTTCGGCGCGCATGTCCGCTCAACCCGGCGCAATCGTGGCCCGCGCCGAGGGTGGGTAAAGCTTTGCATGTGAAACCTCAGCGAAAGGACAATCCGATGTTTTCCAGATGTGCAGCCTTTGCGCTCGCGATCCTGCTTCACGTGGGGTCCGTGCATGCAGAACCTTTCGATCCGTCCCCCTACCACGGTGAGACGGCGTTCGAAATCATGGCAACCGGCGATGTGACCCAGATTCTGCAGGCCGACAATGAGACGCGAAGCAGGATCATCCTTTATGCGATGGGCGTGGCTGGCAAACTGCAGTTTCTGTGGCCCGACCATCTCTCGCCGGATTTCAACACCCGTGCGCTGTTCAAAATCGTGATGGTCAGCCAGTCGATGGACCTCGACGACGCGGGAAAGAACAACCTTCTGTCGCTCGGTGCACTTGACGCTGCGGTTTTTGCGGAACGGTACGGGTTCGGATCGGAACCTGCCCGGACCCTTATTGCCAACTTGTCGCTGCTGATGGAGCTCTGACACCACAGCGCCGCAGAGCGGCATTGACAGGGGCGCAAAACTCATGCGCCCCTGATCCTGCCTGAACCCTGGCCGCGCCTGTGCGTGTGGCCGTCAGAATTGCAAAATCCAGTGCCGATGGAGACGCGATTGAAACTGAGCTTCCAGAATGGCGTCCTTGGCCTTGCGGCGGAAACGACAGCGGAACAGGCGATCTGCGCGCTTCTGATGGCTGCCGACCGGCATGTCTTCTTGCTGCATTGCACAACGGATCGCGGCTTTGCGCTGGCAAAGTTGGGCCCGCAAGAAGAGGCCTGTCGTGCGCCGCTGAACATTACCCATGCGATAGACGCGCGTTTTCAGCCAGTTTCTAACCTTGCGCATACGCCCTTCGATCTGGATGGACGGCGCTATGCAAGTGTCGAAGGCTTCTGGCAGGGCCTGAAGTTCGCAGAGCCCAAGGACAGGTTGCGTCTCGCCCGGCTTTGGGGGGCAGAGGCCCGCGAGGCCGGCAAACCTGCCGGCCAGCCCGCAAGTTTCATCTATGACGGTACGCAGATTGCAGCAGGCTCGCCTGAACACTGGCAGATGATGCGCCGGGCCTGCAGCGCGAAATTCGGTCAGAATGCCGGGGCCCAGGCCGCACTTCTGGCAACTGGTGCAAGGTGGCTGACCCACCGGACACGCCGCGACAGCCGCACTATCCCCGGTGCGATCATGGCTCAGATCTGGATGGACCTGCGGGAGACGCTGTAAGGTGCGCATCTTCCGTTACTCCCAGCCCACCAGTTGGGCCGCTGCAGTGGCGTCGCGAAAGGCGATCAGCGTCTCGAGTTGCCGGACCCGCGCGGAATAGACGTCAAGCAGGCAGGCCTGCACGGCAAATGGTCCCGAACCGCGGTTGCGTGCCAAAAGTGCCTGGGTGACGATGGACAGGGCATCGGCTTCAGACGTCGCAAGCAGTTGGCCAGTCGCAGAGTCGATCCGGAAGGGCAGCGGAGTATAGCCCGAGAACCGAGTTTCGCATCCATCCCGCACGGCTTCCCATTGGCTATGCTGCGCGAGGACAAACAGATCTTTCGGCGTGGCCGCAAGTGTTTCGGTCGCGGCAACCAGCCGCGCGTCGTAGCGCCCCAGCGTCAGGTCGCCGCAGACAAGGTCGGTGACCGTTGCAGGCGTGCCCGCCGAGCAGTCGATGGTGTGCAGGCTGTCGGGGTCAAAGTTTTGCGTCCGACGCGCGGCGACCGTGATCACCCCCCAATCGCGCAACTGCGCATCATCAAGCTGAAAGGCGTCTCCTTTGGCACCTCCTGCGCCAAAGGCAATCGCCTGTTCGGCAACCGTCACATCGCCGATCATCAAGCGTGTGTAGTCAAGGTAGCTCGCGGCATAGTACTGCGCGCCCTCGACTGCGGAATACAACTCGGCGTCCGGCGATGTGGGCCTTGCGGCATGCACCAGAAAAGGCCCCTCCACCCGGCGCTCGACTCCGCCCAGAAACGCGGTGGTGCAGGCCGACCCGCAGAAAGCACCTTCAGGAACCACAGTCGCCAGTTGCAGTTCGCGGATCATCAGGCCAAGGCGCATCCCTGCAAAGGCGTCACCGCCGGGCGAATGAAGCCAGACCTCAGGAAAGCCATCGCGGCCCAGGCGACCCAGCGTCCTGTCACCCCCATCGGTGCCGGTGTAAAGGTCCAGCAGGCGTTCGGCATCACCCGGTTCGACATCGCCATGACCGATGTAGACCTTGATCCCGCGCGGTGCCTGATCGACCCGCGGATAGCGGGGGTCGGTCCCAAAATCCGGGGGCACGCTGAACAGGCTGATGTCGATGACCTCCCACGTCAGCGCCGATGCCGGAGCGGCAGCAAGCGTCGTGGCCACAAGGTAGCTGCAGAAAAGTTCCTTCGCGTTCATCTCGTGCTCCTTTTGCAAAGTGCCGGGCGGCGGTGATGCAGCCCGTTCCACGACACTGCGACACGCGGTGTCAGGTGGGATAGTGTGCGGACATGCGCGCGCTTGGGCGTAGGGACGCTGAACGCGCCCCGGGGGGCGGGTTGCTTCAAGGATCGGCACAAAGAACCCCCTGATCCGCGGCCAGCCCAGACGGGGGTTTGTCCGGCTTGGGCAGCGGAACAAGGCGGGGTGGCAGGTCTTGACCAGCGGGCGCGGTGATCAGGTCTGCCGCCATCCTGGACCGGGCAGCATCCTGGCAGGTTCGCGCCCCCAGATCGCGGACCCTGACCTGTTCGGCGGGGGCCAGCAGGCGATAGATTGTTGCTTCCAACATTTCCGGCTTGGGCGACGACACCACCCAGCCATTCACCACCATGACAGGCAAACCCTTGCGGGGTGGCAGAGCGGACGCGTCGGGCGCGGCGTCCGGCAGGTTCGCGGGGGCCATGGTTGCAACATTGGAAAAGACTGCCGCGGTCAACAAGGCAAGGCGGGCGTTGTTCGCCGCGACCAGCTCGATCGGTTCGATGCACTGTTGCTGCTTCTCCGCGGTCCCGGGTGGTGCTGCGAACAGGTGTTCCACAGTCGTTTCCGTGGCTGGGTCAAAGCAGGCAAAGCGCATCAGCGCATGGATCCGGCGATCTTCCTTGACGACGGGCCGTAACTCCAGCTTCGCAAAGCCATGCTGCAAATAGGTCGCTTGCAACCAGTCCAATGCCTTTTGAAGGACTTCGTCGCCGCTGCCCGCGCAGCCGCGACAGTCCGGGTCAAAATAGATCGCGACAGTGACCGGGGCCTGTGACGGGCCAATGACGATATCTGCGCGCGAACGGTCGGCGGTCATGCGCTCCATCAAATCCACGGATGAAAGCAGGTTTCGCACCTGCGCGGACACCCCGGCCGGGTCGTCCAGCGCAATCTGCAAGACGGCCTTTGCCGCTGCAATATCCCGCACCCCCCCGACGCCGAGCAGATGATAGCGCGCCATCGGCACAAGGGCGCGCGGGTCATGCAAGACCTCCCATGCCGCCTGCAGATCGGCCCATGCGCCGGCGGGGTCGATGGGCAGCAACGGCTTGTGATCTGCACCCTTGGCCAGACCCATCCGCACCTCTGCTCGCAGCGTCCGGGCACCCCATTGTTGAGAGCGGATAGCCTGATCCAGCGCCAGAGACAGCTCCCCCGCCGTCACGGGGCCGCCGATGCCACGCGTCGCAAGTTCGGCAAAACTAAATGCCGCGCCACCTTCGGGAAAGGCCTGCATCATCTCGCGCAAAAGATCCATGGCCGAGACGGCGTCCTTGGGGGTACCGCTTGCCATCAGGTTGTCAAATGTCCACCAATAGCCCTCTTCGCGGCCAGCCGCATGAAGCCGCTGCATCATGGCGTCGGTTTCGGCCTGTTCCAGGATGATTTCTTCTGCGTCCTGCAAATCGAGCAGCCAGTCGATCGCGGGAAGATAGCCCTTTTGTGCTGCCTCGCGCGCAAGTCTGGCCGATCTGGGACGATCAACCGTTGCGTCTGTTGCGACCTCTCCTGCAAGGATCAACGACAAAAGATAGGCGACCAGACCGGTCGGATCGTCAGGGCGCAGGGCTTCGAGTGTCGCCATTCCGCCTTCAGGATCACCGCCTTCCACGGCGATCAGGCCTGCCATGGCGGCCGCGATCGCATGCCCGTCTTCGGCCGCTTCGCGCAAAAGATCGGGGCGGGGCGACACCAGGTTCTGGCGGAAAAGCTGCTCCCAATAGGCGGCTGCAATGCCAAGGCCGCTTGTCGCAGCCCGGTCGAGGTCGAATATGAGGTCGTCTTTGACGTGGCTATCCAGGGCCGCCATCTTGCCTGGAAAGCTGCTCGCAGCCGCAATCGCGCGCAGGAAATGTGCCTTGGGATCGCCCCGGGCCAACCCATTGGCGACTGCCTCTGCCAGATGGCCGGTCCGAAGCGACACCTGGTACAGATCGTCCGGCATCAACTGGCACCAGTCCGCTGGAGACAGACCATAATCGTCCGGACCGGTCGCAGTCTGCGGCGTCGCGCAAGAGAGCCCGACGCCAAGAGGATCGGCCAAACCGACATTCGCCAGCAACGCCCGTTTGTCGATCGGGGCCATCGCTGCCCATACCAGCACGGCGAACGCCGCGACAAGCACCGCAAAGATCACACCGCTGGTTGTCAGCACCAGACGCCGCGCCCGTGCCCGGCCCCGCGGATCGTAGCTGTTGCGCCGATCCGCGTCTTCGGGTGCCAGCGTCAGCGCAGGCAATCCACCTTGCAGGAAAAGCGCAGGGGCCTGTCGGCCCCGGGTCGCCTCGCGCACCTTTTCGGCGGTTTCAACAAAGATATCATGCACCCGGCGCCCAGGTTCCAGCAGACGGGGCAAGGTTTCGACCAGCGCCGTCGCATAGGGGCTGTTTGCGGCGGTGCCATCATCGGCCGACCGGCCCGCCGCCGTGGAAAAGGCAACCAGCATTCTGGCCGGAGGCAGGTTCAAGGATGCCAGCCCCCCACTGAAAGCCGACCGGCCAGCCACTTTTGCGCTGAACCCGCCGTCCCGGCACGCGTCCAGCACCAGAATGTTGGCTTGGCGTGGCGAGGCCGCCAACATCGCCACGACTTCTTCCAGCGCCAAAGCCCGCGTTTCGAGATCGTCTTGGCTCTGAATGTCCGCCCGCACAGGAATAAGATAGTTCAGCCCGTCTACCTGCACCCCATGACCGGCAAAATAGAAGATCGCGATATTGTCAGGATCGCTGTGGCCAAGTCGCTGGACAAACTCGGTCAACGCGCTGCGCAAGGTGGCCAGATCGCCGTCCTCCACCCGCGTTACCGCAAAGCCAAGCTGCACCAGGGCGGACCCGACAAGCCTCGTGTCGCGTCGCGGATTTCGCAGCGGGGCCTGGCTGTAGGCGCCGTTGGCGATCAGCAAGGCATGGCGCTGCTCGACACCCCGGACCGGCACAGGACCGGCGGCTTCGGGCAGGCTTTGCGCAACATCGGGCGCGTCGGCTGCGAAACCGGGGAAGCGCCGCTTCATCGCTACACGGGCAGCGCTGTCGGCGGGGCGACGATGTAATCCGCCGCGGCGACCGCAATCGTTCCGTCGCGCCGTTCCAGCGCGCGACCCACATTCGTCAGGAAACGAACCGAAGCCGCCTCGTCGAACCGGACCGGAGGCGGGGCCTCGGTCACCGGCTTTCTGCGGTCGAGCCTTGGGTCAAGGGCGCGCAGATCGCGCAGGTCGCGTACCAGTACGGCAGACAGGCGGTAGTGTCCCGGCTCTGGCAACACCGGGACCGGTTCAGCAAAAAGCCGTGCCGCCCCGTCGCTGACAGTCAGGGGAAACGGCGACGGCAGCCACTCGACCGTTTCCGAGAACTTTTCCTCCCACGCGCGTCTGCCCAAAGGCGCGGTGTCGCGACGCAAGAACACGTAGAGCAGCGACTTTTGTGCGGACGCCGCCAATGCCGGCCCCTCGATCAGGAACTGGCCAAGGTCGCGCCCCGGTTCAAAGACGGGCGGGCCGGAGCTGCCCTTGAAGGGGGCAAAGCTGCGAGAGCCGGAATAGCGTTCGACGATGCACCGCAGTTGATCTCCCTCTGCGGCAAAGGGGATCGTCAGCGCCTCCATCAGGTCGCGATGCAGACGGTCAAGCCGGTCTTGGTCGGACACGGGCGAAAGTGCTACCAACCTTCGCAGGAAGGCAAACAGCGACGCCTCTGCCAGATCGGCCGCCGTGATGGCAAGCTCGCCCAACGGTCCGGGCACCGATCGGTGCGCCCGATGGGCAAGTGCCTGCCGGTTGATCCGTTCCGCCATCACCTGCAACAGGTCAAGCGGCACACCCTGATCACCGCTGAGCATCTTCGAGAAGACCTGCGCGCCATGTTCTTCGCCCAGTTGAAACGCACCGCGCGCAAGCTCGGCATCGGTCGGTGCGAAATCGAAAAAGCCGCGAAAGGCTTTCCATTTGAGGTTCAGAGTGGCGATCCGCATATTCATCCGCCGCAGGTCCCTTGAAGCGCCCGACAGCAGGATTGCAAACGAAACTGCCGCCAGAACCGGGCCAAGCGAAGCGACTAGCAAGCCCTGCTCAATTCCGCATGCGATCTGCACCCGTGGAAAGGGTAATTGATCTTGCCGGAATAATCCATCCATTTCGGGAAACCTCAGAAGGCAAAAGGCCGGGTTGCCAAAGGATTCCGGCAACCCGTTTCACGTCAGGATCTGGCGATCCAGCTGCGCGCAATCATCACCACTGGCAGCGCGGGCAGGCACAAGATCAGCAATGTGACACTACTTGCCAGGCACATGCCCAGTAGGTTTGCCAGGATTGTAAAGTAGTCCGAGTGCAGCCCAAGCAGGGTGCCAAGGTGAATTCGGGGATCGGACACGTCGATCATGAAGCCGGTCAGCCCCATTTCCACCGAAAGCCAGAGCGGCAAGGGCAGGTAAATCATCCCGCATAGCCCCGCCAGAAACGCCGGGACTGGCGACATGAAAGGGTGATAGAATGCCAACACGCCAAGCGGAAAGCCGATAATCACAACAAGAAACAAGCTGAAGGCAAAGGGGTAGCCTGCTGGGTCAATGCCCGCAGGGGCCGCATCCACCGTCACCATTGACAGCACGAAGACGGATGCAATCGCAAGGCTGAAGAGACCCAGCAGGTTGCTGGACCTGGCCGCAACGACCGCCAGCACCATGGTCAGGCAGGAAATGCCCGCCATGGTCCACCAGAAGGCCGGCGCGCTGTTGTATGGCAGTGCCATGACGGTGAAGGCCGTCGCAGCGACAAGGCCGAAGCCGGGAAGAATGTGATCTGGTTTCGAGGTCATTTGGTCCTCCTGCATTTGAGTAATGAGAATTCTTGCGAAGACGGGTTGTCGCATCCTGTTGATTCCCGTCTCTGCCGTCAGACCTACGGGCCGGCAGGATGTGCTGCGATTGTGCCGGGATGCGCCGGGTTGGTCCGGCATCCATCGCAACCCGGCACAACCCCGCCCGCTTTGTCGTCATGGCAAACCGTGTGATACCCGGGCAAAGCCGAACAGCGCGAACCGGCACGACCGCGCCGCCGAGCAACGAGGGGACCGCACCAATGACCGAAGACGTCTCACCGCACGAAGCAACACCCGCCGTGCCGGACATCGACCGTTATGCCGTGATGGCCGATCAGGGGGTCATCCTGGTCGGCATCCTGAATTTCATCGCAGGTGTTGCGATCTCTTTGCTGGTCGCGGGGTCCACATGGCATCCGGGGGTCGATCTGGCCTATCGCATCGCAAGTTTAACGCCCGGGGTTTTCGCGACGCTGCTTTTCACAGTGATCGGGCCGCGCGTCTGGCGAAGGATTGTCGTGGACGGCGCCGGCTTTTCGATTGTGAAATCCGCGCTGGCAGGGCTCTTGACCGTGGTGGTGGTCCACATCGTGACGATCGAGGTGTTTCTTGCCGTCGGCTTTGGACTGTTATGGTTGTTCGAGCCCGACTTCCCGTATTTCGACGAATTCCCCGGGCTCGTCGTAATGGCCCCTCTCAAATCGCTGTGGGTCATCGGACGGTATTCGCTGCCTGCCGAAGTGGCTATTTCCGCAGGCGTCGCACTTTACTGTCAAAACAGGCTGCCAGCGGGGGACACATGAGAAAACCCGTGTACCGACATGATTTTCCGGTGAAAAACCGGGTTGGACAGCTTGCCTTCGCGCGGAAATCTGCATGGCTTTAACCGGTGGTACCAGGCTTTGGTCAGGCGGGTCAGGGTTCCGATCCTGCCGGACTGCGCCAGCCACGTGCCCGGGTTCGAAGCGCCACCTGCAAGACCTCGAACTTGGCGACCAGATCGGCGGGACTGTCCGGGCCAAACTCCATCAGGTCATGCACGATGTTGACGGCACGATAGCGGTCGATGTCGTCGCGCAGCATGCGCATCAACGCAACCTCTGCCGAGGGCCCCGCCTGTTCGACGATCTGCGACTGCACATCGATCAGTTTGCGCCGCATTTCAGGTGTCATGCTGCTGAACGGATCGCGGATGTGCAGCATGGCCGAAAACCGCTCGATCCGGTCTTGCCGCACCTGCCCGCCAGCACGCGACAAGATCACGCACATCCGCACTATACCCTCGGCATAGCCGCCGCGCTCGACCAGGGCCATGACGTCCGCCGTTGCAGTCGCTTCGGCGGCGATCTGGGCTTTGGACGGGCCTCGCGGGGCCTCGCGCGGGCGCCAAAGCGGGTTGGCGTAGAGTGCCAAAAATCCGATCTCGGTTGCCGCCTCGCGCAGGTCGCGCATCAGGTCGAACTGGCGGGCGACGATGTCGGTGGTCAGCCGTTCCATCGCGTAGAACGGGTTGGTCTCGTCCAGGGCTGTACGAGCTTCGCGCGCCGCTTGGGCCGGGGCTTTGAGGCTGGCCATCGCCGGGTTGGCATCCGACAGCATCCAGTTCTGCACCCGCAACGGATGCAGGCTTCGGCCAAGCTCTGCCGCGGGACCAGATGTCATCGCGCGCAGCCACGGGCCAAGAAACAGGTCATAGCCGCGCGTGAGCCAGTCAACCATGGCATCGGCATTGGCAAAAGCTTCGTCCGCGTCGGCCGGATCGCACAGCGCAAGGATGGCGTCCATGTCGCGCGCTTCGAAATGCACCTCGGGTGCGGCATCTTGCGTGCCCTCTTGCACCGCCATTTCGTAAAGGCCCGGCGGCAGCGCCTCGATCGTGCGGATGACCGACCCGATACGGCGGTGGTTGTTGTCGGCCACATCTGCCGACACGAAGATGCTCAGATGCGTGGCACTGTCATGCGTCGTGTAGATTATCGTGCGGCCGGCTTCGCGGATGCGCGCGGCAGTGCCCCAGACATCGGGGATCCAGCGCAGCGCCATCTGTACAGTGCTGACCGCGTCGCCGTGGCTGGCGAACACCACCAACGGCGAGGTGATGCGCGAAAGATCGATGCGCAGGCCGTCGTCCAGCACAGCCAGACCGCGCGCCAGCCGGTTGCCAACAAAGATGTTCTCGATGATCCAGCGGATTTCGCCCGCATTCATGAAATAGAACCCCGACCACCAGCGATCGAAGTCGATGAAGCCAGCAGCCCGGGTGTCGATCTGCCCGAAAAGGTCGGCATATTTGCGCCAGATATCGCGACCGGGGTTCATCGTCTCGAAGTTCGACACCAGTGCGGCACCGTCGAACAGGCCGCCGCCCAGATCGGTAAGCATCTGAGCGGGCAGCGCCCCGCCGGTCATCCCACCCAGATAGCGCAGCGGGTTTTGCCCCGCCCGCCCCGCCCAGGGTGACAGCGGCACACCGGCGATGACGATGGGGCCGATCAGGTCTGGATGCGTGGCAGCCAGAATCATCGTGGCCCAGCCGCCCTGACAGTTGCCGGTTACAAAGGGCTTTGCGTTTGCCGGGTGGGCGGACCTGACATGGCGCAGGAACTCGGCCTCGGCCGCCGTTACGTCGGCCAAAGTCTGGCCGGGCATCGGATACTGCGAGAAGATCACGAAATAGACCGGGTACCCTTCGGCCAGCGCAATGCCGACCTCGCTTTCTGCCTTGAAGCCGCCGATGCCGCTGCCCTGACCGGACCGCGGGTCGATGATCACCCAAGGGCGCAGGTCGGCCTTTGTCGGAGGAACGCCCTCGGGCGGGTGGATGCGTACCAGCGCGTAGTTGACCGGGCGTGGCAGGGTCGCCCCCTCCACCACCACGTCGTAGTCAAAGGCCAGAACCGGTTTCAGACCGGTATCCTCGTGGGCAATCGCTGCGGTCGCGGCCTCTCGCAGGGTGTCACCGGTCAGGATAGCGCGTTGCTGCGCATCGCGCAGATAGTCACGAAACAGGGGTGCAGTCAGCAGTGGGTCTATCTGTGCTGCGTCCTTCATGCGCAAAAAATCGCTCCACAGCGCCGTGGTCCCGCGCAGCAGTCGCTCCGCGTGCAGGCGCGTCACTTCGGTCAGCCGGGCCTGGCTTTGCGCAGAAAGCGAGCCGTACTGCGCGGCCAGCACCTGAAAATGCGAGGCGGCATCCCCGGCAGTCGGAAGGTCGTTCGCCTGCGGCTCGGGGGCAGGCTGTTCGGGTGTGACCATGACGATTCTCTTCTTTTCCGGTACGATGGTTTCCTGCTGGCGCCACTGAGACTTACACCGTGCGCACATCACAGGCGTACGACAACCGGACCCCCGCCCCTGCCGCAACCATCGCCCTGTTGTCATAACGGCGTCGCGGAATCGTCACGGCGTTGCGCTAGGTCGGAAAGTGCTGAGTTTCTTGAGGTGTCTGCATGTTTTCCTTGAGCGGAACAAATGCGCTGGTTGTCGGCATCGCAAACGATCAGTCCATTGCCTGGGGCTGCGCCAAGGCACTGCGGGCACAGGGTGCTGACATTGCAGTGACCTACCTTAACGCAAAGGCCGAACCATATGTTGGCCCGCTGGCCGAGCAACTGGGGGCACAGATCGTGATGCCGCTAGATGTAGGCCAGCCGGGCCAGATGGAGGCGGTGTTCGCCGCGATCACCGAGCGCTGGGGGCGGCTTGACACGCTGTTGCACTCGATTGCCTTCGCGCCCCGCGCCGATCTGCATGGTCGCGTCGTCGATTGCTCGGCCGAGGGGTTTGCCCAGGCGATGGACATCTCGGTTCACTCCTTTTTGCGGATGATGAGGATGGCAGAACCCCTGATGACACAGGGCGGTACCTGCCTGTCGGTGTCGTTCTTCGGTTCATCCCGCGTGGTGCGGCACTACAACATGATGGGTCCGGTCAAGGCGGCGCTGGAAAGCACCGTGCGCTATGCCGCCGCCGAACTGGGAGAAAAGGGCATCACCGTGCATGCGCTTTCGCCCGGGCCGCTCAAGACCCGGGCCGCCTCGGGGATCGACCATTTCGACGAATTGCTTGACGCCGCTGCAACCCGTGCGCCGATGCATCAGTTGGCCAGCATCGAGGATGTCGGGGCCTTTGCCGCCTTCCTCGCCTCCCGCGAGGCCCGCAACCTGACCGGTGGCGTGCACGACATCGATTGCGGCTTTTCGATCACCGCTTAACCCGAACCGGAGACACCCAATGGCCAGCCTCTTCGATATTCTCGACCCGGCCCGCGCTGCCAGCGCCTTTGATCCCGGCCACGATCTGGCCGTGCGGATGACCGAAGCGATGCAGGCGATGACGTCCGAGGCCAACAGCGGGTCCGAGACCGCCCGCATCCTGTCGGCCTCTGCGTCCCGCAATACGCAGCGGATCCAGGAAGAGCATTCCGCGCGACTGTCTGCACTGTCTGACGCGATGAAGACGCACGCGGCCAATCTGGCAGATCCCGAAATCCGCGCGAACATGGGCCAGGCTTTCGCCGAATACCTGCGGGATGCGAGCGAACGCTTTGTGCTGACCGCTGACGTACTGCGCCAACGTGGCGACATCTTTCTTGCCCACGAGGCCGAAGGCTGCCCGCCGGTTCTGGCATATGACTATGAAAAGGTGATGGACGGTGCCGATCTGCCGTTGCCCTCGAACTACGAATTGTTGCGCATCCTGCCGCCTGCAGGCGTGACCGTGGATGACACAGAGCGCCCCTTCATCATAATCGACCCGCGCGCAGGGCATGGCCCCGGCATCGGCGGGTTCAAGACCGACAGCCAGGTCGGTGTGGCGCTGAAGGCCGGGCATCCGGTGTATTTCGTGTCGTTCCGTCGTCTGCCGGAACCGGGACAGTATCTGAGCTATGTGACCCGCGCCGAAGCAGCCTTCGTGCGCGAAGTGATGCGCCGCCATCCGGCCGCGCCCAAGCCGGTTGTCACCGGCAACTGCCAGGGTGGCTGGGCCACTTTGCTACTGGCCGCGACCAACACCGATATCACCGGGCCGATCGTGATCAACGGCGCGCCTGTGGCGCCGTGGTCGGGCAAGGTGGGCGAGAACCCGATGCGCTACAACGCCGGTGTACTGGGCGGCACCTGGATGCCGATGCTGATGGCAGATATCGGCGGCGGACTGTTTGACGGCGCGCATCTGGTGCAGAACTTTGAAATGCTGAACCCGTCGCGCACGATATTTCGCAAATACATCGACCTTTACCACGACATCGACAAGGGTGCCGACCGCTTCCTTGAATTCGAGACATGGTGGGGTGGCTTCTTTCTGCTGAACGAGCCCGAGATCCGCTGGATCGTGGAACAGCTTTTCGTCGGCAACCGTCTGGTCAAGAACGAGGCGCGGCTGGAGCCAGGCCGCCCGGTTGACCTGAAGGCGATAAAGTCGCCGATCATCGTGTTCGCAAGCCACGGTGACAACATCACGCCGCCGCAGCAGGCGCTGAACTGGATTGCCGAAACCTATTCGGACGTGCAGGAAATCCGCATCCGCGGGCAGCGCATCGTCTACATGGTGCACGATCAGGTTGGCCATCTTGGTATCTTCGTGTCAGGCTCGGTCGCCAAGCGCGAGCATTCCGAAATGACATCGACGCTGGCCACCATCGAGGCGTTGGCGCCTGGGCTTTACGAGATGGTGATCGATGACATCCAGGGCGAAGGTACGTCCAAACGGTTCACCGTCAGCTTTGCAGAACGGAGCATCGACGATCTGCGCGCCCTTGACGACAGCTTCAGCGACGAACGCCCTTTCGCCGCAGTCGCCCGCGCCTCGGAAGTGCAGGCACAGGCCTATGACGCGATGATCCGCCCCGCCATCAAGGCGATGGTCACGCCCTCGATGGCCGAGATGACCCGCGTGCTGCATCCCCAGCGCGTCAGCCGGGCGATACTGTCTTCGAAAAACACGGCATTGCAGGGCCTGCCCGAGATGGCCGAAAAAGTGCGTGCCGACCGGCATGTGACCTTGCCCGGAAACCCTTTCGTCGAGGCCGAACGCCTGATGATCGAGGCCACGACGCAGGCCATCGACTTCTGGCGCGACCAGCGCGACATGATGGTCGAGATGACGTTCTTTGCGCTGTGGAGCAACCCTTTTGCCCGCGCCTTTGGCGGCAGCCACGAGACACGCCGCACGTTGAAGGGTCAGTCCGAACTGCGCGCATTGCCCGAGGTCCAAGAGGCGCTTGCCCAAATGGAACAGGGTGGCTTTGCCGAGGCGGTGATCCGGATGCTCGTGCTCTTGGCCGACAACCGCGGTCAGGTCCGGCGCGACCGGCTGGAGCGATCAGCCCGGGTGCTGACGCAGGACGAGCCGTTCCGCAGCCTTGGCGCAGACCGGCGCGCGATGATGATCCACCAGCAGACCCTGATCGCGACCTTCGAGCCCGAGCGCGCCATCGAGACCTTGCCGCTGCTTCTGCCCGATCCGGCGGACCGGGCGCTGGCGGTGCAGGTGGTGCAGTTCATCCCCGGCGTGATCGAGGAAATGTCGCCGCACACGCTGTCGCTGTTGCAACGGTTCCATGAGGTGCTTGGCCTGCCGCCAGTGACCGGCGACGTGCTGGACGACCCTCTGGCCCCGGCGCTTGGCACGGTTCCGGCAACGGAATCGGCATCCGGAATGGAGACGTCGCATCCGATGGAAGCACTGCCGACAGTGGAAGCTGTAAACACGGTTGAAGGCTCCTTGATCGAAGCCGCCGCCCCGGTGACGGACGCGGTTCCGCAGGAAACGCCCGCGCCGGTCAACGGGGCAAACCGCAGCCGTCGCAAGACCGCTGCGGCACTGGCAACCAAGGCCGAGGACTGAGATGCATCTGGTAAACCGTACCTATGACGAGATTCAGGTTGGGGATGTCGCTGAACTTAGGCGGCTGATCACGGCGGATGATCTTTACGTCTTTGCGGTGGCGTCGGGAAACACAAACCCGATGCACTTGCAGGACAGCGATCTGGATGGCGACGGCGTCGCCGAACGGGTGGCGCCAGGGATGTTCGTGG
>JANNPZ010000040.1:0-94625 GCA_031400505.1 Paracoccaceae bacterium | reverse complement strand
CCGCAGTCAGTCGTCGAATAACCCGTTCAAAGACCGCATGTTCCACACGCCAAGCCGGTTGCGCAAGAACATCGGCAATCCGGTGAAGAAGTACTGACGCACGGCTGCTGTGGCTGGCCAGCGGGGGTTTCACACCCCCGCACCCCCGTGGGATATTTCAGCCAAGATGAAAGCGTCAGCGTCGGGTCTGCGTCACACCAAGACCCGCAACAAGGATCAGCGCGCCGGCGCAGGCTGCGTAGGCGACCGTCGGGTTCGCCGTCCAGTTTGCAGCGATGATGCCGACGACGGCCCAGAGCACGGTGATGCCAAAGACCGGCATCTGCGGGCGGCGCGTTTGCGCGATGAGGGTGACGCAGAGGACAAGCGCCAGCATGGTCAAGGCAGCTGTCGTGTCTGACATCCAGCCGTAGCCTGCAATCACCACGCCGGTCGACACGGAGGCTGCGGCGGTGAGCCAGCCTGCGAATATTGCCAGCGGAGCGGAGAGGAGCCATCGGTCGCGGCTGGGGTCGGCGCGCAGAAAGGCGGTGAGCGCAGCAGCCTGCATGATCCAGATGCCGAAAGTGGCTGTGATCGGGGCCGCATTGGCGATGGCGAGCCAGACAGCGCCCACGGCGATGGCGATGGTCAGAGCGGATCGGGGGGCGTCCCAGGCGGAATCGGTGCGGCGGAAGGTCAGACCGAAGGCGGCGTGCAGGCCGAGCCAGAGATAAATGACGCCCCAGATCGCAAAGGCATAGCCTGCGGGCTGGATCGACGGACGAACGATGCGAAACGGGAAGACTGCCGGGTCATAGCCGGTGAAGGGTGGTGTCAGGGCGGGGGCGATGCCGAAGGCAAGCGTTGCCAGCCCCAGCAATGCCGGTTTCAGCCAGTCACGAAAGGAAGACATCTAGACCAACGTCCCGTCTGACGCGATGCTGGTCTTGCCGCCCAGATAGGGGTGCAGGACGCCTGGCAAGTCGACCGAACCGTCAGCTTGCTGACCGTTTTCCAGGACCGCGATCAGGCAGCGACCGACGGCGAGGCCGGAGCCGTTGAGGGTTGCCACAAATTCGGGTTTGCCGCCGGGGACCTTGAAGCGCGCGTTCATCCGGCGGGCCTGGAATGAACCGCATGTCGAGACCGAGCTGATTTCGCGAAAGCGCCCCTGGCCGGGCAGCCATGCCTCGAGGTCGTGCGTTTTCTGTGCGCCAAACCCCATGTCGCCCGTGCACAGCAAGAGGGTACGATAGGGAATTTCCAGTCTTTCCAGGATCGCCTCGGCGCAGCGCGTCATCCGCTCATGTTCGGCCAGAGCCGTGTCCGGGGTGCAGATCGTCACCATTTCGACCTTTTCGAACTGGTGTTGGCGCAGCATGCCGGTGGTGTCCTTGCCCGCCGAGCCTGCCTCGGAGCGGAAACACTGGGTATGGGCTGTCATGCGGCGGGGCAGGGTGACCGCGTCCAGCACGTCGCCTGAGACCGAATTGGTCAGCGTCACTTCGGATGTGGGGATCAACCACCAGCCATTGGTGGTGCGGTAGCTGTCGTCGGCAAATTTTGGCAGTTGGTTGGTGCCATACATCGCCTCTTCCTTGACCAGCACCGGCGTCCAGGTTTCGGTCAGGCCATGCTCGTCGATATGGGTGTCGAGCATGAACTGGCCAAGCGCGCGGTGGACGCGGATCACGGCTCCGCGCAGGACCACAAAACGCGCACCGGACAGTTTTGCCGCGGTGTCGAAATCCATGCCCGGTTTGACACCCGCAATGTCGAAATGTTCCAGGGGCTGAAAGTCGAACTTGCGCGGGATGCCCCAGCGTTTGATCTCAAGATTGTCGTTTTCGTCCGCGCCTTCGGGGACCTCTGCAAGGGGCAGGTTCGGGATGGACATCAACCGATCGCGAAGGGCAGTGTCGAGGTCAGCTGCGCGTGCAGGCAAGGTGCCTACCAGCTCTTTCAGATCGTTGACCTTGCTGCGCAGGTCTTCGAACGTGGCGGTGTCGCCTGTGGCGCGGGCGGCGCCTGCCTGTTTGCTGATCTGGTTGATCTCTGCTTGTTTCTGCTCTGCAAGCTGGATCATTGCGCGGCGGTCTTCGTCGAGGGTCAGGATTTCCGACGATTGCGCAGGCTCACCCCGGCGGGCCAGAGCGGCGTCAAAGGCGGCAGGATTTTCGCGGATGGCGCGGATGTCGTGCATGGCAGACCTCAACTGGACAATGGCGCAGCTATGCCCGATTGCGCAGACGGGGTGAACCGCAATCTTGCGGGCCGGACGCCGGACCCGGCAAAGAGCCGCCAAATGCCGCGTGACATGCAAGCGGGACTTTGGCGCCATCTCGCGGCGAAATTCCGCGATCTTGCAAAAGTGGCTTAAGATGGCTGGGGCGCCAGGGATCGAACCTGGGAATGTCGGTACCAAAAACCGATGCCTTACCGCTTGGCGACGCCCCAACTGGCGCGTTAGATAGCGAAGGTGTTTGGGGCCTGCAAGGGCCTTTTCGATCCGGTTTTCCAGAACGGTCGGGCATAGCGGCACGCTATGAAATCGGTCTGGACGTACTTTGTGATTTTTGATCGCCGGTTTCCTCGGCTACCCTTTGCCGGAACGAAAGGATGAAGCCATGATCGAACGATTCTTTGCCCTGGTCGGTTTACTGGCGTTTTCTGCCGCGCCCGCGCTCGCCGCCGAAGGCGAGCGGGTGACGGTGACCGGAGAGTTCATCGACACCTGGTGCTATATGTCGGGTGTGATGGGGGGGCCCGATGCCGTCGTCGGGACGGCGCATCACACTTGCGCGTTGTGGTGTTCGGCGGGCGGTATTCCTGTGGGAATTCTGGGCGAGGACGGCACCGTCTATATGGTGCTGAAAGTGGCCGGGAACGCGCAGTCGAATGGGGACCAGATGCTGCTCGAGATGGCGTCGCACACGGTGACGGCGGATGGAATGCTCTACCACCGCGATGGGCTGAACTACATCGTGGTGAACGAGATCGTCGATGTGGCCGGGATCACCAACCAGAACCACAATGATTACGGCACCGTGCCGCCGTTTGTCATTCCCGAATTGCAATAGACCCGAGGTGACCAGATGACACGTGTGATGTTGCTGACCGCGGCCTGGATCATGGCGCCCGCAATGCTGTCGGCGCAGGATTTTTCCGCCGGTTCCAAGGCGCAAAGCTGGAACCTTTATGCCGAACAGCCAGCCCTTTTCGAGGCGAAAGTGGTGGATGCGCTCTGCGCTATCACGGGCGATTGCCCGGCCGATTGCGGCGCTGGAACCCGTCAGATGGGCCTGTTGCGCAAGGCTGATGGCGTTTTCGTATTTGCCGTCAAGAACAATCAGCCGGTGTTTTCGGGGGCTGCCAATGATCTGGCCCCGTTCTGCGGCCAGGATGTAGAAGTTGACGGGCTGTTGCTGGTCGATCCGGACACCGCGTTGATGAACGTCTATCAGGTCCAAACAATCCGGACGCTTGGCGCTGCCGACTGGGTCAAGGCCAACCGTTGGACCAAGGACTGGCAAGCGCAGTTCCCCGATGCGGTCGGCAAAGAGCCGTGGTTCCGCCGCGACCCCCGGATCAAAGCCGAGATTGCCGAGCACGGCTATTTCGGGCTTGGGCCAGAGGTTGACGCCGACTACATCAAGGCCGAGTTGGAGTGACGGCGCGCATCTGCCTTGCGATCGCGCTTGCGTTCGTTGGGGCAGCCGAGGCCCATGACGGCGTGCGCCATGCCACGGTCGCCGAGGCAAAGGCGCATGCCACGCCCGATCTTGCGTTCCCGATTGCGGTGGGTGGCCCCTTTGTGCTGACGGATCAGCACGGCAGGCAGCGCAGCGAGGCTGATCCTGCCGGGCACCTGCAGCTTTTGTTCTTCGGCTACGCCAACTGCCAGGAGATCTGTTCGGCCGCATTGCCGCAGATGGCGGATGTCGCGGCGGCGTTGCGCGCGCGCGATGTTGTGGTGACGCCGGTAATGATCACGGTCGATCCGGAACGGGACAAGATCGCGGACCTTGGGCCAGCACTTGCGAAATTCGGGCCGGATTTCATCGGGTTGACCGGCGATGCCAAGGCATTGGCCAAGGCCTATGCGGCCTTTTCCATCGAGGTCGAACAGGTGACGCAGACACCCGACGGCGCGCCGGTTTTTGCGCATGGCAGCTATCTTTACCTGCTGGACGGGCAAGGACAGGTGCTGACGCTATTCCCGCCGATCCTGCCGCTGGAGCAGGTGATCGACCTCGTCGCAACTTATGCGGCCAAGCGCTAGCTTGCGGGGACTGGACGGGCGCGCTACCACCCGGCGATGACCTATGATGCGATCATTCTGGGGGCCGGCGCAGCGGGGCTGTTCTGTGCGATCGAGGCCGCGCGGCGTGGACGGCGGGTACTTGTCATCGACCATGCCCGCGCGGCTGGCGAAAAGATCCGCATCTCGGGTGGCGGGCGCTGCAACTTTACCAATCTCGGCATCGCGCCCGAACGGTTCCTGTCGCAGAACCCGCGGTTCGCGCTGTCGGCGTTGCGCCGCTATACCGCGCAGGATTTTCTGGCGCGGATCGACGCGGCCGGGATCGCCTGGCACGAAAAGACACTCGGGCAGTTGTTTTGTGACGGGTCTGCGCTGCAAGTGGTGCAGATGCTCTTGCGCGATCTGGCGCAGGCGAGCGGCGAATTGTGGCTGGGGTGCAGCGTCGGGGCGGTTCGACGGATCGCTGCTGGCTTCGAGGTCGAAACCGCGCGGGGGCCGGTGTATGCGGCGTCAGTGGTGGTGGCCACGGGCGGCAAATCCATTCCCAAGATGGGGGCCAGCGGGTTTGGCTATCAGTTGGCCACGCAGTTCGGACTGCCACTTGTGGAAACCCGGCCGGGCCTTGTGCCGTTGACCTTCGCCGAGCAGGAGTTGGCGTGGATGGCACCCCTTGCCGGAGTGTCCGTCGCGGGCCGGGTGACTTGCGGGCGCGCCGGCTTTGACGAAGCGATGCTGTTTACGCATCGCGGTTTGTCAGGACCGGCGGTTCTGCAGATTTCCAGTTACTGGCGCGAGGGACAGAAAGTGATGCTTGACCTGTTGCCCCGGCTTGATGTCGGGGCGATGTTGCGCGCAGCCAAGCAAGAGATGGGGCGGGCGGCGCTGCGCACGGTTTTGGGGCAGCATTTGCCAGACCGGCTGGCGCGCCATCTTGAGGCTGCATCGGGCGTGACAGTGCCGATGGCCGAAGTGTCGGGGGCGGCGCTGGAACGGGTTGCGGGCCTGATCAGGTCCTGGACGCTTTCACCGGTAGGGTCAGAGGGCTATCGGACGGCAGAAGTCACCGTGGGCGGGGTGGATACGACGGCGCTGGATGCGCGCACGATGGAGTCGCGTGGCGTGACGGGGCTGTATTTCATCGGTGAAGTCGTTGATGTGACCGGCTGGCTGGGCGGATACAACTTTCAGTGGGCCTGGTCGAGCGGATGGGCAGCAGGGCAAGTGGCCTGATCAGTGATCAAGCTCTCGCATCGGCGCCAAAAAAAGGCCTTTCGCGAGGCCGCCCGTGCAAGAGCCGGATTGCAGGTGTCAGACCCGCAGCGGGTTGGCTTTGGCCAGACGATCAAAGTCCATCAGGCTGGCGATCAGGGCAGGCATCTGATCGAGCGGGATCATGTTGGGTCCGTCCGAAGGTGCCGTGTCTGGCGCTTCATGTGTTTCAATGAACACCCCCGCTATCCCGAGCGAAACGGCAGCCCGGGCCATGACCGGGGCAAATTCGCGCTGTCCGCCCGATGCATTGCCTTGGCCGCCCGGTTGCTGCACGGAATGCGTCGCGTCCATGATCACCGGATAGCCGGTGCGGGCCATCGTCGGAAGACTGCGCATGTCCGCCACAAGGGTATTGTAGCCAAAAGACACCCCGCGCTCGGTCAGCAGGATCCGGGTGTTGCCAGTGGATGCGACCTTTTCGGCGACATTTGCCATGTCCCAGGGGGCAAGAAACTGCCCCTTCTTGATGTTGATCACTGCGCCAGTTTCGCCAGCGGCGATCAACAGATCAGTTTGACGGCATAAAAATGCTGGGATCTGGATCACATCGACCACCGCGGCCGCTTCGCGCGCCTGTTCGATGTCGTGCACATCGGTCAGGACCGGTATGCCACTGGCCCGGATGGTGGCCAGCGCAGCCAGACCAGCCTGCATTCCCACACCGCGACGGCCGCCAAGGGACGTGCGGTTTGCCTTGTCATAGCTCGCTTTGAACAAGAACTGCGCGCCCGCCGCCTTGCACGCTGCGGCCATGACTTCGGCAATCATCTGCGCATGATCGAGACTTTCCAACTGGCACGGACCAGCAATGATCAGCAACGGGCGGTCGTTGGACACGGTTAGTCCGCCGATGGTGACGTCTTTCATCAAAAACCCTATGCCGTCAGTTGTTCTTTGAGGATTGCTGCCGTCATCGTTATCATCAGATAGATGCCAAGGAAAATCAGCATCACCACCAAGGTGTTCTCGAAGGCCCGCGGGTAGCTTGGTTCATCCGAGATAATCGGGTTGACCGACATCGACAGATAGCGGGTCTGACGGTTCGCTTCAATGCGGGCCGACTCCATGGCTTGCAGCGACTGGGCCAGCATCAATTGCCGGGTGCTGACGTCGGCTTGGGCCACCAGAAGTTCCGACTGCACTTTGGCCAGCGACAGCCCGTCGCCATCGTCTTCGGTCAACTTGGCGCGCAGGGTGCCGATTTCCTTTTCCAGTGTTGCGATCCGGCGCTTCAACGGATCCATCCGGGCGGTGTTCGGGGATTCATTGCTTTCCATCTGCGCCAGCGAAAGGCGGTCTTGCGTCAGTTGGCTTTCCAATGTGCCGATCTGCGTTGTGATCAGCGATACTTCGACTTCCGATGACAGGATCTTGTACTTCTCTTGCAGCTCTACCGTGCGACGCTGTGCTGCCAGCATTTTTTCCTCTGCCTCGTTATAGCTTTCGCGCGCGCCCAACATCTGCTCTTCCCGCAGGCGCTGGGTCAGATGATCGACCTGTTCTTCGGCATAGCTGATCAACGCGCGGGAAAACGCAGCGGCAGTTTCGGGCTTGGTCGCACTGACCTCCATCTTGATGATGCCCTCGGTCGGATCGTAGGCAATCTTTACGTTGCGTTTGTAAAGCTTGTAGGCAGCCGTGTTTGTGGCATCAGGCGCAAGGCGCTGGATCGGATCAACTTCGGGGTCCGAAAAATGCGCGCGAAATCCCAGATCGGTGTTGAGCCTGCCCATAGCCTCGGGCGACTGCAGATAACCCTGAACGGCAATGCTGTCCTGCGAGGTGGCAAAGCTGGTGCCCCCGAGCAGGCTGCCAAGTCCGGCCTGTGCCGCGGGTTCGGCCTGTTGTATCACGAATTCGGCCTGGCTGGAGTAGAGCGGCGTCGCAACGACATAGTAGTACCAGCCTGCAAGCAGCGTGGGCAGCCCGATAAAGAAGAACAATCGCGCCGACAGAAGCATCATCTTGCGGCGGCGGCGCGCGGCCATGTCGCGCTGAATGCGGGCCACTTCGGCGACATGCGTGGTTTCAGCACGTACTTCGGTGCTGGGAACCTTGATCGGTTTGATGGTCTGCGGCAGCTTCACGCCGTCGCCGGGTGGCGAGACGGTCAAGGCACGCGAAGGGCCTGCCTCGGGCTCTTCTTCATTCGATGCGACGAGTTCAAGAACGGTGGAGCGTTGCAACGGGTCGATGCCGGCCTTGCGCAGCAGGCGCACTGCATCGAAATCCGACGTGGCCGGCAGCCCGTGTTTTTGTGCCAGGCGACGTGCCAGCCGCAACTGCCGGCCCGTCAATCCTTCCCTGCGAATTGCGTCAATGTCCTGCGGGGCCGATCCGAGGTCGGCGCCCGCGCGACCGACGCCGGGCAGCGGCGCTGCATCATTGGCGGGTGGATGTGAAGGTGTCTGCGCTGTCGGAAAACGTCCGGATCCAAAGCCGTCGTCGGCACTAGGAAAAAAAGCGTCATTTCCGATCCGTTTGCTGCGCGGCATTGGGTCGTCCAGCACCACCGGATCAGGGCGGCGGGTGCGAAAACGCCTAACCTTGAGTTTGATAGTCATAAAGCTGTTTCGCTTCTTCCAGGGATTCGAACATGTACAATTGCCCGTTCCGCAGCACAGCGGCAGAGCGGCAGAATTTTTCAAGCGTGGATGGCTGATGCGACACCACCACCACGGTCGCATTTTGCAGCCGCTGGCGCAGAACCTGTCCCGCCTTGCGGTTGAATTCCACATCCGTCGTCGCAGGCATTCCTTCGTCGATAAGGTAGATGTCGAATTCCAGCGCCAGCATCAGCGCAAAGGAAAACCGCGATTTCATTCCCGACGAATATGTGCCGACAGGCATGTCGAAATACTCGTCGATACCGGTCAACCAGCGACAGAAACTTTCGACATAGTCGGGGTCAAGGCTGTAGAGCCGCGCGATGTAGCGGGCATTTTCCGTTGCCGAGTGTTTGTTGACGATGCCGCCCATAAAACCCAGCGGAAAGGAAATGCGCGAGGTGCGGGCAATCGCGCCTTCATCGGGCTGTTCAAGCCCCGCCATCATGTTGATGATCGTCGTCTTTCCGGTTCCATTTCGCGCAAGAATGCCAAGGGAATTGCCGACCTCGACCCGGAATGAGGCGCGGTCCAGAATGATCTTGCGTGTCTTGCCGGTCCAGAAGGACTTGCTGACATTGCTGAATTCGATCATCAGATCGTTCGATCCCCACTGCTGTCGCAGATTTGCATCGTACAAATCCGCCGTGCCTGCTGCCTCTGGTCCGACGCCGTAGCGAAGGGGTACCGAATTTTTGTTAACGCTAGGTGTGCGCCCATGACAAACCGTCGCGCCAGTATCATAGCACTCGGGCCAGCCAAAGTTATTGGGTGGAGTATGTCGGATGGGCGGGGTTTTTGCCACCCAATTTTTTGTATGCGAAGATGCGGCAGCGCAAGATTTGTCGGTCCTTACACAATGGCATTGCGACAACTCCTGACGCACGAAAGAAAGGACCATCGCAGGTCGCCAAAGCGAATGCCTTGATGCGATGGACGTAGAACTTCCGGCATCTGTGCGTGATCTGGTCACCGAACTGCGAGCCTGTGCTTTGTGCAAGGGCCGATTTGCGGCCACTGCGACTTGCCATGCGCCGCGTCCGGTCAGTTGGTTTCGCCCGACCGCGCGGCTTTTGGTGGCGGGGCAGGCGCCTGGCGCGCGGGTGCACGCATCGGGTGTGCCGTTTGATGATGCCTCGGGCGACCGGCTGCGCGATTGGATGGGCGTAACGCGGGATCAGTTTTACGATCTTGACCGGGTTGCGGTGGTGCCGATGGCCTTTTGTTTTCCGGGCTACGATGCCAAGGGTGCCGAACTGCAACCGACTGCAATCTGCGCCAGAACGTGGCGTGCGCGCGTGATGGCGGTTTTGCCGCAGCTGCGACTGCGGTTGCTGATCGGGGGGGGGTGGCGCAGCGGTTGCATCTGGGGCATGGGTCTGTCACGTAGACCGTGGCGGACTGGCGCAACCAGGCGGGTCGGGGCGATTTTCCGGTGCCGCACCCGTCGTGGCGCAACACCGGCTGGTTGCGCAGGAACCCCCGGTTCGAGACCGATCTTGTGCCGCAACTGCAGGCCCGTATGGCCAGTGCGATGAAGGATGATGCATGACGGCTGTGCCAACCCCCCTCGACAGCGCCCATGCCGCCATGCAGTCCGATCCCGGCGATCAGGCGGCGGCTATGCGTTTTTACCACCTTCTGGCCGACACGCCCTTGCTGTTGTTGTTGGAGCAAGAACCCGATGGCAGCCAGATCGCGCCACGGGTCTTTGATCTTGATACAGGGCCAGTTCTGCTGGCCTTTGACACGGTAGAGCGTATGGGCATGCTGTCAGATGGGCCGCTGGCCTATGCCGAGTTGCCGGGACGGGTGATCGTGGCGCAGATGGCACGGCAGGGGTTGGCGCTGGGTTTGAATTTTGGGTCAGGGGCCACGTCGGAAACTCTGCTGCCACCAGAGGCGGTCGATTGGCTGGTCGAAATGGTGGCAACGCCTGCCCTGCGCGAGGTCGAAGCAGTTCCACAGGATTTCTTTGCGCCAACCAATCTGCCGCCTGCCTTGACCGGGGCTTTGGCCATAGCGGTCGGATCGGCACCCGGGCTTGCGCGTGTGGCCTACTTGGTGGGCGTGCGTTATGGGGGTGGTCGCATTGGGCATATGCTCGCGGTCCTTGACGCCCATCCCGATGCGGTCGGCCCGCTGGCACAAGCGGTCGCACAGGCGATCGGATTTTCCGGGCTAGACGCGGCAGAGATTGATGTGACCTTTCTGAACAGTTCCGACCCAGCCGTTCTGCGGATTGCAGATGCCGGAATAAGCTATGCGTTTCCGCCAGCGCCAATCAGAAAGCCGAGTGTCCAACCAGCGGCACCTGGCAGCGATCCCGCAAAGCCGCCACGGTTGAGATAAAAGTGGGGTAATTTAATACCCCATTGATAAGCACATGTTTATTAACGATTTAATATTCAATTGCGAACTTGACCGCCTGCCCAGTTTCAGCGATACACCACCATCCGACAACCGGGGGCGCTGCCCCTGCCTCAACTGACAGGCCACCCTATGAAAACCTTCTCCGCAACGCCTGCGGATATTGACAAGAAATGGATCCTGATCGACGCCGAAGGCATCGTTCTGGGCCGTCTTGCAACCATCGTTGCCAATATCCTGCGCGGCAAGAACAAGCCGACCTTCACGCCGCACATGGACATGGGCGACAATGTCATCGTCATCAACGCCGACAAGGTGCAGATGACCGGCAACAAGCGCAACGACAAGATCTATTACTGGCACACCGGCCACCCAGGCGGCATCAAGCAGCGCACCGCGCGCCAGGTTCTTGAAGGCGCGCACCCAGAGCGTGTGGTGGTCAAGGCGGTTGAGCGCATGATCACCCGCAACCGTCTGGGCCGCGTGCAGATGACCAACCTTCGGGTTTACGCCGCCGCGACCCATCCGCACGAGGCACAGCAGCCGACCGTTCTCGACCTTGCGTCGCTGAACCCCAAGAACACCCGGAGCGCATGAGCATGGCTGACATCAAATCTCTGGACGATCTGAAGTCCGCCGTCTCGGGTGCATCCGCTGCCGAAACCGTGGCCGCTGCCATTGCGCCGCGTGTGGCCGTGCGCGATGCGCTGGGTCGGTCTTATGCAACGGGCAAACGCAAGAACGCCGTCGCCCGCGTTTGGATCCGCCCCGGTTCCGGCAAGGTTGTGGTCAACGGCAAGACGATGGCCGAATACTTCGCCCGCCCCGTGCTGCAAATGATCCTTCGCCAGCCGTTCACGGTTGCGGGTGTCGAGGGCCAGTTTGACGTGTTGGCAACGGTTGCCGGTGGCGGGTTGTCGGGGCAGGCTGGTGCGGTCAAGCATGGCGTGTCCAAAGCGTTGCAGCTTTATGAACCCAGCTTGCGCGGTGCGCTGAAGGCGGCCGGTTTCCTGACCCGTGACAGCCGCGTGGTGGAACGCAAGAAATACGGTAAAGCCAAAGCACGCAAGAGCTTCCAGTTCTCCAAACGCTAAGCTTTCCCCTGATGACCAGAAAAGGCGTGGCATTGCTGCGCCTTTTTTGCTGCCTGTGACCGTGTGCGTTTGTTCTGCACCCGGAGGGATAGACGGTGAAAGGCGTTGTAAGCCACGGCACACTACGGGATGGCGATGCAATACAGACGCGAAATTGACGGTCTGCGCGCAGTCGCGGTGGTTCCGGTGGTTCTATTTCATGCCGGTTTTGACGCGTTCAGCGGCGGCTTTGTCGGCGTAGACGTCTTTTTTGTCATCAGCGGCTATCTGATCACCAGCATCCTGATTGCCGATTTGCAGGCCGGAAACTTCTCGATCCTGCGATTTTATGAACGCCGCGCGCGGCGGATCCTGCCTGCCTTGTTCACCGTCCTGGCGGTCTGTGTGCCGTTTGCAGTTGCACTGATGTTGCCTGCCCGGCTGCGGGACTTTTCTGAAAGCGTGATCGCCGTCATCTTCTTTGGGTCGAACGTCCTTTTCTGGCAAGAATACAGCTATTTCGACCTCGCTGGCAAAGAAAAGCCGCTGCTGCACACCTGGAGCCTTGCCGTCGAAGAACAGTTCTATCTGCTGTTCCCGCTGTTGTTGCTGGTGCTGTGGCAGTTCGGACGACAGCGGACATTCTGGATCCTTGTGGCCATTGCCGGTCTCAGTTTGCTGCTGAGCGAATGGGGTTGGCGGTTTGCGCCGACGGCCAATTTCTTTCTCGCACCACCTCGGGCGTGGGAGTTGCTGGCAGGCTCGCTTTGCGCGTTCTTCTTGGCCGGGCGCGCGCAATACCAGAGCAATCCGCTGAGCCTGCTCGGGCTTGCGATGATTGTCGCATCGATCTTCTGGTATCACGAAAGAACCCCGTTCCCCAGCCTTTACGCTTTGCTGCCGGTTGGGGGGACGGTGCTGATCGTGCTGTTTGCCGCAACGGGAACGGTTGTAGCGCGACTGCTTTCCAGCGGCGTCTTTGTCGGGATCGGGCTGATTTCCTATAGCGCCTACCTTTGGCATCAGCCGATTTTTGCCTTTGCCCGCATAAGTGGCATCCCGGACGGCGAGACTTGGCTGATGGGCCTGTTGATCGCACTGTCGTTTGCGCTTGCCTGGGCGACGTGGCTTTTCATCGAACAGCCGTTCCGGCGGCGCAATCGGCCTTTGCTGGGAACACGAAGGCAGGTGTTCGCGGCCGCCGGTGTGGCAAGCAGTGTCTTTCTGGCGATTGGCATTGCGGGTGTTTGGACCAACGGCCTGGAATATCGCCTGACACCCCAGGAACGGCTTTTGCTGCAATACGCCGACTACCCGGTTGAAGGCTTCTATCGCCGCGGCAAATGCATGCTGACCGCCGAGCAGACCTATCGCGATTTTGACCCGGCCTGCTGGCAATCCGCATCGGAATTTCTGATCGGCGACAGCCATGCCGGCGCTTTTGGCGCAGGTATCCCCCCCGACCGCACTATTGCCAACCTGACGCAGACTTCGTGCCCGCCGGTCGTGGACTATCGGGTGTTCAATCAACCGACCTGTGCAGGCATCAACGCATTCAGGTTTGCGCAAATTGCCGCGGCAAAGGCCGAGGTCGTCTATCTGCATGCGGCGTGGTCCGAATATTGGTACCGTCGCGGCTTTCAGGCCAAGTTCGACATGACGCTTTCGCAGTTGTCGCAAAGCGGTGTCGAGGTGATCATCATCGGGAACGTCCCACAGTTTTCTCCGAACCTGCCAGAGATGATTGTGAAAACCCAAACAGCGCTGGTCCCCGGATCGACTGTCACAGTGTCGCTGGACGACCTTCGTCAGGTCAACGACGCGCTGCGAAGCGCGGCCGAACGGCACGGTGCGACGTTCTGGGACCCGCTTGCAACCCTATGCCGCGAAGACACCTGCGAGGCGGTCCTTCCGCTGAAGGACGGAGATTTCAGACTGCTGGATGTCGCACTTTTCTCGTTCGACAATGGCCATATGACTTACTCTGGTGCAGCGCATCTGGTCGGGCGCTTCTTCGAAGAGATGGACGGCTAGGGCGCATCGCCCGGGCAGGTCCGCCGTCTTTGCACTGCGCGTTTTCTGATCTTTGGCTTGATTCTTGTGCGCCTTTTGCAGGGCATCTGCGCCGGACCGGCGAAAACAGGGCTTTTCAGGTCATTGGCCCTGTGCAAGACATGGTTAAAAGAACGCCAAGTGTGACGGGTTGGTGCGGACAGGGGGGCCTGATGACCAAGAACGGACTGGTGAACCGCCTCGGCGGGCCAGAGGCGGCAAATGGCCTTGCGATGATCAGCCCGACGGCGATCTATGCTGTGCTGATGCTGGCCGCGCCTTTGACGGCGGTGGTTCTCTATTCGGTGATGACCGACGGTGAGGGCAAGATCGAGTGGGACTTCACTTGGGCGAACTATGCCGAAGTGTGGTCAAGCCGGGTCTATCGCGCGATCATGCTGCGGTCCTTGACTGTGTCATTCTCTGTGACGCTGGTGACGGTTATGGTCGCCTATCCGATCGCCTATTTCGTCAGCTTCCACGTAGCGCCTTCGAAAAAGTCGATCTGGTTGTTCCTGATCACCATCCCGTTCTGGACGAGCTATCTGATCCGGGTCTTTCTGTGGAAAGTTATCCTGGGCTACAACGGTGTGTTCAGTTCGGCGCTGGAATTTGTCGGGATCACCAGCGGACCGATGTCCTTTTTGACGGACGCGACCAGCGCGATGATCGTGACGCTGGCGCATGCCTATGCGCCGTTTGCAATTCTGCCAATCTTTGTCGCACTGGAAAAGATCGACCGGTCGTTCCTGGAAGCCGGGCAGGATCTGGGAGAGACGCGACTTGTCACTTTCCTGCGCGTGACGTTGCCATTGTCGATGTCAGGGGTGATTGCCGCCGTGCTGATCGTGTTCATTCCGACGATCGGCGACTATGTGACGCCCGACCTGATCGGATCGGGCAAATTCCCGATGATTGCCAATGCGATCGAGGTGCAGTTGCTGAAGCTGAACCACAAGGCACTGGGGTCGGCGCTTGCGGTCAGCGCGATGATCATCGTCGCCGTTGTCAGCCTGATCTTTCTGATGCTGAACCGACGGTTCCTGGGGGCCGCAAAATGAAACAAGGGCCCGGCCTGCGCATCTACGCCATCGTCTATCTGGTGTTTCTTTACGCGCCGATTTTGCTTTTGCCGTTGTTTGCGTTCAATGATGGCAAGGTGATCGCTTTTCCCCTGACCGGATTTTCGACCCAGTGGTTCGTCACGATGTGGGAGGATGAGCAGCTGTTCAAGGCGCTGCGCAATTCGATGATCATCTCGACATCAACCGCGATCTTTGCGACCACGCTGGGAATATTCGCGGCGCGGGCCAGCACCCGCTACCAGTTTCCCGGCAAGGGCGGGCTTATCGCCTTGATCATGCTTCCGCTGGTGCTGCCAGAAATGATCATGGCGATGTCGCTGCTGGTGGTGCTGCTTTGGATCGGCATCCCGTTGTCGATCTGGACAATCATCCTTGGCCATATCCTGATTTGCACGCCATTTGCCGTGGCGATCCTGTCGTCGGCGTTCCAATCGCTCGACAAGTCGCTGGAGGAGGCGGCCTACGATCTGGGCGAGACTGCGGTCTCGACGTTCCGGCTGATCATCCTGCCGCTGGTGATGCCGGGGATCGTGTCGTCCTTACTGATCTGTTTCACCATCAGTCTGGACGAGTTTATCGTGGCTTATTTCCTAGGCGGATCGGATACGCCGTTGTCAGCCTATATCTATGGCCAGTTCCGGTTTCCCGCGAGGGTGCCTGCGATGCTGGCGCTGGGGACGATCCTGGTGTTCGTCTCGATCCTGCTGTTGTCGATTGCCGAATACTTCCGCCGCCGTGGTCTGGCAAAGACCGGCGCAAAAGATACTGGAGGCTTCCTGTGAACGCGAAACCCGACATGATCGAATTTCAGGACGTCCACAAATACTACGGCGATTACCACGCGCTGCGCGGGATCACCGCAACGATCAAGGCAGGCGAGTTCTTTTCGCTGCTGGGGCCGTCTGGCTGCGGGAAAACCACCCTGTTGCGGACCATCGCCGGGTTCGAGGGGATTTCATCCGGCGTTGTGATGATTGACGGCAAGAACATGGCCGGAGTGCCCGCCAACGTGCGGCCAACCAACATGGAGTTTCAGTCCTATGCGATCTTTCCGCATCTGAGCGTCGAGCAGAACGTAGGCTTCGGTCTGCGGCGTGACCCGATGTCGGCGGCGGACAAGGCGCGGGCGGTGGCCGAGGCGCTGGAGATGGTCGGGCTGAAAGGGTTTGGGGCGCGTGCGGCCCATGCGCTGTCGGGCGGGCAGCGGCAGCGGGTGGCGTTGGCCCGCGCGCTGATCCTGAAACCCAAGGTGCTGCTCTTGGACGAGCCGTTGTCCGCGCTTGACAAGAAGATGCGCGAGCAGATGCAGGTCGAGTTGATCCGGCTGCAGCGGCAGGTGGGCATCACCTTCATTCTGGTCACGAATGATCAGGAAGAGGCGCTGGTCATGTCCGACCGCATCGCTGTGATGTTCGAGGGCGGCATCGCGCAGTTGGCCGACCCCGAGACGCTGTATCGCCGCCCGAACTCGAAGAAGGTTGCCGATTTCATCGGGACGATGAACTTTCTGCCGGCCAGGATCCTGTCAGAGGCGGGCGGGATGGTCGAGGTCGAGGCGCAAGGGTTCGGGTCGGTGACGCTGACCGCCGAGCAATGTGCGGCAGCGGGCAAGGATGCCGGCGGCGCAATGGTGGGATTCAGGCCCGAGACGCTGACCATCCTGTTCGAAGGGCAACAGGGTGCCGACCGCGAGACGATGGGGGTGGTCACCGAAGTCGTGTATTACGGCGACATGACCTATTACGACGTCAAGCTGGATGGTACCGAGGTGCCGATGCGGTTGTCGATGCGCAATGTGTTCGGCCGTCCGGTTCTGGACATCGGGACGCGGACGCGGGTGGCCTGGGCACCGGGGGCGCTGGTTCTGTTTCGGTAAGAGCGCAGACAGGCTGGGGGGGGTCACACTCCCCCGCATACATTGGTACTTGAACCAATGGCGCACCAATGCATGCGCCCACGCGGGATATTTGTGAACAGATGATGGCAGAAGCGGTATTCGGGCCAGTGCGGCCTGCCGGGTGGCTGACGGCGCGGCGGCTGGAGGAGTTGCCGCAGACGCTGGTGTTCCATGCGCGCGACAAGCTGGCCACGGGGTTGAGCAAGGGCTATTTCCGGCTGCTCGGGGCGTTGGCTGGGCATGTGGCGGCGCAGGGTTGGGGCGTCGAGATCGTCGAATTCTCGGCCAAGGGGCAGGATTTGGCCGTAGCCTGCCCACATCATCTTCACATTTTCATGGATGACCGACCGGTCTATGCGCCGAATGCGGTGCATTCGGTGCCGGGCTATCTGCGCGGGTTCTGGTATTTCGACGAGATCGGCAGCCGCAACAACAGTTTGCAGCGGTTGCGGCGCTTTGATCCGCGCCCGATGGATGGGACTTGGGCGAAAGATTTTCACCGCCGTCTGGTGACGAAGTTCGTCGATGCCAACTTGACCAAGTTCCCGCAGGCCGAGCGGGGGGCAGAGCCGGTAGAGCCGGGGTGCCTTGCGTTCTTTGCCCAGGATTTCAAGGTGCCGCGCTATCATCGGCATTACATGACTGTCGTGCAGATGATCGAGGCGGCGATTGCGGCCAAGGGGCGGCGGGCGTTGTACATCAAGCCGCATCCCGCGCAAACGCTGGAAGAGATGGAGGTGCTGGCGCGCTATCATGCGCCTGCGCGGGGGGTGTATCTGACGCAAGCCTCGATCCACGATCTGCTGGCGGCTGCGGATTGTGTGCTGACCCTGACCAGTGCCGTGGGGTTCGAGGCGTTCTTGCACCGCAAGCCGGTGGTTCTTGGGGGGCAGACCGATTTCTGGCAGAACGCGATCACGCTGACCGACCCGGCACGGCTGGTTCCGGCAATGGCCGCGGCGATGGGGCGCGAATGGCCCAACGAGAAATTCCTCGTGTGGTTCCTGCGGCAAACCTGTCTTGAAGACAGCGAGGCCAGCCTGCCGCAGGTTCTGGAACGGCTGGCGCGAAAAGGCTACTTTCACGCGGCGCCGGGGTATTATTGACTACTTCTCGGGGATCAAACCGCGCGGGCTGAAACGGAGCACCAAAAGCAGGATCACCCCCAGGGTCAGAAGGCGCATGTGTTGCGCGCTATCGACCAGATGCGATTTCAGCGCGCCGTCGGCCATACCCGCCGTCACCACCGCCATCACGCCCGGCCCGACAGTTTCCACGATCAGCCATAGCCAGCCGATCAGCAGCGCCCCCAAGAGCGAGCCCCAGTTGTTGCCCGACCCGCCGACGATCACCATCACCCATATCAGGAAGGTGAACCGCAAGGGGTTATAGGTGCCCGGAGTCAATTGTCCTTCCATCGAGGTCATCATCGCGCCCGCGATACCGACCACAGCCGAGCCGATGATGAAGATGTGCAGGAAGCGTCGCGTGACGTCTTTGCCCATGGCGGCGGATGACACTTCGTTGTCGCGAATGGCCCGCATCATGCGCCCCCATGGCGAATTCAGCGCGCGTTCCGATCCCCAGATCACCAGCGCCAACACCACACCGAACAGGCCCGCATACATCAGTTTCACAAGGATCGACGATGCGGTAACCGGGTCGAACCCCCAGGTGGTGGTCCAGGCAAGAAAGTCCGGGGCTTGCTGCAAGTCAACCTCGTAGGGAACCGGGTAGGGGCGGGGCAGGCCCGTCAGATTCTTGACCCCGCGCGCGATCCAGTCTTCGTTGCGCATGACGGCGACGATGATTTCGGCAATGCCGAGTGTGGCGATTGCAAGGTAGTCCGACCTCAGGCCAAGGGCGATCTTTCCGATCACCCAGGCGGCCAGTGCCGCGAGCAAGCCGCCCAACGGCCAGGCCAAAAGCGATGGCAGGCCAAGCCCGCCAATGTTGCCCGCGTTTTCCGGGCTGTTGGATTCAACCGCCATCGCTGCAGGATCGAAGATCGCACGGTACAGAAAGAATCCGCCGATCAGGACCGCCAACAGGGCTGCCGTGCGCGCTCGGCCCGGTGCCATGCGGTTATAGACCACCACTGCCAGTGCGATTGACGCAGCGCCAACGCCAAGCGCCAGAAAAATGCCCGGTCCACCCGCCGCCCATCCCGCCGGAACCGCCGGTGCCGAGATCAGCACAACGGCAAGGCCCCCAAGCGCCGTGAACCCCATCACGCCTGTGTTGAACAGCCCCGCATAGCCCCATTGCATGTTGACCCCCATGGCCATGATGGCTGACAGCAGCCCCATGTTCAGGATCGATAGCGACAGGTTCCAGCTTTGGAACTGCCCGGTCAGGATGAACAGAACGGCCAGACCGGCAAACAGCCACAGATTGCGGGTCATACCGATTTCCCCTTGAAAAGGCCGGTTGGCAGAAACAAGAGCACGATGATCAGGATCGTGAAGCTGACCGCGAATTTGTAGTCGGTGGACAGCAGTTGCACCAGGCTGTCAGGCGCGAGGTTTTCGGGCAGCCAGTAGCCCAGCACCTTTTTCCAGGCATAGGTCACCGTCACTTCGGAAAACGCGATCACATAACCGCCCGCGATGGCCCCCAGGGGCGAGCCGAGGCCGCCGACGATGGCGGAGGCAAAGATCGGCAGCAGCAGCAGGTAGTAGGTGTAGGGTTTGAACGACTTGTCCAAGCCATAAAGCACGCCCGCGATGGTGGCGAGAGCCGCCGCGAGGATCCATGTCACCTGCACCACGCGGTCGGGGTTGATGCCCGACAAGAGGGCCAGATCCTCGTTATCGGAAAAGGCGCGCATCGATTTGCCGGTGCGGGTCTTTTGCAGGAACCAGAACAGGAAAGCCACGACAAGCCCGGCGGTGACGACGGTGATGGCTTGGGTCGATTTGATGGCAAGGCCTTCGGCGAGGCCAGTGATCTCTTTGAACTCGCCGGCGGAAATCACGAACCGGCCCCCGTCGGCAAAATTCTGGTCATCCACCCCGATGATCAGCCGCACCACGCCGTTCATCACGAACATGACGCCCAGCGAGACGATGACGAGGATGGTCGGTGCAGCTTTCTGACGGCGGTAAAACCGGTAGACCACCCGGTCGGTCAGCAGCACGAACAGGGCGGTGCCGGCAATGCCGAAGGGCAGGGCCAAGAGGGCGGTGGGCAGGACGCCAAAATTGATGCCCATGCCTTGGAACCACCAGGTGAACAGGATCGTCACCATCGCGCCGAAGGCCATCGTGTCGCCATGGGCAAAGTTCGAAAACCGCAGGATGCCGTAGATCAGCGTGACGCCAAGGGCACCGAGTGCCAACTGGCTGCCATAGGCAAGCCCGGGCACAAAGACGAAGTTTAGGAAAGTGATCAGGCCGTTCAGGAAATCCATCATTTCTCCTCGCAGTAGCCGTTGGCCTGGTATCTGATCTTTTGCCCGACGCCTGCCACATAAGGGCTGCCGATCCTGTGGATGTATCGCATCACCTTGCGGTCCAGCTCCAGGTCTTCCAGTTCGCCCGCGGCGTTGACCCCGCTCCATTGCGAATGCTCTGCGCGCTGATAGGTCTTAGCCATCGGCACGATGCCTGCCAGGCTGTGCAAGGCGGGGGCCGCGCTGTCGGGGTTGGTCAGGCGCAAAGCGGCCTTTTCGGTGATTGCCACGTCGCAGCTGCCAGTGATGCAGATCCGGTCGGGCATGCAGCGCAGCTCGGTGGCGGCGAGGGCGGGCAGCGGGGCAAGGGCGGCGATCAGGATCAGGCGGCGCATCTCATCCCCCCAGAAAGCTGCGGCGGACTTCCGGGTCGGCCATCAGCGCCGCTCCGGTGTCGGTGAAACGGTTGGCACCCTGGACCAGAACATAGCCCTTGTCGGCGATGGTCAGGGCCTGACGCGCGTTCTGTTCGACCATCAGGATGGAAATTCCCGTCCGCGCCACCTCGATGATGCGGTCGAAAAGTTCGTCCATCACGATGGGGCTGACCCCGGCGGTGGGTTCGTCCAGCATAAGCACTTTCGGCTGGGTCATCAGCGCGCGCCCGACGGCGACCTGCTGACGCTGGCCGCCGGAAAGTTCCCCCGCCGCCTGATGGCGTTTGTCGCGCAGGATCGGGAACAGGTTGTAAATCTGCTCCATCGTCGTGGCGATATCATCGCGGCGCAGGAAGGCCCCCATTTCCAGATTTTCCTGCACGGTCATCGTGGTGAATATGTTGTGGGTCTGCGGCACGAAGGCCATGCCCTTGGCCACGCGGGCCTGCGGGGAAAGGCCTGTGATATCCTCGCCGTCCAGCAGTACCCGGCCCCCGCGCAGGTTGAGCATGCCGAACACCGCCTTCATCGCGGTTGATTTGCCAGCGCCGTTGGGGCCGACGATCACCGCGATCTGGCCTCTTTCGACGGCTATCGTGCAAGCATGCAGGATGTCGACCGGGCCATAGCCGCCGGTCATTGCATCGCCGATCAGGAACGCTTCGTTCATGCGGCACCCTCTTTGACCTTGTTTTTCAACCCGGTACCCAGATAGGCCTCGATTACCCGTTCGTCCGCACGGACCTGTGCCGGGGTGCCTTTGGCCAGCACGCGACCCTCGGCCATCACAATGACCGGATCACACAGACGCGCGATGAAATCCATGTCATGCTCGATCACGCAGAACGTATAGCCGCGCTCTTTGTTCAACCGGACAATCGCATCGCCGATGGTGTTCAAAAGGGTGCGGTTCACGCCCGCGCCGACCTCGTCCAGAAACACGATCTTGGCGTCGACCATCATGGTGCGGCCCAGTTCCAGAAGCTTCTTCTGCCCACCGGAAATCTGGCTCGCCTTTTGGTCGGCCAGATGCGAGATCGTCAGAAACTCCAGCACCTCATCGGCCTTGTCGCGGATGCGGGCCTCTTCAGCCGCGACCCGGGCCCGGTTGAACAGCGCGTTGAACAGCGACTCACCCGCCTGCTGTGCCGGCACCATCATCAGATTTTCGCGCACCGTCATGCTGCCAAACTCATGCGCGATCTGAAACGTCCGCAACAAGCCCTTGGTGAACAGCACGTGCGGCGGCAGGCCGGTGATCTCCTCGCCATCCATCAGCACCCGGCCCGACGTCGGGGGCAACCGACCCGCGATCACGTTGAACAGCGTGGTTTTTCCCGCGCCGTTCGGGCCGATCAGCCCGGTGATCGAGCCGGTTTCGATTCTAAGGCTGGCCCCATCCACGGCGTGAAACCCGCCGAAGTGCCGGTGAAGGTCGATGACCTCGATCATGTCAAAATCCCCTGTCGCGCCCCTGTCATTGTCCGCAATCGCGACGCAGGGGCTTTGTCAAACGCAACGGCCCGGGTCAACCCCGGGCCGCGCGCAAGTGCGCTGGTTTAGCAGTTCAACGGAAGCGAACCGTGGACTGCTTGCCGTCGATCACTTCGATTTCCTTGTAGGCGCCTGCAGATTCGCCAGCTCCCACCAGTTCGACGCCCGAACCGCCGACGAAATCGATGTCCACACCTTCCGAGATCAGCTTCAGACCCTTGGCCAGTTCGCCCGCCAGGATCGGCTCGCCGGGGGCATTGGCTACGTCCATCACCTTGCCCGCGAAATCGGCGGACTTCGACGACCCGGCGGCCTGCATCGCCAGCATGATCAGGGCTGCCGCGTCATAGCTTTCGGTGCTGTAGGGCGAGTTGACGTCGAAGCCTGCGGTCGCGCCGATGGCAGCCAGGGCCACCATGCCGGGCGAGGAGGTATCCGCACCCGCAACCTGCCCGAACGAGCCGTTCAGGCCCGGGCCGACGGCAGGGGCCAGGCTGTCGCCGACCATGCCGCCGGGCAGCATGAACTTGGCGAAGGCGCCGCTGTCGAGCGAGGCTTTGATGATGCCCAGACCGCCCTGGTCGAGGTAGCCTGCAACCACCAGAATGTCGCCGCCAGCCGCAGCCAGCGCGCCGACTTCGGCGCTATAGTCCGCCTTGCCATCGTCATGCGCGGCAACGATGGTCACTTCGCCACCCTTGGCCTTGAACGCGTTCACGATCGCTTCGGACAAGCCCTTGCCGTAGTCGTTGTTGGTATAGGTGACGGCAACCGATTTCACACCGCGTTCGACCAGAACATCAGCGGCAATCTCGCCTTCGCGTGCATCCGACGGGGCAGTGCGAAAGAAAAGGCCGTCATCTTCGGCGGTCGAGAGCGCAGGCGATGTCGCCGAAGGCGAGATCATCACGATGCCGTTCGGGCGCGCGACGTTCTGCAGGATGGCCCCGGTCACACCCGAGCAGTCTGCGCCGATGATCGCTGCAACCTTGTCTGCGGTGACCATACGCTCGGCTGCGGCAGTGGCCGCTGCGGTGTCGATGGCGCAGGTGGTGTCACCGCGCACAGCCGTGACGGTCGAGCCGCCGAGCAAAAGACCCGAGGCGTTCACTTCGGCAATTGCGGCCTCTGCCGCACCCGCCATAGACGGCGTCAGCGATTCGATCGGACCAGTGAAACCGATCAAGATTCCCAGTTTGATGTCTTCGGCGGCAGCAAACCCGCCAAAGGCAAAAGTGGCCACAGAGGCCAACAGCAGTTTTTTCATTGTAGTCTCCCATGTTGGATCGCAATCCTGTCGAAACCGTAGTGTGGCGTTTCGGAAAAGAAAAGCATCTTCGCGGTGTCTTGGCCTGACGGAAACGGCGAACGCAATCGGGCGTTGAATTTTTCGTGTCCGGGGTTGGCATCGGCCGGGACACGAAGCACTTTGTTGATGTATTGACAGGAGTTGCCATGCGCAGTGTCTTTGGGATGTTGGCGTTGATTGCAGCGCCGCAGGTGGTTGTGGGGCAATCTACCATCAAGACTTCTGCCGAATTGATGCAGATCACCGAAATCGCATCCGGGTTGCAAGAGCCTTGGGGCATCGGATTTCTACCAGACGGGGGCGTGTTGGTTACAGAACGTGATGGGCGTCTGATCCGTCTGTCCGAGGGCGGCATGACCGTTGTGCCCGGGGCGCCAAAGGTGCTGGCGAAAGGGCAGGGCGGGTTGCTTGATGTGATGGTTCCCGAAGACTTTGGCGTCAGCCGCGAAATATGGCTCAGCTATTCGGCACCATTGCCCGGCGGATCGGCGACGGCTGTGGGGCGCGGTGTCTTGTCGGCGGACGGTACGCGGCTGGAAGGGTTCCAGATGGTTTACGCCGCTGATGCAATGCCGGGGGCGGCAAAGCACTATGGCTCGCGTCTGGTCGAGGCAGCGGATGGCACGATTTACCTCACGACGGGCGAACGCGGCACCGGACCAGTGGGGATGAATGCACAGGATCCTGCGCGGGCAGAGGGCAAAGTCATTCATCTGAACCACGACGGATCACCGGCGACACATCTGCCAGACTGGCGCGCAGGTGTGTTTTCGCTGGGCCACCGCAATGCCCAAGGTGCCGCCATCGGGCCGGACGGGGCGCTGTGGCTGGTCGAACATGGCGCGCAGGGCGGGGATGAATTGAACCGGGTGGTCAAGGGGCGCAACTACGGTTGGCCAGTTATTTCCTATGGCGAAAACTATGGTGGCGGCAAGATCGGCACCGGCACCAGCGCGCCGGGAATGGAGCAGCCAGAACATTACTGGGACCCATCGATCGCGCCATCGGGGCTGATGTTCTATTCGGGGGCACTGGTGCCGGAATGGGCGGGAGACGTCTTTACCGGCAGCCTGAAATTCGACTACATCTCGCGGCTTGATCCAGACGCCGGGTATGCCGAAGAGCGGATCGCATCGTCCGAAACCGGCCGGGTCCGAGATGTCGTCGAAGCCCCGGACGGATCGATCTGGTTTCTTTCGGTGAACGACGGCGCAGTTTATCGGATGGCACCTGTGCAATAGTGCCCAACTAAACTGCCGGTGTGTCTTCGAGGCACTTGACGAAACCACCCTGCGATCCGACCTGTTGGAAGACTGGACGCGAAAGGTCTTGAAATGCGCCGCTACTGTCTGCCCCTTGCTGCCTTGTGCCTAGCCGCGATGCCCGGACTGGCTTCGGCAGAACTCTTTGCTGCAATCGCGTATTCGCCCGCGACAGGCATGGCCGGTACTGCGTGGAATTTCGACACCCAGACACTGGCCGAAACCGAGGCCGGCTTTAACTGCGGATCTGCAGATTGCGGAACCATCGTGGTGTTTACACAGTGTGGTGCCATCGCTGTCGGGGATGGCAACGCCTATGGGTTCAGTTCAGCCGGATCGCTGGCTGCGGCCACCGAAGGTGCAATGTCAAGCTGTGACGGCTTTACGACGAGTTGCGAGATTACGGCGGCGTTCTGCAACGACGGCTTTTGATCATCAGATCGACAGTCGGGCCCCGATGCCCAAAATGCCCTGCGCGCCACGCTCGCGGTAGGGCGTGGTGTTGTAGTGGCTGCGGTAGCATTTCGAGAAATGGCTTGGCGATGCAAATCCGCAGGCCATAGCCACGTTAATGACCGAAAGCTCTGTTTGCATCAACAGGTTGCGGGCTTTTTGCAGACGCAGTTCCATATAGTACCGCTTGGGGCTGCGGTTCAGGTATCTGCGGAACAACCGCTCTAGTTGCCGGGTAGACATGCCGACGTCTTCGGCCAGATCGGCGGGGCTCATCGGGTCTTCGATGTTGCCTTCCATCATCTGGATCACCTGCGACAGTTTCGGGTGCCTTACCCCGATCCGGGTCGGGATCGACAGTCGCTGGATGTCCTGATCGGTTCGGATCGTGGAATAGATCATCAGATCGGCCACAGTATTTGCCATGTCTTCATTGTGATCGGCCGCGATGATCTTAAGCATCAGATCGATCGAGCTTACCCCTCCGGCCGTGGACCAGCGGTTGCCATCCATCACGAACACCGATTTGGTCAATTTGACATCGGGAAATTCTTCAATGAAGCCGTCCTGATTTTCCCAATGGATCGTCGCGCGCTTGTCATCCAGCAACCCCGCCTTGGCGACGGCATAGGCGCCGGTGCAAAGCCCGCCAATCACCACCCCCCGACGAGATTCGCGGCGCAGCCACGCAACGATGGCACGGGTGGTTGTGTGCTGGATGTCGATGCCGCCGCAAACCAGGATGGTGTCGTCGCGTTCCACATCATCGAGGCCCATGTCCAACCGGAAGGTGGCTCCGTTCGAGCAGGTCTTTTCCACACCGCCTTCTCCGGCCAGCGCCCATGTGTAGCGCTGTTCGCCCGTTATGTGGTTGACCAGCCGCAACGGCTCGATTGCGCCCGCGAAATTGATCATCGTGAAACGATCCAGCAGCAGAAAAACAAATCGACGCGGTGCTGCCTTTATGGCGACCTGGGTGGCTTTGCGCGGCGGAGCATACATGTTGCGACCTTTGATGTCGGTTTCAAGCCAAGGAAGCAGGATTGTCGCGCGGCTGCAAGAGCGATCCGACATGGCGTGTCGCCTTTCGCCCTTTGCATTGTGGTACGTTTTCCCTATACCGCTGCTGGATCACAGACAGGAGGGTCCGCAATGACCAAAGCATGGACGAAATCGGACTGGCGCACCAAACCGCGTGTGCAGATGCCTGACTATGCCGACACTGCCGCCTTGAACGCCGTCGAGGCGCAACTGGCGAAGTATCCACCTTTGGTTTTCGCCGGCGAGGCGCGGCGTCTGAAAAAGGCCCTGGCGCAAGCAGGAGAGGGCAAGGCCTTCTTGTTGCAAGGTGGCGATTGCGCGGAATCGTTTTCCGAATTCAGCGCCGACAATATCCGCGACACCTTTCGCGTCATGTTGCAAATGGCGGTCGTGCTGACCTATGCTGCCAAGGTTCCGGTCATCAAGGTCGGCCGCATGGCCGGGCAATTCGCCAAGCCACGTTCGGCACCGACTGAAATTGTCGATGGAGTGGAACTGCCGAGCTACCGCGGCGACATCATCCACAGCTTTGAACCCAACATCGAGGCGCGCCGCCCCAACCCGCAACGCATGTTGCAGGCCTACACCCAGGCGGCAGCCAGCCTGAACCTTCTGCGGGCGTTTTCAACCGGGGGCTTTGCAGATATTCACCGGGTGCATTCCTGGACCTTGGGTTTTGCCGAGCATGACAAGGCCGAACGGTACCGCGAAGTGTCCAACCGGATCTCTGATGCGCTTGATTTCATGAATGCAGCCGGGATCAATTCCGACACGGCCCATTCCCTGGCTGCGGTTGATTTCTACACCAGCCACGAAGCACTGTTGCTGGAATATGAAGAAGCACTGTGCCGGGTAGACAGTCTGACGGGGCAGAACGTGGCTGGGTCTGGTCACATGATCTGGATCGGCGACCGAACCCGTCAACCAGACGGTGCACATGTCGAATTCTGCCGCGGCGTGCTTAATCCCATCGGTCTGAAATGCGGACCTTCCACTACGGTCGATGATCTCAAAGTGCTGATGGCCAAGTTGAACCCCGACAACGAGCCGGGTCGCCTGACGTTGATTGCCCGTTTCGGGGCAGGCAAAGTTGGCGAAAACTTGCCGCGTCTTGTCCGCGCGGTTCAGGCCGAAGGCGCGTCCGTGGTGTGGTCCTGCGATCCGATGCACGGCAATACCATCAAATCGCCGTCTGGTTACAAGACACGCGCCTTTGAATCGGTGCTGCGCGAAGTGCGCGAGTTTTTCGCCATTCACAAGGCCGAAGGCACCATTCCGGGCGGTGTGCATTTCGAAATGACCGGCAAGGACGTGACCGAATGCACCGGTGGGCTGCGGGCTGTGACAGACGAAGACCTGTCGAGCCGTTATCACACGGCCTGCGATCCGCGTCTGAATGCCAGCCAGGCACTGGAACTGGCATTTCTTGTCGCCGAGGAACTGACATCGCAGCGCGATCAAGCGCGGCGCGTGGCGCTTTAGTCGCCGGACTTGACCAAACGCAGCTGCGGCTTCCCCCGAGGAGGCCGCGGCGGTACGAAGGGGCTGGCTGTTTCTGCAAATCCGCTGGCATTTGCATAGGGCGCAACCGCTGGAGCGGTATTTTGTGGCTGCTTTCTTGGAACAATCACAGTTTCGCTGAGCAGTGCCGAGATGGCAAAGCGGCGCGGTACACGGCCAACTTCGCCCTCCAGCGCCAGACAGCCCAACGCAAGATCGGTCTGCCCCTGGTTGCCGACCAAAGGCAGCAGGATCATTCTGGCCTCAAGTGCCGGTCTGCCAATGCTGCGTTCGGCCTCCAGCCAGAAATCAAGTGCCGCGTTGTCCTGAAACACGGTTTCCAGGGCCGGTGTCAGGCGTTCGCGGGCTGCAGGGTCGAACATGGCCGACAAGGGCATACCGCGCACATCCATGCCCAACACGTTGTTGACGCCCATTCCGGCAAGGCGATACCGGGCCAGACCCGGCGCGATACGTTCGATCAAGAACACCTGTTCCAGGGCACCAGCGATGCCGCGGGGATCGATCTGGTCGCGGCGCGGCAGGCGGCCATTCTCGCGAAGCCCTTCCCAGTAGGCGCGAACTTCGGCAAGCACGCCAAAACGCGGCTTTCCGGGGCCACCCGTTGCACCATGCTTGCTTTGACCGTTGCGCCCCAGAATAGAAAACGCCATTTGCCCAACCTCCACCCAATGCGCCGTGCGCTTTTCCTTCGCCCGCAAAGGCACCGCCAGTTTGCCGCACCGTTCCCAGCTCCGGCTTTGGCAACAGATGTAACTTGCCTTGGTTAACCTTGGCGCAACATGTGTTACCGAGACTTTAAGCTACACTATTTGTCGCTGAATTGGTCCAGAATCTCGACAAATGGTAAACATCTGCAATCTAGAGGAGAGTCGGATGACCAACTCGATGACCGGTTTCGCCGATGCCAAGGGGCAGGGGCAGGGATATTCCTGGATTTGGGATGTTCGATCGGTCAATGGCAAGGGGCTGGATTTGCGGCTGCGGGTCCCGGACTGGATTGTCGGGCTTGAGGCTGCGTTGCGTGCGGAACTGGCGCTGCATGTGCAGCGCGGCAACGTCAGCCTGACTCTGAAGGTTGTGCGCGATGTGGGCGAGACAGAAGCCCTGACAATCCACGCCGGCGTGCTGTCCGGGGTCTTTGCGGCGCTGGTGCAGGTGGAACACGCGGCAATGCAGGCGGGTGTAACCCTGCGGCAGGCGACAGCCGCCGATGTTCTGGCCGTGCGCGGCGTGATGGAGATCAGGTCCGTCGACGTCGATACGACCGCGTTGCGGGCGGCCCTTTTGGCCGATCTGCCGGGACTTGTTGCAGATTTTGCAGCATCCCGGGCCGCGGAAGGGACCGCGCTGAATGCAGTGATTGCAAGCCAACTCGACCTGGTCGCACGTTTGACTGCCGAGGCGGGCATCGAGGCATCCGCGCGGCGCGAGCAGGCCGCCGTGACCCTGCGCGAGGGCCTTGCGCGGGTGCTGGCCAATTCCGAAGGCGTTGATGCAACACGCCTTGCGCAAGAACTGGCTCTTCTGGCCGTCAGGCAAGACGTGACCGAAGAGTTGGACAGATTGGCGGCACACACCGCGGCGGCCCGCGCCTTGCTGGCCGATCAGGGGCCGGTGGGCCGTAAATTTGACTTCCTCAGCCAGGAATTCATGCGCGAGGCCAATACCTTGTGCGCCAAGTCGCAGGCCATAGCTTTGACCCGCATCGGGCTTGACCTGAAGACGGTGATCGATCAGATGCGCGAGCAGGTTCAGAACGTGGAATGAGTGTGCAAAAGATGACTGGGCAGCGCCGTGGCCTATTGCTCATCCTGTCGTCGCCTTCAGGGGCGGGCAAATCGACATTGGCGCGGCGGTTGATGGCCTGGGATGACAGCCTGCGGTTTTCGGTTTCGGCCACCACCCGGCCCGCGCGACCGGGCGAAGTGGACGGTCAGCACTATCATTTCCGCAGCCGGGATGGTTTTCAGGCGATGGTCGCGGCGGGCGAAATGCTGGAACATGCCGAGGTGTTCGGCAACCTCTATGGCTCTCCGCGTGGGCCGGTGGCGGCGGCACTGGAGGCGGGGCGCGACACGCTGTTTGACATCGACTGGCAAGGCGGGCAGCAGATCCGCAACTCCAGCCTCGGCAATGACGTGGTGTCGGTGTTCATCCTGCCGCCGTCGATTGCCGAACTGGATGCGCGTCTGCATGGGCGCGGGGCCGACAGCGCCGCCGTGATCGCCGGCCGCATGGCGCGATCGCGCGATGAGATCAGCCATTGGGCGGAATACGACTATGTCTTGATTAACGACGATCTTGATCGCTGTTTCAATGACTTGCAGGCCATTCTTGTGGCAGAGCGTCTGCGCCGCACGCGCCAGCCCATGCTGTCGGACTTCGTGCGCAACCTGAACCGGGAGTTCGAGGCACGATGATCTATTCGTTTGATGGCGTATCCCCGCACATCCACCCCGACGCTTGGGTGTCGCCCACCGCCGTTCTGATCGGCGATGTCGTGGTCGAGGCGGGGGCCAACATCTGGTTCGGTGCCGTGCTGCGCGGCGATAACGAGCGGATCACGGTCGGGGCGGGGTCGAACGTGCAGGAAAATGCGGTGCTGCACACCGATATGGGCTATCCGCTGCTGATCGGGACCGATTGCACCATCGGGCACAAGGCGATGCTGCATGGCTGTGTCATCGGGCATGGCAGCCTGATCGGCATGGGGGCTACGTTGTTGAACGGGGCCAAGGTCGGCGATGGCTGTCTGATCGGGGCTTGCGCGCTGATCACGGAAGGCAAGCAGATTGCGGATGGCAGTCTGGTGATGGGCAGCCCCGGCAAGGTGATCCGCACCTTGGATAAGGCGGCGCAGGATGGTCTTCTGGCCTCGGCGCGCAGCTATCGCGCCAATGCGGCGCGGTTCAGGGCGGGGATGTTTCCGGCATGAAAAAGGGGGCCGGTTGGCCCCCTTGGTATCGATTGTCGGGCGGTTCAGCCCCAGACGGCCTTGCGCGCGATGGCGTCGGCGTCTTCGGGGTAAATCCCCAGATCCAGCGCGGCTGCGCGCGGCATCGCGGCAATCTCGTTGCGGGTCCGCACGAACAGCGCCCGTTTGCGGGCAGCTTCGCGCATGGATGCGATGATGGTTTTCATGGTCTTGTCCTTTTCCTCTGCGATGGTCGGCCCGAATGGCTGTCCCCGTGTCGCATGATCAGGATATGGCGAATGCTGCGGGTGCAAACAACGGCCAAAGCCGCCGCCGTGTCATGCACCCGGTGCATAGGTTCGGCAGAATTGGGGGGTGCCCGCAGGCCCCCCCATCCCGGTTCAGATCAGCTTGCCCATCGCCACGGCGGTGTCCGCCATCCGGTTGGAAAAGCCCCATTCGTTGTCATACCAGGTCAGGATGCGCACCATCGTGCCGTCCATCACCTTGGTCTGGTCCATGTGGAAGATCGACGAATGCGGGTCGTGGTTGAAATCCGCGCTGACATTGGGCTGATCGGTGAAACCTAGAATTCCCTTCAACCGCCCATGGGCCGCCGTGCGGATCGCCTCGTTCACCTCTTCGACGCTGGTGCTGCGGGATGCCTCGAACACCAGATCGACGACCGACACGTTCGGCGTCGGCACGCGGATCGCAACACCGTCCAGCTTGCCCTTCAACTCGGGCAAAACCAGACCCACGGCCTTGGCAGCTCCGGTCGAGGTCGGGATCATCGACAGCGCGGCCGCGCGGCCCCGATAAAGGTCCTTGTGCATCGTGTCCAAGGTCGGCTGATCGCCGGTATAGCTGTGGATCGTGGTCATGAAGCCGCGTGAGATGCCCACGGCCTGATGCAACACCTGCGCCACGGGCGACAGGCAATTGGTGGTGCAGGACGCGTTCGACACGATCAGGTCGGCGGCGGTCAGCGTGTCGTGGTTCACCCCGTAAACGATGGTCTTGTCGGCTCCGTTGGACGGTGCCGAAACCAGAACCCGGCTTGCCCCGTTTTCCAGATGCACGACGGCCTTTTCCTTGTCGGTAAAGATGCCGGTGCATTCCAGCACGATATCGACATGGGCCCAGGGCAGATCGGCGGGGTTGCGGATTGCCGACACTTCGATCGGGCCGCGGCCAGCATCGATCGTGGTCGCCGTTGTGGTGACCGTTCCCGGAAACCGGCCATGCACACTGTCGAACCGCAACAGATGCGCGTTGGTTTCCACCGGACCCAGATCGTTGATTGCCACCACTTCGATATCGGTGCGCCCCGATTCGATGATGGCGCGCAGCACGTTGCGCCCGATGCGGCCGAACCCGTTGATCGCAACTTTGACAGTCATGGAAAGCTCCTTGAGGTTGGTGGCGGCAACTGGTGCAGAAAATGCGTGTCGCCGGGATGACGCATGCACCCTGCCGCGCTTAGCGCCAGAATGCCAGATACTCGACAAGATCGGTCAGCTTCAACAGCAAGAAAAACATGATTGCCCCGCCGTTCAATACCAAATCCGCCAGTCCCGCGCCTAACAAAGCAAGAGAAAAGATCAAGGTAGAACGGTCAGACAACGGCTACTCCCGCATGTGCTTGGGTAACCCTAACCGATCCTGCCGCGACTTAGAACCCGTCCGTGCGCGCCTTACAACGGCAAAACCGGAGGAAAGGCGTTCATGTCAGCGAACCGGCAAAATGCAGGTCGCATCAGATGCAATACGGGGACGGCCCGCTGCATCTTTTCGGTCAAGCCATCCATGTCGACCCGCAGACCCGGCAAGGCCGACAACGGTAAGGGGCGCATCACATAAGCAAGCGTGACGTGAAAGCCATAGCTTGCGTGTTTTGGCGTGCGCAGACCCAGAGCGATGCTCAGGCTGTCTCGCCAGGCACGGGCAGTGGCCTCGTCTTCCTCGGTGGCTCCGGTCAAACGCAATCCGAAAGGCGTCACTTCAGTGATACGCATCGAAAAGTCCGCCGGTGCCTGCCAGCTTGCCAGAAGGTCGATCATCCGGGCGGTGGCATCTTCGATGGGGGCATCAGGCGGGACGGTGTCCGGCCAGAACCCGGAGGCGCGGCGCGTTTCGATCACGCCTTCGAAAACCGTCATGTGATAGCTTGCAACGGCGGTAAAGGCGAAATGAGCGGCGCATGGCAGCGCTTGCAGATCGGCGCGCAATGCGATCAGCGCGGCTTCGGTTGGCGATCCGGGTGCGACCTGGGCTACGACGGTATTGCCATGCTCGGGCAGGAAATGCCCGAGGGCATCGAATCTGACCCCCAAATGCGGGTTCACCCAACCATCACCCCCGATCAGGGCCAACTCGTAATCATGTGGCATCGCACACTCTCCTTTTGGCGCAGAAGAGCCGGGCAGAACGACAGGCAGACGTCGAAACCATGAAGGTTTGCTGACACGGTCACTTCGGTCTTGTTCGCGGGCATGCAGCGGCTAGATTGGCCGCGCACAACCGACGGTGGGACGATGAGCGGACTTCTGGCACTTCTGGATGATGTGGCGGCGATTGCCAAGGTCGCGGCAGCGTCGGTTGATGACATCGCGGCGGCGGCGGCCAAGGCGGGGGCCAAGGCGGCGGGGGTGGTGATCGACGATGCGGCGGTCACGCCGAAATACGTCCACGGCTTTGACGCCGACCGCGAATTGCCGATCATCTGGCGGATTGCCAAAGGGTCGCTGAAGAACAAGCTGCTGATCCTGCTGCCCGCGGCCTTGCTGTTGGCCAACCTTTTGCCCTGGGCTTTGACGCCTTTGTTGATGCTGGGCGGGGCTTATCTGTGTTTTGAGGGGGCCGAAAAGATCCACCACGCGCTGTTCCCGCATAGCAATGCGATGGTTGACGAAGATCTTGATCCCAAGGACCCCGGCCATCTGGAAGAGGAACGCGTGGCGGGTGCGATCAAGACCGACTTCATCCTGTCGGCCGAGATCATGACCATTGCCCTTGCCACGATCCCGGAAAGCTCGATCCTGCTTGAGGCGATCACGCTTGCCATAGTGGGCACCGTGATCACCGTCGTGGTCTACGGCACGGTCGCGCTGATCGTGAAGATGGATGACGTGGGGCTTTATCTGTCGGCCAATGCGCGGGTTTCGGCAACCCGCGCCTTTGGTCGCGGTTTGGTGCTGGCGATGCCCAAGGTGATGTCGGTGCTGTCGGTGGTGGGCACGGCGGCGATGCTGTGGGTGGGTGGCAACATCGTCATCCATGGGTTGGATGTGCTGGGGGCATCGTGGCTTTACGACACGATCCACCACATCGCCGAAGGGGTGGCGCGTGGCATGACCTTTGCCGCAGGCTTTGCCGAATGGGCGGTCACGGCGTTTTTTGACGGGGTGTTCGGCCTGGCATTGGGGCTGTTGCTGATCCCTGTCACGGCCCGGTTCATCTTGCCTGCCATCGCCGGGCTGACTGGCAAGCAAAGCGCTCCGCACTGACAGGGCAGGACTTGACGAAGCGGGCGGGGTTGACCCCCGGCCGCGCGCGCAATGTCCAGACTACAGCAGCGATTTTGCCTTTGCTGCCGCTGCCTCGGCGGTGATGCCGAACTCGGCATATAGCCGGTCGATCGGTGCCGATGCGCCAAAGCCGTGCATCCCGATAAAACCCGATTTTTCACGCCGCCCGCCTTCGCCAAACAGCCAGCGGTCCCAGCCAAAGCGGATGCCCGCCTCGATGGCCACGCGCACCGGACCCGGCGGCAGCACGCGGCGGCGATAGGCGGCGTCTTGCTCTTCGAACAGCTCCCAGCAGGGCATCGACACAACCCGTGTTCCGACCCCGTCAGTCTCCAGCAGATCGCGCGCTTTCAGCGCGATCTCGACTTCGGACCCGGTCGCCATCAGGATGACCTGCCGCTTAGCCACAGCCTCGGCCAAGATGTAGCCACCTTTGGCCACCTTGTTTTCTGCGGTATAGACCTTGCGCACTGCGGCCAAGTTCTGCCGGCTCAGCGCCAAAACGGTCGGTGTCGTCTTTGCGTTCAACGCCACTTCCCAGGCTTCGGCGGTTTCCACCAGATCGGCGGGGCGGATGACGTAAGTGTTGGGCGTGGCGCGCGAAATCGCCAGATGCTCGACCGGCTGATGGGTCGGGCCATCCTCGCCCAGACCAATCGAGTCGTGCGTCATCACATAGACCACCGGCACGCCCATCAACGCGGACAACCGCATCGCGGGGCGGGCATAGTCGGTAAAGCACATGAACGTGCCGCCATAGGGCCGCACGCCGCCATGCAACGCCATGCCGTTCATTGCCGCCGCCATCCCATGCTCGCGGATACCATAATAGACATAGCGGCCCTTGCGATCTTCCGGGCCGAAGGTGCCCATGTCGGCGGTCCTGGTGTTGTTCGACCCCGTCAGGTCGGCGGATCCGCCGATGGTCTCGGTCATGATCGGATTGATGACGCCCAACACCTTTTCCGACGCCGCGCGGGTGGCGATCTTGGGCGCATCGGCCGCTGCCTGTTTCTTGAACGCGCGCAATGCGGCTGCGAGTTTCGCGGGAACCTCGCCCGCCATCACCCGCTCAAGAGCTGAACGACGTCCGGCAGGCAACGCGGCCAGCCGGGCCGCCCAGGCCGCATGCGCAGCGGCACCCCGCGCGCCCTTCGCCTCCCATGCGGCCTTGATATCCGCCGGAATGTCGAAAGGCCCGTGGGTCCAGCCATAGGCCGCCCGGGTATCGGCGATCAACTGCTTGTCGGTCAGTGCGCCATGCCCCTTGGACGTATCCTGCGCCGACGACCCAAGTGCGATATGCGTCTTGCAGGCCACCAGAGCCGGGCGCGGGCTGGCTTTAGCCGCCGTCAGGGCGCGGTCGATATCCACGGGGTCGTGGCCGTCACAGGCAAACACATCCCAGCCGCTGGCGGCAAAGCGCGCCTGCTGGTCGGTGATGTCCGACAGGGAAACTTTGCCGTCGATGGTGATGCCGTTGTCATCCCACAGCACGATCAGCCGTGACAACGCCTGCTTGCCCGCCAGCGCGATCGCCTCCTGGCTGATGCCCTCCATCAGGCAACCATCGCCTGCAATCACCCAAGTGTGGTGATCGACGATCTTCGCGCCCCAATGCGCGCGCAGGGATTCCTCGGCAATGGCAAAGCCGACTGCATTGGCGATGCCCTGACCCAGCGGCCCGGTGGTGGTTTCCACCCCCGCGACATGGCCGTATTCCGGGTGGCCCGCCGTGATCGCCCCCCATTGCCGGAACGCGCGGATCTGGTCCAACGTCATGTCGGCATAGCCCGTCAGGTGCAGCAGGCTGTAGATCAGCATCGACCCATGCCCCGCCGACAGGATGAACCGGTCGCGGTCGGGCCAGCGGGGGGCGGCGGGGTCGAACTTCAGATGCCGGTCAAAGAGCACGGTCGCCACGTCAGCCATACCCATCGGCATGCCCGAATGGCCGGAATTGGCCTGGGCCACCGCATCCAGGGTCAGCACCCGGATGGCAGCCGCCTGCATCCAATGGTCGGGGTGTCGGGCGCGAAGGGTCGAAATATCCAAGGGCTTGATCCTGTGCTTAAAGGCATTATAGGGTGCATATCACCCTCGTAGGCAAGATCAAGCACACCTCGCAAGACATTGGCAGCAAAGGGGCAGTCAGTGCGTGTACCTTGCGCTATGGTTTCAGTTGACGCAGTCTGTGTCGATTCGCATAAACATGCAGGCAAGGGCAGTTGCCAAAGGGGCAGGGGATGCAAGACATCGCGGAACTGGAACGGCGGATCACCGCGGCGCTGGAGCGAATCGCAAAGGGGCTGGAGTCTGCGCCTGCCCCTGCAGAGGTTGCAACTGCGCAGTCGCCCGATGACACCGACCTGCACGACGAATTGGACCGGCTTTCCACTGCTCTGGACGAAGAGCAAATGGCCAACGCCCAGCTTTCAGAGCGTTTGAAAGTCGTTCGTGACAAAGAAGCCAAGCTGCGCAGTGCCCTTGAAGACCAGATCGCTGACCTCGTCCGCCAACTCGACGCCCAAGGGCTTGAGCTTAGCCGTGCCCATCGCATGATGATACAGCAAGGCGGACAGTTGCGCGCCCTGCGCGAGGCGGCGGAAGAAAATGCCACCGATCCGGCTTTGATCAACCGCACCATGGAAATCGAGATGGAGGGGTTGCGGGCAACCCGTGGCGCAGAAGTTGCCGAATTGGAAGACATCCTTGCCGTGCTTGACCCGTTGATCGCTCAGGCCGACAAAACCCTCAAGGGAGAGGTTGATGCCAGAGCTTGATATCCAGATCGGCGGCAGGACTTTTCACGTCGCCTGCCAGCCCGGCGAAGAGCATTTCTTGCGCGCCGCAGCGCAATTGCTTGACACCGAAGCCAAACCGATTGTCGAACAGATGGGCCGGATTCCAGAGGCACGAATGCTGTTGATGGCGGGTCTGCTGATTGCAGACAAGGCCGCAAGCACCGAAGACGAGTTGCGCCGGTTGCGCGCCGAACTCGCAGAGATTGAGGCGCGCCCGGTTCCGGCGCGCGAAAAGATCGAGGTGGCCGTCATTCCGCCTCAGGTCATTGAAACCCTTGCCGAGATTGCAGCGCGTGCCGAGGCGCTGGCCGACAGGATGCAAGAGCGCCAGTAAATCCGGTCACTTGACCCGAAAACGGCCGCACAGTTCGGGGGCGGTCGCGCTGCCAGTCGTCAGAAGGCCAGGGTTCTTTGCGGGTGCATCTGGAAGAACTGCCACATTGCTTGTTGGTTGCGCCAGCCCGACCCAATGCAACCCGTGCGTCAGCCGTTGGCTTGGCGGATCTTGTCAGCGGCGGCCTTGTCGTAGGTCACACCCTTGGCTTCAAACAACTGATCCAGCTCGCCCGACAAGGTCATTTCGGTGATGATATCGCAACCGCCGACGAACTCGCCCTTGACGTACAGCTGCGGGATGGTTGGCCAGTCGCTGAAATCCTTGATCCCTTGACGGATTTCAGCGTCGGCGAGCACGTTTACATCGGCAAAAGAGACGCCCATGTAGTTCAGCACACCGGCAACGCGCGATGAGAACCCGCATTGCGGCATCATCTTGGTGCCCTTCATGAACAGCACGACGTCATTGGCTTCGATGGTGGTCTTGATTGTGTCAACGGCGCTCATCGCTCGTTCCTCTCGCTTTTCGCTGTTTCCCGGCTGGCGAGGTAAGACCCCATCCGCCGCTCTATTTCCATCCGCTCGGTCAGGCGTGCATCTGACACCGGGTCGTCGCGCCGACCTGTGCGCCGCGCCCGGATCACGCTGATCAGACCGACCAGCCCCATCACCACCATGCCCAATTGGCCGAGATTGCCCGCCATCAGTCCGGCGCCTTGGTCGTCAGCGCAAGCGCATGCAACACCCCCGAAGGCCCGTCCATCTTTCCCTTCAGACTGGCATAGACCGCGCGCTGCTGCTGCACCCGGTTCATTCCCTTGAAGCTTGCATCAATCACCTCGGCCGCCCAATGATTGCCGTCCCCGGCCAGATCGGTGATCGTGATCTTGGCCTGCGGAAAGCCCGCGCGGATCAAGTCTTCAATCTCGTGGGCTTGCATTGCCATTGTCGGGTCCTTGGTCAGTTGGGCTAGATGTAGAACCGGGCGGGCGGGCTTGCAAGGTGGCGCGGATCACTTCAGGCGTAGGGGTTTTCGACTGGATGGCCGGAAAGGTCGGTCCAGTCGTGGCGGTCCTTGGAACGATCCTTGGTCATGATGATGCCGGCATCGGGATAGGTGATCCGGTCGCGGGTCTCGCGGGTGCCTATGACCAACAGGCGGACGGGTTCGGCGCTGCGGTTTTCGAACGTGTGGCCGACGGCAACGCCCGTCTTGAAGGTGGCGCTGTCGCCGGGGTTGAGCAGGGTCTCGCTGTCGCCCTCCAGCAGCGTCGGTGTGCCGCAAATGACATGGACCAGCTCGTCCTCGGCTTCGTGCCAGTGCTTGATCGAAGTGCGCGAGCCGGGAGGAAGCTCTTGCAGAAAAGCACCGAACTGGGTCAGCCCGCCCAGGTCAGACAGGCGCAGCGTGGCAAACGGACCGGTAGCAGGGGACGGGTTGGCCTTGGGCACCGGCTTTGCTGTGCGATGAACGGTCATGATCAGGCGACTGCTTTGGCAAAGGCGGACCGGTAGAGCGCGGAAAGCTCGGCCAGTGGTGCCGCATCCGTCCTGAAACGCACCAGATCGCCCCCGAAGTGGCCCACGACCGCTACCGGAACGCCTGCTGCTGCCCCTGCCGCGACCAGTGCTGCTGCGTGATTGGCGCTGCACGCGACCAGATAGCGCGCCTGGTCTTCGCCGAACAGCCAAGCGATGCTGTCGTCGTTCAGCCTGACGCCAACCCCCGCAGTTTCGGCCATCTCGAACGCGACAAGCGCCAGCCCGCCATCAGAAAGATCCGAACATGCGCCAATCAGCCTGCGCTGTGCCAAAACGAAATCGCCATGCCGGCGCTCTGCTTCAAGGTCAACCGGAGGCGCGTCGCCCGCCTCGATCCCGAAGGCTTCTGCCAAAAGTGCCGATTGGCCCAGATGCCCATGGGTCGCCCCGATCAGCACTGCCAGATCGCCCGCCCCTGGCACCCCGGCAATCAGATCGTCAAGCGTGTCAAGCAGCCCAACTGCGCCGATGGTCGGCGTGGGCAAGATGGCCGACCCGTCAGTTTCATTATAAAGGCTTACGTTGCCTGACACGATTGGCATGTCGAGCGCCAAGCAGGCCGCGCCGATGCCCTGCACGGCACCCACCAGTTGCCCCATGATTTCGGGCTTTTCGGGATTGCCGAAGTTCAGGTTGTCAGTGCTGGCAAGAGGTCGCGCCCCGACCGCGATCAGGTTGCGGTAGGCCTCGGCCACCGCCTGCTTGCCGCCCATCACCGGGTTCGCCTTGACGTAGCGCGGGGTCACATCCGACGTGAAGGCGAGTGCTTTGGCCGTGCCGTGCACCCGCACCACGCCTGCGCCCATGCCCGGCGACCGGACAGTATCCGCCCCCACCATGCTGTCGTATTGCTCCCATACCCAGGCTTTGTGGGCATAAGACGGGTTGCCGATCAGCGCGCGCAGCGCCGCGATTGGCGCAATCATCGGCACTTCGCCCAAAGGGGTCGCGGCAGGCGTCGGTATCCAGGGCCGGTCATATTCCGGGGCGGAAGAGGACAGCTTGGACAGCGGCAGATCGGCCTTCACCGCATTGCCGTGCAGGATCAGGAACCGATCCTCGGCAATCGTCTCGCCCACGATGGCGAAATCAAGGTCCCATTTCGCGAAGATCGCCCGGGCCTCTGCCTCCATCTCGGGCTTCAGCACCATCAGCATCCGTTCCTGCGACTCTGACAGCATCATCTCGTAGGCGGTCATCCCGGTCTCGCGCTGCGGCACGTCATCCAGTTGCAACCGGATCCCAAGCCCGCCCTTGTCGCCCATCTCGACCGCCGAACAGGTCAGCCCCGCCGCCCCCATGTCCTGAATGGAAATCACGGCACCCGAGGCCATCAGTTCAAGACAGGCCTCGAGCAGGCGTTTTTCGGTAAAGGGATCGCCGACCTGGACGGTGGGGCGCTTTTCCTCGATGGTGTCGTCGAACTCGGCGGAGGCCATCGTGGCCCCGCCGACGCCGTCGCGGCCCGTCTTGGCCCCGAGATAGACCACCGGCATGCCCACGCCCGACGCCACCGAGTAAAAGATCTTGTCGGCATCCGCCAAGCCAGCCGCAAAGGCGTTGACCAGACAATTGCCGTTGTAGGCCGCGTGAAACCGCACCTCGCCGCCCACGGTCGGCACGCCGAACGCGTTGCCATAACCGCCGACCCCTTCAACCACGCCCTTGACCAGATGGCGGGTCTTGGGATGCGACGGCAGACCGAAGCTCAGCGCGTTCATCGCGGCTATTGGGCGCGCACCCATGGTGAACACATCGCGCAGGATGCCGCCCACGCCGGTTGCCGCCCCCTGATAGGGCTCGATGTAGCTGGGGTGGTTGTGACTTTCCATTTTGAAAATCACTGCCTGCCCGTCGCCGATATCGACAACGCCGGCATTCTCGCCCGGCCCACAGATCACCTGAGGCCCGGTGGTGGGCAGGGTGCGCAGCCATTTCTTCGATGATTTATACGAGCAATGCTCGTTCCACATCGCCGAAAAGATGCCGAGTTCGGTAAAGGTCGGCTCGCGGCCGATGATGCCCAGCAGGCGCTGATACTCGTCAGGCTTCAGCCCGTGTGCTGCCACCAGTTCCGGGGTGATTGCGGGTTCGGACATAGGCGCACTCCTATCGGCCAAGATGCCGCGTCATAGGACAAGCCTGCGCTGTCCGAAAGGACTTCAACGGCTGCCCGGATTTTTTTTGATGCGCATGGACTTTTTTTTGCTCGCTCTGTCGAAATCGGCAAAGTGCCAGCGTCCTTGGGTTACGAAATTGAAAACCTAAGAAGGAAAACATGATTATGTTTGCAGTTACCCCGATCTACGCCTTGCCGCTTGCGGCGATCTTTCTGGTTCTATGGTTCCGCGTCACGTCGTTCCGGTCGGCCAAAGGCGTCTCTATCGGCGATGCCGGTGACGTCGAGCTGTTGCTGCGCATCCGCCAGCATGGAAACTTTGTCGAATGGACCTGCTTCGTGCTGATCCTGATGATCCTTGCCGAAGGCATGCAGGCCCCGGCAATCTACCTGCACGTCTCGGGTGCGCTGCTGCTGATCGGGCGGATCGCGCATCCGTTCGGGCTTAGGATCGGCAATGCGGCCCATCCGCTGCGCTATGTCGGCAACGGCACAAACATCCTTGCCACGCTGAACGCCATGGTGTGCCTTGGCGCAAACCTGCTGTTGCGTTGATCACATAAGGCCGCGCCGGGCATGGCGCGGGTCACCTTTCTGTAACCCAAGGAAAAAGGACAACCAAAATGCAATACATGCTTCTGATCTACGGAGACCCTGCCGTCGAGCCGGTCTATGGCACCCCTGAATTCGGCGCGATGATGGCGGGCTATGCAAGCTTCAGCCAGACCCTCGTTGCCGACGGCGTGATGCGCAGTGGCGAAGGTCTGAAGGGGGTTGAAACCGCAACCTCGCTGCGGGTGCGTGGCGGCAAGGTGGAAACCATGGATGGCCCGTTTGCGACCACCAAAGAACATCTGGGCGGCTACTACGTCATCGACGTGCCCGACCTGGATGCCGCGCTGAAATACGCCGCGATGATCCCCTCGGCCAGCTATGGCACAGTCGAGGTGCGCCCGTTGATGGATTACAACCCGGCAGGGAACTGACCCATGGCCGCCTCCGATGCGATTGCCGTCACCCGTGCGCTTGACGAGGTGCTGCGGCAGGATCGGGGGCGGCTTCTGGCGGCGTTGATCGCGCGGTTGCGCGATTTCCAGCTGGCCGAGGATGCACTGCAAGAAGCGGCCATTTCGGCGCTGTCGCACTGGGGCAGGGCGGGTCTGCCCGCCACGCCACAGGGCTGGCTGTTGCGTGTGGCGCTGCGCAAGGCCATTGACCGGCTGCGTGCGATGTCCCGCGATGCCCGCAACACAGCCGATCTTGCGCGCCTCGCTGGGCAAGAGGCCGAAGAGACTGACCCAGACCTGAGCGTGGATGACCGGCTGCGTCTGATCTTTACCTGTTGCCACCCCGCACTTGACCCCAAATCCCGTGTGGCGCTGACGCTGCGTACGGTTGCCGGCCTGACCACACCGGAAATCGCCCGTGCCTTTCTGGACACCGAACCGACGATGGGCCAGCGTCTGAGCCGCGCCAAAGCCAAGATTGCCGCAGCAGGCATCCCCTTTGTGGTACCCGGGCCCGAGGACTGGCCTGAACGCCTGCAATCGGTTCTGGCCGTCATCTATCTGATTTTCAATGCAGGCTACACCGCCGGTCCGCTGGCCGACCGGGATCTTTGTGCAGAGGCGATCTGGCTTGCCCGTCTGATCGACCGGTTGCGCCCCGACCAGCCAGAGACCGAAGGTTGCATAGCACTGCTGTTGATCACAAACGCACGGCGGGCGTCTCGCACGGGCCCCGACGGTGCCACCGTCGCCTTGGCAGATCAAGACCGCAGCCTTTGGAACGATGCTGCGATTGCCGAGGGGCTGTTTTTGATTGATCAGGCAATGGCGCGCCGCGCGCCGGGTCCGTACCAAATCAAGGCCGCGATCTCTGCCTGTCATATCGCGCAAGGCGGGCCGGACTGGCCGCAGATCGAAGCCCTTTACACCAGGCTTTTCCAAATGGAACCTACCCCGGTCGTCGCGTTGAACCATGCCGTTGCGCTGTCAGAGACAGGGGCGACGCAAGCGGCATTGATCGCGATTAATTCCCTGGCACCGCTTTTGACATCATATCAGCCCTTTCACGCGGCGCGCGCCGAGATCCTGTTCAGACTGGGTCACCACAGCGAATCGCACATGGCCTTTGATCGTGCGATTTCGCTGGCAGCCTCTGATGCCGATGCCGCTTTCTTGATCAAACGGCGCAATCGCCCGGCCGATTAGCCGCGAAATCCTGCAAGATCACGAACCGCAAAAAAAGAGGCCGAGCAAAAGCTCGGCCCAAGTCCAACAGGGAGGTATGAAGGCAGCAAGACAACGTCAATCGCAGCCTTCAACCCATCATTTAGGGGCGTGTTAGCGCCAGCACAAGTAGGATTTGCCCTACGTAAAGCATGCCCGCCATGCGTTTCCCGCATGGATAGCGGGTCAGTTCTGCTGTCGCTTGCGAAACGCAAAGATTTCTTCGGTCACGAATTCCCGAAATGCCGCGACCCGCTTTGAATTGCGCAATTCTTCCGGGTAGGCGAGAAACACCGGCACTTCGCTGCTTTCCACTTCGGGAAGAACGCGGGTGAGATGGGGAAAATCCTCGGTGATATAATCAGGCAACACGCCGATCCCCAGATGATTCAATACACCCTGCAAAACCCCGAAATAGTTGTTTACCGTCAGAGTGGACGGAATGTCATGTGCCATAAGGTCTGCGACAAGATTGGCTCCGGCCGAAACCTGCGCCGTTCCGGAATGCTGACAGATCAGGCGGTGTTGCGTAAAATCGTCCATCGTCAACGGGGTGCCATGTTCCGAGAGATACTCGGGCGAGGCATAAAGCCGCATCCGGATGTTCATCAACCTGCGCCGGATCAGATCGGCCTGTGACGGTTCCTTCATCCGAATGGCCACATCGGCCTCGCGCATCGGCAGGTCTAGGACGCGTTCTTCGAGCATCAGGTCGATCTTCAGGCTGGGGTATTTCTTGTAAAGATTGGCCAGCCTTGGTGCCAGCCACAACGTACCAAAGCCTGTGGTCGTGGTCACGCGCAACTCGCCAAACACCTCGTCCTCGCTGTCGCGGATCCGGGCGGCGGTGGCATCCAGTCGCTTGACCATCTGCTGGGTCGCGTCAAACAGCAATTCACCCGGCTCGGTCAGGATCAGCCCGCGGGCGTGGCGGTGAAACAGTGTTACCGCCAGGCTGTCTTCTAGCGACCGTATCTGCCTGCTGACCGCGGACTGAGAAAGATGCAGCACCTCGCCCGCGTGGGTAAGGCTGCCCTTGTCGGCCACCGCATGAAAAATCCGCAACTTGTCCCAGTCCATACCGCAACCAAACCTCGTTTCGTGCGCGATGCTAGCACGCAAGCAATGCACTGACGCGAAAACTTTCGCGTGTAAATCCCGACGACAATACTCATGCGCGGCGCGCGCCGTCGTGGCAACACAACATGCTATCTGGGGTGTCAGTTAGTATGTCATGGTCGCGTCATCTTGACTGGCCAGACCGCGAGATTACCGATATGCCTATGTGACGGAATGGGGGGCTTTTGATGCGCAAACACGACGTGACCCGGGACATAAGCTATGCATCCTCTGCGCGCACACGCGGCGGACGTGCAATGATCCGGGTGATGGAGAATGTAACGGGTCGCCTGTCGTTGATCCGGCGCGCCAAAGGGTATGAGCAAGACATCGCCCGTGGAGAGAACTTCTGGGATGTCCTGGTGCAACGCTATGGATTGTCGCTGGATGTGGTGGGGGGGTCGTTGACCAACATTCCCGCCAACGGGCCGTTGGTGGTGATTGCCAATCACCCTTACGGCATTCTTGACGGTCTGATGATGGGGCATTTGCTTGACAAGGTGCGCGGCGATTTTCGAATTCTTGCCAATTCGGTGTTTCGCCGGTCTGAAGAGCTGAACCGCGTTGTGCTGCCGATCTCTTTTGACAGCACCCGCGAGGCAATCAAACTGAACATCGAAACCCGCGCCGTTTCGCTGAAATATCTGGCCGAGGGCGGCGCGATCGGGGTGTTCCCAGGTGGAACAGTGTCAACATCCGCCAAACCCTTTTCGCGGCCGATGGACCCCGGTTGGCGGAACTTCACTGCCAAAATGATCGCGAAATCCGATGCGACCGTCGTGCCGGTCTTCTTTGAAGGGCACAATTCGCGTCTGTTCCAGCTTGCGTCGCATGCGTCATCCACGCTGCGGCTTGGCCTGTTGATCAAGGAATTCAAATCGCGCAACGATGAACCGGTTCGGGTGGTGGTGGGTGAACCGATTGCCTCTGCGCAACTTGAACCTCTGAAATCCGATCCGAACGCAATGATGGATTTTCTGCGCCGTGCCACCTATCAGTTGTCGCCGACGCCGCTGAGGTCTTATGACTACGGCTTCGAGTTCGAGGACAAGTACAAGACGAGGTAGGCCATGGCTGTAGGAGTTTTTGACAGCGGTCTGGGCGGTCTGACGGTGCTTGGCGCATTGCAAAAGCGTTTGCCAGAAGTTCCGTTTGTCTATCTTGGCGACAACGCCAACGCGCCCTACGGGGTGCGTACGCCAGATGACATCTTCAAGCTGACCTGCGCCGCGACAGAGCGGCTATGGCGCGAGGGGTGTGATCTGGTGATCCTCGCGTGCAACACGGCCTCTGCGGCTGCACTCAAACGCATGCAGGAAACCTGGGTTCCACCGCACAAACGCGTCCTGGGCGTGCTGGTCCCATTGATCGAGGCGCTGACAGAGCGGCGCTGGGGCGACAATTCCCCGCCGCGCGAAGTGGCGGTCCAGCATGTCGCGCTGTTTGCAACTCCTGCCACGGTCGCCTCCCGGGCCTTTCAGCGCGAACTTGCCTTCCGTGCCATTGGCGTCGATGTCGAAGCACAACCCTGCGGCGGCGTCGTCGATGCCATCGAGGCCGGTGACGAGATACTGGCCGAAACGCTGGTGCGCGCGCATGTCCAGGCCCTGTTGCGCCGCATGCCGCACCCGCAAGCCGCGGTCTTGGGCTGCACGCATTACCCGCTGATGGAGCGCACTTTCTCGGATGTTCTGGGTCCGACGGTCAAGGTCTACAGTCAAGCCAACCTTGTTGCCGAATCGCTTGTCGACTATCTGACCCGCCGACCTGAAATGCGCGGGCCCGGTAAGATGTCGCGCTACCTGACCACAGGCGATGCAGGCGACGTGTCCGACCGCGCCATCCAGTTTCTACGCAAAAGAGTGACATTCGAATCCGCGTGATCTGCGGTCGAAAAAGCCTCCGCGCCGTTGCATTGTCAGCGTCATGCACCGCGGCTTGCATGGCATGCCTCTTGCATCCTTCACCAGACCTCGGCAGAACCGCCATTGCGAGAACTGCCATCGCCAGAACACAGTTGCCAGAACGCCGGGGGCCGACATGACTGCCAAAATCGCAATTCTTGGCGCTTCGGGATACACCGGGGCCGAACTGGTCCGGCTCATCGCCACGCATCCAAACCTTCGGATCACGGCCCTGTCCGCAGACCGCAAAGCCGGTCAGCATATGGCCGAGGTGTTTCCCTTCCTGCGCCATCTTGACCTGCCGATCCTGCAAAAAATCGACGAAATCGATTTTTCCGACGTCGATCTTGTGTTTTGTGCGCTGCCGCATGGCACCACGCAGGCAGTGGTTGCAGCCCTGCCGCGTGATCTGCGCATCGTCGATCTGTCGGCGGATTTCCGTCTGCGTGACCCGGCGGAATATGCGAAATGGTATGGCCAACCCCATACCCAACCCGACTTGCAGGCCGAGGCGGTCTATGGTCTGACCGAATTCTACCGTCCGGAAATCCGCCGCGCGCGGTTGGTCGCGGGCACCGGTTGCAACGCCGCAGCCGGCCAGTTTGCCTTGCGGCCACTGATCGGTGCGGGGGTCATCGATCTTGATCACATCCTGATCGACCTCAAGGCGGGCGTCAGCGGGGCAGGGCGTTCGGCGAAGGAAAACCTGCTGCACGCAGAACTTTCGGGTGGCACGCACAGCTACTCTGCTGGCGCAAAGCACCGCCACCTTGGTGAATTCGATCAGGAATTCAGCCTGATCGCCGGCCGCCCGGTCCATGTTCAATTCACCCCGCACCTGTTGCCGATGAACCGCGGCATCCTCGCTTCGGTCTATGTGCAGGGCGATGCGGCCGAAATACACCGTACCTTGTTCGAGGCCTACGCAGCCGAACCCTTTGTCGAGGTGCTACCTTTTGGCGCACTGCCCTCGACACGCGACGTCACGGGGTCCAACTTCTGTCACGTGGGTGTGATCGGCGACCGCATTACCGGTCGCACAATGGTGGTGTCGGTGCTCGACAATCTGACCAAAGGCTCTTCCGGACAGGCGTTGCAGAACGCCAACCTGATGCTGGATTTCGACGAAACTGCGGGGCTCATGCTCGCGCCGGTTTTCCCGTAGGGGGGGGTGGATGGCAGGCCTTAAAGGACTGAAGAAAAAGCGCCGCATGCAAGTTATCGCGCTGGCATTTGTGGCAGTGGCGGGTGCAACCGCCCTGATCGGCTACGGCTTCCGGGACGGCATCAACTTTTTCCGCTCGCCGAGCCAGGTCGTGACCGAACCCCCGAAACCCGGTGAGGTGTTTCGGCTGGGCGGCCTGGTGCTTGAAGGTAGCCTCGTGCGCGGTCAGTCCGAGACGATCGAGTTCAGCGTCACCGACACCAACATCACCGTACCGGTTCGCTTTACCGGGGTCCTGCCGGACCTTTTTGGCGAAGGCCAAGGCATGATCGGAACTGGCAGGATGGAAGGCGATACGTTCGTAGCCACCGAGATTCTCGCCAAACACGACGAAACCTATATGCCAAAAGAAGTGGTTGATGCGCTGAAAGAGCAGGGCGTGTTCAAAGGGTCCCCGTCAGGCAACTGACCCACCAGACCCGTCAGGCAACTGACCCGCCAGCCTGCCATGGCAACCCTGCCCGGTGCGCGTCGCCAACCGGACTGCAGATTTCACATTGGCATAAATATCCCACGGGGGTGTGGGGGTGTGAAACCCCCACCGATTGCGGAACTGACGGCGGCATCGACGATGGCACTGGCACGCGACAACGCCGACCGCACGCATCAACAAGGGTTTTCTCAATAATTTGACACAAGCTGTCTCCGGGAGAGCGATCTATGCCGGGGAACCCGATGACATCCGTACTTGAAATAGCAACCGAGATTGCCGCCCGCGAAGGCGGCTATGTGAACGACCCCGATGATCCGGGCGGGGCTACCAACCACGGGGTCACCATCGGCACCCTGCGGCGACTGGGGATGGACGTGACCGGCGACGGCCGTATCGACACCAACGACGTGCGCCGGCTGACCCGCGCCCAGGCCGTTGACATCTATGTGCAGCATTATTTCACCGAACCCGGTATCGCTGCGCTGCCAGAGGTTCTGCACGCGTCCCTGTTCGACATGTATGTCAACGCAGGTGCCAACGCGGTCAAGATCCTGCAACGGCTTCTGACCGACATGGGCTATCCTTGCGCAGCCGATGGTGTGATCGGCCCAAAGACCATCGATGCTGCGACCCGCGCGGCGATCGCCGCACCCAACCATCTGGCGGACGCTTATGGCATTGCCCGGCGCAACTATTACTATGCTCTGGCCGATGATCGCCCAAGCAGTCGCAAATACGCGCGGCGTCGCGACGGCGGCAAAGGCGGCTGGATCACCCGCGCCGAAGAATTCATCGCCCCGCGCTATCATCTGACAGCGGCACAACACAAGGCACGGGTGGCGGCATGGGTCTGATCAACAAACTGGTGGGTTCGTCGCCCGCAGTGACGGCACTTGGCGATGCGGCGATCGGGTTGGCCGAAACCTACACGCCGTCCGCAACCAAGCAGATGGAACTGTCGGCACAAGCGCAAGTGGCTGCAATGAACCAGCTTGGGGCCGAATTCGTCAACGGCCCGACGAACTGGTTTGACACGGCCGTCAACGGGTTGAACCGCATGCCGCGCCCGATGCTTGCCTTCGGTACCATCGGCCTGTTTGTCTTTGCCATGCTGGACCCTGAACGGTTCGCCGCGCGGATGGTGGGGCTGAATGCGGTGCCAGAGCCGCTTTGGTGGCTTTTGGGCGCAGTCGTGGCTTTCTACTTCGGCGCCCGCGAAACGCACTACTTCCGCAACCGTCCTGTTTCGGGGACGGCACCTGCGGCCACCCCCCCCGATCCGGCAGATCCTGTCGGCGGCAACCTTGCATTGGCTGACTGGCGAGCCGGACAAGGCTGACCTCGGCACCCTTTGACAGGCGTATCCTTGACCTGTCCCACCGGATCGGGCAAACCCCGGCCCTATGGGACAGGATTTGATCATATGAACCTCTTTGCTGATATCCGGGCGTTGGTCGTGGCTTCGGTCGATGCAATGGTGACCGCAGGCACCCTGCCTGCCGGTCTTGACCTTTCGGCGGTTTCTGTGGAACCGCCCCGCGATCCGGCACATGGCGACATGGCGACGAATGCGGCAATGGTTCTTGCAAAACCGGCAGGCCAGCCCCCCCGCGTGATTGCAGACGCCTTGGCCCTGCAGCTTGCCAGCGATCCCCGCGTCCTTCGCACAGACGTGGCAGGCCCGGGGTTCTTGAACCTGACGCTTGCGCCCGCGGTCTGGCAAGGTCTGGTTCGCGCAGCCTTGCAGCAAGGCGTCGATTTCGGGCGGTCCGCCTTTGGTTCCGGGCTTAGGGTCAACATCGAGTTCGTCTCTGCAAACCCGACCGGTCCGATGCACGTGGGCCACGTCCGCGGTGCAGTGGTCGGCGACGCGCTTGCGCGGCTTCTGGCTTTTGCCGGCTGGAATGTGACGCGCGAGTATTACATCAACGACGGCGGTGCGCAGGTTGATGTCCTGGCACGCTCGGCCTATGAGAGGTACCGCGAGGCACACGGACTGGAGCCTGAAATCCGCGAGGGTCTCTATCCCGGCGATTATCTTGTGGCAGTCGGCACGGCGCTGAAGGCGCGGTTCGGCGACACCCTTTTGGACAAGGGCGAGCAATACTGGCTGACCGAGATCCGCGACATCGCCAGTTCGATGATGATGGACGAAATCCGTGGGGATCTTTTGGCACTGGGTGTGACGATGGATGTCTATTCCTCGGAAAAGGCGCTTTATGGCACCGGCCAGATCGAGGCGGCGATCCAGACCCTGCGCGATATGGGCCTGATCTACGAAGGCACGCTGGAACCGCCCAAGGGCAAAGAGCCGGAAGATTGGGAGCCCCGCGTGCAGACCCTGTTCCGCAGCACGGCGCATGGCGACGATGTGGACCGACCGGTGCAGAAATCCGATGGCAGCTGGACCTATTTCGCCCCGGACATCGCCTATCACTACGACAAGGTGCAGCGCGGCTTCGATGCGCTGATCGACATTTTTGGGGCCGATCATGGCGGCTACGTCAAACGGATGAAGGCCGCCGTCAGCGCCTTGTCCGGGGGCCGCGTGCCGCTGGACATCAAGCTGGTGCAACTGGTCAAGCTCTACAAGAACGGCGAGCCGTTCAAGATGAGCAAGCGTGCAGGGACCTTTGTAACCCTGCGCGATGTGGTCGAACAGGCAGGGGCGGATGTGACGCGCTTCATGATGCTGACCCGGAAAAACGATGTGACGCTGGATTTCGATTTCGCGAAGGTTCTGGAACAGTCGAAAGACAATCCGGTATTCTATGTCCAGTATGCCAATGCGCGGGTCAATTCGATCCTGCGGCGTGCGCGCGATGCGGGTTTGGCAGTAGACGATGCAACCCTCGCAGATGCCGACCTGACCAAGCTTTCGCACCCCGCCGAATTGACCCTTGCGGGAAAGATCGCAGAATGGCCGCGTCTGGTCGAAATCGCGGCACGGGGCAACGAGCCGCACCGGATTGCATTCTATCTTTATGAATTGGCGTCGGATTTTCACGCGTTGTGGAATCGTGGCAACGACGAGCCGTCCTTGCGCTTTTTGCAAGAGGGCAATGCGGCAACATCCACGGCCAAAATCGCGCTCGCCCGTGCCACGAGCGTTGTCATCTCCTCTGCTTTGGGTATCCTCGGGGTGAGTCCGGCCGAGGAAATGCGCTGACCAAACGCGCCCCGGCGGATCACGAGCAGTCAATTGACACGGGGTGGCATGTATCGCCCTGCGCGAAATGGGGCATGACGATGGCGGAAATGAACTTCGATCACTTTGATGCAGGTGCTGCACCGCGTCAGATGCAAATCTCTCGACTGGTCAACATTGCAGGTGCGACATGCTCGATCGCCCTTGTGATCGGGTTGGGCGTGTGGGGCTACAAACTGGCGGTACGCGATGTCAACGGTGTTCCGGTGATACGGGCGCAGGCTGGTGCGATGCGCGAAATGCCAGTGGCCCCCGGGGGCGAGCAAGCCTCGCATCAGGGGCTGTCGGTCAATGCGGTGGCAGCCGTCGGCATGGCCGCGTCGATGCCGGACAAGGTGCTGCTGGCGCCTGCGCCGGTGGGATTGGCCGCCGAAGACGCTGCGGGCCTGACGGGTGCTGCGCCGGTGTCGAAAGACCAGTTCGCGACCGGTCCGTCCTTGATCGAGCCGTTGGATGCATCGGACCAGATCGGCAATTTTGGTACCGACGCCGCTGTTGCGTTGGCGCTGGCTGACGCGCTGGCAGAAGGGGCAGAGCCAACGGTTGATCTGGTTGCAGCGCCGTCGCTGCGCCCAAAACCGCGTCCTGCTGTCTTCTCCGATACGTCGGCGGCAGAAACGACGCCGACCGCAGATGCGCGCGCGACCCCTGCCGAAATTGACCCGGCTACGCTTAAAATCGGAACACGGCTGGTACAACTCGGGGCATTTGACGATGCCGCTGGTGCGCGGGCTGAATGGGCAAGGCTACAGGCGTTTTTTGGCGAACGGATGGCGGACAAATCTGTTGTCATCCAGGCCGCACAAAGTGGCGGACGCACCTTTTACCGCTTGCGGGCCCACGGCTTTGCCGATGAAGACGCCGCACGGGCGTTCTGCACGCATCTGGTGGCCGAAAACGCGACCTGCATTCCGGCATTGCACAGATGACCGCCAGTGGGCGTGGGGCAGCAATCCTTGGCTGTTTCGGGCCTGCGCTGCTGGCTGACGAGGCTGCATTCTTTCGGGACTTTGATCCGTTCGGCTTTATCCTGTTCGCCCGCAACATCGAAACACCTGAACAGGTGTCGCGCCTGGCGGCTGACTTGCGCAATGCCGTCGCCCGCGATGCGCCGATCTTTGTCGATCAGGAAGGCGGTCGCGTACAACGTCTGCGCAGCCCGCATTGGCGTGAATGGCTGCCACCTCTCGATCTGGTGCAGGCTGCAGGATCACAGGCCGCGTCGGCAATGGCCCTGCGCTATCGTCTGATCGCAGCCGAACTGCGCGCCGTCGGCATTGATGGCAACTGTGCGCCCTGCGCCGACGTGATCACACCCGCGACGCATCCGTTCCTTCGCAACCGCTGCTATGGCGAAGACCCGGCTGCGGTTGCCAAGATTGCCCGCGCCGTGGCCGACGCCCATCTTGCCGGCGGAGTTTTGCCGGTGATCAAACATTTGCCCGGCCATGGCCGGTCTGCGGTTGACACACATGAAGACCTGCCGCGGGTTACTGCGGATGCCGAAACACTGGCCGCAACTGATTTTGCGCCGTTTCGGGCCTTGTCCGATTTGCCATTGGCGATGACGGCGCATCTGGTCTTCACGGCCCATGATCCGGTTCATCCCGCCACGCAATCGTCTGAAATGATCAAGGTGATCCGGCGCGACATCGGGTTTGGCGGATTGCTGATGACAGATGATCTGAACATGCATGCGCTGTCTGGCTCGCTTTCCGAAAGGACGGCGCGGTCGCTGGCCGCAGGGTGCGATCTTGCGTTGCATTGCAGTGGCGAGATGGCCGAAATGCAGGCCGTCGCCACGGCCGCAGGCGATATGCCGGTTGCAACACAAAGCCGGGCCATGGCGGCACTGGCCCGACGCATCCAGACCCCCGATCTTGATGTGGCGCGCTGGCAGGCCGAACTCGCAGCCCTTTTGCCGGGACTGTCCCATGCCTGATCCGACCGATGACTGGTCCCGCGATGACCGACTGTCGGCAGGGGTGTTGCACGTTGACGTGGCGGGGTTCGAAGGTCCGCTCGACCTGCTGCTTTCGTTGTCGCGCAGCCAGAAAGTTGACCTGCGCCGGATTTCGGTCCGCGATCTTGCCGATCAGTATCTTGGCTTTATCGAACAGGCCCGCGCCCTGCGCATCGAGCTTGCCGCCGACTATCTGGTGATGGCGGCCTGGCTTGCCTATCTGAAGTCGCGCTTGCTTTTGCCGCCCGATCCGCGCGATCCAGGACCAAGTGCCGAGGACCTCGCGGTGCATCTTGCCTTCCAGTTGGAAAGGCTGGCCGCAATGCGCGATGCCGCCGCCCGACTGATGGCCCGCGACAGACTTGGTCAGCAGATATTTGCTCGCGGCTTGCCCGAGGATGTAACGCGACGCCGCAACATCAGCTATAGCGTTACACTACTGGACCTGATGCGCGCCTATGCCCGGATTCGTACGCGCGATGAGTTTCGTCCCTACGCCTTTGATCGTGACCATGTGTTCACAATGGAACAGGCGCTGGACAGGATGCGGGGTTTGATCGGCTTAGCCGCAACCTGGACCGACCTTGCGAGCTTTCTGCCCGGGGGTTGGGATGGATCGCCGAACCGTCGACGCTCTGCCACGGCTGCCCACTTTGCCGCCGCGCTGGAACTGGTCAAAGCGGGTCAGATCACGCTGCGCCAATCAGATGCATTTTCCGCGATCCAGTTGCGCAAGCGGCACGATCCATGAGCGGGGAGCCGATCGAGAAGTCGCTGTTTGAGGCCCCGCCGTTGGCCGAGCAAGAGCGGATGGTGGAAGCAATTCTGTTTGCGTCCGCCGAACCGGTCAGCCTGGTCGAAATCCTCGCGCGCCTGCCGCATGGGTGCGACCCTGCAGAGGCGCTTGTAGTGCTGCGCCGACGCTATACCGGGCGGGGGATCAACCTTGTCAAGGTGGGCGCGGGCTTTGCTTTCCGGACCGCCGCCGACCTTGGGCATCTGATGCACAAAGAGGTGCAGGAAACCCGCAAACTGTCCCGCGCCGCAATTGAAACGCTGGCGATCGTGGCCTACCACCAACCGGTGACGCGGATGGAAATCGAGGAAATTCGGGGGGTTGCGGTCAGTCGTGGCACCGTCGATCAATTGATTGAGCTTGACTGGATCAGATTTGGCCGTCGGCGTATGACGCCTGGACGCCCGGTAACCTTTGTCGTGACGGAACGCTTTCTGGACCATTTCGGTCTGGAATCCGCCCGCGATCTGCCCGGCCTGAAAGAATTGCGCGCCGCGGGATTGCTGGACAATCGCCCTGTTCCCAGCGCGTCAATCGATGACGAAGACGACGTCGAAACCGGTCAAAGTGAACTCTTTGAGGACTAGGAGCAACTCATGAATATGAACCGCATCATTCAGATGATCATCAATCAACTGCTGCGCCGTGTCGTGAATGGCGGGGTGACCGCCGCGATCAACCAGTTCTCGCGAATGGCAGGTCCAAACAAGGCGGGTTCATCCCAGTTGTCCTCGACATCTGCGCGGGGTCAGGAACAGACACAAGCCGCTGCCCGGGAAGCCAAGCGCGCGCGAAAGGCGGCCAGGCTGCTACGAAAGCTGTAGTGCTGGGTGCCGCCCGAATATTTGCGAACGGCTATTCGTAAATCAGCGAAACTGCTTGGCCAGCTTCAAACCCTGCCCCTGATAGCTTGACGAAATCCCCGCGCCGTACAATGTCTCGGGTCGCGCGGCCATACGTTCATAAACCAGGCGTCCAACAACCTGCCCATGCTCCAGCACAAAGGGTGCCTCGTGGCAGCGAACTTCCAACACTCCACGCGACCCAGCGCCCCCTGCCGCAGAGTGACCGAATCCAGGGTCAAAGAAGCCAGCATAATGTACCCGAAACTCTCCGACCATCGCGAGGTAGGGGGCCATTTCTGCCGCATAATCGGGGGGGATGGTGACGGCCTCACGGCTGACGAGAATGTAGAATGCGCCGGGATCAAGAATGATCTGACCGTCGCCTGACCGGATTTCCTCCCAGAAGTCGCGCGCCGGATAGTGGCCGATCCGTTCAAGGTCGATCACCCCGGTATGCGGCTTAGCGCGGTACCCCAGCAGATCGCCAATCGCCGGTCGCAGATCGACCGAAAACCCCAGACCATCCGAGATGACGGGCACCCCGTCCACCAGCGGGTCGGCGGCATGCAATGCGGCAAGGTCGATATCCGACAGCACCGCTTGGCCGTCGCGAAACCGGATCTGATTCAGCCTTTGCCCAGCCCGGACCAGAACCGAGAAGCTTCTTGGGCAAACCTCTGCGTACAAGGGCCCGGCATAACCGGCGGCAATGCGGTCAAACTCCACGCCGTCATCACAAATCGTCCGGGTCAGCAAATCCAGTCGTCCGGTAGACGATTTCGCATTGGCAACCGCGGTCAGTCCTTGGGGCAGGGCCAGCCGTTCCATCAGCGGAATGACGTAGACGCATCCCTTTTCCAGAACTGCGCCGTCGGTCAGGTCGACCCTGTGCATCTCGAATTCAGCCAACCGGTCTGCGACAGAGCGCCCCTCTCCGGCCAGAAAGGACGCCCGCACCCTGTAGGCGACCATGCCAAGACGCAGGTCCAGGCTGGCCGGCTGCACCTGACCCACCCCGATCGGCACGACCGCAGAAATGACCCCGGTTGCAATCAGCCTTTGCAGCGTCTGGCCAGGCAATACTCCGGTCAATGCACTGATCCGAAAACGAAAACGTCCGCGCAGCCTCGCAGTCGGCGGACGGTTTCGATTTTGGTCGGGCCGGAGAGATTCGAACTCTCGACCTTCCGCCCCCCAGACGGACGCGCTAACCAGGCTGCGCTACGGCCCGACAACAGCGATACATAACGATTATCCGGTTGGGAGCAAGCACGAAAGCGCATCGCCCTAGCCCCGATTGCCGCTTGAATCGGCAGCCATGATCAAGCGGTCACGATGCGCCGCGATCCGATCCCGAAGCGACTGCAACGCCCCGAGCAGGTCGTCATCCATCTTCGCAGGCAGGGCGCGCAGCAAAGCTGCCCAGGACTGTGCCGGCGCTGCCTCTGTTTGGTAGGTCTGTGTCGGCAAAGCGGGCGCTACCAGAATTGGTTCGGGCGGAACCGGCGCGGTTTGCCTTGCAAGGCTGGCAAGCTCTGGTTCTGGATCGTTTTGGTCTGCAGCTACCGGATGCCCGTCTTGCCGGGCACTATCGGGGGCGCTTTGCCCCACGCCAAACGGCTTTGGGGTTTCGGGCGAACTTGCCGACAGGGGGGCAGACGCACCACCCGTGCCAACCAAGATGTCGAACAAATCTGCCGTCTTTAGCGCTGCATCTTGCGAAACCTTGCGCAATGCAGTTTCCAGCGCAAAGACCTGCGCCGTTTCCACCTCGGCGACAGAGATGTTAATGTCGGCGCGCTGTGGTTCTGCGCCAAGCCCTTCCGTAAGGGCATCTTCCAGTGCTGCATGAGCATCGACGACATCCGGATTGCCCTCTGGCGTCCCCGTCAGGCCCGCGACGTGACGAACACCTTGTTCCCGAAGAATTTTCTGCACGCCGCGAATGGTCAAACCTTCGTCGTGAAGCAGTCGCTTTATCCCTGTCAGCAAGGCGATGTCTGTAGGGCGATAGTACCGCCGTCCGCCAGCACGTTTGACGGGACGGATCTGTGGAAACCGGCTTTCCCAAAATCGCAAGACATGCGCAGGCGTCTCAAGGGCTTCCGCCACTTCGCTGATCGTGCGGAAGGCTTCTGGCGACTTGTCCATCCGCGTTCAGGCCTTAGTGTTTCTTGCTCACTGCGACGCGATCTTTCATCAGATGCGACGGTCGAAAGGTCAACACACGGCGCGGGCTGATCGGAACCTCGTCGCCTGTCTTGGGGTTGCGACCAATGCGGGCCGATTTCGCGCGCACTGAAAAAGTGCCGAAAGACGATATCTTGACCGTCTCGCCGCTTGCCAAAGCATCCGACAGATGTTGCAGAACCTGCTCGACGAGTTGTGCGGATTCATTTCGCGACAAACCGACCTCTCGGAAAACTGCCTCGGACAAATCCATGCGCGTCAGTGTCTTTTCACTCATCTTCGTCCCCCATTTTCCTGCAGCATGCGCGGGATGAATAAACGAGTCAATATCAGTGGCTTGGACCGGCTTCTTCGCAGTCGATCTTACCAGCGCAGAACCACTGATCCCCAGGCCAGCCCGCCACCGATTGCTTCGGTTACCAAAAGATCACCCTGTTTGATCTGCCCGCGTTCTACACCCACAGAAAGTGCCAGCGGGATCGATGCAGCGGAGGTGTTGCCGTGGTCCTGAACAGTCACCACGACGCGATCCATTTCAACATGCATCCGCTTGGCGGTGCCTTCGATGATCCTGATATTGGCCTGATGTGGCACAATCCACGTCACATCTTCGGCAGAAAGTTTGGCCTTCTGCAATGCCGCATGTGCAGTTTCGGCAAGTTTTTCAATCGCATGGCGAAAAACTTCCTTCCCTTGCATCCGCAAGTGCCCCGTCTTTCCGCTGGACGTGCCGCCATCGACAAACAGCAGGTCGCGATAGCGCCCGTCGCTGTGCAAATCGGTCGCAAGGATGCCACGGTCCGACGGTTCGCCGGCACTTTCCACGCCCTCAAGCACCAGCGCACCCGCGCCGTCGCCAAACAGGACACACGTCGTGCGGTCGGTCCAGTCCATCAGGCGGCTGAAGGTTTCCGCCCCGATGACTAATACGCGCTGTGCCTGACCCGACTGGATCAGCGCGTTGGCATTTGCCAGCGCATAGACAAAGCCCGCACAGACCGCCTGCACATCAAAGGCAAACCCCCGGGTCATTCCCAGTTCGGCCTGAACCATCGTGGCAACGGACGGAAAGGTGAAATCCGCCGTCGAGGTTGCCACGATGATCGCATCCAGATCGTCGGCCGGCATGCCGGCCGCGGCGATTGCCGCCTTGGCTGCACGCGTCGCGAGATCGGACGTCATCTGTCCTGCAGCCGCGAAGTGCCTCTTCTCTATGCCCGAGCGTGCCCTGATCCATTCATCAGTGGTTGCAACCAGCTTTTCCAATTCGGAATTCGGCACGATGCGGTCGGGCAGATAGTGCCCGACGCCCCTGACCACGGCGCGTATTGTCATTCGGTCACCACCCCTTCGGCGATGGCATCCTGCCCTGCCCGACCTGCTTGTGCAACCCGTGCAGCAAGGCGTTCCTGAAACCCGGATTGTGCCAATTGAAACGCAAGCTTGATCGCGGCGGACACCCCGGTTGCATCGGCGGAACCGTGGGATTTCACCACTGTGCCGTTCAACCCAAGGAACACCCCACCATTGACCCGGCGTGGATCAATGCGCTTTTGCAGGCGTTTCAAAGACGTATAGGCAAGAAGGGCTGCGAATTTTGACAAGAAGGTCGCGTTGTAGGCCTCTTTCAGAAAATCAGAGATCAGCTTGGCGGTTCCTTCGCCGGTTTTCAGCGCGATGTTGCCGGTAAAGCCATCGGTCACGATCACATCCACCCGGGCCGAAGGAATGTCACCGCCTTCGACAAAGCCGACATAGTCATAGTCCCCGGCCTGCGTGGCCGCGCCAAGCAAATCATGGGCCAGTTTCAACTCGGCCCGGCCTTTATGTTCTTCTGTGCCGACGTTCAACAACCCGACCCGCGGGCGCGACAGGTTCAAGCCGTTGCGGGCATAAGACGCTCCCATCAGGGCAAACTGCAACAGGTCGGCGGCATCTGCCTTCACGTCGGCACCCACATCCAGCATCAGGTTGAAACCACCAGGATTTCGGCTTGGCCACAGGCAGGCAATGGCCGGGCGATTGATCCCTGGCAACTTGCGCAGCCGGATCATTGCCAAAGCCATCAGGGCGCCGGTGTTGCCACAACTGACCGCGACCGTCGCCTCGCCATTCTTGACGCTGTCAACGGCACCCCACATCGAGGTGCCTTCGCCATGCCACATCACCTGGCTGGGTTTGTCATGCATGGTGACAACCCGTGCGGCGTGGCGGATCGTGCAGCGTCCGCGCAACTCGCGCCGACGCTCGACCGCTGGCCGCAAGACCGCTTCGTCTCCGTGCAGGATAAAGGCTATCGCCGGGTTGGCGCGCGCCGACAAAACCATGCCGGCAACAACGGCGGATGGGCCGCGATCAGAACCCATCGCATCTACGGATATCACAATGCGATGGGCGGTCGCTGTTGTCTGCGTGTCTTGTCCGCTGGACACAGGTCCGACCCGCGCAAAGGGCGGCGGCTTACGCCGCGTCCTCGTCAAGTTCGACAGTCGCTGCCGCTACGACTTCACGCGCGTCATAGTGGCCACACGACGGGCAAACATGGTGAGGGCGCTTCAACTCGCCGCAATTGCTGCAGTCTTGCGGGTTTCCTGCAACCAGCGCATCGTGCGAACGGCGCATGTTGCGGCGGGATTTGGTGGTGCGATTCTGCGGAACAGCCATAGCATATACCTCGGGGTAGCGGGGCGTGCCCCGGATATTATTTAGAAACAACAGGTTATGCGCAGATCAACGCCGCAGCACACCAGCGAGTAAGGCGCGGAACATAGCGGGATTTGCGCGCCGTGCAAGTCCCTTTTCCACAGGTTCACCCGGTTGCCTCGGGATCGGACTTGTCCCGGCCGGATTTGCCAACCAGGTCTGCAAGACCAGCAAAGGGTCGCAGGTCCGCGTCGCGCAAAGGTGCCGTCCCCGGCGGGGCGAACAACGTTTCGCCCAGATCTGCCCCTGCGGCGCGTGGATACATCGGCAAAGCCAGCGCCAGCGCCTCGATCGCAACCGCTGCGGCATCGATACTGTCGGTCAGCGGCTCGATGCTGTCATCTTCCGGCATCTCGACTTCGGCACCGCCCGGCTCGTCGAATTCGGCCTGATAGCGCCGCAAGACCGGCTCGTCGATCCGGGTTTCCACCGGCACCAGCGAAACCGCACAGGGCTGAATGACCCGCGCCGAAATCCGGCCCTTCAAAAGCAGGTCATGCTTGCCGGAAATTGTCACTTCGCCGGTCATCCGAAATGTCGGCAAACTCACCAGGTCCAGCGCCGATGCGATTGCCGCCCGCGCCCGGGCATCCGGGGCAAAGGCCAGAGTGGTCTGTTTGCGACGCAGCAATTGTGCGGTGGCGAGGGGCAAAGTGGGCAGGGCGGGTTCATCTGTCATGGGTTTGCCTTTCATGGCGCGGCTGCTCCCTCTCGGGCTGCTCTTGTGTTCCATTCTTGAACCGGGCCGCGACCTGTCGTAAGCCGGAGGCAGAGGTTGGGCGCATCTGCGATTTGTTCCTTCTGTCGATAGTGCCAGCTTGTGGCGCTGGCAAGAGCATCGCAGGGTCGGTCAGCGCGGCAAGACGAGGGCAGGCATGACGCATTTCGACGGGACGGTTCGCATCGGCATTCTGACCTGGGCCGCCGCCGTGCGGAACCTTGGCCGTGCCGCTTGCGTTTTGGCGGTTTGCGCGGCAACCGCTTGCACACCCGTCTATCGGAACAACGGCTATGTGCCCAGCGACGAAGAACTCGCACTGATTGAAGTCGGCGTCGACAACCGCGACACTGTGGCCGTCGCGGTTGGCCGCCCGTCCGCTGCGGGATTGTTGAACGATTTGGGTTGGTACTACATTCAAAGCCGCTGGAAACAGCGCGGTGTTCTGCCGCCGCTGGAGGAAGACCGCCAGGTGGTCGCAATCACTTTTACCGAAGAAGGTGTGGTCGAGAATGTCGAACGATTCGGCCTTGAAAAGGGACGTATCGTGCCAATCTCGCGACGTGTGACTGACAGCAACGTCAAAGGCGCAAGCCTTGTCCGGCAGTTGTTCGGCAACATTGGCGGTATCAATGCAGGGTCCCTGCTGGACCAGTGACGGTCAGGTGCCGGTTTCGAAGGTTAGGGCGACACCGTTCATGCAATAGCGCAGGCCGGTCGGTGCCGGGCCATCGGGAAACACATGCCCCAGATGCGCCTCGCACCGCGCGCAGTGCACTTCGGTCCGCCGCATGAAGAACCCGCGATCCTCGCTGGTTTCCACGGCTTCGGGGGCAAGCGGCGCAAAGAACGATGGCCAGCCGGTGCCTGACTCGAACTTCGTGCTTTGATCAAACAGCGGGGCGTCGCAACATACGCAGCGATAGGTGCCGGGGTCCTTGGGAAAATTGTCATGCGAATGGGCGCGTTCGGTGCCATGCTGCCGCGTGACCTTGTAGGCCAGATCGCTGAGCTGCGCGCGCCATTCACCTTCGGTCTTTTGAATTTTGTCCATCGCGAAGCTCCCGTGCCCTGTTACATTCGCGTCATCTCGACGCTGTAACTATTTAAGCCGAGAGCAACCGTTCGCCAAGCCCGAGCCAAGCTCGATAAAGGAGGCGTGATGTTTCCCATGACGCGCGGACGCTTTGCAGCACGACTGGCCCAGACGCCGGGGGATGTTCTCGCGGCGCAAGGGTTGCGGCACTTGACGTTTCGCGCGATGCGCGGCCTTGGGCAACACGAGCTTGCGCTGGACACCGATGCTTTTGATGCCGCCTGTCAGCATATGCTGGTAGAAGAGGTTCGCACGGGTACGTTGGTGTGCTGTTTCCGGCTGCTGCCCTTGCAGGACGGAGCCGAGATCGGACGCAGCTATTCGGCGCAGTACTACAACCTTGACGGCTTGGCGGATTTCACGGGTCCGATGCTGGAACTGGGACGATTCTGTATTCATCCCGACTGGAAGGACCCCGACATCCTGCGTGTGGCCTGGGGGGCGATGACCAAGCTGGTGGATGCCCAAGGGGTGGAGCTGCTGTTTGGCTGTTCGTCTTTCGACGGGGCCGAGGCGTCGGCGCATGCAGAGGCGCTGGCGATGCTGAAAGACCGCCATCTTGCCCCCAAACGCTGGCTGCCACGGGTCAAGGCGCCCAATGTCTTTCGCTTTGCCCGCGTGCTGCGAAGTCGCAAGCCGGACGTCAAGCGCGCCCTGCTGGACATGCCGCCCTTGTTGCGAACCTATCTGATGATGGGCGGTTGGGTCAGCGACCATGCCGTGGTGGACCGCGATTTGAACACGCTGCATGTGTTTACCGGACTTGAGATCCGGGCGATCCCGCCTGCTCGCGCCAGGCTGTTGCGGGCAGTTGCCGGATAAATGCTGCTGTGCGGCGCGCGGTGAGTTGACGAACCGCCCGCGCCCGAATACCTCGCCTTCATGGCACGCGCACCCCTTTTGCAACTTTCCGGTATCTCGCTGACCTTCGGCGGGAATCCGATTTTCGACAACCTTGATCTGGTGGTCCAACCTGGTGACCGGGTTGCACTGGTCGGTCGCAACGGGTCGGGAAAATCGACCCTGATGAAGGTGATGGCGGGGCTGGTAGAGCCTGACGCAGGCCTTCGCGTGGTGCCGCCGGGCGTGACCGTGGGCTACATGGAGCAAGACCCCGATCTGTCGGGGCATGCGACGCTAGGTGATTTTGCGGCATCGCAATTGCCCGAAGACGAGGCCTACAAGGTGCCAATGGTTGCCGAAGGGCTGAAGTTCAACCCTGAAACCCCGGTGGCAACCGCCTCGGGCGGTGAACGGCGCCGGGCCGCTCTGGCAAAACTGCTGGCCGAGGCGCCCGAGTTGATGCTGCTCGACGAGCCGACCAACCATCTCGACATTCAGGCGATCGAATGGCTTGAAGAGGAATTGAAGGGCACCCGCACGGCTTTTGTCCTCATCTCGCACGACCGCGCCTTTTTGCGCGCGCTGACGAAGGCGACTTTGTGGATCGACCGCGGGCAGGTTCGTCGCCGCGAATCCGGGTTCGACGGGTTTGAAGAGTGGCGCGAAACCGTCTGGGCCGAGGAAGACGATGCCCGCCACAAGCTCGATCGCAAGATCAAGGCCGAGGCGAAATGGGCCGTCGAAGGCATCTCGGCCCGACGCAAGCGAAATCAGGGCCGGGTACGCGCGCTGGCTGCCTTGCGCGATGAACGCGGATCGCAGATCCGGCGCCAAGGCACCGCCGCGATGGAATTCGAATCAGGGGTGCAGTCGGGCAAGCGCGTGGTAGAGGCGCGCGGCATCGGCAAGATCTTTGGCGACAAGACGATCGTTGACGACTTTGACTTACGCGTCCTGCGTGGCGACAGGGTTGCCTTCGTTGGGGCCAACGGGGTCGGCAAAACCACGCTTTTGAAGATGCTTACCGGCGAGGTCCAACCCGACAGCGGCACGATCCAGCTTGGCACCAACCTCGACATCGCCGTGTTCGACCAGACCCGCGCTCAGTTGAACCCCGAGATGAGCCTGTGGGACAATCTGACCGGCGATCCGACCATGGCGGTGTCCGGCAATTCCGATCAGGTGATGGTCCGCGGCACGCCTAAACATGTCATCGCTTATCTGAAGGACTTTCTTTTCGACGAGCGGCAAGCCCGCGCACCGGTGCGTTCGCTGTCAGGGGGCGAAAAGGCGCGGCTACTGCTAGCCAAGCTGATGGCGAAACCGTCGAACCTCTTGATCCTTGACGAGCCGACCAACGATCTTGACGTTGAAACCCTTGATCTGCTGCAAGACATCCTCGGGGATTATGACGGCACGGTGCTGCTGGTCAGCCACGACCGCGATTTCATCGACCGCATCGCCACGGCGACGGTGGCGATGGAGGGGCAGGGGTCGGTGACCGCCTATCCCGGCGGTTGGTCTGACTATGCCGCGCAACGCGGGGCCGGGGCGGCGGAAACCCCCACCGCCAAGGCAAAGCCCGGCGCGCCTGCTGTCAAACCCGCAGCCCGCAAGCTTGAAGGCTTGTCCTTCACCGAACGCAAGCGGCTCGAAGCACTTCCAGACCTGATCGCCAAGCTCGAAACCGAAATCTCTCGGCTGGCGGCGCTGCTTGAATCCGAAGACCTCTACACCCGCGAGCCGGTCAAGTTCCGCAAAGGCTCCGAGGCGCTGGCCGACCGTCAGGCGCAGCTTGCCAACGCCGAGGCCGAATGGCTGGCGCTGGAGGAACGCGCGGCGGGCTGACTGGAGCGTGCTTGATCCTTGGCAAGCCAAGGCGAAACGGCTATGTCTAACTATGAAATGGAAAATTGCCCCACGTATCTGCTGTATCGCGCGCTGAGATTTCCGCGCTGGCACTTCCTGTTTCCCAATTGATCCCGAAGTTGCTAAACCCCGCGCGCGGCCCTCTGCTTTCGCTTGCGCCTCAAAGGTTTACCACATGTCTCCGATCCGCCTCTACAACACAAAAACCCGCCGCAAAGAAGACTTCGCGCCGATTGATGCGGCAGATGTGCGGATGTATGTCTGCGGCCCCACCGTCTATGACCGCGCGCATATCGGCAATGCGCGGCCTGTCGTGGTGTTCGACGTGCTTTTCCGGCTCTTGCGCCATGTCTATGGCGAGGGGCATGTCACTTACGTGCGCAACTTCACCGACGTTGACGACAAGATCAATGCCGCAGCCCTCGCTCGTCAGCAGGCCGGCGACCCGCGCAGCCTTGAATCGCTGATCGCCGAGCGGACCGACGAGACGATCACCTGGTATCACGCCGACATGGATGCGCTGGGGGCATTGCGGCCCACGCACGAGCCGCGCGCGACGGGCTATATTCCGCAGATGGTGGCGATGACCGAAAGCCTGATCGGCGCGGGGCACGCCTATGTCAAGGACGGCCATGTGCTGTTCCGGGTGCGGTCCTATGCGGATTATGGCGCGCTGTCGGGGCGGTCGGTCGATGACATGATCGCAGGGGCGCGGGTCGAGGTGGCGCCCTTCAAGGAAGACCCGATGGACTTCGTACTGTGGAAGCCGTCATCGGATCAGGAACCCGGTTGGCCTTCCCCCTGGGGCCGGGGCCGCCCCGGCTGGCATATCGAATGCAGCGCGATGAGCCACGAATTGCTGGGACCAAGCTTTGACATCCATGGTGGCGGGCTGGACCTGCAATTCCCCCACCACGAAAACGAGATTGCCCAAAGCGTCTGCGCCCACCCCGAGGCGGATTTTGCGCGGTATTGGATGCACAACGAGATGTTGCAGGTCGAGGGGCGGAAGATGTCCAAGTCCCTGGGCAACTTCTTTACCGTGCGGGACCTGCTGGATCAGGGGGTTCCGGGCGAGGTGATCCGGTTCGTGATGCTGGGGACGCATTACTCCAAGCCGATGGACTGGACGGAAACCAAGCGCAGTGACGCAAAGAACGCGCTCACCAATTGGTATCGGATGACCGATAACATTGCGCCAAGCGCGGTCAAGGAAAGCCTTGTAAGGGCGCTTTCGAACGATCTGAACACCTCTCTGGCAATCGCCATCTTGCACGAATCCGCCAACGAAAAGGATTATCCAGCCTTGAAAGCGGGCTTGGCATTTCTGGGATTCCCCGATGCGGAGGAACTAGAGTGGTTTCGTAGCGGACCGGCGATGGCCGCGATCTTTGATCTTCCCGAACACGTCGATCTTCTGACGACGCTGCTTTACCGTTGGCAGGCGCTGCGAAACGCGAGAGACTACAAAGCAGCCGATGAACTGAAAAGAAAGTTGGAGGCTGCAGGGCTTCGATTGAAGGCCGGTTCTGTCGCGAGTGCAGAGCCAACCGAACACTTCGACCCTGTCAAATTGGCGCTACTACAATGACCCCAATCCCTATCAAACCCCCAGACGCCCAAACCCGCCCCGCTAACCCCCTGAAATCCCATACCCCAAATTCTGTCCCACCTCGGGACACCCCTCCCGGACCCCGCAATGACCGACCGCCTGTATCTCTTTGACACCACCCTCCGCGACGGGCAGCAGACCCAGGGCGTCCAGTTCTCGACCGCTGAGAAACTCCAGATCGCCCATGCGCTCGACGCCCTCGGGGTCGATTACATCGAAGGCGGTTGGCCGGGGGCCAACCCGACTGACAGCGAGTTCTTCGCCGACGCGCCGAAAACCCGCGCGACGATGACGGCCTTCGGGATGACCAAACGCACGGGGCGGTCGGCGGAAAACGATGACGTTCTGGCGGCGGTGCTGAATGCCTCGACCCCGGCCGTCTGTCTGGTGGGCAAGACGCATGAATACCACGTCAACACGGCCCTTGGGGTCACGCTAGACGAAAACCGCGACAACATCGCCGCCTCCTTTGCCCATGTCACCGCGCAAGGCCGCGAGGCGCTGTTTGATGCGGAACACTTCTTTGACGGCTATCGCGCCAATCCGGCCTATGCGCTGTCGTGCCTTCAGGCGGCCCTGACCAACGGGGCCCGGTGGATCGTGCTTTGCGACACCAACGGCGGCACCCTGCCCGCCGAGATCGGCCGTACCACCGCCGAAGTGATCGCGGCGGGCATCCCTGGCAGCCGCCTTGGCATCCACTGCCACGACGATACCGGCAACGCGGTGGCGGGCACGCTGGCCGCAATCGATGCCGGTGCGCGCCATGTTCAGGGCACGCTCAACGGGCTTGGCGAACGCTGTGGCAATGCCAATCTTACCACGCTGATCCCGACCTTGCTGCTGAAGGAACCCTATGCGAGCAGGTTTCATACCAACGTCACGCCGCAAGCCCTTGAAGGATTGCTGAAAACCAGCCGGATGCTCGATGACGTCCTCAACCGGGTGCCTGCACGCCAGTCGCCCTATGTCGGCGCCTCGGCCTTTGCGCACAAGGCCGGGCTGCATGCCAGTGCCATCCTGAAACACCCCAGCACCTATGAACATATCGACCCGGCAACGGTCGGCAATGACCGTATCATCCCGATGTCCAATCAGGCGGGGCAATCAAACTTGCGCGCCCGTCTGATGGCTGCTGGAATTGAGGTGCCGGCAGGCGATCCGCGTCTGGGCGGCATCCTGGACCTGATCAAGGACCGCGAGGATCAGGGCTATGCCTATGACAGCGCGCAGGCCAGTTTCGAGCTGGTCGCGCGGCGCGAGTTGGGCCTGCTGCCAGAGTTTTTCGAGGTCAAACGCTACCGTGTCACAATCGAGCGGCGCAAGAACAAGTACAACCGGATGATCAGCCTGTCCGAGGCGGTGGTGGTGGTCAAGATCGGTGACAAGAAGATGCTGTCGGTGTCAGAGTCGATGGACGAAACCGGCACCGACCGTGGCCCGGTCAACGCGCTGGCCAAGGCTTTGGCCAAGGATCTGGGTCCGTATCAGGCGGTGATCGACGATCTGCGGCTGGTGGATTTCAAGGTGCGGATCACCCAAGGCGGGACCGAGGCCGTCACCCGCGTCATCATCGACTCTGAAGACGCGCAGGGTCGCCGCTGGTCCACCGTCGGGGTCAGCGCGAACATCGTCGATGCCAGCTTTGAGGCGTTGCTGGATGCGATCACCTGGAAACTGATCCGCGATGTGGGCAAGCCCGAGATGCGGCCAGTATGACGCTGGATGCCTGTGCAGCACTTGTGCAACGCGGCGACCCGGACAGATTCGCCGCCGTCATGGCCGCTCCGCTGGCTGCGCGCGCGCGGCTGCTGCCGCTTTATGCCTTCAACCTTGAGGTGGCGCGTGCGCCCTGGGTCACCCGCGAACCGCTTATCGCCGAGATGCGGCTGCAATGGTGGCGCGATGTGGTGGCCGAAGACCGCCCGCGCGCGCATGAGGTGGCGGGACCACTGCATGCGCTGATCCGCGAGGCGCAGCTGCCGGTGCCGGTCCTTGACGCGCTGATTGATGCGCGGCGGTGGGATGTTTACACCGAGCCCTTTGCGGATCGTGCTGCCTTTGACAGCTACCTGGATGCAACTGCAGGGGGGCTGATGTGGCTTTCGGTTTGCGCAACGGGGCGGGGGGCAGAGCCTGCGGCGCGTGATCTGGGCTGGGCTGCGGGACTTGCCGGATTTCTGCGTGCTGTGCCGGAATTGCAGGCGCGCGGCAAGCTGCCGCTGGCCGATGCGGGGCACGACGCGCTGGCCGATCTGGCGCGGGAAGGCTTGCGGCGTCTCAAGCGCGCGCGTGCAGGCGGCGTGCCAAATGCCGCGGCCCTGTCGGCCTGGCAGACGGAAGGCTTGCTTCGGCAGGTGCTGGCAGAGCCATCAAGGGTTACCGGTCCCGGCCTTGGCCTGTCAGAGTTTGACCGTCGCCGGTTGCTGGTCTGGCAATCGTTGACCGGCAGGTTCTAAGCACAAGGCATCAGGCGCGTGTTTCCTTTGGCTGCACGGAAAGCCAGATCAACGCCCCGCCCGCAAGCATCAGAAATGGCAGCATCGCCATGTTCACGGCTGTCCAGCCCGCCTGCACCGACCCACCCGAGCAGTTCATCAATCCGCCCGACGCGAACGACGCCAGCGTCACCCCGCCGAACACGATCAGGTCGTTCATCCCCTGCATCCGGCCACGCTCTGCGGCAGAATGTGCGCCGGCCAGCATCGTGGTGGCACCGATAAAGCCGAAATTCCACCCGACCCCCAACAGGGCCAGCGCAACAAAGAAATTCATCAGATCGACCCCGGCCATGGCAACCGAACCTGCAAGGCCAAGGATTACCAACCCCAATGTCATGACCCGTTCCGCCCCAAACCGCACGATGATGTGCCCCGTGACAAAGCTTGGCGCATACATTGCCAGAACATGCGCCGTCACCACGTCAGCCGCATCGGCCGTCTGAAAACCGCAACCCACGACGGCCAGTGGCGAAGAGGTCATCACCAGGTTCATCAGGGCATAAGACACCGTTGCCACGATCACCGCGACGGCGATACGCGGCGTGCGGATCAGTTCGGCGCGGCTGCGCCCGGCGAAGGCGCCTTCCTCGGGCGGTTTCGGGGGGGGGATTTTCAACCCCGCAAACAGAAAGACGCCGACCAGGTTCAAGGCAATGACCGCAAGATATGTCCCCAGGAACGGCACCACCATGCTTTGCGCAGTGACCTTGACCAATTGGGGTCCGATCACCGCCGACAGCAATCCCCCGGCCATGACCCAGGAAATCGCCTTCGGGCGAAACGCCTCGCTGGCGGTATCAGCGGCGGCAAAGCGGTAAAACCCTTGGGCCGACATGTAGATCCCGGTAAACAGCGAACCGAGCACGAACAGCCAGAACGACTGGGTCAACAACCCATAGGCACCGATCGCCGCGCCCAGCGCACCCCCTGCGGCCCCGGCGACAAAGCCCGCCCGTCGCCCATACCGCGCCATGAAGGCCGAAATCGGGGTGGCGGTCAGCATTGACCCGATGACGGCAGCGGTGATCGGCAAAGTGGCCCAGCATGGATTGGATGCCAGACTTTGGCCTGCCAGCCCGGCGATGGTAAAGATCATCGGCATCTGGGCCCCGAGGATCGCTTGGGCGGCCACCAGGACATAGACATTGCGTTGGGCGATAACATCGGATTGTTGCATGATGCCGACAGCGGTAAGACGGATGCGGTGGCGGAGCAAGGGGCATTGACGCGATATGGTTGGGCGGATCATCACCTCTTTGGACTGCGTGGCAGAGGGGGCCGCATGGCTGTCGCAGCAGGAACCGGCGTTCGGCCGCGCGCTGGCAGTCTGCGGACCCTTGCCCCTGCGCCGTCAGGATGACGGATTTGCGGCATTGCTGTCGGCGATTGTCGGCCAACAGGTCTCGGTAGCGTCTGCCAACGCAATCTGGGCCCGGTTGCAGGCGGCAGGCCTGACCAATGCCGACGCGCTGGCATCGGCGTCCGACGAGGAACTGCGCGCGGTCGGGCTTAGCCGGCAGAAGGCACGCTATGGTAGGGCTTTGGCGCAATCAGGAATTGACTTCAACGGCTTGCGGGCTTTTCATGATGCGGATGTCTTGTCAATTCTGACATCCGTTCCCGGAATCGGGCGTTGGACTGCCGAAATCTATGCCATGTTCGCGCTTGGCAGAGCGGATGTGTTCGCGCCGGCGGATCTTGCCTTGCAAGAGGCCGCCAGGGATCTGTTCTTGCTGCCTGAGCGGCCGAATGAACGAACCCTTCGCGCCTTGTCAGCCGCGTGGTCGCCGTGGCGTTCGGTTGCGGCGCGTATTCTTTGGGCCTATTACCGGACCTTAAAATCGCGCGAAGGGATACGGGAATGAAGCCGTTGCAGAGTGATCGAAAGCCCGCTTTGTCGGGTCAGACCAAAAGCCTGGTCGTGTTTCTGCACGGCTATGGCGCGAACGGTGCAGACCTGTTCGACCTTGCCGAGGTTTTGGCACCACATTTGCCCGATACGGTATTCATGGCCCCGGATGCGCCCGAACCGGCGCAGGGCGGCCATGGCCTGCAGTGGTTTCCGATACCCTGGATTGACGGCTCAAGCGAGCAGGCAGCCAAAGATGGCCTGCTGCGCGCGACGGATGACCTGAACGCCTTTCTCGATGCGCAGCTAGACCTGGCAGGATTGACGGACAGTGCATTGTGCCTTCTTGGTTTTTCTCAAGGAGCGATGATGGCCATGCATGTCGCACCGCGGCGTGCCGTGGCGATGGCCGGCGTGGTCGCGATATCGGGCCGGTTGCTTGCGCCTGAGGATCTTGATGCAACTGCTGTCCGCCCGGCGATGTTGCTGATCCACGGCGATGACGATCAGGTCGTGCCGTTCGACAGCCTGGCACATGCAAGCAAAGCCCTGACCAGCGCGGGGTTTGATACCTATGGTCATGTCATGCGCGGCACAGGTCACGGGATCGCGTCGGATGGGCTGTCGGTTGCGCTGTCGTTCTTGCGGGATCGGCTGGCGGGGTAGCAGTCTGTCGCTATCCTTGGCCACCATTCGCCAGATAGGCCGCGCATCCGGTCAAGGCGGCATAGTCGTCTTCGACAACCGTGATCGAAAACGCCGTGGTCAGCAGATCGACACGCCGCAGTTCGCGGAAAACCGTCCCCAGGCCAAATCGTGCGAAATGAGGGGTCAACGCGCGCGACATGCCGCCGATTAGATAGATGCCGTCATAGGGCAGGTGGATCAGCGCCAGATCAGCAAGCGTCTGACCAAGAATGCGGACATAAAGCTGTGCCGCATGCACCGCGATCTTGTCGCCCGCATCTAGCCCCGCCAGCACCTGTGCTGATGTCTGTGCAGCAGTGATGCCGGCCTGCTGTGCCGCAAAACCATAAAGATTGGCCAAGCCGCGCCCGGCAAGCACCTCTTCGACCCCGCAATGCGGTGCCTCTCCGCGTGCGGCAAGCGATGCTTCGACGAACGCGACCAACGCCAGATCTTCGGCGGATCGCACCGGCATGTTGACATGCCCGCATTCGGACGGCGGCACGACCCGGCCCCAAGGCGTGTTGTGCACTGGCGCTGCGTTGACGCCAGTGCCGAGCCCCACGACCAGCATCGATGCGCCTGGTTTGGCCGGCCCGTCTACAACGCATCTCAGGTGGCTTGGGGCAATATGGCCCAAAGCCTGCCCCTGCGCCTGCAGATCGTTCAGGATCGCAATGCGCCGCGCCCCGGTGGAGCGTGTCAGCTGCGCGGGATCGATCACCCAGGCAAGGTTCGTCATTTCAGCGACACCGTCCTTGACCGGACCCGCAGCGGCAACACAAGCGCCTTCGACCGATGTCAGACCCTGCTGCGCGAGGTAGGACGACAGAATCGGCTCCAGCCCCGGGTAGTCGGCGTTCTTGAAGCTGACAGCAGAGTGGCGGCGCACCTCGCGACCATCGGCAAGCGCGACGCGGGTGTTGGTACCACCGATATCGGCAAGAAGGGCGAGGGTCATGGGCGTCCCTTAGGTGTTGCGGGCCAAGGCGCGCGCATAGGCATGATAAGAGGATTTCGCAGTGCGTTTCTGCGTAAGAAAATCGACATGCACAAGCCCAAAGCGCTTTGCGTATCCTTCGGCCCATTCGAAATTGTCCAGAAGTGACCAGTAAAAGAAACCACGCACATTCGCGCCATCCGCAATGGCGCGACGTGTGGCGTCCAGATGAGAAAACAGAAATTCCGTTCTGGTGTCGTCTGTTACAACGTCATCCTGCAAGACATCCGCATTTGCCATACCGTTTTCGGTGACATAGATCGGCAAGTCCCCGACGTAGTCGCGCGCCAGGCGGGTCAAAAAGCTGTGCAAACCGTCGGGATAGACTTCCCACCCCATCTGGGTTGTCGGCAGATTGCCGGGCACGTCGCGCAAGGAGGGCCAAGGCTGATCGGCTGCATGTTCCAAGATGTGGCGGGTGTAATAGTTGACCCCCAACCAGTCCAAACGCTGACCGATCGTTTCCATATCGTTTTGCCAGTCGTGGGGCAGATGTTCAGAAAGGCCCGAAAGTACCTGTTCCGGATATGTTTTCTTGCTGATCGCTTCGATGTACCAGCGGTTGAAGATGCCATCCCAAAGGGTGGCTGCCTCGGCGTCCTCGGGTCTGTGCGATTGCGCATGATCGAAGTTCAGAACAATGCCAAGATTGGGCTGCCCCATGCCGCGCAGCCTGTCCATTGCCAGCCCATGCGCCAGAAGGATGTGATGCATGGCACGTGCCGCGGCGCGGATGTCACGCAGACCCGGCGCGTGAATGCCCATGAAATGCGAAAGCCAGGCGACGCACCACGGCTCGTTGATCGTGGCGATGCTTTCGACGCGGTCGCCCAATGTCCGGGTGATGGTTTCGGCAAAATCTGCAAAGCGATGGCAGGTATCGCGGTTCGTCCACCCCCCCTTGTCCGCCAGCGCCGACGGGAGTTCCCAGTGATACAAGGTCTGAAATGGCTTTAGACCGCGCTCCAGCATGCCATCTACCAGTTTGTCATAAAAAGCAATGCCTTCGGGGTTGATCCTAACGCCGTCTGGCATGACCCGTGCCCAAGATGTCGAAAAGCGATAGGCATCCATCTGGGCGGATTTCATCAAATCCAGATCTGCGGGCCATCGGTGATAGTGATCGCAAGCAAGCGCCCCGGTTTCGGCGTTTCTGACGTTGCCGGGGGTGGCTGAAAAACTGTCCCAATGAGACGGGCCTGCGCCACCAAACTGGCTGCCTTCGATCTGATAGGCGGCCGTTGCCGCACCAAAGATAAAACCGGTTGGAAAATCATATCGGGTCAACATCGATCAGCCTCTGTGCGACAAGGGGGCAGACGGGGCGGGGCCAGTTGACTGGCCAATGATCAGTTCTGCCTCCAGCAGATGGGTGCGCTGCGCGGTTTCGCACGCCGCAATCAGGTCAAGCACCATCTGCGCCGCCAATCGGCCGGCTTCGCGAACCGAGGATCGCGTGGCGGTAAAGATCGGAACATCTTCGCCGTTGCGCAGATAAGACAGATCATCGTCAAACAGAATGACCGAGACATCGCGGCCCATGATCAGTCCGCGCGCCTCGATTGCACGGCGAACGCCCATGCCTGACAGCATGGAAGACGCCAGAAACGCCGTTGGCGGATCGCGCAGATCCAGCATTTTGGCAGCCGCACGAAAGCCCGACATTTCTGTCATTTCGTGGCTGGCCATCAGTTCGGGATAGACAGGCAAGCCTCGTGCCGTCAGCGCATCAAGATAGCCTGTGCGCCGGCGCAGCGCAAAATCCATGTATTCCATGCCGTTGACCAGTGCTATGCGGCGATGGCCAAGGTCCAGCAGAAACTCGGTTGCCCGCAGAAATGCGCGGCGGTTGTTGACATCGACCCAGTTGTAAACTGCGTCGGTGCCCGTGGCGCGCCCATGAAACACTGCCGGAAGACCTATTTCGGCCAGCACCTTTATCCTGGGATCGTTGCTTTTGACCGAATGCACGATCACACCATCCACAACACCACGCGCGGCGAGGTCGCGGTAAGCGACCTCTTCGCTGTCGTCGCTGACAACCGACAACATCATGTCATAGCCATGCCGCGAATAGATCTCGCCGGCGCCGGCGATGAAGTCGGCAAAAATTGGGTTGACGATTTCGTTGCGCGTCAATCCTGTCATCACATGCCCGATCGCCATGGCGCGCCCGGTAGCCAACCGGATAGCACGGGTGTTTGGACGGTAATTGTGCCGCTTGGCAGCCGCCATGACCCGGTCTCGGGTCAACTCGCTCACTTCCGGATAGCCGTTCAGCGCCCGGCTAACCGTGGTGGGCGATAGGCCTAGCTTGCTGGCCAGTTCTTTAAGGTTCATGTCGCTGTTGCTCGTCTTGTCAGAAATGCGCTGCAGGATCAGAGTAGGGCGCTACTTGGGCCCGGTCAAAGCACGGACTGCGCATGCGTAAATGTTTTGCGCACCGTGTGGAAGTCGTAACAGCCATGTGCGTTGACAAAGCAGTCCGTCAGCCCTTCGTGGGCGGCCGCAACGCGGTGCATGTCCGCAGAGAAGACCGAAACCGAACGTAGCGCATCTTTGTCGCTTTGGATTAAATATCCTTACTATGTCGCAGATTTTACGATGTTATTGCTATTCTACCAGCAACCGGCAGAGCCTGAACGACGCAAATCTGGAACCCCTGCCGGGCATCGGCATCTCCTGCATCGCAAGGTGCAAGCATGATGCCGGTTGGGACCGGATGGTTACGCCGTGGCGACGTCAGCAGGTGTGACGCCGGCAAGTGCGAGGTCAGTTGTTGCCGGCGCAAGAGGCGCTGCGAAAAGCTCTGCAAGGTTTACGTTCTTTGGCGTATGGTTCCTTCTGGCGCGACCTCTTGCCTCTTGCGCCTTCGCAGCCGTTTTGCGTTGTCTTCGGCAGGTTCGCTGATCCTGTGATCGGCCTTTTTCGGAGTTCAGCTTTGGTCCAGCCACCCCGTGTTGCCCAGCGCCCCCCAATGTATCCCGCGCCAGAGTTTCCGCCGCGCAAGCCCAGGCTTTTTGCCCGCACGCCGCCTGCGGTGTTTCCCGTGGTGCTGGGGCTTTTGGGGCTGGGGTTGGCCTTGCGACAGGGGCTGTCGGCACTGGGATTGCCCGGTGGAATGGCAGAGGTGCTGTTGGGGGCGGCGGGGGCGATCTGGGCATTTGCCATGCTTGCCTACGGGGCAAAGCTTGGACGCAGACCCGGAGTTCTGGCCGAAGAGATGCGGGTTTTGCCCAGTCGTGGCGGTGTTGCAGCGGGGTCTGTCGGCGCAATGGCACTGGCGGCAGCCCTGGCGCCCTTTGCGCCACGAATAGCGTCTGCGCTTTTGCTGCTGGCATTGCTTGGGCACGCGGCGCAGGCGGTGATGCTGGTCGCCGTGCTGCGGCGGTTGCCTGATCCGGCGCGCAGGGTGAACCCGTCGGTTCATCTTAGCTTTGTAGGCCCGATTGTCGGGGCGCTGGCGGCGGCGGGGCTGGGATGGACCGGGCTTGCCGTGGCGCTGTTCTGGGCCACGCTGCCGGTTGCGCTGCTGATCTGGACCCTGAGTGCTGTTCAGTTTGCCCGCGAGGTGCCGCCAGCCCCGTTGCGCCCGATACTTGCCATCCACCTGGCACCCGCGAGCCTGTTGGCGTCGGTTGCAGCGCAGACCGGACAGACCGAGATGGCGGTTGCCTTTGCTTTGGCGGGGGGGGCGTATCTGGCAACGATGCTGCTTGGTGCGCGGTGGATGACTGTCGCCGGTTTCTCGCCGCTTTGGGGCAGCTTTACCTTCCCTCTAGCGGCCTACTCTGGCGCGCTGTTTGCTGTGGGGTGGGATTTTGCCGGTACTGTGGTGCTGATTGCCGCTTTGGGTGTCGTGCCGGTGATAGCCTACCAGGTGATCCGGATGTGGGCGACGGGCAGCCTCGCGCAAAAGACGAATGCTGCCGAGGCATAGCGATCAGGTCTGCACCATCGCGACCCATGCCCGGGCAATTGCCAGACCATGCGCGTCGGCCTGCACCCCCGAGACTGCGGCGCGTTCGGGCAGGGACGCGGTCCATCCGGGGTGCAAGCCTTCGATCAGAGTGGGAAAGATGCGTGCCCAGTCGGCCACCACGGTGCGGCTCGCCTCGAAGTGGAACTGCATGCCGTAACCAGCGCGGCCGTAGCGAAAGGCCTGGGCGGGGGCCGAAGCGGTCTGGGCGAGATGGGTGGCGTTCGGCGGCAGGGTGAACGTGTCGGAGTGCCATTCGAAGATCGGAAACTCGGGCGGCAGCGCGGACAGGACCGGGTCGCTGCGGCCTGCCTTGGTCAGTGCAACGTCGTGCCAGCCGAATTCCCGGGCGGTCCCGAGGTGGTTCTGCGCGCCGAGGCCCCGCGCAAAGACCTGCGCGCCGAGGCACACGCCGAGCACCGCCTTGCCGGCCTCTGCGGTTTCGCGCATCAACTGCGCGAGGGCGTCCAGGTAGGGGTGGGTGTTATCCGACAAGGCCGATTGCTCGCCGCCAAAGACCACGAGCGCGTCGAAGCTGTCGGGGTCTGGCAGCAGGTTATCCCGCCATGCGCGGTACTGGGTGATCCGCGCGCCCGCCTCGTGCAGGGCAACGCCAATCTGGCCGTGGTGGGTGATGGCGGTGTTTTCGACGATAGCGAGCAGCATGGGACGCCTGGTTCTTCCATGTCAACTCTAGTGCCAATCGCAAGCGCGACGCAAACACAACCTTGGAAGAGCAGGGCGAACGCAAAGCAGCGATCGCCCTGTGGGACATGCGCAGGTTGTCCCGTCAGACCTTGCGGCGGAAAAAGCCAAGCGGCAACAAGGCCAAAGCCAGCATCGGCAGTGCCGGCGGCAGTGGAACAGGCGTCGGACTGACAAGCGTCGTGTTCGAGAAAGAGAAGCTCAGATCGTTGAAATCAAACGGGCCGTTGAACAGATCTTCGAACGAAACAAGCGTTGTCCCGTCAACCAGATAGTCCTCTTCTACCGTAGCATGCGCCTGCCCGTCAGGATTGCGCGAGGCCGGACCCGTAAAAAAGTCATTGCCCGTGTCCTCTACGGACAGGCGAAAAACGAGTTCGGTTCCCACCGCAAATGACCCTAGGTCCACAGTAGTACCGACAGGTGAAGTTTGATTGTTGAACAAAAAGACGTCGTCAATTCCGTCGACGACAAGAAAGAGATCGTTCGAAAAGGAGGCGGTGTTTCCGAGATACGTGGCGATAACCGGGTCAGTCGAGCTGACAAATAGTGAGGCACCGGGATTGTCCGCGGCGATGGGCAATCCAAACACTGGCCCGGCGGCGCAGAACGCGGCAGCGGCCAAGAAAAATTTGGCTTTCGAATTCATTCTACTCTCCTTGGTTCTGGAAAATACTTCGAATTTTTCAACGTTGACAATTATCATCACATCGTAACGGTCCTGTGAATTCAGAACTTGCCTTCCCGCCCGCGCCATGAAACAGGCGCCTGTCAAACGAACCACTCCCAACCCCCGATGGAGGATGACATGGAGATTCGCGAGGCTTTTACCTTTGACGATGTTTTGCTGGTTCCCGCGGCGAGCTCGGTGTTGCCGAGCGAAGCTGACACCGCAACGTTTGTCACCAAGGCAATCCGGATGAACATCCCCTTGCTGTCGTCTGCGATGGACACGGTCACAGAGGGCCGCATGGCGATTGCGATGGCACAGGCTGGCGGGATCGGCGTGATTCACCGCAACCTCGACACCGAGGCGCAGGCCCGCGAAGTGCGAAGGGTCAAGCGGTTTGAATCGGGCATAGTCTACGCGCCGATCACCCTGACAGCGAACCAGACACTGGCGGATGCCAAGCTACTGATGGATCGCTATAACATCACGGGGTTTCCTGTGGTTGACGATCTGGGGCGGGTTCTGGGCATCGTGACCAACCGCGACATGCGTTTTGCCACCGATGACAAGACGCCGGTGCGCGTGATGATGACGTCCGAAAACCTTGCCGTGCTACGCGAACCTGCCGACCGCGACGCGGCAATCAGTTTGATGAAGGCGCGGCGGATTGAAAAGCTGCTGGTGACGGATGGCGACGGCAAGCTGACCGGCCTTCTGACGCTGAAGGACACCGAGAAATCGGTGCTTAACCCCCATGCCTGCAAGGATTCCATGGGTCGGCTGCGGGTGGCTGCGGCAACGACGGTGGGCGATGCCGGGTTCGAGCGTAGTCAGGCGCTGATTGATGCCGGTGTTGACATGGTGGTGATCGACACCGCGCATGGCCATTCGGCGGGGGTCGCGCTTGCGGTCGAACGCATTAAGCGACTTTCGAACGCGGTGCAGGTGGTGGCGGGCAATGTAGCCACAGCCGAGGCGACGCGCGCATTGATCGGGGCAGGGGCAGACGCGATCAAGGTCGGCATCGGTCCGGGCAGTATCTGCACGACGCGGATCGTTGCGGGCGTCGGGGTTCCCCAATTGACAGCTATCATGGATTCGGCGCGTGCGGCAGGGGAAATTCCGGTGATTGCAGACGGGGGCATCAAGTATTCCGGTGATTTTGCCAAGGCGATTGCCGCCGGCGCGTCTTGTGCAATGGTCGGGTCAGCGATTGCGGGTACGGACGAAGCGCCGGGCGAGGTCATCTTGTGGAACGGGCGATCCTACAAGTCCTATCGCGGGATGGGCAGCCTTGGAGCCATGGCGCGCGGGTCGGCGGATCGCTATTTCCAGAAGGATGCGGCATCTGACAAACTGGTGCCCGAAGGTATCGAAGGCCAGGTGCCTTACAAGGGATCGGCCGCAACGGTGATCCATCAGATGGTCGGAGGCCTGCGGGCCGCGATGGGCTACACCGGGTGCGCAACGATCGCCGAAATGCGTGCAAACTGCCAGTTCGTCAAGATTACCGGGGCCGGGCTGAAGGAAAGCCACGTCCATGACGTGCAAATCACACGCGAAAGTCCGAATTACCGCGTCGGTTGACCAGCCTAGGATGCCATTGCGATCGGTCCGATCCATGGTGTCAACGGATGGTTGGATGGCCTTGTTCGGCAGACTGTTGCGCCGGGATCAGCTGAACGCGCCCTGCAGCACAAAGATGAGGCTTTTTGCCAACGCAAACAAAACTGCGGCCACAACTGAAATTGCGGCAAACGTCACCCCGATGCCCGCAATGACCCAGACACCGTCATGTTCGATCAACCCCAACGCAAACAGGCAAATCGCCAGCGCCGGCAGCATGTTGCCAAATGGGATCGGCAAAAACAGGATGATCGACAGCAGCAAGGCCACCCCCCCGATCAGACGTTCAGCGCGCGCGCTTGCCAGCCAGCTCAGACGTGGCTTCAAAAACCGCTCTGCCCAGTCCAGCCAAGGGTCCATCCGATAGATCAGTGCCGCAAAGTCACTGCGCGCCAGTGACCGGTTTGCAATGAATTTTGGTAGCCACGGCATCCGCCCCAGCATCATCTGCGACGTCAGATACACCAATGGCAACCCCAGAACGCCCGAGGTTCCGGGCAGGCTTGGCAAGACATTGGGCAGCGCAAAGATCAATAGCAACGCACCCATCGCGCGGCTGTCCATCGCGTGCAGCAGATCCGCAATTGAAACCCGCTCTCGCGCCGTATCATCGGCAATTGCAGTCAGCATGTCAGACAGTCGAATCTTGGTCCGGCCGACGCCAGTCACGGTGTCCGCGGCCGGACTGGGGGGAGCGGGCGGTGCTGCAAAGTGTTCTGTCACTGTGTTGCCCTGTCTTGCTTTGCCTTGTCTTGTTTTGCCTTGTCTTGTTTTGCCTGGTCTTGTTTTGCCTTGTCTATTGCCACGAACCCTCTCCGTGTTTTCGGCCATTCGCCGACACTACCCTTTATTCAGCACGCAAGGTCAATGGCGCGAGAGGGGTCAGATCTCTGCCGTTGCACCGCCATGGTCGCACCTGTAGGCAACAGCAAAGCAAAGGAAACATCATGACAAACCTGATGGAAGGACAGCAAAAGTCGGTGCTTTTGACGCCTGCGGTATGGCGCAGGCCTCGTTGGCCGATACTCTGCAACGGTCGACGCGTATGACCCCCGCTGCCCGACTTTCGGCCGCCATCGAGGTGCTTGACACGGTTCTGGATGGCCAGAATGTCGAAGCGGCGCTGACGGTCTGGGCACGCGGCCATCGCTTTGCTGGATCGGGCGACCGTGCGGCGCTGCGGGATCTGGTATATGATGCTTTGCGGCGTCGTCGCAGCTATGCGGCTCTTGGTGGCGGGTTGACCGGGCGCGGCCTCATGGTTGGGTCAGTGCGTGCGTCGGGGGCGGATGCGGGCGCGCTGTTCAGCGGCATTTCGCATGCCCCCGCAGAGCTGGGTCCAGCCGATGCGCCGCGCGAACCAGAGGCACTGGAGGCGCTGGATTGCCCCGACTGGTTGGCGGGCTCTTTGCAAATCTCGTTGGGGGATGCCTTTCCTTCCGTGATGTCGGCGCTGCGCAATCGCGCGCCGGTGTTCTTGCGGGTAAACCAACGCAAAGCCTCGGTTGCGCAAGCACAAGCGGCCCTGGCCGCCGATGGCATCCTGACCGTGCCGCATGTCTTGGCGAAGTTCGCCCTGGAAGTAACGGATAACGCCAGGAAAATACAGACTTCGCACGCCTATGCCGATGGGCTGGTCGAGTTGCAGGACGCAGCCTCGCAAGCAGTTGTTGCAGCTTTGCCCCTGCATGCGGGCATCCGCATTCTGGACTATTGCGCAGGGGGCGGTGGCAAGTCGCTGGCAATCGCTGCGGCCGCAGATGTCTTGCTTTGGGCTCATGATGCCCAGCCCCGCCGAATGGTCGATGTGCCTGCCCGCGCGGCGCGTGCCGGCGTGACCATAGAAATGACGGATACACCAACCAAAACTGCGCCTTATGATCTGATCCTTACAGATGTTCCCTGTTCAGGATCAGGCAGTTGGCGACGTGATCCGATGGGAAAATGGTCACTGACGCCAGCGCGTCTGACCGCGCTATTGAACCTGCAAGCGACGATCCTGGATCAGGCGGCGGCCTTGTTGGCCCCTGGCGGAACATTGGCCTATGCGACGTGTTCGATGCTAAAGGCCGAAAACGACGCACAAATTGACAAGTTTTTGCAGCGTCATCCGGACTGGAGGCAGGTCGGGCAACACCATTTCACGCCATTGCAGGGCGGCGACGGGTTTTTCCTGGCGTTGTTGACCGCGAGCAAACCAAGCGCTACACAACTATAGGAAGAACAATGCAAAAAATCGGATGCGGTTAAACCTCGATTAACGATTTCCTTGCCGTATGGATCGGGAGACGAATCCTACAGGGGGTCAAGGAGGCCAGATCGATGTCAGGTTTGCAAGGCGTGATCGGCAAGGCATCTCGGGATGGCTCGCGGCTTTGGCTGCTTGTTGCTGCAGCTGCAGGATGCATAGCCCTCAGTCAGTTTACTCCGATGCGCGAGGCGCAAATTGCAGCGGTGGTGGGGGGCGGGACGCTGCTGTGTCTTGCGGTCGCGCTGCGTCTTGCCGTTGCATTGTCACACCGCGCCGATGCACGGCTTTCAAGTCAGTTCGGTCTGTTGGTCAGTCACGACGCTGCCCCTTGCTTTGTCGCGGATGCAGTTGGTCAAATTCGCTATCAGAACGAAGCGGCACAAGGGAAATTCGGGGACCGTGACGGCGCGACGCTCGTGGCTGCACTTGGCGATCATTTCGCATCGCCCTCGGCGGTCCTTTACCGCCTTCAGAACCGCGCTGAACATCAGGGGGCCGCACGCGAAGATGTGGTCACCCGGCGTGGTCATACGCGCCTTTCGGTGCATCGCCTTGCCGATGATCGGTTCTTGTGGCGTCTGGAAGAATTTCTGGATCGCGCCGGGGCAGGGCGAGGTGCCGAAACGTTGTCTTTGCCGATGTTGACGGCGAACAAGGCCGGCGTCGTCTTGTTCACCAACGAGGCGATGCGCCGACTTTTGGGGGGACGACCCAAGCGGTTGGATCGAATTTTCACTCAAGCCGTGCTGCGTTCAGGCGAAGAAGTAGAGGTTTCTGCCGCCGCAGGTCCGGTTCGCGCGGTGCTTGCAGAAATCGAAGGCGGCAGTGAACGTCGGGAAATCTATCTGCTGCCGGTTCAATCGCGCCCCGAGAGTGAAACTGTGCTCGCGGATTTCGAACATGTTCCTGTGGCGCTTGTGAAATTCGCGATGGATGGCAGCTTGATAGCCGCCAACCGCGGCGCACGCGAAGCGCTGCACCTCGCTTCTGACGCTGGCGCGATGTTCCATGACCTGTTCGAGGGGCTGGGACGCCCGGTTTCAGACTGGCTGGCTGACGTTGGTGCGGATCGGGTGCCCGGTGGCGCCGAAGTGATGCGGTTGCGTACGGCTGGCGAGACATTCCTGCAAGTCACCTTGCGCCGGATTGTTGAAGCAGGAAGGCCGGCAGTTTTGGCCGTCTTGCAGGATGCGACCGCGCTGAAGACCCTTGAGGCACAGTTTGTGCAAAGCCAGAAAATGCAAGCAATCGGTCAGCTTGCCGGCGGTGTCGCCCATGACTTCAATAATCTTTTGACCGCCATTTCAGGTCACTGCGACCTTTTGATGATACGCCACGACCGCGGCGACCCCAACTACGCCGACCTTGTGCAGATACATCAGAACGCGAACCGCGCCGCCAGTCTGGTGGGGCAGCTCCTCGCATTTTCCCGCAAACAGACGCTGAAGCCAGAGCGGATCGAGATCCAGGAAGTGATGTCGGATCTGGCGCATCTTCTCAACCGGCTGGTCGGTGAGAAGGTTCAGTTGAAACTGACGCATGCGCCCGGTCTCGGGGCGATCAGGGCTGACAAGCGACAGTTGGAACAGGTGGTGCTGAACCTTGTGGTCAATGCCCGGGACGCAATGCCGTCGGGGGGAACCATTCAGATCGAATCAGCTTCCGTTACTTTGAAGGAAGAATACCGTCGCGACCGCGCGCTTGTACCGCCGGGCGACTATGCCCTGATCCGGGTTACCGATACGGGTGTCGGCATTCCTGAGGATCGTCTTCAGAAGATCTTCGAGCCGTTTTACACCACCAAGAAAGTAGGCGAAGGGACCGGACTGGGTCTTTCGACGGCATATGGGATTGTAAAGCAGTCCGGCGGATTCATCTTTGTCGATTCGGTTTTAGGTCAAGGATCGACGTTCCAGATCTATTTTCCAATCAATGATGCTCCGGCCGAGGAACAGGCAGCACGTGCAAAGCGTGTCGTGATGAAGCAAGGCGAAGGTGTGGTTCTGCTGGTGGAAGATGAAGCACCCGTGCGCGCTTTCGCCAGCCGCGCCCTGCGGATGCGCGGATATACCGTGCTCGAAGCCGAAAATGCCGAGGCGGCTTTGAAAACGCTGGAGGATCCGGGGCTGGAGGTCGACATCTTCGTGACCGATGTGGTCATGCCGGGCATGGACGGTCCGTCCTGGGTGAAACAGGCTCTGGAAACCAGACCAAATGTGCGGGTCATCTTCGTTTCCGGTTACGCTGAGGATTACCTGTCGGAAACGCAAGCGAGGGTGCCGAATTCGGTGTTTCTTGCCAAACCGTTCTCGTTGACAGATCTGACCGCAACCGTTCAAGGCCAGATGCACTGAAAAAGTGGCATGACCTGAACAATCGGCATCTTGAAGCCAGCATTCTAACGCTTCCTTAACCTTCATTCGAAAAAACTGAACTTGCGAGAATTTGATTGAAATGTTCTTGGTTTAGACCGATACAGTCAAAACAAAACAAGAACAGCTATGCAATTGCCGCCACTCTGCGGCTGTGGGATAAGGATCAGGGATATGGCGGCGGCAAATCTGCTGGACTTGAAGGACAAGCGCGACATGGACAAGGCAAAGGCGCTCGAAAGCGCACTGGCGCAGATCGAACGGCAGTTTGGCAAGGGCTCGATCATGAAGCTGGGTGCAAACAGCCCGGCCATGGATATCGAAGCCACTTCTACGGGTTCGTTGGGGCTCGACATTGCCTTGGGAATTGGAGGGCTCCCGCAGGGGCGAATCGTCGAGATCTATGGCCCTGAGTCATCGGGAAAGACCACTTTGACGCTGCATGTGGTTGCAGAGGCGCAAAAAAAGGGCGGCGTTTGCGCATTTGTCGATGCCGAGCACGCATTGGACCCGCAATATGCAAAGAAGCTGGGCGTTGATCTGGACGAACTGCTGATCAGCCAACCCGACACCGGCGAGCAGGCCCTGGAGATTGTAGACACATTGGTTCGTTCGGGCGCGGTGTCCTTGATCGTCGTGGATTCAGTGGCGGCACTGGTGCCAAAGTCCGAAATCGAAGGTGATATGGGCGACATGCAAATGGGCAGCCAGGCTCGCCTGATGAGCCAGGCCATGCGCAAACTGACCGCGAGCATCGGGCGGTCAAATTGCATGGTGATTTTCATCAACCAGATTCGCATGAAAATTGGCGTGATGTTCGGCTCTCCCGAAACCACAACAGGTGGCAATGCGCTGAAATTCTATGCGAGCGTTCGGCTGGATATCCGCCGGACCGGCGCGATCAAGGAAAAGGACGATGTGGTCGGCAACTCTACCCGGGTGAAGGTGGTCAAGAACAAGGTGGCGCCACCCTTCAAAGAGGTCGAATTCGACATCATGTACGGTGAGGGCATTTCCAAGATCGGCGAACTGGTCGATCTGGGTGTCAAGGCCGGGATCGTTGAAAAATCCGGCTCCTGGTATTCCTACGGCGACGAGCGGATTGGCCAAGGCCGCGAGAATGCCAAGATTTTCCTTCGCAGCAATCCTGCTACCGCGCATGAGATCGAAGTCAAGATCCGCGCAGCGCATGGTCTGGACTTTTCCATTCCCGCAGGAGAAATCGACAAGCTGACCGACGATTGATCCACGACAAGGACCTGTCCAAACGGCTGTGGACAGGTCCTTGCAGCAAGGTTAAACGAAACCCGTTGTTTTCCTTGCAGATAGATAGGGCCGCCATCATGCCGTCGCTGAACGATATCCGCGCAACCTTTCTCGACTACTTTGCGCGCAACGGGCACAAGGTGGTGGAAAGCTCGCCCTTGGTGCCGCGCAATGATCCGACATTGATGTTCGCCAATTCCGGGATGGTGCAATTCAAGAATTGCTTCACCGGCCTTGAGACACGGGACTACAAGCGGGCAACCACGGCGCAGAAATGCGTGCGCGCAGGTGGCAAGCACAATGACCTTGACAACGTGGGCTACACGGCACGCCATCACACGTTTTTCGAAATGCTGGGGAATTTCAGCTTTGGCGACTATTTCAAGGCCGAAGCGATTGCATTTTCCTGGGAGCTGCTGACGCGGGATTTCGCCATTGATCCGGCAAAGCTTTGCGTGACCGTCTACCACACGGACGACGAAGCCGCGGCGATCTGGAAGAAGGTCGCGGGTCTGCCAGATGGTCGGATCATTCGCATCCCGACGGATGACAATTTCTGGCGCATGGGGCCCACGGGCCCCTGCGGCCCCTGCACCGAGATTTTCTATGATTACGGTGAGGGCATCCCGGGGGGGCCGCCAGGCTCGCCCGATCAGGACGGTGACCGTTTTGTCGAAGTCTGGAATAACGTTTTCATGCAGAACGAGCAGTTCGCAGATGGCAGGCTGGTACCGCTGCACATGCAGAGCATCGATACTGGCATGGGGCTGGAACGTATGAGTTCGGTCTTGCAGGGCAAGCACGATGTCTATGACACCGATCTGATGCGCAGCCTGATCGAGGCATCGGCACATGTCACTTCGGTTGATCCTTACGGATCGGGCAAGGTGCACCACCGCGTCATCGCAGACCATCTGCGAAGCACATCCTTTCTGATCGCCGACGGCGTGATGCCCAGCAACGAAGGGCGCGGCTATGTGTTGCGCCGGATCATGCGCCGCGCCATGCGCCACGCCCACATGCTGGGCGCGAAAGACCCGGTGATGCACCGTTTGGTACCGGCGCTGGTCGCTGGCATGGGGTCGGCCTATCCGGAACTGGGTCGGGCACAAGCCTTGATCACCGAAACGCTCCGCCACGAGGAAACCCGGTTCAAGCAGACGCTTGACCGTGGCTTGCGGCTGCTGGACGACCAGTTGGCCACGCTGGATCAAGGCGCGGATCTGCCGGGGGCGACCGCGTTCAAGCTTTATGACACGTACGGTTTCCCACTTGATCTGACACAGGACGCACTGCGCGAACAAGGGCGCGGCGTCGATGTGGCCGGGTTCGAGGCGTCAATGGACGAACAGCGGACCAAGGCGCGCGCCGCCTGGACCGGAGCCGGTGGGGCCGCAGACGCCGCCATCTGGTTCGAGTTGGCCGAGGCGCATGGCGTCACGGAATTTCTTGGCTACGATACCGAGATGGCCGAGGGGCAGGTTCTGGCCCTGGTCTGCGACGGCGTTTCGGTGGCCGAAGCGACGGGTCTGGTACTGATCGTCGTTAACCAAACTCCTTTCTATGCCGAAAGCGGCGGGCAGGTCGGCGATGCCGGAACGCTGATCACGGAAACCGGCACGGCGCGCGTCACCGATACCCGCAAGTCCGCCGGGATCTTTCTGCATGTGGCCGAGGTGACCGAGGGTCGCATCATTGCCGGGCAGGCCGCCCGGCTGGAGGTTGATCACGCCCGCCGCTCGGCCATCCGCGCTAACCATTCCGCCACCCACCTGCTGCACGAGGCGTTGCGCCGCGCGCTTGGCGAGCATGTCGCACAGCGTGGCAGTCTGAACGCCGTTGACCGGCTTCGCTTCGATTTCAGCCATGGTACCGCGATGAGCGTGGCTGAGCTGGGCCGCGTCGAGGCCGAAGTGAACGGCTATATCCGGCAGAACGGTGCTGTGGAAACCCGGATCATGACGCCGGACGATGCGCGCGCCCTGGGGGCGCAGGCGTTGTTTGGCGAGAAATATGGCGACGAGGTGCGCGTCGTTTCGATGGGCACGCAAACCGGATCTGGCAAAGGCGCGGATGGTGCGACCTACAGCCTTGAGCTGTGCGGCGGCACTCATGTGACACGGACGGGCGATATCGGTGTTTTCCTGATCCTTTCAGAGAATGCGTCATCGTCTGGAGTTCGACGGATTGAGGCGATCACGGGTGCCGATGTAATCCGCGACGTTCGCGAAAACTACTCCTACCTGGACTCGGCGAGCTTAGCACTTGGGGTGATGCCGGCTGAACTGACCAGCCGGATTAGGTTCCTTCTTGCTGATCGCAGGGCACAGCAAAACGAAATCGCGACCCTGCGTCGTGAACTGGCGATGGGTTCCGGGTCGGGATCAAAAGTGCGGATCGTGGCGGGTCTGCAGGTGATCGCCCAAGTGCTTTCCGGGGTGTCGGGCAAAGACCTGCCTGCGATGATCGACGACATGAAAGCGCGGCTTGGATCGGGGGTTGTGCTGTTGATCGCTGACACGGGTGCCAAACCGGCAGTCGCCGTGGGGGTCACGGCCGATCTGACAGGTCGGGTATCGGCGGTGGCGCTGGTCAAGGCGGCGGCGGAGGCGATGGGCGGCAAGGGCGGTGGCGGGCGGGCCGACATGGCGCAGGCGGGTGGCGTCGATATCGGGCAGGCCGAACAGGCCATCGCGGCGGCGCTGGCCGTGATCGGGGGCTGAGTTGCCGACGGCCCTTTGGATCGCCCATGTCGAAGTGACCGACGCCAAGGCTTATGGCCGCTATGCCGCGTTGGCCGGTCCGGCGCTTGCGGCTTTTGGCGGCGTGTTTCTGGCCCGCTCGGGTCGCTATGTGCAATTCGAGGGCAGCGACCGGGCGCGCAATGTCGTTGCGCGCTTTCCCAGCTTGCAGGCCGCGATCGATTGCTACAACTCGCCCGCGTATCAGGCGGCGCTGGTTCATGCCAAAGGGGCCGCCGTGCGCGATCTGATGGCAGTCGAGGAACTGGGCGACTGACGGCAGGGCGCGTGATGTCACGCACCCTGAAAGGGTCACCCCGCGCGCGACATCCGCTTGCGGTCGTTCGGGTCCAGATAGCGTTTGCGCATCCGCACCGATTTCGGCGTGACTTCAACCAGTTCGTCATCATCGATATAGGCGATGCACTGTTCCAGCGACAGCTTGACCGGCGTGGTCAGCCGTACGGCCTCGTCGGTGCCGCTGGCGCGCACGTTGGTCAACTGCTTGCCCTTCAGCGGGTTCACTTCGAGATCATTGTCCCGGTTATGCTCGCCGATGATCATGCCGGTATAGACCGGTTCCTGCACGCCGATGAAGAAATGGCCGCGGTCTTCCAGCTTCCACATCGCGTAAGCCACCGAGATGCCGCTCTCCATCGAAATCAGCACGCCCTGGCGACGCCCTTCGATGGCGCCCTTGTGCGGTGCCCAGTCGTGAAACACCCGGTTCAGCACGCCAGTACCACGGGTATCGGTCATGAACTGACCATGATAACCGATCAGACCGCGCGACGGCACATGTGCGATGATCCGCGTCTTGCCGGCACCCGCCGGTTTCATCTCGACCAGATCGCCTTTGCGTGGACCGGTCAGCTTTTCGATCACCGGGCCGGTGTATTCGTCATCCACGTCGATGGTGACTTCCTCGATCGGCTCTTGCTTGACGCCATCCACGTCGCGGAAAATCACGCGGGGGCGCGAGATGCTCAACTCGAACCCTTCGCGGCGCATGTTTTCGATCAGCACGCCCATCTGCAATTCGCCACGCCCTGCCACTTCGAAGGCATCGCCCGAGGGAGTGTCGGTGACCTTGATCGCCACGTTGATCTCGGCTTCCTTCATCAACCGCTCGCGGATGATCCGGGACTGCACCTTGGTGCCCTCTTTCCCGGCCAATGGCGAATCGTTGATCCCGAAGGTGATCGAGATGGTCGGCGGATCAATGGGTTGCGCGGGCAGCGCCGTGTCCAGTTCCAGCGCGCAAAGCGTATCGGCCACCGTCGCCTTGGACATGCCCGCCAGCGTCACGATATCCCCGGCCTCTGCCGCATCAATCGGCGTCATTACCAGACCGCGATAGGCAAGCACTTTCGACACACGGAACTGCTCCAGCCGCTCGCCGTCGCGCGACAGGGCCTTGATCGTCTCACCGGCGCGCAGGGTCCCCGATTCAACGCGCCCCGTCAGGATGCGACCGATGAAAGGATCTGCAGACAGCGTGGTCGCCAGCATCTGGAAAGGCTCGCCGCGGCGCGCGATCTGTTTCGGCGCCGGGACATGCTTCAAGACCAGATCATAAAGCGCCGAAAGGTCTTTCCGCGGGCCGTCCAATTCGGTATCGGCCCAACCGTTCCGGCCGGAAGCATAGAGTACCGGGAAATCCAGCTGATCGTCGTCTGCCCCAAGGTTGGCGAACAGATCGAACACCTCGTTCAGTGCACGCGAAGGCTCCGCGTCATGCTTGTCGACCTTGTTCAGCACCACAATCGGCCGCAACCCCAGGGCCAGCGCCTTGGACGTCACGAATTTGGTTTGCGGCATCGGCCCTTCGGCGGCGTCGACCAGCAGAACCACGCCGTCGACCATGCTCAGAATCCGCTCTACCTCGCCACCGAAGTCGGCGTGGCCGGGGGTGTCGACGATATTAATCCGCGCCCCCGCCCATTCCAGCGAGGTGCATTTGGCCAAGATCGTGATGCCGCGTTCGCGTTCGATATCGTTGCTGTCCATGGCGCGTTCGGCAACGGCCTGGTTGTCGCGGAATGAACCGGACTGTTTCAGCAACTCGTCAACCAGCGTAGTCTTGCCATGGTCAACGTGCGCGATGATGGCGATGTTGCGAAGCTCCATCGGGAAGGTCACTTTCATTTGCGTGATTTGCGCCGGCGATACCTTAGGCGCGAAAGAAACGCCAGAGCTTCCTTGCTGCGGGTGCAAACTGTGGCGTTGACGTGTTTTCCTGGACGGTGTGAAACTTTTCTTGCCCGGGCCACGTAACCCCCCGTGGAAGAGGCTCAAGGCGAGACGGGCCGATGCAGACACACATCAAGTTGACCCAGACACAAAGGTGAGGATTGCCATGAAGAAAATGACGTTGCCGGCGACATGTGCCCTGATATTGACGCTTTGCGCACCAGCGCAGGCGGCAGTGCTGTCTTTCAACCTCTCGGATCTGGCCGACACCTTTCAGGTGCAAGGGCCGGTCAGCGGCGGTTTTACCTTCGACACCGATACGATGGCTTTTGCCGGGGTGGAATTCAAGACTGACCTTGACACCTACACGGGCGCAACCGCCTCGATCGTGGATGGAACTGGTTTTGGATTGCCGTCGAGCGTGTTTCTGTTTCAGACCGCGATGACGACGTTCTTCTTCGGGCTGGATGCCTTTGACGCCGCAGTTTCGGGCATTGGCGTTGGAGAGCAGCTGACATTCGACAGTGTGTTCGCTTTTGAATCGGACGAGGTGACACCCGACCTTCAAATCGGCCTGAACGGCGCTTTTGCGTTCTATGCGGGTGATATCACGATCACCCGGCTTGAAGATCCGGTTGCACCGATTCCCCTGCCTGCAAGCCTTCCGTTGATGATTGCAGGGCTGGGCGGTCTTGGGTTCGTGGCGTCGCGTCGCGGAAAAAGCCGCGTCTGATCCTTGATAAAGTGCAAGAAGGGCTGCCATTCCAGCAGCCCTTCGCACGATCAAGTGGTTACATCGCCTTGTTCAGATACTCGTCGACCTTTTCCAGGTAGCCGATAGTGGTCAGCCATTTCTGATCAGGCCCGACCAGCAGGGCAAGGTCCTTGGTCATCCAGCCATCCTCGACAGTATCGACCGTGACCTTTTCCAGCGTTGTGGCAAAGCGCATCAACTGTTCGTTGTTGTCCAGTTTGGCGCGGTGCTTCAGGCCGCCGGTCCAGGCATAGATCGAGGCCACCGAATTCGTGGACGTGGCCTTGCCCTTCTGATGCTCGCGGTAGTGGCGCGTCACAGTGCCGTGGGCGGCCTCGGCCTCGACCACCTGGCCATCGGGCGTCATCTGCACGGATGTCATCATGCCAAGCGAGCCGAACCCCTGCGCCACAAGGTCGGACTGCACATCGCCGTCGTAGTTCTTGCAGGCCCAGACATAGCCGCCTGCCCATTTCATCGAAGACGCAACCATGTCGTCGATCAGGCGATGTTCATAGACGATGCCCTTTGCCTTGAACGCCTCGGCAAACTCGGCCTCGTAGATCTGCTGGAACAGATCCTTGAAGCGGCCGTCATAGGCTTTGAGGATCGTGTTCTTGGTTGAAAGATAGACCGGCCAACCAAGGTTCAGCCCGTAGTTCAGCGAGGCACGGGCAAAGTCGCTGATGCTGTCGTCAAGGTTGTACATGCCCATGTAGACCCCGGCGGAGGGGGCCGAATAGACGTCACGCTCGATCACCGTGCCATCGTCGCCCACGAATTTCATTGTCAGCTTGCCTGCGCCTGGAAACCGGAAGTCGGTCGCGCGGTACTGATCGCCAAAGGCGTGGCGACCGACGACAATCGGCTTGGTCCAGCCCGGCACCAGACGCGGCACGTTGCTGCAGATGATCGGCTGGCGAAAGATCACCCCACCCAGAATGTTGCGAATCGTGCCGTTCGGCGATTTCCACATCTGCTTGAGGTTGAACTCTTCAACGCGCGCTTCGTCCGGGGTGATGGTCGCGCATTTCACACCGACGCCGTATTGCTTGATCGCATGGGCGCTGTCGATGGTGATCTGATCGTTGGTCGCATCGCGCACTTCGATCGACAGGTCATAGTATTTCAGATCAATGTCCAGATAGGGCAGGATCAGCTTTTGCTTGATGAAGTCCCAGATGATCCGGGTCATCTCGTCACCGTCGAGTTCTACGACGGGGTTGGCTACCTTGATTTTGGTCATGTCTTGGCCCTCGTTTTTTGGATTCGCTGCATCGCCCATAGCGGAAAACACCGCATCATAAAAGGGTATGCAATGGTATACCGTTGAGCAATTCGCCTTTATTTAGCCTAACTGCACTAGCATCCTGCCACCGGGTGGCTGCACGGTGCGGCTGGTCCAGGAAGGTTCGCGCAAATGGCAGCCGATCAGCAAGACAGTTTCGTCGTGACCGCGATGCATCCAAAGCAAAAAGACCACTTCTGGCTGGCGCGGCCTTTGCTGTGGGTGGCGGTCGCCGTGTGGTTGGCCTGCATCATATCGGGAACGCTGGAGCGCGGCAGGCTTGGGGAATTGTTTGGGTTCTTTCTACTTGGGGGGATCGTGTCCACCGGAGTTGCGTTGCGGGTCACATCCCTTGCAGCGGATGAGCGTCGGCGCGCCCGCAATCGCCTATGACAGCCGTTACGGTTCAAAGTATGCGCGCGCGCATTCGCGTAGCCAGTCCCACAGGGCAGGGGCGCCGCGGGCAATCTTGGTTCCGACACGCGCTTCCAGTTGATCGGCTGTGACCGCGTAGGTCTTCCACGTCCCGCCGCCTGACATGAGGTTCGCCATCACTGGCTGCACCCGATCCAGCGACTTCGCGAACACCGCGTCGGGCGTCTTGGCTGCCTCAAACTCGTCCCACAATGCGCGAAACTGCGGGCCCAGATCGGGTGGCAGCAGGCCAAAGATCCGGTCCGCCGCACTTTGCTCGGCAGCCAGCGTGTCGGCAGAGCCATGCGCCAATCCGTTCGCCGAGTGGATCGGCACGTCGCCCACGTCAATCTCGACCAGATCGTGCAGGATCAGCATGCGGATGACACGCCCGATATCCACGCCGGGCCCGGCCTGATCAGCCAGCACCATCGCGTAAAGCGTCAAGTGCCAGCTATGCTCGCCCGAATTTTCCGCCCGCGATCCATCGACCAGCGTTGTCGCCCGCAGCACCGATTTCAGGCGATCGGCCTCGTTCAGAAACGCGAACTGCGCCTCAAGCCGGTCACTCAATGCTCGCCGCCGCCCAAGTAGACTTTTGGCCCCGAGGCACCCTCACGCTTGGCCTTCAGCGCGGCCTCGATGAAGGCGCGACCCCGCTTTTCGGCAATCCGTACCCGGTAGGCGGTCAGAAATGCCTCTTGCATGGTGGGGGAGGCATCCAGCAGCACTTTCGAGATCTTGTCGTAAAACCGTTCGTCGCCCAATTCTTCCATCGCGGCGATCACGTCGCGGGCCAAAGCGTCGCCGAGATCTTCGAGCACGCTCATCGCGATACCTCTGACAGCCGCCGCTTCACGTAGGACGAAACCGTATCTATCATCGGCTTCATGTGCGCGTCTTCGTCCTTGAAGAAGTGATCGGCCCCTTCGATCAGCGTATGCGTTATCGTGATGCCTTTCTGTTCGTGCAGTTTGTTCACCAGATTGACGGTGTCCTTGGGTGGCGCGACCTTGTCGGCGCTGCCATTGATGATCAAACCAGACGAGGGGCAGGGTGCGAGAAAGCTGAAGTCATACATGTTGGCCGGCGGGGATACTGAGATGAACCCGGTGATTTCCGGGCGCCGCATCAAAAGCTGCATCCCGATCCAGGCGCCGAAGGAAAAGCCCGCCACCCAGCAATGCTTGGCGTTAGGGTTCATCGACTGCAGATAGTCGAGCGCCGAGGCGGCATCCGACAATTCGCCGATCCCCATATCATATTCGCCCTGGCTGCGCCCGACGCCGCGGAAGTTGAACCGCATGACGGTGAAGCCAAGATTGTAGAACGCATAGTGCAGGTTATACACAATCTTGTTGTTCATCGTGCCGCCGTATTGCGGGTGCGGGTGCAGCACGATTGCAATCGGCGCATCGCGTTCCTTCTGCGGATGGTAGCGGCCTTCGATGCGGCCTTCGGGACCGGCGAAAATGACTTCGGGCATGCGTTTCGCCTGTCTTTCTTTCCGAAGCGATTTGTTGACGACTTCGCTCGGCTAACCTAGAACCATTCTAAGAGGCTGTTGCCTCGCAGAAGACTGGCTTGTCAGTTAAGCGGTGGGCGTGATTGCGTCAATGGATATGGCAGGCCAGATTGCAGGAATAACCGGATGAAACTGTCAACCAAAGGCCGCTACGCGATGGTTGCCCTTGCTGACCTCGCGCTTTTCGAGGCGAAGGCGGGGGGGGTCGAGCTGAAATCGCTGGCGGATGTCGCCAAACGGCAGGATATCAGTTTGCCATATCTCGAGCAGTTGTTCGTGAAGCTGCGTCGTGCCGGGCTTGTCGAGGCGGTGCGTGGCCCCGGGGGGGGGTATCGGCTGGCGCGCAGCCCGGATGCGATCCGCGTCAGCGAGGTGATGGAGGCGGTGGAAGAGACCGTGGATGCCATGCACACCGGGGCAGGGGCTTCCGGCGGGCTGTCGGGGACCAAGGCGCAGAGCCTGACCAACCGGCTGTGGGAGGGGTTGTCGGCGCAGGTCTATGTCTTTCTGTTCCAGACCCGCCTCAGCGATGTGATCCAGAACAAGATGGCCCCGTGCCCCGCCGTTCCCACGCTTCTCCGCGTGGTGGACGAGGCCTGAGGATGCCCCGGGGCCGCATCTACCTCGACTGGAACGCCACCGCCCCGCTGCGCCCAGAGGCGCGGGCGGCGATGGCTTCGGCGAAGGACGTGGTGGGCAATCCGTCCTCGGTGCATGCCGAGGGCCGCGCGGCCAAGGCCGTCGTCGAGACGGCACGCGAGCAGTTGGCGGCGGCGGTCGGGTGCAAGCCGGTCGAGGTGGTCTTCACCAGCGGCGCGACCGAGGCCGCGATGCTGCTGTCGCGCCGGCCCGAGGGCTATGCGGTCATGGTCGATCCGACCGCGCATGACGCGCTTTTCGCGCACTTCGACCTCACCGGCACCGACGCGCGCCCCTTCGGGCCGGGACACACGCTCGCCATGGGCCTCGCCAATTCCGAGACCGGGGTGCTGACCGAGCCGCCGGCAAAGGTCGAAGGGCAGTATCCCTATGGCGCGCTGCGGGCCGACCATCTCCTGCTCGACATCACCCAGGCGTTGGGCCGTATCCCCTTCGCCTTTGGCTGGAGCGGGGCGACCTTCGCGGTCCTGTCCGCCCACAAGTTCGGCGGGCCAAAGGGCGCGGGCGCGCTGATCCTGCGGCAGGGGCTCGACATCGAGGCACTGTCGCTGGGTGGCGGGCAGGAAATGGGGCGCCGGGCGGGGACCGAGAACGTCATCGGCATCGCGGGACTCGGCGCGGCAGCCGAG